>JAIYAZ010000128.1 GCA_027488755.1 Verrucomicrobiaceae bacterium | reverse complement strand
CCGCCGGCGCGAATGCATTTCTGCGTGTCGGCGGCGCGGCCCGGCGAGTAGGGGCAGGGCGTCTCGTTGAGAAAGATGGGCACGAACTGATTCATGCCCGCGTTCGTGAAGAGGAGGTTCGGCGAGTCCGGCAGAAGCGAACTGGACGGCACAAGGGTGTGCTGCTGCTCGCGGAAAAACTCGAGGAAGGACGTGCGGATCTCGGCGCTGGTCATGGCAAAACGAAACGGGCTGCCCAGAGTGCCGCCCGCGCCGCGCGAGTGCAAGCCCGGGGGTTTTCAGCCTCCCGGGGTCACCAAACGGGAGGCCAGCGCGTAACCGCCGGAGAGATTCCGGGCCGACCGACCGTGCTGGTTGAGGATGCGGGCGGCGTAATAGCCGCGCTGGCCGACGCCGCAATAAACGGCAAGCGGCTCGGAGGGCGGAAGCTCCTCAAGGCGCGCGCGGATCTGGCCGAGCGGGAGGTTTTCCGCGCCGGGAAGGTGGCCGGCGGCAAACTCCGCGGGCTCACGCACGTCAATAAGGCGGCCGGCACCCGGGAGTTCGTCCCACTGAAAGATCGGCATGTCCCCGCGGAGGACGTCGGCGGCAATCATCCCGGCCATGTTCAGCGCATCCTTGGCGGAGCCGAATTGCGGGGCGTAGCAAAGCTCGGCCTCCTCCAAATCGTAAACCGTGCCCTGCTTTTGAATGAGCGCGGAGATGACGTCGATACGCTTGTCGACACCCGCGCCACCCACCGCCTGTGCGCCGAGCAGTCGGCCGTCTTCACGGCGAAAGAGAATCTTGAGCGTGAGCCGTTCCGCGCCGGGATAATAGCCGGCGTGGTTGCCTGGGTGGAGGTAGACCTTTTCGTAGTCGATGCTGCCGACGCGCCTCAGGGTCTTTTCGCTTGCGCCCACGCTGGCCACCACCATGTCAAACACCCCGCAAATCGCCGTGCCCTGCACCCCACGGAAAACGGAGTCGCGACCGGCGATGCGATCCGCCGCAATGCGGCCCTGGCGGTTGGCGGGCCCGGCCAGGGGAATTAACGTCCATTCGCCAGTGACAAAATCACGAACTTCCACCGCGTCACCCACGGCAAGAATCCGCGGATCGCTCGTGCGCATCGCATCGTCGACGCGAATGCCGCCCCGGGCACCGAGTTCCAGCCCCGCAGCGCGAGCCAGCGCGACGTCAGGGCGCACCCCAATGGCAAGAATGACGAGGTCCGCCTCGTGCGCGGCGCCGGATTCCGTTCGCACCCGCAGGGCACCATCCGGGGCGGACTCAAAGCCCGCCACCCCGTCTCCCAGCGAGAGCGTGACGCCCTGCGCCTCCAGCGCATCGGCCACAAAGCGGGCGATCTCCGGGTCGAGCGGCGGCATGACCTGATCGAGCTTCTCCACCACTGTGACGGTGATTCCGCGGTGCACCAGGTTCTCGGCCATCTCGAGCCCGATAAAGCCCCCGCCCACCACCACGGCACGTTTGGCGGCGCGTTCAGTGATCCACCCGCGAATCGCCGTGCTATCCGGAACGGACCGCACGGTGAAAATGCCCGGCAGGTCGATGCCGGGCAGCGGCGGGCGGATTGGCGCAGCCCCGGTCGCGAGCACCAGGCGGTCGTAGCTTTCGGTGAACGTCGCCCCGGTCGCCAGATTTCTTCCGCTTACGGTCCGCGCTTCCCGATCAATGGCCGTCACCTCGTGGCGGATGCGCGCATCCACCGCGAAACGCTCCCGAAACAACGCCACATCCGCGACCAGCAAACTCTGCTGCTCGGGAATCACGTTGCCGACATGGTATGGCAGTCCGCAGTTGGCAAACGACACGTGCGGACCGCGCTCAAGCATCACGATTTCCGCGCCCTCATCCAGCCGCCGCAACCGCGCCGCACATGACGCCCCGCCCGCGACCCCGCCAACGATGACCGTTTTCATTTCGCGGCACAGCTCGGGGCGGAAATGCCACGTTGGTTCCACGGCATTTTGGCGAGCAAAAGTCCCATGCCGCAGAAATCCGTCACGCCCGCAAAGACCAGCCCCGCCCCGACAAACGCCGCCAGCCCGAACCAACCCGGTGCCACGGTCCAGCCGAGCACGACCCCCGCGAGCACGAGCGCGCCGGCCCCAATGCGGACCTGCCGCTCGATGGAAATCACGCCGCGCCCGCGGTTCACCGGCAGGCCGGCGGCCTTCCAGGCGTTCACGCCGCCCTCAAGCACGGCGAGGTCGCCGAGCCCGGCCGCGGCGAGTTTTTCCGCCGCGAGCGACGCGCGCTTGCCTGACTGGCAGACGAGCACGCAGGGCCCCGCCCCCGTCAACGTGCGGATCGTTTCCACGTCCACGCGGTCCAGCGGCACGCAGTGGGCACCGTCGATGTGCTCACCGGCAAACTCCGCCGGCGTGCGAACATCAATGAGGGTCGTCTGGCCCAACCGGAGCTCCAGATTCTTGGGTTTCGTCGTTGTCATATGGCGTTTTTTGAGGAAAGAGATTTAGAACTTCGATAAATAGCTATATCGCTATATAGGAATATGTCAAGCAGCCCTGCCCTCAATGAGGCCCTGATCGCGGAGGCGGCGCGGATTTTCGCGACGCTTTCGGAGCCGACGCGTTTGCGTCTGTTGAAGACGCTCATGGCCGGCCCGCTCACGGTCAGCGAAATTGTGGCGGCGACCGGGCTCAAGCAGGGTAACGTCTCGAAGCAGCTTGGCGTGCTGACGCAGGCGGGCTTCCTTGAGCGGGAGCGGGAGGGGAATTTTGCGCGCTTCCGCGTGAGTGATCCCTTCGTGCAGGAACTCTGCCGACTCGTCTGTGACAAGATCGAACGCGACGCCCACGCCCGCGTGGCCGCGCTGCGGGGGGAAATCTAGGCGTTGCCACGCCCCCGCCGATTTGTTCGGCTGTCCCGATGCGCACGCTTCCAGGCTTCCGTGACTTCTACCCCGAGGACTGCGCCCGCCGCGGTTACCTCCTCGACGGGTGGCGGCGCGTGTCCCGGCGCTACGGCTTTGTGGAAATGGACGGCCCCGTTCTCGAGCCCATGGAGCTTTACGCGAAGAAAAACGAAAGCGGCGCGGAGATTCTCGGTCAGCTCTATCACTTCGTGGACCGCGGCGAACGCGCCGTCGCCCTCCGGCCGGAAATGACGCCCACGCTCGCCCGCATGGT
>JAIYAZ010000093.1 GCA_027488755.1 Verrucomicrobiaceae bacterium | reverse complement strand
TCGGTCTGGTCGGGCCAGGTGATCATCACGGCCGTGCGGCTTTTGTTCCAGGCGGTCTTCGGCAGCGGCTCGCCCTCGCGGAACGGGAAGAGGAGCACCTTGAAGCCGGGACTGACCGACTGGCTCTTGATGTGGAGGCGATTGAGCACCACGTCGCGTTGCGGGGGATTCGGCACGTTGACGCTTTCGACGACGGCGGGCGTGTCCTCGAGCGTGTCAGCGGAAAGCACGCGAACGAAGAGCTTGCGTCGGAGTTCCGACGCAGCGGCGACGGTGAGGTCGGGCTTTTCGGATTCGGTGAGAATCACATCCGCGGAGGCGGTGCCGGTGGTCTTCGTAAGCGTTTTCACCGACTCGAGCTGGACGTCGGTCGGCATGGTCATGCCCCAGACGTAACCGCGCGGTTGATCGTCGATCTGCACGTCGTCGATCACGAGCGAATAGGGGTGCTTGCCCCGGACGAGGCCGATGGTGCGGAAGGCCTTCTTCACGGTGAAGCGGCGATACCAGTCGCCTTTGCCCGCCTCGGGTTTCTCCGACGAATACCAGTCGGGCAGTTGGCTGATGGGCAGGCTCATCCAGGCCAGGGGCGAGGGCTTCAGGCGAAAGTCGTTGTAGGACCAGGTCTTCGGGCCCTTCTCGACTCCGGCCGGGGGTTTTTCGAGGCCGGAGGTCTGGAAATTCCACGGCGTGGAGAGGTCGGTGACCATGAAGGTCGCGAGCGGCTTGTCGACGAAGTTCACGGCCCGCGCCTCGGCGGTCGAGGGGCCCTGACCGTCGGCCATCACGACAGAGCGCATGATCGGGCCATATTGTTCCTTAATCTGCCGCGAAGCCTGATAGATGCTCCAGAAGCGGCCGTCGCCGTAGAGGTTGAAGTGAGAGCGGTCGCTGTATTGATGGCCGCCGGGGAGCGCGCGGTTGAGGTAGTTGAGGTAGAGCGCGTCGGACTCCCACGCCGAGCGGGTGATGAGGTTGCAGGTGTCCTCGCTGAAGTAGGTGAGCGGACGGTCGGCGGTCACGGCGGCGAATTCCTGGTCGGCCGGCGTGGGCGCGATGTCGGAGGCGAAGATGGCGCACATGAGCGCGTCCATCGTCGAAAAGGGATGGCTGGTGTTGATCGTCTTCGGGCCGACGTTCGCGTAGTCGCTGGAGATCTGGTTGCGGAAGATGAAATTGCCGGCGACGTCCTTCGGAAACAGCGTGTGATACATGAGGACGTCGGCGTTGCGGGCGATCTTGCAGCCGGAGCGGGCGAGGGAATCGCAGAACGTGAAGTTGTTCCCCCACGGCGACAGCGAGGCGATGAAGTAGTTGTTGTAGGCCGCGCGGACGTTCTGGTGGCCGATGACGTTCAGGTCCTCGGAGCGTTTGGCGATGATGATCATGTGCTCGAGGAACATGAAGTTCTTGCCCCAGCCCTCGAACGCCTCGCCGGTGGGATACATGGCGTTGATGAAGTTGATCTGGGCGTTGGCGAAGCGCTCGAAGGTGCTGTGGTCGTAGCCTTCCTCGCCCTCGATGGCGGTGATGGCGAAGAGCGCGCGGCAGCCCCAGGAGATCCAGTTGCTCGCCCCGGTCTGGAGGGCGTGCAGGGTCTCGCAGCCGATGCCGGTCATGCCTTCGGTGGCCTTCACGAGGGCCTTGCGCACAATGTCGCGCTGCTCGGGCGTCATGAAATTGTAGGCGAAGTCGTAGTCGAGCCCGAGGGAGAATTCCCGCGTGGGGCCCTGGCTGATAATGCGGGCGTCGTTCTGCGCGCCGGCGTTGCGGGGGTTGGCGCGGTTTGCGTCGATTTCCTTGTCGGCGATTTTCGCCAGCGTGGTGATGGCGGCGGCGACCTTTTTGCCGCCCTCCTGGTCGTCGTCGACGAGGCAGCGGAACGCCTCATACATGAGGCAGTAGGCCACGTTGTTGTCGAGTTTCTCGAGCATCTCCCCGGCCTGGAGCCGTTGGTATTCCAGGGCGAACTTGGCCTCGGGGCCGGTGATCATGTTCTGCACGCGTTCGCGGATCGCGCCCATCGCGGAACGGCCGGCCTCGGTGTTCTTGAGGCGTTCGCGGAGGGCGGGCAGATCGTCGGGGTTGAAGAGCACGCGGGGGTGGATGCCGGGAGCCGGCGGCGCCTTGAGGAAGCTCCGATCGAGGCCCGTCTCATCGAGCAGCATGTTGACCGGCGCGCTGAAATAACGCTGCACCTCCTCGGGCGAGTAGCCGAAGTTGTCGCGCTCCTGGAGCATCTGCGGGTTCAGGGTTTTCTGCCGCGTTTGCACATCCGTGCCGAGGTAACCCGCGACGCTCGGGAGCAGGGCGCCGTCGGGCGTGCGGAGGCCGGGGTAAGCGTCGGCGGGGAGTTCGGCGAGGAGGGATGCGGGCAGCACGGCCACGCAGACGGAGAGAAACCGGGGGAGGTTCATGGGCGGGGGATTTGGGGGATTGAGGTGCCGACGGGAAACCGCCTGCGCCGCGAAACCTGCTTCAATCCCGGCCGGTTTTCACGCCAATTTTTCAGCGGTCATCGCCGCCGGCGGTGAATTCGATGGCGCGGAAGGCGGCGACATCCGGCGGACTGCCCCCCGCGTGGAGGCCCAGGAGCACGCCGGTGAAGCCTCCCGCGAGCTCGGTGGAAAGGTGCCGCGTTTCCACCGCCGCCAAAGGCTGCCAGTCCCCCTCCCCGTTCGCGAGTTCGAAGTGGTAGTGCGTCGGCGTGGTGCGGATGCGCACGCGGGCGGGAGCCGGCACCGGCCACGAGCGGCTGGCGAGCGTGGCCCGCACGTCGCCGATGCGCTGGAGCACTTCCAGGCGGCCGCCATCGGGTCCGCCGACGAGACGGCACGAGGCGTAATGGCGTTCGTTCATGATGACCACGAGCGCGGCGTGGTTCGGCGCGGCCGGCGGGTGAAGGGTCGCGGCCAGCGTCGTGGCAAAGGCGGTCTGTCGCCTCGCGACGAGGGCCACGGGCGCCTCGTCATCGAGCGAACCCGGCAGGCAGGTCAGCTCCCAGTCGCGCACGTCGGCCGGCGGCAGCGCGACTCCGGGCGGGAGCGGGCGGCGCGCGACCCAGGGGGAAAGTTCGGGCCACGGGGATTCCCGATCCGCGCCGGGGGCGGGCAGCTCGTGGGCGAGCGGGCTCTCGACGTGCGGCCAGCCACCGGCGGGCCAGTCCACGGGCACCAGGCAGGTTTCGCGGCCGAGGTGGTGCATGGGCGGATAACCCAGCGGGCGGGTGGCGAGGAAAACCATCCACCACGAACCGTCCGCAGCCTCGACGAGATCGGCGTGCCCGGTTGCCTGCAGGGGATGATCGACGCTGCGATGGCTCAACAGCGGGTTGTGGGGCGCGGGCTCGTAGGGGCCCTCGGGCCGGCGGCTGCGGGCCATCGTGACCATGTGGCCCGCCTCGGTGCCGCCCTCCGAAATGAGCAGGTAAAACCAGCCGTCGCGAACGTAGAGGTGCGGGCCCTCGGGGTATTTGCCGCCCGTGCCGCTCCACCAAAGGTCCGGCCCCGACCGCCAGCGGCCCGTTTCGAGATCGAGCTCGCCGCCAAAGATTCCCCGCTGGCCGAAGGCCGAGAACGTCACGTAGGCGCGGCCCTCGTGAAACAGCAGCGAGGGATCAATGCCGTCCGCGGAGAAAGGCAAGGGATCGGACCACGGTCCGGCCGGATCGGTGGCGCGCAGGATGAAGTTGCCGAGGCCGTCGACGTCGGTCGTGATGAGGTAGAACGTGCCGGCATGAAAGCGGAGCGTGGGCGCGAAGATGCCCTTCGAGCTGGGGCGGTGACGCAAATCGACCTGCGTGGGTCGGTCCAGCGCGTGCCCGATCAAGCGCCAGTGCACGAGGTCGCGGCTGTGGTGAATGGGCAGACCCGGGAACAATTCGAACGAGCTGTTCACGAGGAAAAAATCCGCACCGACGCGGCAGACGCTCGGGTCGGGATAAAAGCCGGGAAGAACGGGATTGCGGAACCGCGGGGTCACGGGGCGAGCGGCATTTCGTCGGGAGAAATCCGCGGTTCGCTGCTCACGAGGCATCCGCGGTCGTCGGTGAGATTGAGGAAGTATCCGCGCACTCCGGCCGGCAGACGGGCCCGGGCGCTTGATCCCGCCAGCTCCGCCGGCTGCGACTGCCAGACGCGCTTCTCCCACGGTGACGTGTCATCAAGGGTGAACACGAGCTCCGCGCGCACGACCGGGCGCACGGCGCGGAAGCGGACCTCAAGGCGATCCCCGCTTCGCGTCTCCTCAACGATGGCGGGCAGCGGCTCTCCGCCGCGCACGATGCTGTCGGCGAAGACGGTGATCTCGCGCGGATCGCCCTCGGGCGGATGGCCGTGCTTCATGCCCGGGCGCAGACAAAGCGTGCGCAGTGCAGTGGGCGTCTGCCGGTAGCTTTGCCGCCACGCGGGGAGCCAGAAGAAATGATCGTTCGTGCCGTTGGCCCAGAGGATGGGCACGCGCACGCGCGGGAGGTAAAGCGAGGCATCCCAGTGCTCCCACCAGATCGCGGCCTTCGCAGGCGGGAGCTTTTTCAGGGTGCCGGCAAAGGTTGTGTCCCCATAATGGCCGCACCCATAGACGGGCGCCGCAAAACGCAGCCGGGAATCGACCCCCGCAAAGATGCACGTGAGGTATCCGCCCCACGAAATGCCGGTCACGCCGATGCGCGCGGGGTCCACGCCGGGCTGGACACGGAGCAGCGAGTGGGCGGAGATCGCGGCCGCGATGGCATGCCGGGGCCATTGGTCGCCGAGCGGCTCGCCCAGTTGCTGGAAGGCGAGGCTGCCGCCGGGCGGCCCGCCATCGGGATTGCGCGGCCGCGGTTTGGCGTCGAGCGGGACGGGGAGTCCGCCGAAGCTGTCGATCGCGATGGCCGCATAGCCGCGGTCGAGCCAGAGCTTCACCCAGGATTCAAACGCGGTGCCGCCGCCGCCGTGGAGCAGCACGATGCCGGGCACGGTCTTTCCCGCGGGAACCTCCGGCACGCCCAGCCAGGCAAACACGCGCGTGGGCTTGCCCCGGTAGTCCGGGCCCGCAAAAAACACCGCGCGGATGCGCGGATCGGACGCTTGGATGGCCGGCGAGGCAAACTCCTCCGGCGGCTTCGCCATGGCCTCCAGATCCCACGGCAGTTCCGGCGCGGGCGCTTGCGCCCGCAGGCCGGAGACGGCGACCAGCGCGAGGAGGGAGAGCCAGGCTATTTTCATCGCGGTTAGCGCGGAAGATCGTCGTGCAGACCTTCGACGTCCTCGCTGGCGAGGAGCGGTCGCGAATCGGGGGCCGTAACCTTCAGCTGCACGTTGCGCAGGGTGATGTTGCGGGCGTGCCGGAAGAACGCGGCCGAGCCGGGAAGCGCGCCGAAGTAGAAGTGCTCGGGATACATTTCGGGCTGCTCGGGCGTGCGGATGGCCGCCGGGTCGCCCTGATAGCCGCCGATGAACGTGAGCTCGCAGTCCTCCAGCGTGATGTCCTCGATGGGGTGCCCGGGCACGCCGGTGAAGAGCATGCCGGAGAACGCCGCGGGCGGCATGGGCTCGCCGGTGAAGGGAACAATCGTGTCCTTCGGCGGGACAAAGACATTGGCGCGCACGCCGGAGATCACGACGTTGCGAATGATGCCCGGGCCCTTGCGTTCGCAGCCGGGGGCGTAGGTGCGCCCGCGGGAACCGAGGCGGAAGAAGATCGGTCCGGTGCCCTTGTCGATGGTGACGTTGCGGATCTCGATGTCCTCGTAAACTCCGCCGTCGCTGGTGAGGATTTTGATCGCGCCGGTGGCGGCGTAGAGCACGTGGCAGTCGTGGAGTTTCACGCGGCGGATGTCGCCGTAGGATTCCGTGCCCAGCTTGAGTGCGCTGCACTCGGTCGAGAGCACGCAATCGTGGACGTCCACGTCCTCGCAGGGTTCGGCGCGGGTGGCCTTCAGACAGATGGCGTCGTCGTCGGTGAGAATTTCGCAATGGCGCACGACCACGCGGCGGCTGCTGTCGATGTCGATGCCGTCGTTGTTTTCGTTGATACGGCTGTCGATGCGGACGTGCTCGATGAGGGCGTCCTCGCAATTGAGCAGGTGAACGGTCCACGCGGCGGAATTCCGAATGACGAGGCCGCGAATTTCGAAGCGTTTCGCGTCGACGAGACGGATCAGGAACGGGCGCTGGAGATGCTCGGGGTCGTTGAGGGCAAACGCGCCGCCATTGCCGTCGATCACGCCCTCGCCGCGGAGCGCAAATCCGCTCACGTGGTCCGCAACGAGCAGGGCGCGGCCGCGGGTGTGGCCCACGGCGTCGACGAACGGCGTGGCCGGCATCGGGTAGTCCTTGAGGTGCGCGCTGCCCATGATGACGGCGCCGCGGCGCAGATGCAGCGTGACATTGTCGCGCAAGAAGAGCGTGCCGCAGCGGTAGGTGCCGGGGTCGAGCGTGACGGTGCCGCCGCCGGCGGAGGAGCAGGCGTCGAGCGCGGCCTGGATGGCGGGGGAGTCGAGTTGCGCGTGGGAATCGCGACGGTAGCTGGTGAGGAGGATTTCTTTCATGGATTTACGGGAGATTGGGTCGGGGATTGGGGAGAGCCTAAGTTAAGGACGCCCGGCGCAACAAGCAGCGGCGTCGTGACGTCCTCGAATCGGTTGTCGGAGAGCAGCACGCCGGCCGTGCAGGGGCCGACGTTGATGCCGACGGTGGCGCGGCGGATCGTATTGCGGTCGATGACCGCGTCGACCATGCGCAGGAAGTCATTGCGGCCGGGCTTCCGCGCGGGATTTTCGTCGGGCGAGAGCACGATGCGCTGGTTGTAGGCAAGCTGGTTGCCGCGGATGATGCAGCCGCGCACGCCGGGGACCGTGCGACCGACGACATCCTTCACGAAGATCGCCTTGCCGCCAGGAAGTCCGTATTGCGCGGATCCCGCCTTCGTGATCCGCAGGTTGCCGTCCACCAGACCGTTGAAGCCGAATGGGGCGTTACGTTCGCGGTTCGTGCCGGGAATGCCGATGCGGGAATGGTAGCTCTGGCCGTAGCGCACCACGTTGTCGCGGAGCTGCACGAACCAACCGGACTGTCCCCAGATGCCCTGATTGCGGTCCACGGTGCAGCGGTCGACGATGAACTCGTAGTAGCTCCCGTAGAGCTGCGAGAACGCGGAGGTGTCGTAGCCCTCGCAGCGGTAGACGATCATGTAGCGCGAGAGGTCCCACAGGCCGATGATGCTCTGCGCGGTGGGGGGCACGTCCCACGGGCGCTCGAGCGTGAATTCCGTAGGCGTATTTTGGACGATTTCGCGGAACTGGCCGGCTCCGGGGCCGTCAAGGATCATGGCCGTTTTGCCGGCGAACTCGTTCGGAGCGGCCTTGATCCCGGAGAGCGTGAGTTGCTTCCCCTTCACGCCGGCGGGGGGGCCGAACCAGGCCATGTTTCGGCCGACGATGGGATGCGCGCCCTTCGGCACGGGCCCCGCCGGCGTCGCGGTGAGCGCGCTGATGTCGAGCGTCATCGCCTCGCGTTCGCCCTGCACGAAGTTGTGACAGATGTTCCGCGCGGAGTAGATCCGGTTCATCCCGATCAAGCCGTAGCCCCACGAGGACGAACCGCGGAGGTCGTTGCCCTCGGCCACGACGTGCGACGCGCCCCCTCCGAGGCAGGTCCAGGCATAGCCCATGCCATTGCTGAAGGAGTTTCGGAGCAGGCGCGCGTTTCGGATGTTGGAGAACTGCTGATTGCCGCCCTGGAAGAGACAGTCGCTGACCTCGAAGTTCCGGATCGAGCCGTATTTGTTTGCGAAGTTCTCACCGGGCGACTTGTAGACCGTGGACCAGAGCTCGGCGTTGCGATACGGGTGGCTGCAGAGCAGCCAGTGGTGAAAGGCGACGCGGCGGAAGAAGACGTCGCGCGAACCGGCGGGATTCACGCGGGGCTTGAGTTCATTCACGACGCGGTCGGCGGAGCTGAGGTCATAAAAAATCGTCCGCACCTTGCGCGCGATCAGGCTCAGATCCTCGACGCCGTAGGAGGTATCTCCGTAGATCGCCGCGGGGGTGATGTCGGCTTCGGTCAGAGGCTCGTCCACGGGCCACTTGAGGATGCTGGCGTCGCGGTTTTCCCCGCGAAGGATCGTCCGCCGGGGAATGCAGATCCAGTCGGTGAGGCGGTAGATGCCCCAGGGGAAAAACACGACTCCGCCGCCATTCTTCTCGGCCTCGGCCAGCGCCGCGCGCACGGCGTAGGTGTCGTCGGAGGTGTCGTCCCCGAGGGCCCCAAAATCCTTCACGTTATAGACCTTGGATGGCCAGACGTCGGGAACCTTGATCGTGACCGGAAACGGCTCGCTCCAGCCGGCCGCCCCGCCATAACCGTTGGAGACGCGCAGTTCGTATTTCCCGGGGGCGAGGGACTTCGGCAGGGTGGCGCGGAGCGAAAACTTCTCGGGGCCGTCGGGCGTGATCCGCTGCGGCGCTCCGCCGGCGGCGGCCCGCAGTTCGATCACCGGCCGGCCGAGGTCGCCGGGCAGCAGAAAATCCTTTCCGATCACCTGCACCGCGTCGCCGGGCGCGGCCTCGTTCTCGACGAGTCCCGGGCGCAGCGTCTCGGGCTGGAAAAACCAGAGCTGCGGGCGGTTGAGCACAGTGACCGCTCCGCCCTCGGGCTGCGCGGCGAACACGCCGGGGGTAAGCGCGGGTGGCAGGCGGAACTTGAGGGATGCGTCGGTCGCCTGCACCGCCGCCGGGCGAAACGCGGAGGGAGGGGCCACCAACGGCGTGGCGGCCTTGAGGTCATCGGCCACCCGCCAGACGCGAACCTCCTTCACGGCGGCAAGACCGCCGCCATAGAGCAGGGCGACGTCGCCCGGGGCCAGGTTGTCCGCGGCCCAGAAGACCACCGGAGGGTTGGCGGCGGCGCAGGGAAGCACGGGAAGAATCGCCGCGAGCAGCGCGCAGGCGAGGAAGGGGGATGTTTTCATGGGAGGTTCGAAGTTCGCAAAAGCGGCGGCCTCAGGGGCGGGGAGTCAGCCAGACGCGACGCAGGCTCAGGCTGCCCTTCCACCCCTCCTTGACCGGGACGATGCTGAATCCGGTCTCGCCGGCGGGCAGGTCGATGCGGCCAAGCTCGACGGTTTTCCATGCGCCGGGACCGCCCGTGGCGGCAACCGCGACGGGGGTGACGACCTTTTTCACGTCGAGGGTGAGTTGGACAGGGTCGGCGGTGGCGACCTCGGCGAGGACGGTCCATGCGTGCGCAGCCGGAGTTTTGACGCGGTAATCGAGCCGCCAGGCCGGATCAGTCCACTGGGTCAGAAAGGCGTCGACCCCGCGGCCTTCGACCTTGATGTTGCCGCCCAGACTGCCGCTGGCATCCGCGTCGAGCGCGGTGAGCGCGATGCGGCCGTCGGGGCCCGGGGAGACGAGCGCCTCCTGAGTGACGGTGAGCGGACCGGAGAACTCGAGGGCGACGATGGAAACGTCGGGGTCCGGCGCGGTTTTCGGGAGCGTGACGACTAGGCCTTCGGCGGTGGACGCGGACGTCACCTTCTCCCCCGTGGCGAGCACGCGGCCGGCGGTGGGCGTCTCCTTCAGCGTGGGAAGAAGGATGCGGCCGTCCTCGGGCCAGTCCCAAACATGCAGGTAGAGCGTCACCCCGCCCGAGGCGTTCCGTTTTTGGGTGGCCCGGCCCCACTCCAGGCGCCGCGGGAAGGGCCCGGCCTCGGTGCCGTAAATGGCCTCGCCGTTGACCTTCATCCACCGGCCCATGGCCTGCAGGCGCTCGACGCTGGCGGCGGGAATCTCTCCCTCGGCGTTCGGCCCGACGTTGAGCAGAAAGTTCCCGCCCTTGCTCGCGATGTCGGAGAGGTTGCGCAGCAGCACGCGCACGCTCTTCCAGTTTTCATCCCGGGTCTTGAAGCCCCAGGTGTCGTTCATCGTCATGCAGACCTCGAACAACTCCCCGGGGTATCCACGCGCGGGGATGTGCTGCTCGGGCGTCTTCGTGTCGCCCTTGAAACCGGAGCCGAGGCGGTTGTTGCTGATGATCTCGGGCGAAAGTTTCGCCAGCAGATCGGCGAAGGGCTTCACGCGCGCGGGGTTCATGCTCACCGGCGTGTCCCACCAGATGATGTCGGGATGGTAGCGGGTGAGAATCTCCTCGATCTGGGGGGCCGCGACCTTTTGCAGGTAGGCGTCATAGTCGCCCCGCTGCGCGGGATCCCACGTCGGGCCGTTGCCGTAAATGCCGCCGCCGGGATTCGTCCAATCCTGCGACTGTGAGTAGTAGAGCCCGAACTTCAAGCCCTCGGCGCGCACCGCTTTTTCCAGCGGGGCGATGAGATCACGTTTGGCGGCCGTGGCCTGCACGACGTTCCAATCGCTCGCGGCGGAATCATACAGCGCGAGGCCGTCGTGGTGCTTGGCGGTGATCACGACGTATTTCATGCCGGCCTCCTTCGCCAGGCGCGCCCAGGCCGCGGGGTCGTATTTCGCCGCGGTGAAGTCCTTGCCGAAGCCCTTGTAATCCGCGATCGGAATGTTGAGCAGCTTGAGGATCCACTCCCCGCCCTGCTTGGGCGCGATCGAGCGTCCGTTCCAGACGCCGGCGGGCACGGCATAAATCCCCCAGTGGATGAACATCCCGAAGCGCGCGTCGGTGAACCATTTCAAGCGCTCGGAGGACGACGCTTGCGGGGCGGCCGGCGCGGCCGTTCCGGAGGCCACCGGAAGTTGGAAGCTGAGCAGCAGGGCGCAGAGGGATCGGGGGAATGTCATGGGGATTGGGGGATTGGGGGATTGGGGGATTGGGGGATTGGGGGGATTTGGAAACGAGCCGGGGTCTCATGCATCCGCCAGACCGAGCGAGCGCCGGAGGAGCGCCGCGAGGTTCGCGCCCATGCGGATGTGGCCGTCGTCGTCGGGGTGGACGAGGTCGGTGCAAAGGCCGCCGAGGTCGGGCAGGACCTCGCGACCATCGAGGAAGCGGACATTCGGATGCCCGATGTCCGCGACGAGGCGGGGAATCTCGGCGTTGAAAATCGGGTTGTTGCGCGCCGCGGGTGCCGTGGCGTCCAGCAGGTGGTCGGCGCGGTTCGGGTAAATGTTGAGCACAAAAACAGGGCGATCGGGCCGGGCCCGGTGGATGGTTTCCACGAGATGGCGCGCACGCTCGGCAAACTCCTCCGGCGTCACCAACTCGGCCAGATTCACGCCGAGTTCCAGCGTCGCAAAGTCCCACCCCGGCAGACCCGCAAGAAACTCCGCCATCTCCGGCTCACACAAACACGAGCCGGGAATGCCCTTGCAAAGGACATCCACGCCGAGTTCCCGGGCCGCGCGCTGCGTGTAGGCATTGCCGGGATGAAAAGCATTCCCGCCGAACGTGATCGACGAGCCGTAGGCCAGCCACGTCGTCGCAGGAGTCTCGCCCGGTTGCGGCGGGCGGAGCGCGTGACCGAAGGACTCGATCTCGTGAAACGTAACGAGCGCATCCTGATGGAATCGAATCCGCCAGACCGCCGGCGAGAACCGCCCCGCGGGAATGGCCCCCGCGCGGATGCGCCCGAAAAACTCCGGCTCCTCAAGAAACAAAGCCGTCCGCTCCCCCGCGCGCAGCGTGTGCCGCGAATGGGCATGATCGCCCCGGCTCACCACCACCGTCGCATCACTCTCTGTCGCCTCGAGCGTGATCCGCACAAACGGCCCCGCGGTCACAAACCGAATCTCGCAACCCGCCGCGCGCTCCGCGAAAAACCGCCCGCGCGAATGGTGCTTAAACCCGAGCCGCTCCCGCACCCGCGCGGGAAAACGCTGAAGGCGCCATCCGCCACCGGGTCGGGGCTCAAGTTCGGCGACGTTGTGAAAGGCAAGCGATTCCAGCATGGGGGGGAGGATCACGCCCGTCCGGGGGATCGGCGGATCGGGGGATCGCCAGCCTCCCAAGCCCGCCCGTCCGCGGCCAGCATTATTCCAAGTTTTGGCCTCGGTATTGCCGCAAAATTTGCACGCGCCGGCAATTCCGGTATCAATGGAAGTCCCCTCCCCCTTTCCATGATCTCCCGCTTTCCCTCCCTGATCCCGGCCGTCGCCGTCACCCTCGCCGCCCACGCCCTTCTTTGCAGCGCAGCGCAGGCGGCGGACATCCACGTCGCCCCCACGGGGAGCGACGCCGCCCCCGGCACCGCCAGCCAGCCCGTCGCTTCCCTCGAGCGGGCCCGGGACCTCGTGCGCTCCGCCCGCCGGGAGGCGCCGGACGCGCCGATCACCGTCTGGATCGCCGGCGGCGACTACCTGCAGGGCAAGCCGCTCATCCTCGGCCCCGAAGACTCCGGCACCGCCCAGGCCCCGGTCGTCTGGCGCGCCACGGAAGGAGCCACGCCCCGGCTGCTCGGCGCCCGCCGACTCGGGCCGCAGGATTTTTCGCCCATCACGGATCCCGCGACCCTCGCGCGCATCGCCCCCGCCGCCAAGGGCAAGGTCATAGCCATTGATGCCGCGCGCCTTGGATTCAAGCACCTTGGCCCCTACCCCGACGTCTTCAGCGACACGGGCGGCATTCTCGCCCTCTTCACGCCGGACCGCCGCCTGCCCATCTCGCGATTTCCCAACCGTGGGTTCATGACGATCCGCAAAATCCTCTTCAACGCCGGCGGCCCCACCACCCGCAAATGGGAGGGCGCGGACTGGCACATCCTCGAAGACCACCCCACCGGCGGCATCTTCGAATACCGCGACGAATTCGCCGCCCGCCACGAAGTCTGGTCCCGCCTGCTCGACCGCGGCGTGTGGGTGAAAGGCTACTGGCGCATTCCGTGGCAGAACGAAGCCATCCGCGTCCGCGCCATCGACCCGGCCAAACAAGTCCTCACGCTCAGCCGTCCCGTGCCCGGCGGCATCGGCAACAAATACACCCGCCCCGAGGGCAACGGCCGCGAATCCTATTGGGTGATGAACCTCCTCGAGGAGATCGATCAACCCGGCGAGTGGTGCCTCGATTTTGTGGACAAAAAGATCTACCTCTGGCCGCCCGACGACGCGAAGGACGCCGAGATCTTCGTCGCCGACTCGACCGAGCCCGTCGTCCTGCTCGACCGCGCCGAACACATCACCCTGCGCGGCCTCCTCGTCACCGCAAACTCCGGCCCCGGCATCACCATGCGCGGCGGCTCCGCCAACCTCATCGCCGGCTGCACCGTGCGCCTCGTCGATGACTACGGCGTCCGCGTCGAGGAGGGGAAAAATCACACCGTCCTCAGCAGCGACCTCAGTCACCTCGGCGCGGGCGGCGTCTTTCTGAGCGGCGGCGACGAAAAGGCCACGCCCCGGGTGCCGGCCGGTCACCGCGTGATCAACAACCACATCCACCATTTCTCCGAGCTTCAGCGCGTCTACACCCCGGGCGTGAACATCGGCTTCACCGGCGGCGGCAACGGCGGCCACCACACCTGCGTGGGCATGACCGTCGCGCACAACCTCATCCACGACACGCCCCACGCCGGCGTCCTCCTCGGCAGCTACGACAACGTCATCGAATACAACGAAATCTTCCGCTTCGCCGCCGTCTCGAACGACATCGGCGGCATCTACTGCTACGACCGTTACTACCAGTTCGGCGGCCACACCATCCGCTACAACTACATCCACTCAAGCGACGACGGCGACGCGATCTACTTCGACCACGACCACCCCGACATCACCGTTTTCGGCAACATCGCCTTCCTCAAGAGCAAGGGCAAACGCGGCACCAGCTTCCTCTACAAGATCGGCGATCAGGCCAAGTCCCCGCAATCCATCAACTGCCAGAACAACATCGCGATCGAATCCAACTTCGGCTTCGAGTTCGTGAGCGCGCGACCGGCCGACGCCCGTATCGCCAACAACGTCGCCGTGCGCTGCCCCACGCCCTTCACGTGGAACGTCGTGAAGGACGGCAGGAAGCAGCCCTCGGACCCCTACCCCAGCGGACCGAACAAGGTCTACGACGCCGACCCCGGCTTCGTGAATCTCGCGGGCGGCGACCTGCGCCTCCGCCCCGACGCCCTCCTCCTCAAGGACCTGCCGGACTTCAAACCCATCCCCTTCGAGAAAATCGGCCTCTACGTCGACGAATACCGCCCGCGCCTGCCGGACCCCGAGAAAATCGACCGCGCCGGCCGCCACGTGAAGCACGACGCGCTCGAGGGCTACCAGATTCTCGACCGCAAGTGAGACGCCTGGCCTCCGTCCTTCTCGCGCTCACGCTTGTCATCCAAGCGAGCGCGACGACGCCCGCCTCCCCGCGCATCTTTCCGGTCGCGGGTCCGCTGGAGGAAAATCCCTACGCGCAGGCCGCCCTCCGCGCCGCGGAGCGGATTCTCAAGGAGAAGATTCCCGCCGCGACCACCGGCGCGGAAGCCGCCCGCACCCTGCCGGGATTCACCAAACCCTTCGCCTTCGCCGAGAACACGCAGCTTCTCATCTGGGCCTTCGTCACGCCCGGTTCCCCGCTCCACCAGGACCCGGCGGCCCTCCAGGCCATCATCCGCCGCATGGACCTCGCCGCCCTCGTCTACGCCGGCGGCAGCTACTTCCCGCTCTATCCGCCGAAGGTCGACAACCACTACAACGTCTTCTTCTTCGAAAACTTCGCTTTCAACCTCCTGGCGCTCCGCACACTCGCCCCCGGGACCATTCCGTCCGAAGTCCTCGCGCGCTGGGAGGACCTCCTCCGGAAGGGCCTCGCCTTCCAGGTCAACGACCCCGCCGGCCACGAGAACAACGGCGAATACGGCCTCATCCCCAACATCGACCTCCGCTACGCGAACCTCCTCGCGCTCAGCGCCGCGCTCACGGACGTCCCGCGCCTGCGCGCGAAGGCTGACGCCCTGATCGAGACCTCCGCGCGCCACCTCCTGCCCCAGGGCGCCTTCAACTACCTCGGCAACGAGAACGAATGCTTCTCCTACCACGAGTCCGTCGTGCGCGACCTTGCCCGCTACCACTTCCTCACCGGCAGCGCCCGCGCCGCCGAACTCATCCGCAAATCGCGGGACTACTATCCGCTCAGCCTCGAGCCGGGCGGCGTGGCGGAATACGCCACCGCGCCGAGTTGGAAAATGTTCTGGAACGGCAGCGGCACCACCGCCGGACCGGAAATCGTCGCGCACTTCGCCGGGGATCCCGTGAACCGCGGCATCGCCGCCGAGCAGCGCCGGCTCAACCCGCAGCTTGCCATCGTTTCCCCGTCCACCCTGCTCGTCACCATGGGCTGCTACGACGCGAAGGCCCCGACGCTCCCGCAGCCCGACAACCTCATCCAGCCCGACGCCAACATCGGCGGCCTGCGCGGCCGCTTCGGTCGCTTTGCCTTCTTCGCCGACGCCCGCGACCGGACCAATGCGTTTGCGCCGATCCACGCCACCCGCGCCCCGGCGGCCGCCATGGGCGCTCATCTCGGCCGCGCCACCTACGTCGGCGCGCTCGTTACCGATGGCCCGACCCGCCTGCAAGCCCTCAACGCCGCCGTGCTCAAGGTCGGCTCCAACGTCCGCTTCGACCCGAAGAAGCCGCTCTGGCAGGGCAGCGCCAGCCTTTCCCACAACTCGACCGACCAGGTTTCCCTCGCCGGCGGCCACGGCGCGCTCACCGCCCGCTACGGCCTGGGCAGCTCCAGCTTCGGCCCGAGCTTTCAACCCCGCGCGGGCTGGGTGGGCGAAGAGGCGTGGCTGTTCTCGCGGGATCACCTGCTCGGCTTTGTCGCCGTGGAAGCCACGGAGGATTCCGCTCCCGTGGAGATCACCGGCCGCATCACCCTCGGTTACGGCCGCGCGGGCCCGGGCCTTCAGCCCAAGACGCTGCAAACCCTGCCGGAGAACACGTTTGCCTACGGCGATCTTCGCGTGCGCATCGTTCAGACAAACTACGCCAACCTGCGCGTGCAGGACCGCTCGCCGCACTTCCGCGAGGAGGCCCCGACCGCCACCGAGATCGTCCTCCACGACGGCGACGCGCCCGCGCCCGCGCGGAAGGGCGACCGGCGTTTCTTCGTCGTGGAGATTTACCCCGCCTGGGCCAAACCCTCCGCGTCCGCCGACGCCCTCACGCTTTCCCCGTCGGGGCTCGTGGAGTTGAAATCCGCGGACGGCACCGCCGCGCTGACGTTCAATCCGGGTCCGACGGCGGTGACGCGCGCCGGAACCTCCCGGCCGCTCGCCCCCGGCCGCCACGAGCTCCTCGTGCGCTGACCGGCCGTCAGGGCAGCAATCGGAACGTCTGATAGACCGTGGGCGCAGGCTGGACGAGGGCCCCGGGATCATAGCGGCCGTTTTGGTAGGCCCCCACCGTGACCGCAATCGGTTTCGTCTGGCCCTTGGGCACATCGAAGGGAACGAGGCGGTCGCCGCGCACCACCACGGGACCCTGCACAACAAAATACTCCACCGGCAAACCCGCGGAGCTCTTCGCGCCGAGGGGGACGGAGCCCGCGCGGGCCGAAACGTCCTTCACCGCCGGGAAGTCAATCGTCTGCGCCGCCCCGCCCTTGGCGAGTTCCGGCAAGGTCCACTCTAGTTTGGCGGTGCGGCCCGTGGCGGCGAAGCGGGCATCGCCCTCGTGGAAGATGCGCGGATAGTTCTGCAGGTAGCCGACCTCGGAGGCGAGGCGGTGGCGGGTGATCCGCAGCGTGAAGCGGACGTCGCCCGCCCGATCCGGTCCGCGAACGACCTCCTGCCCCACGCATTCGAGCGGAGCGCCATTCGCGTCGAACCGCAGCGGCAGCGCGGAAACGGGCAGCGCCGTTTTGCCCGGGAAGCCGACGTTGGCAAACGCGCAGGGAGCCGGGGACTTTTTCTCGTGCCCGCGTTCTCGCACCGTGCAGATCTCGGGCGGGCTGGTGAGGTGCCGCGCCGTCAGCACAAAGGTGCCGTTGCCCCGGAGCGGCAGGCTGTTCTTCGGAACCTCCGCCATGTGCCCGTGCGCGAGGCTGATCGGTTTGCCCGACGCATCGAGCAGCGTGATCAGCTCGATCTCCCGGCGCGGCTCGTCGCGGTAGAGCGCAAACTGCGCCTCGGCGAGTGCGCGGTTCGGATACCACAGCGCATCCGTGCGGTTGCCGGTGAACTCCGCGTAGGGCGCGGGAACCGGGAAGTCCGCCGGGAGCGGACCGTTCACGGGCACGGCGGGATTGATGAGCCACCCGTCGCGCAGCGTGAGGGGCCGGAGCGGCTGACCGGGTTGCGCGGGCAGCCGCGCGGTCGCCACCGCGTCGAGCCATGCCGCGACGTAGGCATAGTCCCGCGGCAGGAGATCAAAATGCCCGCTCATCATTTCCCACTGCACGCCGAACAATTCGTTGCGCGGTTCGTAGGTGTCGCCCGGATGGTCAGGGCGATCCCGGCGATAGGTGCGGAGGCTGGAGCCGCCGCGCGGATACGCCGACCAGCCGACCGTTTCCTGACTGGACGACTGCAGGAACAGGATGGGCACCCCGCCGAGGTTGCGACCAGGATCCGGCACCTTCGCCTTGCCGCCCGCGCCGTAGAAGACGTAGGCGTCGGGAATCCCCGCCTTGATGGGCAGCAGCGCGAGGCTGCGCGAGGGATCGCGCATCGCGACGTCAAACGGGAAGCTGCAGTAGGCCGAGTGCGCGAGCGGGACGACCGGAGCCGTCTTGAGCTCGGGGTGGCCCGAGACCTCGGCCAGGCGGTCCATGTAGCCGTCGTAAACCGCGGTGCGCTCGGGGTCGGTGATGTCGAACGCCAGATCCTTCAGCATCACGGGGCCGATCTCACTGCCGTTCGGCGTGAGCAGAATCTGGGCGATGCCGTGGCGGCGGCAAACCTCACGGACGGCCGGGCTCTGGAGGATGGAAACCGGCAGTCCGTTGTGCACGGCCACCATCACCGCGCGAATCCGCGGCGCGTCGGGCGGCAGCCAGAGATACGCACCGGAGTTGGGCCGGGCCTTTGCCGCCGTGGAGGGGACGAAGAATTGATAAATCTGATTCACGTCCGCATCCCCCGCTTGCGGCGGGGCGGCCGGGAGGGCCGGACAAAGCGACAACACGAGGGCGAAGAGGAATCGGGGAATCATGGCGGGGGATTTCACGGTTTCACCGACGTGGCCCAAAGTTTCACGGGGCCGAGGAGGCCCGCGGGATGAAGGGCGGAATCCGCGGTGAAGTAATTCCAGTTCGTGAAGGTCTGGCGTCCCGGCGAGGGACGCGGACCCCCGGCGAGCACCCAGGCCGGAATTTCCTCAAGCGGGCGGCCCACCGACTTTTTGTCGCGCCCGAAAAATCGCTCCTTGCCCCAGACAAGATCCGGCGGCTCCTGCTCATCGCCGATCAGGCGGTTGCGCCAGGTGTTCGTCACGGCGAGCGCGAGGGCATTTTCACCGGCCTTCACGGCATCCGTAATGTCGATGACGTAGGGCGGTGCCCACAGCACGCGGAGCGGGCGACCGTTCAGACGCACCTCGACGAGATCCCGCACGGAGCCGAGATCAAGGCGCAGGCGGCGTCCGTCGGCGAGCCACGCGGGGTCGATTTCCAGCGTCCGCTCGTAGGTCGCCGTGCCGGAGAAAAACCGCAGGGCGGGATTCACCTGCTCGCTCCACGAGGTGAGGCGGTTGAAGCGCAACGGGGCGCGACCGGGGAAGGTCACCGACCAGGCCCCATCGAGGGTTTGCACCACGTTCCACGCGGGCTCGGGGCTTTGGGCGCCCGTCTCCGCGGTCGGCTGGCGGAAGATCACAAACTGCGCGTCCACCGCCTCAAGCGTCAGGTCCACCTCGGTGCGGTCGCCGCGCGCGCGCCAGTTCGGAGCGGGGCGGCGGCTGCCGTCCTCGGGGTCCCAGATTTCCGGAAGCCGGCCGGCCACGCGGAAAGACGCCGTCACGCGCGCCGGTTGTTTGCCCGCGTGCGCGACAAAAAAGATCTCCGCGTCGCCGTCGCGCCGCTGGAGGTCGCGCACGCCGTCCGTCTCACCCGCGAACGAGACCAGCGGGCGGTCGATCTGCTGCCCGCGCCGGGCGAGGGCGAGATCTCCGGTGCCGTAAAGCCGGCCCTTACCCACGACGCGCACGGGGTCGTCCTTCTCGCCCCAAAGCTCCCGGGCGGCCGCCACCACGGCGGCGTCGGCCTTCGGGTAATCCTGCAAACTCGGGCTGCGTTGGGGACGCTTGCAAACCACGTTGCCGCCCGCGCGGACGAGCGCATCAAGCCGCCGGACGAACTCGGGCGTCAGCGCCCCGTCGTGCGGCACGACCATCACGGGATAACGCCGGCCGCTGGGAAGAACGAAGCGGCCGTCCTCGACGCGCAGGCCCGCAAAGAATTCGTGCGGCGGAATGATGTCGGCGTTCGGAGCCGCGCGGGCCACGCTGAGCACGTCGACGGTCTGCTCTCCGCGCTGGAGCAGGGCCTGGATGCGGCCGAGATAGGCGAAGAATTCCCGACCGGGCTTTTGCCACGTTTGCAGGCGACCGAAATGCGTGCCCCACCAGCCCATGCCGAGCCCGGGACGCCATTGGTCGCCAAACGGCTGGTGGACCCAGTGGTGCAGGACGAGGCGGTTCACCCCCGCGACATAGGCCCCGTCGGCATCCGCGCGCAGCGACGCGGGGGTTTCGCTCCAATCGCTACGCTGCGGCAGGCCGGTGAACGCCTCCGCGCCAATCACGCGCCGCCCGGCGGCCCGCGCGGCGGGCACAATGGTCGGCTGAATCCCGCCGCCGCTTCCGGTCCAGAATTCGCCCATCGGCAGATCGGCGAGCGCGGCGCCGGCCACCGTGTCGAACGGCCCCGTGTAGGGCTCGAACTGGAGCTTCAACCCCGCGGCGTGAATCTTCTCCGCCGCGGGCTCCCAACCATTCACGCGGTAGAGCTCGGCCACGACCTCCTTGAAATCAAACTCGAAGCGGGCGGTCTCGTCGGCGCTGCCGATCACGCGGGCCGGGCGCCCGTTGCGCTCACCCGTGAGCACGGGCGGAAGCGTGGCCATCCACGGGAGCGGATCGTAACCCTTGCGGCGGCGAAATTCCTCGCGGAAGCCCGGCGTCCACGTCTGCGGCCCCGCTTCGTAGCTGTCGATGAGCACATGGTCGAAGCTGGCACCCAGATTCGCCCCGAGGTGCGCGCGGAGCGGATCGAGCACCTGCGCCCAATGATACTCCGACTGCTCGCGGCTCATTTTATCGGCCTCCAGCGTCTTGCCGATCACGTCGTCCGGCACGGGATGCGGGGTCGCGCCCGTGGGCGCATAACCGAACCGCAGAAGTTTCCACCGCCCGGGCGGAGCTTCCCAGGATAGCGAGCCATCCGCCTTCAGGCGGGCCGAGAGATCCAGCACGTCTGCGGCCCGCACCACCTCGCCCGCGGGCACGGCGACCACGCCAATGTCGCGGTAGAGCGTGATCGGCTGGGCATACGCGCCGCCCCAGCCGCGGTAGACGGGGATGGCCGGCTGTTCCAACTTGAGCGCGCGCGCTCCCCCACCCTCGACTTCGGTCTCACTCCAGACGACGCGTTGCATGCCGCGGTTCGGGGTGATCCACGGGCCGCCCGTAGTCGAGTAACCGACGGTGTTGTGGAGGCCGATGGTGAGTCCGAGCCGTTTCGCCTCGGCCGCGGCATGGGCGACGGCGGCCCAGTAGGCCGGCCCGCGGTAGGTATTCTCCGGCCACGGCAGGTTTTTGAGCGGATGGCTGCTCTCCTGCACGGAGGACGTGATGTTAAAAATCGTCGCCCCGCCGATGCCGGCGGCCTTCATGGCCTCGAGGTCGCGGGTGATTCCGTCCTTTTGAAAAAGCGGGCCCATCCAATGCCACCAGACAAACGGTCGCGCGGCCGTGGGCGGATTCGCAAAGTCCTCCTCGAGCGTGCCGGCAGATGCCGGGGCGGACAAAACAAGAAGGGGGAGTAAAGCGATGAAGGGAGCTTTGATCATGGGGCGTGAAAAATGGGGGGAATGATTACGTCGCGCCGGCGGCACTCGGGCCGGACATCGAGCCGGACCAACCGGCCATGGCGAACTTCGGCCTCGACCGTGGTGAGCTGTGGGGCGTTGAGTTTAAAAACCACATCCCAGTCCGCCGGCCATGCGGGCAGCAGGAAAATCCGATCCCCTTCCGTCTGGAGCAGCATGGATTGGACCGCGGCCTGAACCACGCCCCCATGGCATTGCTCCGGCACCCAGTCGTAGCCGGGCCCCCAGAAGGCGGGAAAACGCATCGGGTAGGAGCCGTCGCGCAAGAGGTCGATTCCCCGCAGGCGGACGCGGTGAACGAGATATTCGCGGGCTTCCTCTGCGCGACCGAGAACGGCAAGAAAAAGTTCATCCTGTCGCCAGTCCACCGCCCCACGGAATCTCCGCCGATCCAGCGCAGCGAGTCCGAGGGGGGCATTTTCCTTTTCGAGGGAAACGAGCCGGAACGGCCAGACGGCGTAGAGCTCGGGAACCTCGGAGTTTCTCAAATCGGCAAAGGTTTCGGCCGGGGCGAGTTGGTGGACGCCTTCAACTTCCATCGTGGGAAGCCCGGGAATCCGGTCGCAAAAGCCCTCCAACCAAGCGCGTTCGGCCGGGGGCAGCACACTTTCCGGGAGGCGGAGGAGCCGGGTGGTGACGGCGTGGAGGCCGGCGATTTCGGGCATCGGATTCACGACATCCCACCACGTCTCCAGCGACTGCGCGGGAGTCATGCAAAGCCGTCCGTCCGAGCCTGGCCGGTAATAGGCGTCGAAGAATCGCAAAGCGGGAAGCGCGAAGGGCAACAGTTGGTCCCGGGCCAGAACTTCGTCACCGGTGTGTTCGCAGAGATCGAGCAGGAGATGGGCGAACTCAAGCGCGCCGACCCATTCCCGCTTGTGCCAGCCGCTGAGCTGGAGTTTGTCCTCCCGATTCTTTGCCGGGGTATCGCCGTAGCTTTCGGGGAAATTCGCGCCCCAGAAATAAACGCACTCGGGCAGGTAGAGGGCATCCTTGAAGCCAAAGTGCCGCTCCGCGCGCAGCCGGGAAATGTCCCGAACCGCGCCGGCATACATGCGCACGAGCGGCTCGAGCACATCGAAGTCGCCGGCCGCGACGGCCCCGGCGTAGGGCAGCCGCGTGTTTTGCCACCAGTAACCCGGCCCCCATCGGCGGTAATCCGGGCCACCGGGTTTCTCCGGCCACTCCATGGTGAAAATTGAGCCATTAAACTTGATGGGAAACGCTCCGCGCCCCCCGCATGCCGTGACGAATCGCTGGAGCGCCCAGGCTTCCGCCACTTCGGTGGCGGCGGCGGGATCGGGGCAACCCGGGGCCGGCGTGATCGTGATGTGACTGCGCTGCCAGAACGCGGACCACCATTGCTGATGCGCCGCGCGACGGGCCTCGAACGGAAAGGACTCCACCCGCCGGGCCTGGGCGATCACGGACTCCCGCCAATCTTCAGGCGTCGACGGGTGCTTCGTCAGGACGTGGATGTCGAAGCGATGGTGGGTGGATTCCCCGGTGGTGAGGGCCGTTTCGGTGCGGGAGTGGCGCGCGGCAGTGCGGATGAGCGCCCCAAACGTGCGGTGGAGAATCGGGTCACACCACTCCGGAAGTCCGGCGAGATCCTGGTGTTCCAGGGTTTCCCGCGGGCCGACCGAGCGGGCATTAAAATGATACCAGCCGATCCCTTCCTCCGATGCGGCGAGAAAGGTGTCCGGCTCGACAATGGTTGGCTGCGCCTGATTGCCCGGGGCGGAGTGCGAGAAGTTCACGTCGCTCATCTCGATGGCGGGCAGCACTTCGCGGGTCGTTCGCCAGAGCTCGATTGTGGCGGTAGCGCGCCGCGGAATCCCGCCATCGATTTCCACGTGGATGACCGGGTGATTGGCGTCCACCCAAAGGCGAATGACCGTCGTTGGGCCTGGCACTCCCCCGTCGGACGCCTGGAAGTGAACAAGCATCTCGCCGCTCGCGGTGGAGAGCGTCTGCCGAAAAATTTGCAGGGCGGGAGCCGGGTCGAGGCTAACGCGAACGCGGCCGACTTTCGCAAGACGCGCATTGTCCT
Source organism: Verrucomicrobiaceae bacterium (assembly GCA_027488755.1). GTDB lineage: Bacteria > Verrucomicrobiota > Verrucomicrobiia > Chthoniobacterales > JAATET01 > JAATET01. The sequence goes on along the minus strand of JAIYAZ010000093.1, from coordinate 37,656 downwards.
CCCAGGCGTCCGTTTTCCCAATGGTGAAGACAAGATCGCCAGATGACTCCACCCATGCGTTCAAGCCGATATCGCCATTGCCAAGGGGCATGGAATCGGCCGGCCCCTCACCGGGAGTTGACCAACTGAGCAAGGGCGGCGCGTAGACCGGGATTAAAGGTGAGGTGGCGGGCATGGGGGATGCGAGCCAAGGGCGGGGAGATTATGGAGCGAGGATGCGGAAGGTTTGGTTGGTCATGGCCGCGGTTTGCACCTTGGGCTCGGAGGCCCGGCCCCACTGCCAGGCGCCGACGGTGACCTCCACGGGATACTTGGCGCGCGGCGGGATCGGGGTGAGGACAACCTCACCGTTTTCGATCACGGCCGGGCCGGAGAGCACGGTGAATTCCACCGGCAGGCCGGCGTCGGATTTCGCGGCAAGCGGGACGCGGCGGGTGCTGGCCGGCACATCGGCGATGGGTTCGAAGGTGATCGTCTGCGGCGGGCCCTCCTTGTTTTCGAGCAGCTTGACCATGGCGGGCTGCACGGAGCGGCGGACGTCGGCGGTGCCGGGCTGCTGCGCGATGAGGTAGGACGCGGCGCCGGTCTTCCATGTGCGGTCGAGCGCGATGCGGAAGCGGTTGGGGCCGGCCGGGGCGAACGGGCCGCAGATCCATTCCACGGTGGGCTCGCCGTCGGTGCGCGCGAGCTTTTCCCCCGCGGCGGCGAAGCCCTCGGGGATGGCGTCGAGCAGGTGCGCCTTCACGCCGAACTCGCCGTCGGTCTGGACATTGATTTCCGTGACCGAGTTGAAGCTGAACGGGGTTGCGGTGCAGTTGCCGTCGGCGGTAAAGCCGACGAGCTGGGTGGCCGCCTGCCAGTTGGTGCGGCTGAGTTCCTGCGCGCGGCGGGCGAGGTCGGCGGTGAAGAACCACGCGCGATTGCGTTCCTCCGGCTTCGCCTCGGCGTAGGGGATCACGCGCTCGTCGGTTTGACCGGGCACGGGGAGATTGGCGAGGAAGCCGGCGTTGAGGTCGACGGGGCGGAGCGTGTCGCCGCCGGCGGAGTCGAGGCGCGCCTTCACCGCGGCGTTGATGTAGCGGGCGAAGTAGTCCGCCATTTCGTCGGTGCAATAAAAGTGCCCGGTGGCGGGCTCGATGATCATGCTGAGCGGCCAATCGCGCGCGGCGCGTCCGGAGGCCCAGCCGCCATAACCGGCGGCCGTGGTGCTCCAGCCCGTGCGGATGTCGGATTTCGATTGGCCCCACTCCTGCGCGGTGCCGAGCGTCCAGAGCATGGGAACGGTGAAGTTCTTCGGCCAATGCGGATTCTTCACGCAAATGGCCGCGATGCAGCGATCGGGCTTTTGGTCCACGAGGCCGACGACCATAAGCAGGTGACCGGATTCCCCGACGGGCACCCAGGGCACGCGGGCGACTTCGTCGTAACCCGAAACGCGGGCGAGGCCGTCGAGCAGCTTTTGGAGGAAGGCGACCTGGGTGGCCTCCTGGCCCTTTGTGCCCTTGGCAAAATTCCAGAACGTCGGCACCGACCAGACGAGCCCGAGATCATTGGCGCGGCAGACTTCGCGAATCGCGGCGTGCCCGACGAGCATGTGCTCGGGGACATTCGTCGCGAGAATGACGAGACCGCGCACGCGCCGGCATTCTTCGGGCACCCAAAGATAGAGCCGGCCGCGCGAGGTGGATCCATCGGCCCAATCCGAGCAGGTGTCGGCGTAGGTGAATTGAAAAACCTGGTTGAGCGGGGAGCGCGGAGCAGCGGCCAGCGGCGCGGCGCAAAGCGCCAGCGCCGCGCCGAGGAGGGCGAGTCGTTTCATCATGGGGGATTGGGGATGGGGCTTTCTAGGGGGCCAATTTGGCGCGAAGCGTTTCGTGCCACTGCGCGATATCCTTTGCCGGAAGCACGCGGCCGTAGATGCGGATTTCGCCCACGTCGGCGGGATGATCGGTGAAGAAGTCGAGGGCATCGGTCACGAGCGTCATGCTCCCGTCGCCCTCGGCGATGAGCTTTCCGTTGAGATACAGCTGCGAGGATTTCCCGTCGGCGGTGAGGACGACCTGATTCCATTCCTCGGGGCGGAAGCCGTCGCCGGAGAGGCGGCCGGGCATCGCCGAAACGCGCGCGCCCTGGAGGGTGCTGGAGACGGTGCGATACGCCTTGCCGAAGGCGGAGTAACCGTCCTTGCCGAAGATTTTGCCGGCCCCGGCGTGACTGCGGAACAGCACGCCCACGGTGATGGCGTTTTCGCGCATCCGCAGGCCGGTGACCTTCAACCCCGCGGCGGGCACGGGGCGGGCGACGTTCACGTCCACGGTGGACTTGAGTTTTCCGCCGTCGCCAGCCGCTCCGCCGTTGACGGTGAGCGTCGGACCAAACGGGGCCTTGCCCGCAACGGAGCCGGGGGCGATCCAGACGCCGGACAAGTCATCCAGCTTGGTTGCGCCGGTTTTTCCGTCCCAATCGGCGAAGCCGACCTTGGCGACGAGCCCGAGTTCGGGCACCGCGACGAGGCGGAAATCCACCTGGCCGTTGGCGGCGGGCGTGCCGTCGGGCAGGAAGGCCGTGGCGGTGACGACCGCGGAACGGTCGAGCTTGATCGGGGCTTCGTAGACGGGGGACGTGGGGCCGGGCTTCGAGCCGTCGAGCGTGTAGCGGATCGTGCCGCTGCGGTCGGGCGGCAGTGCGATCACGATCTCGGTCGGGCGGAAGATTTCCTGCACCGAGCCGCCGGCGGCCTCGTCGCGCGGGTGGATGACCAGGCGGGATTCGCGTTGGAAATCCACCTCCGCGAGCGGACGCGTCTCGCCGTCGGGATAGGTCACGGAGCCCTCGGCGGAGCTGGCGCCAAGGCGGAACGAAATGCGGTGCCAGCCTTTTTCCAGGTCGATGTGACCGAGGGGACGGCGTCCGGCGACGCCGCGCTGGACGACGATTTCGTCGTCCACGCGGAGCTGATTCTGGAAGGCGGAGCGGAGCTCGCCAAGGCCGGCGCTCTCGGCCTTGCGGGCGGCGAGACGGAACTCATACTCGCCGTCCATCGGCGCGAAGAACCAGCCGTCGTAAACGCGGACAACGGCGGGGCGGACATTGGGCTCGAGCCGGGAGGCGGGCAGGGTCGTCAGGGGTTTCTGTCCGTCGATGTCGAGGTAGTCGGCGTCGCGGTTGCGGCCTTCGCGGTCAAAGAGCGAGAGGTGGAAGCCGGGTTCGCTCCAGACGGGTGGTTTGACGGCCTTGCGCGAGGCGGGCTCGGGCTCTTTCACCAGCGCGAGGCCGGCGGGCGGCACGGCGCGAAGGGCGTCCGCGGGAACCGGGGCCAACGCGCCGCCATCGAATCCGAGGGCGACGCGGAACGGCATTTCGCCGGTGGTCGGAAGGTTCCAGAGCAGCGGGTCGGTGACGATGAGTTCGACGGGATGCCAGCCAGCGTCGAGCACGACGTCGCCGCGGCGCTCGGCCTGCTGCTGGTGGAAGACGCCGGTGGAGGCGATGGCCGTCTGGCCGCCGACACGGAGCCGGACGGGACCGCAGGAATCGACGAGGAACGTGTGCACGCCGCGTTGCGTCGCGTGGAACCAGCCGTCGAAGCGGTAGAAGCCCTTGGCCTGCTCGGTGACGGGGCGGGCGGGGTTCACGTAGGGCAGGCGGAAGCCTTCGACGAGCGTGGCCACCGTGGGCGTCTCGCGGTCGAGGTCGGGCAGCATGATTTTTGCGGCGTCGAAGAATCCGCGCTCGTTCCAGAGGACGGTTTTCTTTTCGTAAACGCGGGCGAGCAGGCCGGGGCGGGAGCCCTTGGGCGGCTCGGCGAGGCCCTTGGCGGGCGGCACGGCCTCGAAGTCGGCGCGGAGCACCTCGCTTTGCGGCGGGCCGGCGGTCCAGGCGGGATCGAAGGTTCGCGCGGCGAGTTTGGCCGAACGATCGAGGCGCAGCGGGGCTTCGTAGCGCGGGGAATCCTTCGTGGGTTCGCTGCCGTCGAGCGTGTAGGTGATGAAGGCGGGGGCGGCGGGGCGTTCGAGGCGCACCTCGACGGCGTCGGCGAATTTGTAGACCGGCACGGTGCCTTCGAGGCGGGTGGTGCGGAGGTCGTTGGCGTCGAAGCGGACGTCGCGCACGTGGAGGATCGGGCGGGCGGGCGGAGCCTCACTGCGGAAGACGGGCTCGTCGTTGCGCTGCACGGAGAAGACGGTGCGGCCGGCGTCGGTTTTGCCGAAGCGGTAGACGTCGGTGACGTCGGCGATCTTCACGGTGAGCTCGGTGCGGTCGTCGTTCCAGCTCGTCTGCGGGATCGGGTCGCCCTGCCGATGCGGGTAGAGCAGAACCCGGAACTCGGGCTCGGTGGAGATCGCGGGGATCGTGACATGGCCGAGACCGCCGTAGGGCGCCTGCGGTTCCACGTTGAGCTTCTCGAAGCGGGGGACGGGGAAGCCGTAGGGCGAGTTGCGCCAGAGCGTGCGCACGAGGAAGAGCGGGTCGCCGGCCTTGGGTTTGGCCTGGTTGGTCTTCGGGTCGCGCGGGGTCTCGGCCTTGCCGAGGAGGAGGTCGCCGTCTCGGCGGTCGGTGGGCGGGACATTTTGGAAAGCCACCTCGACCGTCTTGGCATCAAGGAGATCGATGCCGCCGGGGATGGTGATGTTCCAGTCGTAGAGGTGCGGATCGCCGTCCTTGCGCGCGTCGTCGAAGACGAGCACGTAGGGATGTTTGCCGCGGGCAAGGTAGACGGTGCGGAAGGCCTGCTCCATCGGGTTGTTCTCGCGGTAGCTTTCGACGAGGCGGGTCTCTCCGCTCCACGGGCCGTAGTCGGTGTGGGCGTAGCCGTCGTTCCACTTCACGGTGCCGGGGTGGAAGGCGATCTGCTGGTCGCGGGTGAGGTCGAAGTTGCCTTCGGCGAAGGGGGCGTAATACGGGAGCTTGGCCGAGGGAAAGTCGAGCGGGTGGACCTGCATGACCTTCGAAAAGGAGTAGCCGATTTTGCCGTCGCCGGCGGCGGCGACGCCGGCGGGGGTTTCCTGAACGCCGAGCCAGACGCCGGGCGCGGGCGGCCAGGCGAGGCCCTTGCCGTCCACGGTGAGCATGTTCTGGAGGAAGGTGGCCTTGACCGCGAGCATGTTGGAGTCGCGAACCCAGTTCACGCCGTCGGCCCAGAGGACGATGCGGTTGTTTTCGGAACCTTCGTGACCGCCGTAGAAAAAGTCCTGCTTGGTGGTGAAGCCGAGCTGGAGGTCGTCCTTGTTCCAGGAGTTGCGGGTGATGAGGTAGCCGCGCTGGTCGTCCTTCCAGGTGAGCGGGAGTTTGAGTTCGTCGATGCGGGCCTGCTCGGTCCAGTCGATGGGCTTGCCGGCGGCATCACGCGGGACATCCTGCGCGAAGAGGAGGAGGAGTTCGTCGGAGATGCCGACGGGATTCGGCCACTTGGCGTTGGCGTCGGTGAGGAAGTCGTGGGAGCTGAAGGTGGCGGCGTAGAGCCACTTGAGGACGGGATCGTCGGGGTAGAAATACCGCATCGTCCAGATGACGTGGAAGGCGGAGGCGCGCATCTCGTCGCGGATCTGCCAGCGGCCGTCCTGCCAGTGGATCGCGTTCTGGAAGAAGCGCATTTTCGCGCGGAGGTGGGAGTGTTTGAGGAGGTCGCGGTCGCGGCGCGCGAGGGCGACGAAGACGGAGACGTTGAGCCAGCCCTTGATGGACTCGAAGCACATGCCGTCGGCGTTGAGATACCAGTCGAGCATGGCGCGGGCCTTCGCCTCGCCGAGTTTGTAGACGGCGTCGTCGAAGCCGGGCTGGCCCTCGATGAGGAGCAGCAGGCGCATGTATTCCATGCCGAATCCCTGGTGGTTGTTGATCAAAAAGTGATCGGGATACGTCATGAAGTTCGTGATGCGGCCCTTGGTGAGGCGGGCGATCACGCGCTCGGTGGCGGCCCGCTGCTCGGGCGTCATCCAGCGGTGGAGGTAATCGTAGTCGAGCAGGGCCCAGATTTGGGGCGGCTCGGGATCGCCGGAGGCCACGATGGAGCGTTCGGCGGCCCAGAGGTTGTCGCGGTCGGCCTGCTTGTCGAGCTTGTCGAGCTTGGGCTCCATGGCTTCCACCTTCTTGAACAGCTCGGCGGCGAGCTGGCGGCCGAGTTCGTCGTCGTTGGCGACGAGCGCGTAGAAGGCGGAGCGGTTGCGTTTGACGCGCTCCCACATGACCTGAAACGCGGCGGGGGCCTTGTCGCCCTCGGCCACGCGGGCGCGGATGAGTTCGACGTCCTCGGGTGTGACGAGCACGCGGGGATGAACGCCGGGGGGCGGCGGGGGCGAGAGTCGCGCGTCGGCGAAACCGGGGGCGTTGTAATCGACGCCCGCCTTCGGCGAGGCGGGCCAGAAGTCGCCCTTCAGCGCGTCCTTGGCGGGAAGGACGGCGCGGGGTTTCCAGCCGGGGTCGGTGTAATACGCGTCGGGCTCTGCGGCGAGGCCGGAGCCGGTGACGAGCAGCAGCGAGACGGGAAGGGCGAGGAGGCGGGACAACATGGCGGGGAGAAAAATCAGGGCGTTTTGACGGGGGTGAGCCAGACGTGGCGGACGCTGAGGGGCTTCCAGCCTTCCGGCAGGCCCTTGAGCGTAAAGCCGGTCTCGCCGGCGGGCAGGTTGATTTTGCCGAGCGGGACGATTTTCCAGGTGAGGCCCGGGCCGGTGGCGGGGACGGTGACGGTTTGCGGGACCTTGTTCGCCTCAAGCGTGAGGGACGTCGGGTCGGGGGCGGCGACCTCGGCGGACAGCTCCCAGGTGCCGGCGGTGGGGGCCTGGAAGCGGTATTCGAGGCTCCACTTCGCGTTTTTCCAATCGGTGAGATAGACGTCGGTGCCGCTGCCGCGGGTCTGGATGTTGCCGTCGTAGTGGCCGTGGGCATCGGCATCGAGCGCGCCGAAGGCGACGCGGCCGTCAGCGCCGGGCGTGATGAAGGGCTCCTGGGTGACCTTCACCGGCGCGGCAAAATCGAGGCGCGCGACGGACACGTCGGGGTCGAGGGGGTTTTCGGGCAGCGAGATTTCGAGCCCTTCCGGGACGATTTTGGTCGTCGTGTCACCGCCGGCGAGCCAGCGGGCGGACTTGGGCGCGACGGTGACGGTCGGGAGCACGACGCGGCGATCCTCCGGCCAATCCCAGACGTGGACGTAGAGCGTTTGGGAGCCGTCGGCGTTTTGCCGCTGGGTCACGCGGCCCCACGGCAGGCGGCGCGGGAACGGTCCGGCCTGCGTGCCGTGAATCGCTTCGCCGTTGACGTCCATCCAGCGGCCGACGGCCTGGAGGCGCTCGACGCTTTCGGGCGGGATGACGCCGTCGGGGGTCGGGCCGACGTTGAGGAGGAAGTTCCCGCCCTTGCTGGAGATGTCGGAGAGGTTGCGGAGGATCTGGCGGACGCTCTTCCAGTTGTGGTCGTTCTTTTTGTAGCCCCAGGTGTCATTCATGGTCATGCAGACCTCGAAGCGTTCGCCGGGGTAGCCGCGCGGGGGGATGTTCTGCTCGGGCGTCTTGGTGTCGCCCGCGAAGCCGCTGCCGAGGCGGTTGTTGTTGATGATCGCGGGGTGCGTGGCCATGAACTCGGCGAAGGGCTTCACGCGCTCATGGGTCATTTCCGTGGGCGTGTCCCACCAGAGGATGTCGGGCTGGTAGGCGGCGACAATTTCCTTCACCTGCGGGAGGGCGATCTTCGCGAGGTAGGCGTCATAGTCGCCGTCCTGCGCGGGGTCCCAGCTTTTATTGCCGCCGGCCTTGCCGCCACCGGGGTGGTTCCAATCCTGCGCCTGGGAGTAGTAGAGGCCGAATTTGAGCCCCTGGGCGCGGGCGGCGGCGGCGAGCGGAGCGAGGAGATCGCGGTTGGCACCGGAATTCATGACGTCCCAGTCGGTGACCTTGGAGTCGTAGAGCGCGAAGCCGTCGTGGTGTTTGGAGGTGATGACGATGTAGCGCATGCCGGCGTCGTGGGCGAGTTTCGCCCAGGCGGCGGGGTCGTAGTTGGCGGCGGTGAAATCCTTGGCGAAGGCGCGGTAGTCCTTCACGGGGATGCGGCCGTTTTTCATGATCCATTCGCCGATGCCGTTGACGGGTTTGCCCTGCCATTCGCCGGCGGGGACGGCGTAGACGCCCCAGTGGATGAACATGCCGAAGCGGGCGTCGTCGAACCACTTCATCCGTTCGGCGTTGGCGGCGGCGGATGGGCTGGACGCAGGCGCAGGCGTCGGCGTGGCGGCGGACGCCATGGAGAGGGCGGCGAACGCGAGGGCGGGAACGAGGGTGGTGGTTTTCATGCGGGGGATTTTTTGTGGGGGAGGATTTTAGGGAGTGACCGGAAGGCTCCAGGGGCTGACGGGCCGGCCGTTGGCGGAGTAGAGCGAGAGCGGGCAGAAGTTTCGCCACGCGTAGCGAACGGCCTGGGGCCGGGCGTTGGGCGGCAGCGCGACGCGGAGGGACTGGCCGTCGGGGGCGGCTTTCGCGGTGGCGGGCACCCAGGTGCCGTCGGGCAGTTGGAGTTCAAGCGTGGGGATCGCGGGATCCCGCGCCACGAGGGTGCCGCCGAGGTCGGCGAAGCTCACGGTGACGGCATCCGGGCCGAGTCGGGCCTCGCGGGCCCAGGGGCTCTGGCCGGCGGCATCCTTGCGGCCGTAGACCTTTTGCAGGGCGAGGGCGGCGAAGCGTTCGCCGATGGGTTGTTTGTCGGGAGGGTGAACCTGGGCGCGGACGCCGTAGTCGAGCGAGACGACGAAGCCGGAGTGGGGCGTGGCCACGGCGACGGCGCGCTGGGCTTCGCGGATGCGGGCGTAGGGGTCCTGTTCGTCGGGCCAGTTCGGCGAGGGCGAGGAAATCTGCCCGATGAAGACGGGCAGGTCGGGCCGGCGCCAGTCCTCGCGGAAGGAGGCAATGAGCTGGGTGAGCAGGGCGGCATAGTCCTGCGGGCGGCCGGCGTTGTTTTCGCCCTGATACCAGAGCACACCGCGCGCGGTGTAGGGGGTGATGACTCCGAGCATGGATTCGCGCAAGCCGGCGGGGCGGCCCTTGGTGCGGAAGCCGTAGGGTTCGGCGGGTTGGGGGCCGAGTTCGGCGGGCGTTTTGCCGGCCTTCTGCGCGGCATCCCAGGCCTTGCGGGCGACGAGGTAGGACTGCCAGGCCTTTTCGTAGGCGGCGGCGTCGGGATAGGCGGCGGCTTTTTTCGCGTCGTCCTCGAGGAGTTTTTGCGAGCCCGCGCGGGTGATGGCCTCGCGGCTCATCCAGGCCTCGATGGGCGTGCCGCCGAAGCTGCAGTTCACGAGGCCGACGGGGACGCCGAGTTCGCGGTGGAGCTTGGCGGCGAAGAAGAAGGCGACCCCGCTGAAGAAGCCGGCGGATTTGGCGTTGAAGGGCGTCCACGCGAAGGCGGGGAGCGGGTCGCCGGCGTAGGGGCGCAGCGGGACCTTGATCTGGCGGATGGCGGGCTCGTTGGGGGCGGCGAGCACGGCGTCGGTGAAGGGCGAGCTTTGGTTGAGGCGCCATTCCATGTTCGACTGGCCGGAGCAGATCCAGACTTCGCCGACGGCGACGTTGTTCAATTCGACGACGTTGTCACCGCGCAGGCGCAGGGGCGCGCCCTCGGCGGCGGGCATGGCGGGCAGGGTGAGCTGCCAGCGGCCGTTTTGCGCGGTGGTGGTGGCCTGGTGTTTACCGAATTCGACGGTGACCTTTTCGCCGTCGCGGCCCGAGCCCCAAACGGTAACGGGCATGTCGCGCTGGAGCACGGCGTTGTCGGTGAACACGGGGGCGAACTCCGCGGCGCGGGCGGAGCCGGCGAGGAGGACGAGGGCGAGAAAACGGAGGGGGGTCATTTTTTCTTGGGCGTCGGGGTGGCCCAGGCGGGGGGATTGGACGTGGTGAGCGTGGGGGGACCTTGGATCCAACCGAGGGCGGCGAGAAATTCATCCACCCGGCGGACGGCGTCAACGACAACGGACTCGGGCCAGCGGTAGCCGGCGATGATGAAGGCGTGGCCGATGTTGTCCTCGAGGACGATGAGTTCGCAGCGGTTGCCGGCGGCGCGGGCGGCGGCGAGGAAGCGCTCGGCCTGGCTGAGCGGGACGACGTGATCGGCACGGCCGTGCAGGATGAGGGCGGGAGGCTGCCCGGGCGCGACGTGGTCGATGGGCGACAGCGCGCGGGCGGTGGCGACGGCCTCGGGCGAATCGGGGCGCGGGGTGGTCTTGCGGTCGGCAAGGGCGGGGCCGCCGACGGCGAAGCGAATCCAGTCGTCCTCCTTAAGGTCGAGCACGGGGTTGCAGAGGATCTTGACGTCGGGACGGCTGGAGATTTTCACGTCGTCGTCGGGGTGATCGAATCCGGGGAGCGTGCCGAGGGCCGCGGCGAGGTGACCGCCGGCGGAGTCGCCGATGACCGCGATGCGGTTCGGGTCGACGCCTAGTTCCGCGGCGTGGGCGCGGATGTAACGGACGGCGGAGCGGCAGTCGGCGATGCAGTCGCCCACGCCGGTTTCGCCGGGTTTCGCGAGGCGGTAGGTGATGTTGAAAGCGACCATCCCGCGGCTCGCGAAGTAGCGGGCGAGCGGCATGAAGCCGTCGGTGTTGCCGCCGATCCACGCGCCGCCGTGAATCCAGACGATGGCGGGGCGGGTTTCGCCGGGCTTGAGGCCGGCGGGGCGAAAGGTGTTCAGCACGAGCTCCTGGCCGCCGCGATTTGCGTAGGGGATGACCTCCGGCGGCGGCGCGGTCATGAAGGTCGCGAGCGGCTGGGCGCCGGCGGTGGCGGAGCCGAGGAGAAGGAGGGGGAGGAGGAAGCGGGTGATGCTCATGGCTTTTTCGGGGGGAGGAGATCGGGGGCGACGGGGCCGAGAAATTCCACGTCGGCGCGGCGCGCGGCGGGGGTCACGTCGAGGGCGACGAGGCGGCCTTTGTCCACGCGGCCGGCGACGACGGTGCGGCCGGGGGCGTGGAGCTTGAAGTCGGCGGACCACCCGGCGGGCCAGGCCGGGAGAAGCAGGAGGCGACGGCCGTCGGTCTGGAGGAGCATGCGCTGGAGGGCGAGTTCGCCGTTGCCGCCGTTGTCCTGGTCGGGGGCGAAGTCGTGGCCCTTTTCCCAGAACGCGGGGAAGCGGAGGCGCGGGTCGCGATTGGTGAGGTTGACGACCACGTCGCGGCGGGCTTCCTCGGCGAGGCCGAGCGAGGCGGCCCAGACGGGATCCTGGTGCCAGCATTTCGTGCGCTTGATGGCGCGCGCGGCGAACGTGGCGCGGGCGAGGTCGAGATCGGGCCGGCCGGCGCCGTAGAGGGCGAAGGGGTAAACGGCGTAGAGCTCGGGGACCTCGGTGTTGTGACCGGGCGCGGTTTGTTCCCCCTCGTAGGGCAGGAGGACGCGCTGGCCGGCCTTCTCGCCAATGGGAATGGGCGGCAGCGCGGCGAGCAGGGCCTGCCAGCGTTTGCGTTCGGCGGGCGGGACCTTGTCGGGAGGGAGGGCGAGGAGCCGCGGGAGGAGGACGTGGAGCGCGGCGAGGTCGGGGAGCGGGTTACGCACCTTCCAGAACATCTCGATGGAGTTCACCGGCTCGAGAAGCAGGCGGCCCTGCGGGTCGCGGGGGAAGTGCTCGTCGTAGAACGTGAGGCCGGCCGTGGCGACGGGCAGGAGCGTGTCGCGGAGGAAGGTCTCGTCGCCGGTGTGGTCGTAATAATCGAGGCCCATGGCGGAGAGTTCGAGGATGGGCAGGTAGTAGTGCTGGGTGTAGCTGCCCTTGTCCTCGGGTTTGATTTTCCCGAGGTCGCCCCAGAACGGCGCGGTCTCGCGGAAGTAGGCGCCGTCGTGGCCGTAGAATTCGCGGACGCGCCGGGAATTCAGCGGGAGCATGTCGCGATACATGCGGAAGAGCGGGAGCATGAGGTCGTAGTCCCCGGCGGCGAGGCGGGGCCAATACATCGGGCGGGTGTTTTGAAACCAATACTGGCCGCCCCAGGCGCGTTCGTCGGCGTTCATGGGAGCCGGAATGACTTCCTTTGTGACCTTGTCCTTCGTGGTGTTGCCGGGGAAGTCGGTGACGAAGATCGAGCCGTTGAACTTGATCGGATAAGCGCCGCGGCCGGAGGCGGCGGTGATGAAGCGCTGGAGCGCGTAGCCGTCGGTGACGCGCTCGGCGTCGGCGTCGCCGGTGACGACGATGTGGCTGCGGTCCCAGAATTCGCGCCACCAGCGGACGTGCGCGGCCCAGGCGCGGGCGGGATCCTGCGCGGCGGCGGTGGCGGCGATTTCGTTGAGCCGGGCGGTCCAGTCGGCGAGCGGGCCCGCGGGGGTGGTGAGCGCGACGAGGATGAGGGTTTGGGTGCGGGCGGGTTTCGCGGAGGTGAGTTCGCGCAGGGAGGTGCGCGCGAGTCCGGGCCCGAAAAGGCGGCCGCCGAAGGTGCGGTCGGCGAGTTGGGGATCGACGCGGGTGGCGGCGTTGCGGTGATACCAGGTGATGCCGGCGGGATCGTCGGGGACGACGACGTCGGCGGTGACCTTGCCCTTGGGCTCGGTGCGCCAGGGTTCGAGCTGGACGGTGGCGGTGAGCGGCTGGTCGGCGGTGATTTCGACGCGGACGACGGGGGCGTTGGCGTCGATCCAGATGCGCACGCGGCAGCCGCCGCCGGAGAGGGTGAGGGCGGCGGTTAGCGGGTCGAGCGTTTGGCGGAAGTCCTGCGCGCCGGCGAAGGGGTTGGGCGAGAGCGCGAGGGCGACGCGGCCGAGTTTGACGAGCTCGCTGCGCGGGGCTTCGCTCCACGCGTCGGTTTTCGAGAGGTAGAAGCGGACGATTCCGTCGGGTTGGGTCCAGACGTTGAGCCCGAGGTCACCGTTGCCGAGGGGCATGGAGTCCTGCGAGTCGTGGCCGGGCTCGGTCCAGGTGACGGGGCGGGGATCCGCCGCCGCGGCCGGCGCGGCGGGGCCGAGCAGGCTCGCGGCAACGGCGAGGAGCTTCCAGATTGGAATGTTCATGGGGGGGATTTTTCGACGGGACGGCTGAAGTCTAACGGGGATAGGCCTCGACGTCCTGCTGGGAATCAAAGGATTTGCGCTTCGTGTCGCCGGTGCGGAGGAGATCCCAGTTCCGCTCGGGCAGGGTCTTGCGGTAGGCGTCGAGCTGGAGGCCGATTTGGGCGAGTTTCGGGACCTTGAGCGCGGCGATCTCGGGCGTGGCGGCGGGATCCTTGGCCTGGAAGTTCAGCGCGGCGGGATCGACGAGCACGTCGAGGTTCGGGAATTCGTTGTTGTTCTCGAAGGTGAATCCGGTGAGGGACTCGGCCTTGCCGCTCTGGCGGGCGAAGGCGGGGCAGGCCACGGCGGCATTGTCGGCGATGACGTTGCCGGCGGGGATGGCGGGGTCGGTTTCGAGAATGCGGGTGAGGGCGGGGAAGCGGTCCTTCCACGGGGACTCGAGGAAAGGCACGGAATTCAGGTCGCCGCGGAGGCGCGGGTCGGTGGCGACGTATTTGCGGGCGATGCCGCGGTCGTCGACGTGGATGGCGCGTTCGCATTCCACCATGAGGTTGCCGCGGATGATGTTGTCGTGGCCGCCGCCGATGAATCCGCCGGATTCGGTGCGATACATGATGTTGCTTTCGACGAGCACGCCGCTGGCGCCGTCGTCCATGTAAACGGCGTTGGCGTTCTCGCTGTGGTGGATGAGGTTGCCGCGGACGACGTTGCCGCGGGTGGTCCAGCCGCCGGTGTTGTAGAAGCCGCCGAGGTCGCCGCCGTCGAGGCCGATGCGGTAGATTTCGTTGAGCTCAAGAACGTTGTCGTTGCCGGCGAAGGTAATGCCGCCGTAGCTCGCGTCGTGGATGCGGTTGTTGGCGATGCGGGCGCCGACGAGCTGCTGATTCTTGATGTCGAGGCCGGCGGTGAGGGCCGGCACGGGGGCACCGAGGGCGACGCGGAAGATGTGGTTGTTCACGATCTGGTGGCCGCTGGGGGTGAGCGTCGGGCGGTCGCCGCCGAGGACGTCAATCGAGGTAAGGCCGATCTCGGAGATGTCGCAGCTCAGGACGCGGTGATTTTTTCCGCCGCGGATGACGATGCCCTTTTTGGCCACGCCCTCGATGTGGCAGCCGGCGATCTGGACGGCCTCGCCATCGTTGATGGTGATGGCGTCGCCGAGCTGGAGGCCGATGCTGACGTCACGCAGGGTCACGTGGCTGGCGCCCTCGAAGCGGAGGAGCGGGGCGTTGTGGTCGGCGATGACGAGTGCGCCCGGGGTGAGCGGGGCCGGCGGCCAGAGGTAGAGGCGCTGGCGCTTGAAGTCGATGGCCCATTCGCCGGGTTGGTCGATCTCCTCGAGGAGATTGAGGGCATACCAGTTTTCCTTGCCGTCACCGACGCGGGTGCCGTCGACGAGCTTGGAGTATTTCGAGCCGATGCCGTTGGAGATCGAGACGTTGAGGGTGATGGTTTTCTGGGCGGGATCGATGGACTTCACGCGGATGGTCTCAGCGACCCAGGGCACACGCCAGAAGCCGCGAATCCAGACGCCGCCGTCGTTGAGGGCGGTCTGCCAGCGGGCGGGGCGGTCCTCGCGGTATTCAAAGACGCCGCCGTCGGGGCGGTTGGCCTTGAAGTTGCCGCTGCTGATGACGCGGGCCATGGTGGTGTAGCCGTATTCGCCGTTGGGCCAGCGGGAGAGCGGGAGGCGCTTGCCATTGAAGAAGAGGATGCAGAGGTCGGCGGCGTCGCGGACGTAGTCGGGGAGTTCCTTCGCGTGTTCGATGCCCTCGGCGGTGAGATCCATTTCCACGATCTTGCCGCGCGCGGCGGGGTCCATGCGCTCAAGCAGGGCGGGGTCCTCCACGGCCTTGAAGCGGTCGGGGGCGACGGGTTTCGCGCCGATGATGCGGACGGTGTCGCGATTGACGCCGCGCCAGACGACGGGAGCGGCGGCAGTGCCGGAATCCGCGGCGCCGAAGAGGATGCTCTGGGTCTGCGGATATTCGCCGGGGGCGAGCCAGACGGTGACGGCGTCGGCGGGTTTCGCGGCGCGGGCGGCGCGGACGAGATCGGTCGCTCGCTCGATGGTGGCGACAGGCGAGGCTTTCGTGCCGGCGTTGTCGTCCTTACCGGAGGGGGAGACCCAGATTTCCTGGGTGGCCGCACCGAGCGGGGCGCAGAGCGCCACGAACGGGAGAAGGAGGCGGGGGAGGAGGCGGTTGGTTTTCATGGTGGGAGGGTGGTGGAGGATTAGGGGACGGAAAGGGGGCGGGGGGAGTCGGGGAGAACGGCGTCGGCGCGCCGGGCGGCGGGGGTGAAGGCGAGGAGCGTGGGGACGCCGTCCTGGATGGAGCCTTCGACGACGGTATTCGATGCGGCGTGCAGACGGAAGCGCGCGTTCCACTTGCGGGGCCAGGCGGGGGCGATGTAGAGCGATTTCCCGACGGATTGGAGGAGCATTAATTGGAGGGCGTGGAGGCCGTGGCCGCCGTTGTCAAAGTCGGGCGTGTAGTCGTTGCCGGCGGCCCAGAACGCGGGGAAGCGGCAACGGGGGTCGCGATTGGTGAGGGCGTGGAGGGTGTCGCGGGCGGCGGAGTCGGCGTCCCCGACGAGGGCGGCCTGGACGGGATCCTGATACCAGCAGCCGGCGCGCTTGAAACGGCGAAGGTCGAAGTTTGCGCGACCGATTTTTTGGTTTTCGGCGCCCTGGCCGACGGTGAAGAGGCGGAAGGGGTAGATGGCGTAGAGTTCGGGATTTTCCTTGTTGTAGGCCTTTTCGTCGGCGGCGAATTCGTAGGGGAGGAGCCGGGTGAGGTCGCCTTCGCGGCGCTGCGGGATCGGCGGGAGGATGGCGAGCATTTCGCGCCAGCGGGCCCTGGTTTCCGGCGGGACGCAGGAGTCGGGCAGCTCGAGCAGGCGGGGGAGGAGGTAGTGAAGGCCGGCGACATCGGTGACCGGGTTGCGGGTTTTCCAGAACATCTCCGCGGAATTCGCGGGCTCGATGCGGAGGCGGCCCTGTTCGTCGCGGGGAAAATGCTCGCGGAAAAACGTGAGGCCGAGATCCGTCATTGGAACGAGGTATTCGCGGGCGAAGGTTTCGTCGCGGGTGTGGTCGAAGTAGTCGAGGAGCAGGACGCTCATTTCGAGGATCGGCGTGTAGTAGTGGCGAGTGTGGTTACCCTCCTGGTCGGCGGTGATTTTCGGGAGCCCGCCGATGAACGGTGCCGTCTCGGCGAGATAGGCGCCGGCGTGGTCGTAGTGGGTGCGGACGTCCTTTTCGTTTCGGAAAAGGATGTCCCGATACATGCGGAAAAAGGGACGCATGAGGTCGAAATCCCCCGATGCCATCATGGGCCAATACATGGGCCGGGTGTTCTGGAACCAGTAATGGCCGCCCCACTCGCGGTAGTCGCCGTTGACCGGGCGCACCTCGAACTCGCCCGTTTGGAGACTTCGGACGCGGCACACGTTATCGAAGTTGAAGAGGCCGCCGTTGAATTTGATCGGGTAGGCTCCCCTCCCCTGAAAGGCCTGGAGCTGGCGGCCGAGCAGATAGCCCTGGGTGAGCGCGCGGGCGTCCGGGTCGCCTTCGACGAAGATGAAGCTGCGGTTCCAGAAGTCGTGCCACCAAGCGACGTGCGCGGCCCAGGCGGCGGCGGGGTCGGGGGCGGGATTTTTGTCGAGACGTGCCTCGGCCTCGCGCTGCCAGTCGGCGACGGAATCGGCCGGGAAGGCGAAGGCGGCGATTTCGAGGCGCTGGTCCGCCGCGGGTTCGCGGGATTCGAGGGCGGAGGCGCCGTCGGATTTCATGGCGGCGCTGCGGACAAGCGCGCCGAAGGTCCAGTTTTCCAACTCGGGGATGCGGTAGGGGTTTTGGTTCCGGTAGCACCAGCCGATTTGGGAGGGTTGGGGCGGGAGGAGGGTGTCCCGGGAAAGAATGAGGGCATCGCCACCACCGGCGGGTTTTAGCGAATCGGAGTAGAGGACCTTTTGGAACTTGAGGGTGCCGCGCATCTCCGCCTTGCGGTAGGTCTCGATTTCCGTCCGCAGGCGGAAGGGAGCGGGGGCGGTGAATTCCAGGTGAACGACGGGGCGGTTCGCATCGACCCAGGCGCGGAGCTTGGTGCCATCGGCCTCGACGGTGACCGAAGCTGTGGCGAGGTCGAATTCCTGCCGGAAGCGGGCGGGCTTGAGGAACGCGGCGTTGCCGAGTTTCACGCGCACGCGGCCGACCTTGGCGAGTCCGTAGTCCCCGCGGTAGAGCACGACGTTTTCCGTCCAGGCGTCGCCGCGGGCGAGATAGAGGAGCACGTCGCCGGTGGATTTTTCGACCCAGAGGTTGACGCCGATCTCTCCGTTGCCGAGCGGCATGGAGCCGCTGGAATCCTCGCTGGGCGCATCCCAGATGACGTTGTAGGGCGCGAGGTCCCGCGGGCCGATATCCGCCGCGGCTGCTGCGGGCAGGTGCGCGGAGGCGGCGAGGACAAGCGCACCCGCGGCGCGGCGCAGCGAGGGGCGCCGAGCAATGCTGAATGGGAAGCGGGGCAGGCGGGGAATCATGGCGTGGTCACGCGCAGACGGAGGAAGCGGCGGGGGCTGCCGGGGGCGGCGGTGTCGACGGAATCGGAGATGGTGACGTTCTGCCCGACGGTGCCGGGGTTGGTGGCGAGCACGGACCAACCGGAGACGTCGGAGCAGGCCTCGACGACGTAGGTCACGTCGGAGCGGAGGCGCGGGAAGGTGAGGTGGAGGCGGCGGTTGGCGACGTGGCTTTCGTGAATGGGCGGGCCGGGAATCTTTGGCGCGGTGCCGAGGGCGTATTCGAGGAGGTTGGTCACCCCGTCGCCGTCGGGGTCGCCGGCGTCGGCGGCGGAGCCGGAGTTGAGCGTGGAGTTGAACTCGCTGCGCCGCCAGCCCTGCAGGGCGGTGAGCGGGGCGGCGTTCACCTCGGCGGACGGGGTCCCCTCGCCCACGACGTTGCCGGCGACGACGACGTAATAGCCCGTGGTGCCGGGAGCGAGGGTCGCATCGGAGAACGTGCGGGCGGTGAGGCCGGTGGCGAGGGTCGTGGCGGATCCGCCGGGGGTGGCGGAGCGGCGGACGGTGTAGGTCGCGGCGTCCGGCACGTCGGACCAGGCGAGATCGACGCGGCCGACGGCGGGGGTGGCGGTGAGGCCGGCGGGGGCGGCGGGGCGGCCGAGGAAGCTGACGTTGTCGAAGGTGACGTTGGCCGTGGTGCCGCCGGTGCGCGGGGCGGCGGCGAGGCCGACGGTGAGGGCGGTGCCGTTCATGGTGATGGCGGTGGCGTTGCCCTGCTGCACCCAGGTCTGCCCGTCATCGGAATAAAAGCCGGTGAAGGTATTGCCGGAGCGGACGAGGCGGATCCACTCGGGGATGCCGCGGTTGGCGGTCGTGGGGCTGGTGACGCCGCCGCTGGTCGTGGTCTTGTTTTGGAAAATCGCTGACCCGGCGCGGGTCAGATACATGATGCTGTTCTTCGCGCCGGCGGTGAGGGTTTCGCGGAACATGATGCCGGACTTGGCGCCGGAATCCGTGGAGCTGAAGGAGGCGACGCGGGCGGTGAAGATGCCGTCGCCGGTCCAGTTTTGGGAGAGGTAGGTGAAGCCTTCGCTGGTGCCGGACCAGATGTCGCCGTTGGTGCCGGAGGTGCCGCCGTTGCCGGTGACGGCGAACACGCGGGTGAAGGGATTGAGCGTGGCGGAGCCGGGGGTGACGGGCTGCGTGCCGATGTTGCGCACGGTCCACGGGGCGGGCGGCGCGGGGGGCAGGTAAGGCGTGACGGTGATCGTGAACTGGCGGGTGGTGGTTTGACCGCGGCTGTCGGTGACGCTGGCGGTGACGGGGTGCGTGCCGACGGGGAAGATCGTGCCGGGCGGGGAGCTGAGGGTGGGCGTGAGCGGGGTGCCGGCGTCGTCGGTGGTGGTGACGGAGAAGTTCGGCGCGGCGCCGTCCTGTCCGGTGAAGGCGACGAACAGCGGGCTGGCCGCGACGGAAAAATCGGCGGGCACGACGAGCGTGGGGGCGGTGCGGCCGCTGGCGCTGCGGGAGAAGCCGACGACGCGGGTGCGTTTGTCGGCGCGGGTGGGATCGAGGGTGATGCGGTCGGTGAAGCCGTTGCGGAGGTCGACGGTGAGGACGGTCTGGTTGTTGCTCCACGTGGTGAGCGGCGGGAGTTCGCCGGTGCGGTAGGGGAAGAGCAGGACCTTGAAGCCGGGGGTGGCGACGTTTTGCCGGGTGATGAGGAGGCGGCTGGAGGCGACGTAGCCGTATTTGAGCGAGTTGTTGTCCCAGCCGTAGGAGAGGTTGCTGCGGGGGTCGCCGACGGCGCGCTTGTCGAGGGTGATGGCGGGCTGGCCGGCGGTGGGGCGCTCGGTCACATCGCGGACGAGCAGGCGCGGCAGTCCGGTCTGGCCGGGGGTTTTTTCGTCGTCGATGGGCGAGTGGTAGAGGACGGCGTCGGTGGCGGTGGCGTTCGCCTGGATGGCCATGGACGAGAAGACGCTGTTGTTCCGGGCGTCGACGAAGCGGCCGCCGCTGGGGCCGAAGCTGATGGCGGCGGGCATGTTCCAGCGGTAGTTGCGCGGGGTGACGCCATCGACGGTGATGTCGTCGAGCACGAGGACGTAGGGGCGCGCGCCGCGGGCGCTGAAGACCGTGCGGAAGGCGTATTGGACGGGGTTGTAGGCGAGGTTGGAGACGAGGAAGGGATCCTGCCACTTCGCGCGTTCGGCGGCGGAGAGGTGGTTCGCCCAGCCGTCGTAGAAGAACGAGAGTTCGGTGCGGCCGGTGGTGAGGTTGCTGGTGAGGCCCTTTTCGATGGCGTAGCGGTAGGCGGACGAGGCGTCTCCGGCGAAGAGGGTCCACTGGCCGGCGGGATCCTCGACGGCTTCGAGGAATTTGGCGGGGGCCGGGGGGTGCTGGCTGCGGGTGACGTTCATCGTGGCCGAGCTGGGGCTCTGGCCGATGTAACCCTCGGTGGCGGGGTCGGCGGCGAGGGAGGGGTCCTGGATGAGGACGGTGGCGGAGAGGTCGTTGATCGTGCAGTGGTAGCCGGGCGGGCAGCTCCAGGCGCGGCCGAGGGCGTAGAGCGAGAAGTTGTTGGCCTCGGCGTGCATGTGGCCCTGCACGTCGGCGCGGCATTCGAAGTAGAGGGCGAGGTCGTTGTCGGCCCAGGAGTTGCGGGTGCTGGCGGCGCCGCGGAAGGGATCGAAGCGCGTGAGGGGGATGTTTTTGGCGGCGGCGACGGCGGCGAGATTTTGGGTGCCGGGGTCGAAGCCGAACACGGCCTGCGCGAACGGCGTGCTGCCCTCGGCGCGGAAGGCGCGGTGCATGAAGTCGATGAGCGGGTCATCGGGGAACATGTATTTGAGGATGTAGCGGCCGTTGTTGCTGCCGGGGCCGGTGGCGAAGTTGGTGGCGTCGTGGTGGTCCCAGAGGACATGGCGGCCGTCGGACTGGCGCGGGTAGGCGACGTTGAAGGCGCTGAGCGAGGACTGGTAGAGGTGCGTGGTGACGAAGTTGTTTTGTCCGCGGCGGGCGAGCGCGAGGGCGGAGGGGCTGAGGTAGGCGAGGCTCCACTCGAGGTAGGCATGGTGGTTGAGGGCGGAGCCCCAGGGGGTGATGAAGGTGTCGCTGAGCCAGCTGGATTGGCGCGCGAGATTGTAGACGGAGGAAGGCGCGGCGTTCGGCCAGGCGGCGGGGCCGGTGACGGCGGGGACATTCGGGCCGTAGGTGGTGCGGATGGAGGCGGTGACGCTGGATTCCTCGCCCTCGATGGCGAGGCTGGCGAGGATGGCGCCGTCGACCTGGTTGGGGAAATCGCCGTTGACGACCCAGGCGGCGGGCTGCGTGCGGGAGAGGCCGCCGCCGCCGGTGTTAAACCAATCGTAGCCGATGGCGTAGAGGTAGTCGCGGAGCGTGGTGCGCTGGGCGTCGGTCATCCAGTCGTAGAGGATGTCGTAGACGACGGCGAGGTCGTAGGCGGCGAGGACGGTGCCGCCGTTGGCGCGGACGAGTTCGACCTTCGCAAAGGCGGCGGCGAGTTTGCCGAGGTAACGGAAGCGGTCCTGCGTGGCGGTGGGGGCGGCGGATTGCGGCTGGGTGGGGTCGACGTTGACCCACGCGAGGTAGGAGGCGGCGAGCAGGGCGTCGGGGAAATCGTCGCGGGGGGCGCGGCCGAGGAGATTCGGACTCGTCATGGCCGCATTGTTCGTCGTGTAGAACGGCAGGACGGTGTTCGTGTAGTATGTGGAGTTGTAGCCGCCGTCGGCGTAGGTCACGAGAATGTCGGCGAAGGATTTGAGGACGCCGGCGGGGGCGGTGGACTTGTCGAAGTTCGCGGCGAGCGAGGTCTGGAGGCTGGTGAGGGCGGTGGAGACTTCGGTGGAAGTTTTCGTTTTGGCGTTGAGGTCGGGCCAGTCGGCGCGGGTGAAGAGCAGGCGGGGGTGGAAGTAGGGACCGGGGTCGGGGGAAAGCTGGCGCACAGAGGGGGGCGGGGTGAGGCCGGGGTTGCGGCCGACCTGCTGGAGGGGGTTGAAACCGGAGAGGCGGTCCCAGACCTGGATCCAGAGGTATTGGCGGGCGGTGACGGTGCCGTTGGTGGCGACGACCTGGAGTTGGTAGACGCCGCGGCTGGGGAAGGTGACGCTGACCTGCGGAACCGTCGTCGAGTTCGCGGAAAAGGTGACGGCGTCGAGCGAGGCGAGGGAGCTGCCCGCCGCCGGGAGGACCTGCGACCAGGAGTAACTCGTGGGCGTGAAGAAAAATGCCTCGGCCACGAGGGTTGCCGCGGCGGGTCCGGTGGGCGGGAGGGCGAGGATGGGTTGGTTCGCGGCGGTGGTCGGCTGGCCGGACGGGACGACCTTCGCGCGCACGAACGGGTCGTTGTAACCGGCGCGAAGGGACGCGGGCGCGGCGACGACGCCCAGCGCGAGGAGGGCGAGCAGCAGGAGCCGGAGGCGGGAAGGACGCGGTCTCATGATCACGGCGTGGTCACGCGGAGGCGGAGGAAGCGGCCGGCGGGGGGGATGTCGGTGGTGTCGTCCACGGACACGGGGCCGGGGGTGTTGGCGGGGCCGGAGGATTGCCAGACGGAGGTCCAGTTGCCGGAGAGGGCGGAGGTGCCTTCGACCGTGTAGGTGAGCGCGGGGTCGGCGATGCGGTTGAAGGTGATGCGGAGGCGGCCGTTGGCCACGAGGGTCTGCGGGCGGATCGTGGGGTCGTGGATGAGGGGATCGCCGGCGAAGACGTATTCCTGGAAATTCGTGAGGAGGTCGCCGTCGGGATCGGCGTCATCGGCGGCGTCGCCGGCGGACACGGTGGTTCCGAAATGGAGCTGCCGCCAGGCTTCGAGGGCGGAGAGCGAGGTGGCGCCGAGGGCGGAGGTGGCGTTCCCCTCGCCCACGGCGTTGGTGGCCGTGACGACGTAGAAATACGTGGTGCCAGCCGGCACGTTGGCGTCGGTGTAACCGGGGCTGGTGAGGCCACTGGCGAGGACGGTGAAGGGGCCGCCGACGGCGGGGCCGCGTTTCACGGTGTAGGTCGCCGCGGTGGCGACGGCGTTCCACGCGAGGGTGATGCGGCCGGTTTCGCCGGTGACGCTGAAGCCGGTGGCGGCGGCGGGGCGGGCGAGGAAGGTGACGTTGTCGAAGGTGGCGTTGGCGGAGGTCGCGGTGCGCGGGGCGACGGCGAGGCCCACGTAGAGCGTGGTGCCGTTCATCGAGATCGTGGTGGCGTTGCCCTGCTGCGTCCAGGAGACGCCGTCGACCGAGAAGAAGCCGGTGAAGGTGTTGCCGCTGCGGACGAGGCGGATCCATTCGGGCAGGCCGCGGCCGCCGGTGGAGTTGTTCGTCGCGGTGCCGTTGGTGGCGGGCTTTGTCTGGAAGTTGCTGGCGCCGGCGGTGGTCATGTAGGCGATGGCGTTTTTCGCGCCGACGGACAGCGTTTCGCGGAACATGATGCCGGCCTTGCCCCCGGTGTCCGTGCAGAGGAGGCTGGCGAGGCGGGCGGTGAAGATGCCGTCGCCGGTCCACGGCTGCCACGCGTAGGTGAAGGACTCGGTGGTGCCGGTCCAGATGTCGCCGCCGCCGGTGAGGAAGGTGAAGGTGCCGTTGTTCGAGGCGGAATAGGCGACGGCGCTGGAGAAGGTCGCGGCGCTGACGCGCTGCTGCGTCCACGGGGCGGGCAGCACGGGCGGGGTGACGGTGACAACGAAGGAGGCGTTGGACGTGTTGCCGAAGGCGTCGCTGGCGGTGACGTTGACGGTCGTGTTGCCGACGCTGAAGAACGAGCCGGAGGCGGGGGTCACCGTGGGGGTGACGTAACCCGAGCCGGCATCGACGGCGGTGACCGTGTAAGTCACGGTGGTGCCGGCGACGGTGGTGGCGGCGACGCTGACGGGGCCGGGCGTGGTGATGACGGGGCCGACGGTGTCGGGCGTGATGACGGGCGAGAGAAGCTGGAGATCGCCGATCTGGAGGCCGTCGGCGTCGCCGTTGTTGGCGGTGACGTTCAGGCGGTAGAACTTGAAGGCGCGGGCGTTCGCGAACGAGTAGGTCTTCGTCTGCCCGCGGGACGAGAAGGTCTCGCCGGAGCGGGTGTCGAGGGTGGTCCAGGTGAGGCCGTCGTTCGAGCCGAGGAACTGCCAGTCGCGGGGATCGCGGGCGGGGGAATCGGCGGCGCTGGTGATTTGATACTGCGTCACGACGAAGGCCGCGCCGCCGCCGAACTGGTATTGGATCCAGCCGGTGGTGATGCCGGGCGCGGTCTGCCACTTCGTCGCGGGGTCGCCATCGAAGGCGTTCGCGGCGGAAGCCTCGCCGCTGGCGGCATCGGCGGTGCCGCCGGTGGCCACGTTGGCGGCGGGGTAGGTTTTGACGGCGGCGGATTGTTCAGCCCAGCGGGAGCCGGCGGCGTTCGTGGCGCGGAAGCGGTAGAAATACTGGGTGTCGGGCGTGAGGCTGGTGAGTTCCTGCGTAAGGGTTCCGGAGGCGGGCGCGCCGAGATCGATGACGTTTTGCCAGCCGGACTCACTGGATCCGCCGTCGGTGGGGCCCCAGTAGAGCTGGACGGTGGTGTCCGCGTTGAACTGCGGGTAGACGAGTTCGCCGGTGAAGGTGGCGGTGTTGGCGCCGTGGCTGGTCGCCGCGGTCGTGGTGACGAAGGGCGGGTAGATCCGGGCGTCGCTGCGGAATTCGTCGTTGTAGATGCCGGCCATTTCGAGCGGGATGGGCTCGAAGCCGGGCATGTCGGTGTAGATGGCGGCGTCGGGACGGAGGCGGAGGTCATCGGCGGCGAAGTCGAGGAAACCGGGGTCGATGGCGTAGGAGATGTTCGGGCCGGAGCCGAGGGCGGTGCCGTTCGAGGTGGAGCTGGTGTAGGAGCCGTTGCCCACGGCGAGGAGGTTCCAGCGGAAGGAGGCGAGGCTGTTGCTGTAGCCGGCGTTGTTTTCGATGACGCCGCCGGGGGCGGAGTAAATCTGGAAACCGTAGCGGCAGTTGACGGCGAGGTTGTTGTAGTAGGTGTCGGTGAGCGGCATGCCGGCGGTGGGGGCGGTGCCGCCGGGGTTCTGGTCGTAGAAGCCGTAGCTGCGGCCGGAGTCGGCGACCGGTTTGAGGTTGACGACGTTGCCGTAGACGATGGCGTTGATGTGGTCGGAGTCGAAGTAGATGCCTTCGCCGAGGTCGCTGTTGTGAACGTGGTTGTAGCGGATGGTGGTGTTACTGACGTAGTTCGCGTTGAACGTGTAGATGCCGCCCATGTCCTCGGAGAAGGAGCAGTATTTGCTGATGTCGTTGTATTCGTAGACGTGGTCGAAGTCCCGCCAGAGCATGCCGACGTGGGGGCTGCCGCTGGTGGTGTTATGGGCGACGCGGACGCCGACGGAGGGGCGGCCATACATGTAACCGGTGTCGACGGCGGCGGCGTAGACGCGGACGACGCGGGCGTAGTCGGTGATGCGGTTGTTGACGATGAAGTTGTTCACCGGAACGCGGGGGGACTGGGTGTTGTTGCCGCCGCGGGAGAGGACGCCGCCGGCGCCGAGGTCGTTCATGGTGGAGCTCACGACGCCGTTGAAGGTGCCGCCGGAGAGGTTGTTGAGGTCGACGGCGTAGCCGCCGATGTTTTTGAAGGTGCAGCCGGCGATGAGGTTGCGCGAGCCGCCGAGGACCTGGACGGCCTGGCCGAGGCAGGATTCAAAGCGGAGGGAGCGGAGGGTCGTGTGGTTGCCGGAAATCTGGACCAGCGCGGTGGCGCCGCCGTCGGTGAGGACGACGCTGTTGTCGGCGGGGGCACCGGCCCCATTCATGAGGAAGTAGAGGCGGTTGCGGCTGAAATCGATGCACCACTCGCCGGGCTGGTCGAGTTCCTCGAGGAGGTTCACGACCCAGTAGGGCTCGGTTTTGCTGCCGAGCGGGCGGTTGTATTTGTTGCCGATGCCTCCGGAGACGAGGGCGTTGCTGGCGTTGCTCGTGTTCGTGGCGAAGCCGAAGGCGCGTTTGCCTTCGTCGATGAAGTTCACGCGGGCGCCGTTGATCTGCCAGGCGACGCGCCAGTAGCCGACGACCCAGAGGCCGCCGCGGGAGAGCGCGGTCTGCCAGCGGGAGACGCGGGCGGCGTCGGCGGCGCGGTAGTGGAAGGCGCCGCCGACCATGGTGACGGTGCCGTTGCTCGAGGTGTAGTTACCGGCGGCGTTGAGATAGCCGGTGCCGTCGGTGGCGTTGCCGGTGGCCACGCCGTCCATGAGGAGGTTCGCGGTGAGGCGGTCGTCGGTGAGGTCGTTGTTCGGGTAGCGGGAGAGCGGCATGCGTTTGCCGTTGTAGAAAAGTTCGCCGATGCCGGCGGTGCTGCCCGAGAGCGGGGAGTATATCTGCCACTCGTTGTAGGTGGCGGGGAAGGGACCGCGGCGCGTGATGCCGGCGGCGGTGAGGTCGAGTTCCCAGATGCGGGTGGCATCCACGCCGGGGGCGACGCGCGCGGTCTCGGAGGAGGCGAGCGGGGCGAACTGCGAGGCGAGGAGGGATTTGCCGCCGGAGATCGTGGCGGTCTCGCCGGGATAGCTCATGTAGACGACGGGCGCGCCGGGGGTGCCGGAGTCGGTGGCGTTGAGCGTGAAGGTGCTGTTGCGGGTGTGGGTGCCGCCGCGGAGGTAGACGACGGCGCCGCCGGCGGGCAGCGGGCGGCCGAGGGTGCGGAGGGTGTCGCGGGCTTTTTCCAACGTGCGGAAGGGCGCGCCGATGGAGCCGGCGTTCGCGTCGGAGCCGGTGGGGGAGACGTAGTATTTGATCGCGGCGGTGGTCTCGGGGATGCGCACGCGGATGAGCCACTGGCGGTCGTAGGTGCTGTTGTTGGAATAGGTTTCGCGGACCTTGAGCCAGTGGGTGCCGACGGCGTTCACGTCGGGCGCGTAGGTGAAGGTGGCGTTGTTCGAGCCGACGGCGGCGCCGTTGAGTTTCCAGGCGAAGGCGGTGGCGGAGGGCGTGGCGGAGAAGGTGCGCGAGGTGCCGGCGTCGAGGGTGACGACCTGGGCGACGCGCGGGAGGGTGACGGTGAGCGGGAAGCCGGAGCTGGTGAAGCTGCCGGCGGAGTTGGTGATGACGACGTCGTAAGTGCCGGCGTCCAGCACGGTTGCGCCGGAGATCGTGAGGGAGGCGGAGGTCGCGCCGTCGATGGCGACGCCGTCCTTGCGCCATTGGTAGGTGACGGGAGCGAGGCTGCTGACGGTGACGCTGAAGGTGACGGTGCCGCCCTCGACGACGGAACCGGGCGCGAGGGTGTCGCTGACGGTGGGGGCGGTGACGGGGAGGTATTGGCCGAGGGTGACGGTGTTTCCGGATTTGGCGACGACGAAGGTGGCGAGGCCATTTGCGCTGATGACGCGGCTGCCGAAGGCGACGTTGGCGAAGGAGCCGGAGAGCGTGCCGGTGCTGTTGAGGATGGTGAAGGTGGCGTTCGCGGCGGGGGTGAATCCGGGCAGGACGTTGACGGAGAGATTGCCGCCGAGCGCGGTGGTGCCGGAGACGGTGAGGAGGTCGTATTGGCCGGTCTGGAAGGCGGTGGCCTGCGTGGTGCCGCCGAGGTCGATGGCGAGCGTGGCGGCGGCGGTGGCGACGTAGTTGCCGGTGAGGGCGGTGCGGCCGGCGGTGCCGACGCCGCCGGGGGCGAGGGTGCCACCGTGGTTGTAGAGCGTGCCGAGGCCGACGGAGTTCGCGGTGGGGTCGGCGGCAGGCGGGCCGCCGGCGGTGGCGTTCGCGGAGGCGTAACCGAGGAGGGTCGCGTTGTAGGAGGCGGTGGCGAGGGTGCCGCCAAGGAAGTTGAAGTTGCGAACGTTGCCGCTGCCGGGATTGACGGTGACGCTGGGTGGCGTGGCCGCGCTGCCGTTCGTGCCGGCGGCGGCGGGGGTCATACCCTGAATGGTGCCGGCGCTGAGGAGGGTGCCGCCGGAGAGGGTGTAGGCGGCGAGGACGTTGAGCGGGGTATAGGTGAGCGTGGCGCCGCTGCCGGTGCTGGTGAGGCCGGAGCTGCCGATGGTGAGCGTGTTGGTGGTGCCGCCGTTGGTGCCGCCGGCCACGGTGAGGCCGCTTTGGGCGATGCCGCCGGTCTGGGAGACGCGCGTGTGGATCGCGAGGCCGAGGGAGTTGCCGCCGTTGACCGCGCCGTTGGCCTGGGCCCAGTCGACGAGACCGCCGGAGATAGTCATGGTGGCGGTGGCGTTGGTGCCGGAGGAGCCGAGGGCGAACTTGCCGCCGTTCGAGTAGATCGAGCCGAGGTTGGTGAACTTGAGCGTGCCGCCGCTGATGGTGATGTTGCCGCCGGCGAGGAAGCGCGCGCCGTTGAAGGCGATGAGACCGCCGCGCACGTCGAGGGTTCCGGAGAAGAAATCGGCGGAGCCGTTGCGGGCGAGGTCGCCGAAGTTCCAGGTGCCGGAATTGACCTGGACGGTGCCGTTGCCGGTGAGCGCGAGGGAGCCATGGGAGCCAGAGCTGACGAGGGTGTTCACGCTCGTGGTGGCGGGGGCGAGGACGTCGTCGCCGCCGAGCATGAGACGGCCGCCGTTGCGCACCTGGACGAGCAGGGCGGCGGCGGCGGTGGTGTTGCCGGTGAGGGTGACGTTGCTGCCGGCGGCGGGACTGAGGATGAGCGGGCCGTTGTTCGAGGCGTTGTTGACGGTGAGGGAGGAGGAGGCGTTGTTGGTGAGGGAGCCGGTGAGGACGAGCTTGCGGCCGCCGCGGACGAGCCAGGACTGGGCGGCGGAGAGGCGAAGCGGGGCGGCGAGGGTGAGATCCTGCGTCGCGGTGGTGAGGTCGACGCCGCCGGAGCCGAGGGTGAGATTGCCGGTGCCGGCGCTGATCGTGACGGCGGCGGAAACGGTGCCGACGTGGAGCTGGCGCGCGGTGAGGCCGGCGCCAACGGAGGCGGTGGCGTTCGCGTAGGTGCCGTTCCAGGTGAGCGTGTCGTTGCCGGCCGGGAGGGCGGCGGGGTTCCAGCTGGCGGCCTGATCGAGCGGGAGGGTGTTGTCGAGTTTTGTGTAAATGACCTGGGCGTGCGCGGTGCAGGCCGCCGCGAGGAGGGCGGCGGTGAGGCGCAGATGCGGGGGGCGGGGCCGGCGGGGTTTCATCACGGGTTGGTTACGCGGAGGCGAAGGAAGCGGCGGGGCGGAGTCGCGGCGGGGAAGTCGACGGTGTCGGTGACGGTGATGGACTGGCCGACGGCACCGGGATTGGTGGCAAGTGCGTTCCAGGTGGACAGATCGGATGAGACATCAACCCGGTAGCTGAGATCGGAGCGGGCGCGGGTGAAGGTAAGTTGGAGCCGATTGCCGGAGACCTTGGTTTGAAGATTCGGAACGGAGGCGGCCGAGGTGGGCGTCGTGCCGAAGGCGTATTCGAGGAAGTTGGGCGCGCCGTCGCCGTCGGGGTCGAAGGAGTCAGTAGCGTTGCCGGTGTTAGCGGTGACGCCAAAGTTCGCCCAGCGCCAGGATTGGAGCGGCGTGCGCGGGGTGGCGGAAACTTCGGCGGAGGCGGGCCCCTCGCCGACAAGGTTGGAGGCGGTGATGACGTAGAATACCGCCGCGCCGGTCGGGGCGGAGACGTCGGTGAAATTGGTGGCGGTGACGGACGCGGCGATGGTCGTGTAGGGGCCGCCGGGCACGGTGGAGCGTTTCACGGCGTAGGTGGCGGCGTCGGGAACGGCGCTCCAGGCCAGATCAACGGTGGTGCCATTGGCGGACGCAGCGAGGCCGGTCGGCACGGCGGGGCGGGCGAGGAAGCTGATGTTGTCGAAGGCGACGGTGGTGTTCTGGCTGGTGGTGCGGGGGCCGACGGCGAGGCCGACGGTAATGGCGTTGCCAGCCATGGAAACGACCGTGGAGTTGCCCTGCTGGGTCCAGGTGATGCCGTCGTCGGAGAAGTAGCCGGAGAAGATGTCGCCGTTACGCACGAGGCGGATCCACTCGGGGACGCCGCGGCCGGAGGTCGCGGAACTGAAGAAGTTCGTGTTGGTGGAGGAGCCGTTGGTGACGGTCTTGTTCTGGAAGGTGGCGGCACCCGCGCGGGTCATATAAAAGACGCTACTTTTCGCGCCGGCGGCGGGGGTTTCACGGAACATGATACCGGCCTTGGCGGCGCTGTCGGTGCCACCGGTGAACGAGGCGACGCGGGCGGTGAAGACCCCGTCACCGGTCCAGGGGCGGGATACGTAGGTGAAGTTTTCGCTGGTGCCGCTCCAGATGTCGCCGCCGAAGCCGGTGATCCTCATGACGCGGGCAATGGCGTCGTGGGAGGCGGAGCCGCCGGTCCCGGCGCCGACCTGACCGAGCGTCCAGGGCGCGGAGGGCGCGGGCGTGGTGTAGGGTTGGACGGTGACGGTGAAGGTGGCGTTTGCCGAGTTGAGGCTGGAGTCGGTGGCGGCGGCAGTGACGGTGGTGGTGGTGCCGGCGGGGAAGGCGGCGCCGGCGGCGGGATCGAAGACGAGGCCGTCCGACGCGCGGGTAAGGGTGACGGGGACGGGGCCGTCCACGTTGTCGGTGGCGGTGATGGGGAAGGTGAGAACGGGGTTCGCGGTATCGGGGGTGACGGTGACATCCGTGACGCCGGAGAGGACGGGCGGGGTGAGGTCGGTGGGGCGGGTGTGCGCGAGGCGGGTGCGCCCGTCGGCGTTCGCGGCGAAACGGATGCGGTCAACCTGCGTGCCGCTGGTGACGGTGAGGACATTGCCGCTCCAAGTCGTGGTCGGGAGTGCGGCGCCGTTCTGGTAGGGATAGAGGAGGACTTTGAAGTCGGGCGAAACGGCGGTGACGGTGATGTCGAGGGCGTTGAGCGAGAAGGGAGAGACGCGGGCGAAGGTGGGCGCGCCGGAGGCATTGACGACCCGCACGAGCAGGCTGGTGGTGGAACCGGGCGCGGTGAGGATGGCGTCGTTACCGTTCACCGTGAGGCTGGTGAGGTCGGCGTCGAGCATGAGGCGCGAGGTGTAGGTGCGCGCGGTGGCGTCCTTCTGGATATCGTCGGCGACGAGGGCGTAGGGGCGTTCACCGCGCACGAGGGCGATGGTGCGGAAGGCGCGTTGAACGGGTGTGTTCGGGACGAGGAAATTATCGCGCCGGGAGGGGTAGGCGGAGGTCTGCCAGTCATTGGCGAGGGAGAAGGGCACATCGGCCCAGCCGACGGGGCGCGGGGTGATGAGACGGGAGTTGGGGGTGATGAAGTTGGAGATGGCGCCAGCTTCGGTGACAAGGTCGGCCTCGGAGTAGCTGTAGGCGTCCTTCGCATCCGATGCCGCGACGAAGAAGTCGGGCGTGTCGCGGAACTCGAGCATGCGGACGGGGACGGTGGTGGGCCCGACATTATCGATGCGCGGGACGGAGGCGGCGAGGGAGGTATCGCCGGCGCTGACGGGGCTGACGCCGGCGACGGGGAGCCAGACACGACCGAGGGCGCTGAGGGCGACGGCGTTGCGGTCGGCGAGGGCGTGGCCGCCATTGTTGGCGCGGGGCAGGAACATGAGGCGCAGGCCGTCGGCGCGCCAGGAACTGCGGGCGGTGACGAGGCCGCGGGAGTTGAAGAGCTGGGAGAGCGACGCGAAGGGCTCGACCTGCTGCGCGACGGCCTGATCCCACGAGAGGTCGGTGCGGAAGTCGCGGAGGAGGGCGCTGCGGACGAGCTGGTCGGCGCGGGAGTAGATGAACGAGCCGGAGATGGTGGTGAGGCGGGAGCTGGCGAGGTAGTCGGGGCGGCCGTATTCGTTGCGCAGGACGAAGTCGATGAGCGGGTCCTGCGGGTAGAGGGCCTTGAGGACGGGGACGTCGGCGTAGCGGGCGGCGGCGAAGTTGTTGCGGCCGCCGTTGGCGGGATTGTATTCGTCCCAGGTGAAGCCGTAGCCGGTGGTTTCGAGTGAGTGGAGGTATTGGCGCTGGATGCAGTAACGGGCGGCGGTGCTGAGCGGGGCGAGGTAGCCGCGTTTGCCGAGCATGATGAGGGCTTCGGCGTTCATCTGGCCCTTGCCCATGCCCTCCCACATGGCGCCGTCGGGGCCGAAGCCGATGGAGTAGAGGCGGTCGTGGGCGGCGGCGAGGCGCGGCAGGACGTCCTCGGGATAGCCGGGCTCACCCTCGATCGCGAGGACGCTGGCGAGCATGTAGAGGGCGGAGTTGAAGATGTGGTTGGAACAGTTCGCGAACCAGGTGGGCACGGTGTCGAGGCCGACCATGGTCTGGTTGGTGGTAGCGAAGGAAAGCGTCTGGCGGACGACGGATCGCTGCGTCTCGCTCATGAAGGCATGGGCGTAGTCGTAGGCGTAGGCGGTGAAGTGGAAGTGGACGGCGTTGGTGAAGTTGTCGAAGTAGGTGCCGGGGTGACCCTCCATGGCGGCCCAGTAGCCGGTCGGCGAAGCCTGCATGCGGGCGAGGTCGAGGGAGCAGGCGGTGGCGATGGCGGCACCGACACGTGCGCCGGCGGCGGTGTCGTTCTCAAGCAGGCAGCGCCAGGCCTCGTAGGCGAGGATGCCGAAGAAGTAGGTGGTCTCGTCGCCGTCCATGGCGGCATAGAGGGTGGTGTCGCCGTTGAGAAGCTGGTTGAAGACGGCGTTCCAGGTGGCGCCGGGCGCGGTGAGTTCGGCGAGGCAGCGGGCACGGATGGTTTGGAGGAGGACGGGGCCGACGGTGGTGGTGGCGGGTTGGCCGATGCCGTGCCGGGCGCGGAGCTCGGGGAGGTCCTCGGCGTTGACGAGGAGGCGGGGGTGGACGCCAGGGGGCGGCGGCGGTTTGACGACATTCCAGTCGATCCCGGCAAGGTCGAACTCGAGGGCGAGGTCGCCGGTGAAGGCGTCGAGCTGGGAGCGGGTGTAACCGAAGTTGCCGCCGGGGACGGTGCGGTTGCGGAACGCGGCGGTGGAGACGGTGCTGTCGTAAACCTGCACGACGAGCCGGCCGGTGTTGGACACGGCACCGTCGGTGACGGTGAGGCCGAGCACGTAGGTGCCGGGGGAGGTGAAGCTGACGTTGGTCTGGAGGCTGTTGGGCGAGGCGAAGGCGACGGTATTGGCGGCGACGCCGGGCGGAGTTTGCAGGACGGACCAGGCGACGCCGGGCGAGGCGGTGGTGTGGCCCGAGAATGTGCCGTTGAGCTGGAGGGTGGCGTTTGGCAGCCAGGCGGCGCGGCTGCTGCCGGGATTCACGAAGGGAGCGCCGGGAGACCAGACGGTGAAGTAGGCGTCGGTAGAGGCGGTTTTCTGCCCGTCGGAGCCGGTGAAGCGGAGGACGTATTGGCCGCTGGCAGGGAACGTAGCGGTAGTCGAGAGGGCGTTGCCGTTCGCGAAAGCTACGGTGGCGGGGCCGCTGATCTGGGTCCACTGGCCGGAAGGTGAGCCGGGCACGCCGTCGTCGGTGACGATGCCGGTGAGGGTGGCGGTGGTGTTTGGCCAGGCGAGTGTCTGGGAGGAAGTCTGGATGGCGACGGTGGGCGGGAAATTCTCGGTGACGGTGAGCGTCAGGTCCGCGTTGCTGGTGAGCGCGCTGTCGGTGCCGGCGAGGCGGATGACGTAATCGCCGGGGACGGCGGGGAGCGTGACCGCGGTGGAGAGCAGGTCGGTGCGATCGAAAGTGACGGTGGCGGGGCCGGAGACCTGCGACCAGGTGGCGACGACCATGCCGGGGGAGACGGGCAGGCCGTCGTCGCGGGTGTAGCCGGTGAGGTTGACGCGGGCGGGCGCGGCGGAGGAGACGGTGGTGCGGTCGGCCCGCGCGGTGACGACGGGGGCGGAGTTGACGAGGACCTGGACGGTGACCTCACCGAAGTTGGAGAGCGAACCGTCGCTTACGGTGCAGCGGAGCACGTAGGTGCCGGCGGCGGAAAAGGTGACGGTGGTGGAGTCGGAGAACGCGGACGGCGAGGTGGTGGGCGAGCTGCCCGCAAAGGTGGCGGTGCCGGGGCCACTGACCTTGGACCAGGAGCGGGTGAGGTTGCGGGAGGCGGTGGGCAGGGCGTCGTCGGTCGCGTAGGCGGTGACGGTGACGCTGTTGGCGGGCCAGGTCAGAACGTCGCGACCGGCGCCGACGCTCACGCTTGGGGAACGATTGGAGATGGCGCCGGCGGTCCAGAGCTGGTTCACCTCGCCGGCGACGAGGGCGCGGTTGAAGACCTGGAACTGGTCGATCTTGCCGGGCCAGAGGTAGCCCTGGGGTCCCATGGCCCCGAGGACGAAGTCGCCGGGGTTGGTGGAGCGGAGGGCGGGCGGGGCGACGGTGTAGGTGGTGCGGAGGACGTTGTTGCCGTAGAGAAGGACGTTGTTGGTGGCCTTTTCAAAATCGTAGACGACGACGTAGTGGACCCAATTGCCATCGAGCCCGGCCCAGGTGAGGGTCTGTCGCTCGCCGGGCAGGCCGAGCGTGAAGAAGGGGGCATTGACGTAGCCGGAGTAGGTCTCGGAGCCGTTGTTGAACTGGAAGAGCCGGGCGGAATCCATGCCGCTGTTGATGGCGTAGGCAAGGTTTATCCAGAAAGAGAAGGTGATGCCGTTGGAGAGCTGGCGGTTGCCGAGCGTGCGGAGGAAGGGTGTGGTGGAGGGGACGCGCAGCCAGGAGGTTTTGGCGGAGAAATCCCAGGCGGAGCCGGTGGAGGCGCGCGCCCCGGTGACGACGGCGGGCAGCGGGCTGCCGACGAGAGTGCCGTTGCCGGTGCCGCCGGAGTTGGTGATGCCGTCGGCGGTGGAGACGGGCGTCTGGTCCATCTCGAAGCGAAGCACTCCGGGCACGGCGCCCTCGACGGTGAGGGCGGCGGCGGAGCTGGTGACAGAGCCGAGGGAATTGGTGACGACGACGTCGTAGGAATCGGCCGAGGCGGCCTGGAGATTCGGAAGAATGAGGGTGGCGGCGGTCGCGCCGGAGAGGTTTACGCCGTCCTTGCGCCATTGATACGTGAAGGGTCCGCGGCCGGCGACGGAGACGGAGAAGACCGCGGTCTTGCCGGTGGCGGCGGCGAGTGAGAGCGGCTGGCCGGTGATGACGGGCTCGGGCGCGACCCAGAGGAAATCGGAGAGGCCGACGCCGGCGGATGTGACGGTGAGGAGGAAGGAGCCCTTGCCATCGGCGGTGAGGATGCGCGAACCGGAGGCGGCGTTGGCGAATGCGCCGGAGAGGCCCGCGCCGGTGCCGGTGTTGTTGAGGATGGTGAAGGACGCGTTGGCGGTCGGCACGTAGCCGCCGACGAGGGATATGGTGAGGTTGCCGGCGAGGGTGACGGGGCCGTTGTTGACGACGAGCTGGTCGGAGGTGCCGGTCTGCTGGAAGGCGGTGGCGGCGGAAGGGCCGGCGAGGTCGATGGCGAGGGTGGCGTTGGCGCCGAGGGAATAGGCACCGTTAATGGTGGTGCGTCCGGTGCCGCCGACATCGCCCGGGGCGAGGATACCGGCGGTCTGGACGAGCGCGGTGGGAGTGACGCCGCCGGCGGCAGCGGGGGCGAAGCCGGCGGACGGCGTGATGGTGGCGGCGGTGAGCTGGCCACCGGTCCAGTTGAAGGTGCGGGTCTGGCCGGTGGCGGCGCCGGCGGCGGAGAGGGTGCCATTGAAGGAGAGTTTGCCGCCTTGGAGATTAATGGTGTCGGTCTCGGCGGTGCGGGCGGTGGTGCTGCCGAGGGTGATACCGCCGGCGAGGGTTACGGTGCCGCCGGCACCGATGGTGAGGGAGTTGGCGTTCACCATGGAGCCGCCGTCGGCGAGGGTGAGACCGCCGGTGGCGGTGAGGAGGCCGGGGCCGCCGCCGGAGTTGTCGACCTGGAAAACGAGGGAGGTGTTGGTGCCGGTGGCGCTGCCGTGCTGGACGGCGATGGCGGAGTTGAAGCGGAGAGAGCCGTTGATGACGCGCCAGGTGCCGTGGGCGAAGGTGCCCTGCGCGGAGATGGTGACGTTGGCGGCGTTGGTGAGCGTGAAGGTGCCGCTGGCCTGGGCGCCGGTGTTGTTCTGGCCGATCTGGCCGAGGAGCCAGGTGCCGCCGTCGAAGGTGTGCTGGGAGCTGGGCGCGGCGGTGTTGTAGCCGAAGAAGGAGAAGGAGACGTTGCCGGAGCCGAATTGGCGGAGGATGGCGCGCGAATTATCGGCGCCGACCTGGAACATCGAGAAGCTGCTACCGACGGCGAAGGTGAGGTTTTGCGAGGTGGTGGAGCTGTTCCAGACGAGGCCGGACGAGTTGTTGCCGGAGATCACGCCGAGAGAGGCGATGGGGGCGGTGATATCGAGGCGGCCATTGGCGGTGATAGGCGCAGGGAACGCACCGCCGGTGAGGCGGGCGATGGAGGAGGGATTGTTACCGCCGAATTTGTAGGTGGGCAGGCCGCCGGAGGGCGGCGAGATGAAGAGGCCACCGGAGAAGGTGTTATTGCCCGAGAATGAAACGGTGCCGTTGCCGGCGAGGGTGAGCACTCGCGCGGCGCCTTCATCGGAGACGGATCCGCCAACGGTGAGGGTGCGGGTGGAGTTGATGGACCAGGTTTGGTTCGCCCCGAGGATGAGCGGGGAGTTGACGGAAAAACTCTGGCTGGAGGCGGCCATGTCCACGCCCGCGCCGAGCCGGAGGGCGCCGGTGCCCGTCGCGATAGTCATGACGCGGGAAGGCGAGCTGATCTGGAGCAGGTTGACGGAAAGACCCGCGCCGATGGAACTGGAGGCGCTGGCGCTGGCGTAGGTGCCCGTCCAGAGCAGGGTGTCGGCAACGGCGGGAGCCTGGGCGGGGGACCAGGCGGCGGCGAGATCGAGGGCAGTGGCGTTGTCGGCCTTGGTGAGCGTGGTCTGGGCCGGAAGACGGACAATCAACCCGAGGAAAAGGAACAGGATGCAGCGCTTCATGGGGCGGTAACGCTGAGGCGGAGGAAGCGGCGGGGAGTGAGGGAGAGATCGGCGGAGTCGGTGACCGTGACGGGCTGGCCAAGGGAGCCAGGATTGGTGGCGATGGTGGACCAGGCGGCGGGTGCGGCGAGATCGGAGGTGGCCTCGACGATGTAAGTAAGGTCGGCGCGGGCGCGGAGGAAGGAGATCTGGAGAAGCAAGGGCTGCGGACGGAGACCCGAGACCTGGAGGCCGGGGGTCGCGACGGAGGCGGCGGAGGTGGGAATGGTGTCCAGGGCGTATTCGAGGAGGTTCGGGACGCCGTCGCCGTCGGGGTCCGCGCCGTCGGCGGCGAGGCCGGCGTTCGCGCTGGAGCCGAGGTTGGCGAGGCGCCAGGAGTCGAGGGCGTTGAGGAATTGTCCGAGGCGGACGGTGTTGCCGACCTGGGTGACGACGAAGGTCCCCTCCCCTCCCTGGGTCGCGAGGCGCTGGCCGAAGGTGACGTTGGCGAAGGCGCCGGAGAGCGCGCCGGTGCCGGTGAGGACGGTGAAGTTTGCGGAGTTCGCGGGCGTGTAGCCGGGCAGGAGGTTGATGCGGAGCGGGCCGGCGAGGGCGGTGGTGCCGGAGACGGTGAGGAGGTCGTATTGGCCGGTCTGGAAGGCGCTGGCCTGGGTGGGGCCGCCGAGGTCGATGGCGAGCGCGGCACCGGCGCCGAGGCTGTAGTTGCCGGTGAGGGCGGTGCGGCCGGCCACGCCGAGATCGCCGGGGGCGAGCGTGCCGCCGGATTGGGCGAGCGTGCCGTTGGCGGGGTCGACGGCGGAGGAGCGGAGGTTGGTGACGTTGACGGTGGCGGCGGCGAGGGTGCCGCCGGTGAAGGCGAAGACCTGGCGCGCGCCGGCCTGCGCGCCGCTGAGCGTGCCGGGGACGACGAGCCGGCCGCCGGCGAGGGCGAAGGTGGCGGTGCCGTTGCCGGCGGGGTCGGCGCCGATCTGGAGGGAGTTTCCGGCGGTGCTGGTGGTGGTGAAGGTGCCGTTTGTGAGGGTGTAGGCGGGGCTCTTTGCGGACGTGGTGTCGTTGCCGCCGATGGTGCAGAACGTGGTGAGCAGCGCGCCGCCGGACTGGGTGGCGGTGACGGCCTGCGCGCCGACCTGCGTGGCGCTGCCGGTGCCGCCGATGCGCAGGCCGAAGGAAGTGACCTTCGAGACGTCGACGAGTCCGCCGAGGAGCTGGAAGGTCTGGTTGGCCGAGGCGACCTGGTAGCGCGCCGAGGTCGGGGCGATGGTGAAGGTGCCGCCCTCGACGCGGACGTTGGTGGCGTCGGTCGAGCCGGTGAGCGCGCTGTAGGTGACGTTGCCGTTTTTGA
>JAIYAZ010000105.1 GCA_027488755.1 Verrucomicrobiaceae bacterium | reverse complement strand
GTGGCCATGGTGAGGAAGGTCGAGCCGATGACGGCGGCGAAGATCGTGTAGGGATTTTCGAGCATGCCGCGGAGCGCGTCGCCGAAGGGTTTCGCGGCGTCCCAGCCGGTCTGGAACATCGAGAGATCCTGCCCTTCGAGGCGGCGGCCGACCTCGGCCAGGCCGCCGGGGATGTCCATGAGGATGGCGCCGATGGCGAAAAAGATGGCGCCGATCATGAGGCAGGCCTGGATGAGGTCGGTCCAGACGACGGCCTTGATGCCGCCGATGGCGGTGTAGAGCGTGGTGACGAAGGTGACGAAGACGATGCCCCAGAAGTAGGTGCCGAGGTTAACGGGAATGTCCGGCAGGAGGTAGCGCCAGATGACGACGAGGATCACGCCGCCGAGGTAGAGCCGCACGCCGATGCCGAGCACGCGGGTGACCAGGAAGATGCCGCTGGCCATGTTTTTCGTGCGGGTGCCGAAGCGGATGGTGAGGAATTCGTAGATGCTCTGGACGTTGTATTTGTAGTAGGGCGCGATGAAGAGGTAGGCGATGATGATGCGGGCGATGATGGTGCCGATGGCGAGCTGGGCGTAGGCGAAGCTGCGGGTCTTGAAGCCCTCGGCGGGTGCGCCGAGAAAGGTCGCGGCGCTGGTTTCCGCGGCGATGATGGAGGCGAGCACGGCCCACCAGGGGATGCTGTGTCCGCCGAGGGAGAACTCCTTGAGGCTGGTGTTGCGCCGGCCGGCGTAGAGCCCGATGCCGACGATGGCGACGAAATAAACGACGATGACGAACCCGTCGACAAACAGGTTCCAACCATTGAGGGAGGGGTGCATCAGGCGGCGGCGATCGATTTCACGAGCACCTTGGAGCGGCGGCCGCTCTGGACGTATCGTTCGAGGCGGACCGGCGGCAGGGCCTCGGGGGAGATCTCGGCGTAACCGCCTTTTTGCTGGAGGAACATAAAGGCCTGGGTGGAGAGGGCGAAGAGGCGGGTGAGGCCCTTGTCGCGGGCGAGGCTTTCGACGAAGCCCATGAGCTTGCGGCCGTAGCCCTGGTTTTCGTGGGCCTTGCTGACGTAGAGGCAGGCGAGCTCGCCGGCCTTTTCCTCGGGGTAGACGTGGAGGGCGACGCAGGCGACGGGCTGCCGGTCGACCTCGAGGACCCAGTAATCCTCGATGTGTTCGAGGATGTCGTTGCGGGTGCGGTTGACGAGTTCCTCGCTTTGCACGGACTGCCGGATGAGCGTCATCACGCTGCGGACGTCCTTTTTGAAGATGCGGCGGATCTGCTGGTATTCGTTGGAGTAGACCATGGTGCCGAAGCCTTCGTGGCTGAAGATTTCGGTGAGCAGGGCTTCGTTGATCTCGCCGTCGAGGAGGTGGGCGCGGGGCACGCCCTGGCGGCAGGCGCGAGCGGCGGCCTCGAGCTTGGAGAGCAGGCCGACGGGGGCGGTGGCGCGGTGGCGGCGGAGGACGTCCTCGGTCTCGGCAATGGAGAGGAGGCGCGGCAGCCAGCCGGCGGGCTGGAAGGCGGCGGTGGGCGCGAGGAAAATGATTTTGGCGGCTTGCAGGGCCTCGGCGACCTCGACGGCGATGCTGTCGGAGTTCACGCGGTAGGTGCGGCCTTCGCCGTCAAAACCGAGCGGGGGGATGACGGGCACAATGCCTTCCTCGAGGAGGAGCTTGAGCGCCTTAGTGTCGACGCGTTCGACCCGGCCGGTGAATTGGAAATCGGTGCCGCCGAGGATGCCGGCGGGGTGCGCGATGATGGCGTTGAGGTAGGCGGCGCGGAGGTCCACGGCCGAGAGGCCCTCCATGATTTCGTTGGTGAGCCGGATGGCGGCGTCGATGCTGACCTGAAGCGTGCCGGCGTCGGTGATGCCGGTGCCGTCGGCGTTGGTGAGGGCGACGCCGCGGTCGCGGGCGAGTTCGCCGATCTGCCAGCTGGCGCCGTGGACGACGACGGTGCGCACGCTGAGGGAGCGGAGCACGGCGAGGTCGAGGAGGATGTTTTGAAAATTCGGGGAGGCGGCGACTTCCCCGTCGACCGCAACCACGAACGTGCGGCCCCGGAAGCGGGGCACGTATTGGAGAATTTCCCGGAGATCGGAGACGTTCACGGCAGCGCGACGTTTATGGGGTCGGCGCGGCGAAAGTGCAAGGATCGGGAAGGCTTTTTGCCGGGCGGTCAGGCGGCCTCGGCGCGGTGGAGTTCCTCGTCGAGGAGGCGCTGGAGAATGTCGGGGGTTTCGAGCGCGCCGAGCGCGGCGGTGCAGCCGGCCAGCAGGAGGCGGGCGCGGGGCATGGCGGCGACGAGCCGCTCGGCGGCGGCGGGCGGGTAGCGGTCGGGGAGGTTGGGCCAGAGGACCGAGACGGGCGGGGCGAGGCGGCCGAGCTGGGATTTCACGTCGTAGAGGAGACGGCCGCGGAGGAATGCGAGCATGGCGTGCTCGGCGCCGTATTGGCCGGCAAAGCTCGTGAGCACGTCGATGATGTCGTCGCCGGCGCGGGAGGGGTCGCCGTAGCCGAAGCGGCTGACCCAACCGCGGATGAAGGGCCCGCGGGCGAAGTAGTTCCGGTAAACGAAACGGTTGAGGGCGGGGACGCGGGAGAGCGCGGCCATGCCGAAGGGCATGCGGCGGAGCGAGGCGTCGAGGCCGATGGGCGCGTAGAGCACGAGGCGACGGACGAGGTCGGGGTGCTGGACGGCCAGCTTCACGGCGAGGGCGGCACCGAAGCCGGAGGCGACGAGGGTGGCGGGCTGGCCGGGACTGACGGTAAAGAGCAGATCGGCGAGGGCACGCACGTGGTCGTCGGCGTCCAGGCCACGGCGGGGGCGCTCGGACTCGCCGAAGCCGATGAGGTCCGGCGCGACGA
Source organism: Verrucomicrobiaceae bacterium (assembly GCA_027488755.1). GTDB lineage: Bacteria > Verrucomicrobiota > Verrucomicrobiia > Chthoniobacterales > JAATET01 > JAATET01. Next base: position 81,032 of record JAIYAZ010000105.1, on the reverse strand, counting down.
CCTGCCAGCCGACGGCGAACTGCGGGTAGACGCGCGACCATTCAAACGACGAGGCCCCGGGGTAGATGCCGTGGAGGAAGACGAGGGGCTCCCCCGCGCCCGAGGTGTGGTAGACGATTTCGCCGTGCGTGCTCTGGCAGACGCGGGTCGCGAAGATCGCGGGGGAAATGATGTCGGGCAACGGCTGGCGGGTGACGCGCTGCATGCCGTAGCGCACGGCCAGGGCGACGGCACCCACGAGGCCAACGCCAAGGCCAACGCCGAGCACCGGCTTATTCCCCAGGCGTTTCCAAAACATGGTGCTTCATAAGTCGGCGGGCGGACGGCCCGACGCAAGCAGGATTCGCTAGGGGCGTGAAATTGGGGCCAACCCGCGGCGAATGCGCAGGAGTGCGCCGGCCATTTGGAGGCTGTCGCGGCCGAGGGCGACCTTGCTGCCGGGGACGTCGCTCCAGTCCACGGGCACTTCGCGGAGGCGGTATCCGGCACGGTCGAGGTGGACGAGCAGTTCGACGTCAAAGGCGAAGCGGGTTTCGCGCAGGTGGGGGCGGATGCGCGCGAAGGCGTCGCGGCGGACGACCTTGAGCCCGCACTGGGAGTCGTAGACGCCGAGCCCGGTGGCGATCGAGGTGAGCGTGGCGAAGATCCGCCCGCTGAGGTGGCGCTTCACGCTGCGGTCGACGGTATGGCCGAGCATTTTGACGCGGCTGGCGAGCCAGGCGGCGGTGCCGGTGGAGTCGGCGCGCACGAGTTCCAAAACGCGCGCCACCTCGGGCGCGGAGACGGCACCGTCGGCGTCGACGAAGGCAAGCCATTCGGCGTCGGCGGGGGCGGCCTCCCAGCCGGCGTAAACGGCACCGCCCTTGCCGCGATTGGCCGGCAGCGCGAGGAGCGGCAGGACGTGGGGGAAGCGGGCGCGGGCGGCTTCGACGACTTCGGCGGTATGTTCGGCGTGCCCGGGGCCCGAGCCGTCGTCGACGACGAGGAGCGTGGCGCCGGCGTCGGCGGGGAGGGCCTCCGCGAGGAGCGGCAGGTAGCGCGCGAGGCGGTCGGCATCCCGGTAGCAGGGAATCACCACGCAGACGTTCATCGGGCGGGCGAGAGGTTGCGGTAGAGGTAAACGAACTTGCCGCGTTGATCGGGGTATTGGTTGACCAACTGCCAGTCGGGGCTGCCCTGGAAAAAGGTCAGGGCGGACGGCAGGAGGGCCTCGGACGGCATTTCGGCCCCGGGGCGGCCGAGGGTCCCGGGGTCCTGGAGGAGCACGAAATCCGTCTTGCGGGCGACGCGTTTGAGCCGGTCGAGGTCGCTGAAGAAGGCGCCGCTGCGGATTTCGATGGGCCGCTTTTTCGCGCGAAGGGCCATGGCGAGGTATTCATGCACGACCGGCCCGGACTGGACGGCGAGGAGCGTCTGGCCGGCCTGGGCGTTGCGGGCGAGGTCGCGAAAGACGCCGCGGTTGATCGCGGTGACCGGCGCGGCGGTGAAGCGGTTGACGACGCAGACCTCGGGGTAGCTCATGCCGCCGAGCATCACGGCGCAGAAGCCGAGGGCCGCCACGATTTGGCGCGGGCGGGAGGCCCACCAGCCGGCGGTGATGCCCCAGCCCAGAAAGCGGGTGATCTGCCAGAGGGCGCCGAACATGAGGAAGCCGTAGAGCGACCCACCGAGATACGGGCTTTTCATGCCGAAGGCGCTGTTCACGAGGATGAGGCCGCCGAGCATCCAGAGAAACGCCCCGCCGCGGATGCGCACGAAGAGGGTTTCGCCGCGCCAGAGGTCGCGCCCGGCGCCGACGAGGTAGGCGAAGAGGAGCGGGAAGACGAGGCCGCCGAGATTCGAGGCGAGGGCGGGACCCTGGAAGTAATACGTCCACTGCTTCCAGAGGCCGAATTTGTAACCCCAGACATCCCGGTTTTCGCCAAAGCTGTTCTGGTAGAAGTAGTCGAAAATCGGGCGGGCGTTCGGGCCGACATACCAGCCGCAGACCAGCACGGCGACCGCGGCGGTCCAGGCCAGGGAGACGCCGAGCGCGCGGGCGTCGGCGCGGCGGGTGACGAGGGCCGCGCCGGCGGCGAGCAGCCAGCAGCCGCCCATAACGAGAAACGTCATCGCGAAGGTCGAGGGCTTCGTCAGCAGCGCGAGGCCGAGGGCGAGGCCGTAGAGCACGGCGGGACGGCGGCCGGCGAACGGGCGTTCGGCGGCGAGAAAAAACACGCCGGCCGCGGAGAGCACGATGGTCCACATCGGGTCGGGGCGGAATTGCTGCGCGGCGGTGGCGACGAAGGGCAGCGTGAGCGAGCCGAGCACGACGGCGGCGCGCAGGCCGGGCGGCAGCGCGCGCGCCAGCCAGGCCACGAGGGCGAGCCAGGTGAAGACGACGAGGGCGAGCGCGAAGTAGACGCGGGCCAGGTCGGGCCCGAGGACGGCGAATCCGCCGAGGGCGAGCAGCACCGGGAAGGGGGCGTGGAGATACTCCGTGCCGAGGTAGCGGACCATCGCGAGCGGGCCCTGTTCGCGGGCGAGGTGGTGGGCGATGGACGCCTTGTTGAGGTAGACGACGTCGTCGTAGGCGGGCGTCATCGAGAGCGGCCCGACTTTGAGCGAGGAGAACCAGTTCGCCGTCGTGAAGAGCAGGGCGAGGGCGGCCAGGGCCAGCCACCCCAGGAGACGCATCGCCCAGCGGGTGCGGGGGCGGTCGATCGGGGCGGGTGCGGACATGCGGGCGAACGGGACTTACAGCCCCTCGAGGCGGACGACGCCGCGTCCGCCGGGGACGATGCGCCCGATCACCGCGCCGCGGGTGTGACGCAGGGTGGCGGCGACGTCCTTCTCCGCGACGATGAGCACCATGCCGATGCCCATGTTAAAGACCTGGTGCATTTCGACGGGGTCGATTTTGCCGGCCTGGCCGATGTGCTGGAAGATGGCAGGCACCTTCCAGGTGCCGACGTCGATGCGGGCGTCGAGCGTGGAGGGGAGCACGCGGGGAAGGTTGTCGATCAAGCCGCCGCCGGTGATGTGCGCGGCGGCCTTGAGGACGCGGGGCGGCAGGCCGGCCATGAGCGGCTGGTAGTTTTTGTGCACGCGGAGGAGTTCGTCGCCGAGCGTGCCCTTGACGCCCTCGAGCTTCGACGCGGGGGTGAGGCCGAGTTGATCGAAGAGGACCTTGCGGGCGAGCGAGTAGCCGTTCGTGTGCAGGCCGTTGGAGGCGAGGCCGATGAGGACGTCGCCTTTTTTGACGCGGGAGCCGTCGAGCATTTTCGCGCGGTCGACGACGCCGACGATGGTGCCGGCGACGTCGTATTCGCCGGGCAGATACATGCCGGGCATCTGCGCGGTTTCGCCGCCGATGAGGGCGCAGCCGCCGGCTTTGCAGGCCTTGGCGAAGCCCTTGAGGATTTGCGTGAAAACGGCGGGCTCGAGCGTGGCGCTGGCGAGGTAATCGAGGAAGAAGAGCGGGCGGGCGCCGACGACGGCGATGTCGTCGATGCAGTGGTTCACGAGGTCCTGCCCGATGGTGTCGTGGCGGCCGGTGGCGAAGGCGATCTTCAGCTTCGTGCCGACGCCGTCGACGCTGGAAACGAGAACGGGCTCCTTCATGCCGCGGAAGTCGGGGCGGAAGAGGCCGCCGAATCCGCCGATTTTGCCGAGGACCTCCGGGCCGTGCGTTTCGCGGACGAGGCGCTGGATGCCGCGCTTCACGGCGTTGCCGAGATCCACGTCGACGCCGGCGGCCGCGTAGGCCTTTTGGGATTTCGGACGGGAGACTTTGGACTTTGGATGGCTGGGCACGGCGGGGTCAGGGTTGGCGGCCAAGGGTGGACTCGGCGGGGAAGAGGGGGGTTTCGGTTTCGGGCGGGGGCAGGAGGCGGGCCCGGCCGCGGCGTTTTTCCATGACGAGTTTGTCGAAGGCCTCGTCGTAGGGCAGCGGGTAATGGCCGTCGAAGCAGGCCATGCAGAAGCCGCTTTTCGGGAGGCCGGTGGCGCGGACCATGGCGTCGACGTCGAGGTAGCCGAGGCTGTCGGCGCCGAGGTAGTCGCAGATTTGCTCGGGCGACATCTGGTTCGCGAGGAGCTTCTCGGGGTCGGGGAAGTCGATGCCGTAGAAGCAGGCGTGCTTGTGCGGCGGGCAGCTGATGCGGAGGTGGACCTCCTTGGCGCCGGCCTCGCGGAGATTGACGACGCGGGTGCGGGCGGTGGTGCCGCGGACGATCGAGTCGTCGATGACGACGACGCGTTTGCCCCGCACGGCGTCGCCAATGAGGTTGAGCTTCACGCGGACGTTGAAGTCGCGGATGAGCTGCGTGGGCTGGATGAAGGTGCGGCCGATGTAGTGGTTGCGCACGAAGGCGAGGTCGAAGGGGATGCCGAGCTCCTCGGAAAATCCGAGGGCGGAGTAGATGCCGGAGTCCGGCACGGGGACGACGACATCGGCTTCGACGGGGTGGAGGCGGGCGAGCTCGCGGCCCATTTGCACGCGGACCTCCTTGACGTTCATGTCGTCGATGGTGCTGTCGGGGCGGGCGAAATAGACGTATTCGAAAATGCAGAACGACTTCTTCGCCCGGCGGAACGGCCACTCGGAGCGGATGCCGTTGTCGTCGATGATGACGACCTCGCCGGGTTCGATCTCGCGGATGAACTCGGCGTGGATGAGGTCGAACGCGCAGGTCTCGGACGAAAGCACGTAGGCGCCGTCGAGGCGGCCGAGCGCGAGCGGGCGGAAGCCGAAGGGGTCGCGCACGCCGATGATTTCGTTCTCGCCGAGGATCACGAGCGAGAAGGCGCCCTCCATGCGGCGGAGCGCGGCGATGGGGTTCGTGCCTTCGGGGGCCTTGGCGAGGAGGTGGAGCGCGATCTCGCTGTCGACGGTGGTCTGGAAAATGGAACCCTCGGCCTCGAGCTCGATGCGGAGCTGGGCGGCGTTGACGAGGTTGCCGTTGTGGGCGATGGCGATCTGGCCGCGCGCGGTGTCGACGACGAAGGGCTGGGCGTTCTTTAGGTTGCTGGAGCCGGTGGTGGAGTAGCGGACGTGGCCGATGGCGCGGTCGCCCTTGAGCCGCTCGAGCTCGGGCATGCTGAAGACCTGCGAGACGAGGCCCATGCCTTTGTGGCTGTTGAAGGTGCGCTCGGATCCGACGGCGGAGACGATGCCGGCGCTTTCCTGGCCGCGGTGTTGCAGCGCGAAGAGGCCGTAGTAGGTGAGGATGGCGGCGTCGGGATGGCCGTAAACGGCGAAGACGCCGCACTCGTGCGTGGGTTTATTCAATGGGAAAAGGTGGGCAGCGGAGCCGGCAATATAGACCACCGCCCGGGCGATTCCAGCCCTTCGTTGCGCGACTCGGGGGCGGGGGGGGTGAATTCGCGCTGGCGCGGACCGCGGGCGGCGGGCAACGTGGCGCGGTGGTGCGCTACCGTCCCAATGTCGCGTTGATTCTTTGCCGGGCCGACGGCTGCGTGCTCGTCGGCGAACGGTCGGACGTGGCGGGCGCCTGGCAGTTTCCGCAGGGCGGGGTGGACCCGGGCGAGACGATTGAGGAGGCGCTGGCGCGGGAGGTGCGCGAGGAGCTCGCGCTCGGGCCGGAGACCTATCGGGTGGTGGCGCGGCGGGGGCCGTATCGCTACGAGTTCCCGGCCGGGCGCACGAAGAACGGCTACGGCGGGCAGGAGCAGACGTATTTTCTGGCCGACTTTACGGGGGACGAGCGGGCGATTCTCGCGGAGCCGGAGACGGTGGAATTCCGCGCCGTGCGCTGGGTGGCGCCCGCGGAGTTTGACCTCGTCTGGGTGGCGGCGATGAAGCGGCCGGTGTATCGCGCGGTGCTGGCGGATTTCTTTGGCGTGACGCTTTTGGAGGGTACCGAGACCGGCGGGCGTGAAAAAACTTCTTGAAATTGGATTGACTCCGACGGGGGGCTTTGGGATTTCCGTGCGCGTCCATGTTCGACTTCGCCGCCTTCACCTCCTTCAGCGTGCTCGCATTCGCCCTCCTCGGGGGCGTGTGGTGGGTCTGTCACAACGATCAGGACGTCTCCTGAGCGAACTTCGCTTCCGCTCTGCCCTTTTTTGCAGCGGCAAGCACCCGGGGAATGGCTAACGACTGGCAACGCTTTCATTGGACGCTTGACGCCCGCCTCGACGCAGACGGGCCGGCGCTTCCGCCCTTTGTGTTTCGTCCCGCGACGGCGGACGAAGGCGCGACGGCGTGGCGCGTGGTGGTGAGCGCGCTCATGATGGAGCGGGCGTGGAACGGCACGAGCTCGGCGCTGGCGGCCGACATCGAAGCGCGCTGCGACCTCGCGTTTGACCGCCTGGAGCCGGGCTGCATGGTCGTGCAGCACGGGAGCCGGGTGATCGGCGCTTCGGTGCTGGATTTTGCGGTGGACGCCCCGACGCACCTGGTGACGGGGCCGTGCATTCTCCACGAATACCGCAGCCGCGGCCTCGGCACGGCGTTGCTGTTGGACTCGCTGCGTCGGCTGCGCGCGGAGGGCCTGCGCCGAGCGGTCGGCGTGGCGCGCGTGAACTCAACGGTGGCGCGGTTTGTCTACCCGAAGTTCGGCGGCGAGGCGGAGCTCATTGAGCGTCCGCAGCTGGCGGCCTGATCACGCCGGGCGGCGCAGGCGCAGGGTGATCCGCTTCACGCGGGCCTCGTCGGGCGGGCTCCAGGTGGAGATCTGGGGGTCGTCCTTGAAGGCGTTGTGGACGAGGCGGCGGTCGTAGGAATTGAGCGGCTCGGTCTGGAGCGGGCGGCCGCTGTTGCGCACGGCTTCGGCGAGGTGCTGGACCTTTTGGATGAGGGCGTCGTCGCGCATGTCGCGGTGGTGTTCGACGTCCACGATGATGCGGGGGGCCTTGGGGTCCTGCGCCTGGAGGATGCGGTTCACGAGGAACTGGATGTCCTCCAGCGTCTGCTCGTGGCGGCCGATGAGGAGGCCGGCATCGCGGGTGTAGACCTGGAGCAGGGCGTGGCCGTCGCGCTCCTGCTCCTGAATGTCGAAGGCGAAGCCGAGGTATCCCAGGATGGTATCCAGAATCTCCTTCGGCGTGTCGCTCATGGTTTCCGTTTTTTGCGGCTGCCAGGGCTGGGATCGGATCCGCGTTTGGCGGGATGCTTGATTTTCTCCAGCTTCGGCAGGGGTGTGTTCCGGGTCAGATAAAGCTGAATAATAGAGAAAAGGTTCTGCGTTGTCCAATACAGGGAGAGGGCCGACGCGTAATTGTAGGCAAAGACAATAAAGATGATCGGCATGAACATCATGATGCGCTGCTGGGTCGCATCGCCGGTCTTGGGCGTGATGGCCATTTGCCAGACCATGGTGCCGGCCATGACGAGGGGCAGAATGTTGATCGGGAAGCCGAGGAGGTGAAACACCGTGTCGGGCTGCGAGAGGTCGTGAATCCAGAAGAAGGAGCTGTTGCGCAGCTCGATGGCGCAGCCGAGCATCGAGTAGAAGCCGAAGAAGATCGGGATCTGGATGAGCATGGGCAGGCAGCCGCTGAAGGGGTTCACCCCGTAGTCGCGGTAGAGCTTCATGAGCTCCTCGTTCATCTTCTGCGGGTCGTCCTTATACTTCTCGCGCAGCTCGGTCATCTTGGGCGAGAGGGCGGCCATGCGGCGCATGGAGTTCGTCGCCTTGTTCTGCAGCGGCCAGAGGGCCAGCTTGATGAGGATCGTAAGAACGATGATGGCCGCCGCGTAGCTCTGGAGCGGGCCGTGGAGGAGGTTCATGGCCCAGAGCAGGAATTTGCTCACGAAGCCGAACCAGCCGAAGTTCATGACCGCGCTTTCGCCCTGGCCCAGCTTTTCCAGGCGGCCGAGTTCCTTCGGGCCGGCGTAGATCTGGAACTTCTGGGTGATGGTCTTGCCGGCCTCAAGCGTGAAGGGCGGCAGGCCGAGCGCCCCCTGCACGCCGTAGACGGGATGCGACCCGGGGGCCGCTCCCGGCACGACAAAACGCGCGGCGGCCACCGAGGTGCCCTGGACGTCGAGGGCGGTGACAATCGTGCAGAAATACTGGCTCGTGACCGCGGCCCAACGCACGGGCGCGACGGTCTCGGCGAAGGTTTCCGTCGCCTGCCGCCACTCGAAGCCGAGGATGCCGCCGGCGTTGAAATGGTTCACGTCGATGCCGGACATGTGGTCGTCCCTCGACCAATCGAAGCGGGTGTAGAGCGGGAGGTCGGTCTTGTGGATGGGGGCGGCCCCACCGGTGCTGAGGTAGAGGGCGGGACGCGAGAGCGCGACGGCGGTCGGGTTGCGGAAGGTCAGCTCCAGCGTGGCCAGGTAGGGAGCGCCGGGTTCGCCGTCATTGGGGAGACGGAATTTCTTTTCGATCTCGAGCCCGTCGCCCTCGCGCTTGGTGAAGGTGACGACGCCGCCCGGGGCATCCGACTGCATCTCGAAACCGCCGAGGGGGCTCTGGATGCCCGTCGAAAGGGCGCCGATGGGCATGCGGCGGTCGCCGTTGAGGCTGACGGCCGACTGCTTCTCGTTGAGGTGCATGCGGAGCAGGACCGCCTCGATGCCGCCGGTGTCGTTATTAAAGACAAAGTCCGCGGTATCCTTGCCGCCCCGGGCGGAAAGGGTCTCGCTGCGGGCCGTCATTTCCGCCACCGGGCGGGCCGGGGCGGGCGTGGCGGTCGCCGCGCTTGGAACCGAGGCGGGCGTGGCGGATGGAGAGGCCGCGGCCGCCGCGGCGGCCTGCTGCCGGCGGACCTCCTCCTGGTGGCGGAGGTAGGGCCCGTAGGTGGCGTCGTAATACCACTGGAAGAGGATGATGCCGAGGATGGAAAGGCCCACGGCGAGCCAGGTTTTGCGGTCCATGCGTCAAATTTCGCGGCGGAGTTTCAGGAGATCGAGGGGCACCGGGTCGTAACCCTGCCCGCCCCAGGGGTGGCAACGGCAGATGCGGGTGGCCCCGAGCCGCAGCCCCCGCCAGGGGCCGTGGAGCTGGATGGCCTCCGCGCAGTATTGGGAGCACGTCGGGGTGTAACGGCAGAAGCCGCCCGGCCCGACGATGAAGCTGAGCGCCGGCCGCACAACGAGGCGATAAACGGAAAGGAGCGCGAGCAGCAAAAGCTTCATAGCGGGGTCAAGGGTCCCGGAAAATAGAGAGCCGCCCGCCGAGGCGCAACCATTCGTCGCGAAGTTCCGCAAAGGTGGCCTCGGCCGCGCCGGGTTTGGCGACAACAACCAGCCAGAGACCGGGGATCAGCTCCCCTCGCCGCGCGCGAAACATTTCCCGCACCCGGCGGCGGACCCGGTTGCGCTGCACCGCTCCGCCCACGCGGCGGGAGGTAACGACCCCCAGGCGGGGAGCGGGTTCCTCGGCGCGGAAAAGGGCGGTCACGCGGAGCCAGCGCCCCTGCACCATGCGGCCCGCGGAGCGCACGAGGGAGAATTCTCCCGAAGCGCGCAGGCGGGCCGTGGCCGGAAAACGGTGCGTGGCAGACAGCGGAACAGGCGATTAGGCCCCGGTGTGGCGCGCGTAATGCACCTCCACGCCCTTGGGCAGGAGACGCTTGCGGCCGCGGGCGCGGCGGCGGTTGAGAATGGCGCGGCCGCCCTTGGTCGCCATCCGCGCGCGAAATCCGAACTGCCGCTTGCGCGTGCGCTTGCTGGGTTGATAAGTGCGTTTCATAAAGCGTGAAAAGAGCCCGCGAATATTCGGTTCCCCGCCGCGGAAGTCAAGACTCCGTTTTTACCCGCCCGCGGGGCCCTCACCCGGCTGCCGCTCGTTGAACCGCTCCACCGCGAGGGCGCGCCCCGTGGACTCGTCGATGTCCACGATCACGCCACAGAGACGCACCGGCCCCCGGGCGATGGGAAAATTCACCGGCAGGTTCGAAAGAAACCGCCCGACGATGGGCTCCACCGCCCGCCCCAGCACGGAGTCGTCCGGCCCGCACATGCCCGCGTCGCAAAGGAACGCCGTGCCGCCGGGAAAAATCCGCTCGTCCGCCGTCTGCGTGTGCGTGTGCGTGCCGACCACCGCGGAGACGCGGCCGTCGAGATGGCGGCCCATGGCGATTTTCTCGCTCGTGGTCTCGGCGTGCATGTCCACGAAGATCACCGGCGTCTGCGCGCGGAGGCGCTCCACCTCGGCGTTGGCGACGTGGAACGGATTTTCCAGGATCGGCTGCATGAACGTGCGCCCCTGGAGGTTCAGCACGGCCACGGGGCCCTTCGCCGTTGGCAGCACCACGCTGGAAAAACCCGGCGCCCCCGCGGGATAATTCGCCGGTCGCAACACGCGCGGCTCCGTCGGCAGCCAGGGCGCGAGATCCTTTTGATCCCACACGTGGTCGCCGGTCGTGATCACCGCCACGCCGCAGCGTAGCAGGTCGATGGCGATCTTCGGCGTGATGCCCCGGCCGCCGGCGGCGTTTTCCCCGTTGACGATCACAAAATCAATCGCCCGCTCCTCGCGGAGCGCCGGCACCCGCTGGATCACCGCCTGCCGTCCGGGCTCGCCCACGATGTCCCCGAGAAAAAGAATTCGAATCATGCGTTTTTATCGTATCCGCGCCCCGCGATGCGTTACAACCCAAGGGCTTTGAAAATTCGCCGACTGCTGCCCGCCCTGCTCCTGCTGCCGGCCTTCGCCGCCCCGCTCTCGGCCCAGCGGCTCAGCCCCCTCGCGGCCGCGCCGGACTGGCGCTCCCTCGAAAAATACCAGGAAACCATCACCCGCGCCGACTTCGTCTACCTGCTCGATCACGTTTACGCCCCCGGCGGCGCCTGGCGACCCTATATCACCATCGGCGACCGCACCGCCGCCATCCAGACCCGCGCCGGCCAGCCCCCCTTCGTGCTGCGGTTTGCCGCCAGCCCGGCCGCCGCCCGGCCCGTCCCCCGCTTCTGGCGCGCGAAGTCCCAGCTCCCGCCCCGCCCGCCGGGCAAGCCCCTCCAGGGCGTCAAAATCGCCCTCGACCCCGGCCACATCGGCGGCTCCTGGGCGAAAATCGAGGAACGCTGGTTCCAGCTCGGCAAAACCCGCCCCGTCACCGAAGGCGACATGACCCTCTACGTCGCCAAGCTCCTCGTCCCCCGGCTCGAGGCCCTCGGCGCCGAAGTCTTCCTCACCCGCCGCAAGGCCGCCCCCGTCACCTCGCTGCGACCCGAACGCCTCCGCAAGGCCGCCGTCGCCTCCCTCGCCGACAAGGGCGAGCCCGCCACCGCCGAAGCCGTCAAAAAGGAAGCCGACCGCCTCTTCTACCGCGTCGGCGAAATCCGCCAGCGCGCCGCGCTCGTCAACACCAGCATCCAGCCCGACCTCGTCCTCTGCCTCCACTTCAACGCCGAAGCCTGGGGCGACGAGAAAAACCCCACCCTCACCGACAAAAACCACCTCCACTTCCTCATCACCGGCAGCTTCTCCGAAAAGGAACTCGGCTACGACGACCACCGCTTCAACATGCTCCACAAGCTCCTCGGCCGCGTCTACCGCGAGGAACTCGCCGCCTCCGAGGCCGTCGCCGCCGCTATGGGCCGCGCCACCCACCTCCCCCCCTACCAATACGAAGGCACCAACGCCGTCCGCGTCGGCACCAGCCCCTACGTCTGGGCCCGCAACCTCCTCGCCAACCGCCTCTTTCAGTGCCCCGTCATCTACGTCGAACCCTACGTCATGAACAGCCGCGCCGTCTTCACGCGCCTCCAGGCCGGCGACTACGACGGCACCCGCCCCGTCGCCGGCCGCCCCCAGCGCAGCATCTACCGCGAATACGCCGACTCGCTCGTCCAGGGCCTCGTCGCCTACTACTCTTCCCCATCCCGATGAAAACTCTCGCCGTCGCGAACCAAAAAGGAGGCGTGGGCAAAACCACCACCTCCGTCAACCTCGCCGCCGCCCTCGCCGCCGCCGGCCAGCGCACCCTCCTCGTCGACCTCGACCCCCAGGGCAACGCCACCAGCGCCGTCCTCGCCACCGACGACCCCGCCGAACGCCGCAGCCTCTACCACGCCATCGTCGGCGACACCCCCGCCACCGCGCTCATCCGCCCCACCCGCTTCGAGCGCCTCTCCGCCATCCCCGCGAACCTCGAAATGGCCGGCGCCGAAGCCGAAGTCGCCCGCCTCGACGACCACAACAAACAAATCCGCCGCGCCCTCGGCTCCATCCACGAGCAAAACCAGTTCGACTACGCCATCCTCGACTGCCCTCCCTCGCTCGGCGTCCTCATGACCAACGCCCTCGTCGCCGCCGACGAGCTCCTCATCCCCATCCAGTGCGAATACTACGCGCTCGAAGGCCTCGGCCTCCTCATGCAGGTCATGAACCTCCTCCGCGACGGCGGCGACAACCCCGACCTCACCATCGCCGGCCTCGTCCTCACCATGTTCGACAGCCGCACGAACCTCAACCAGGCCGTCGTCAAGGACGTCCGCGACCACTTCCAGACCGTCGTCTTCGACACCGTCATCCCCCGCAGCGTCCGCTTCGGCGAAGCGCCCAGCTTCGGCCGCACCATCTTTGAGCACGACCCCACCGGCGCCGGCTCCCTCGCCTACCTCGCCCTCGCCGAAGAGCTCCTCAAACGCCAGGCCGCCGGCATCCGCTTCGTCCCGCCCGCCGCCTCGTGAAGCCCGGCCGCTCCGCTGCGATGTCCCTCACGATCTACCAATACGGCCACAGCCCCTACTGTATCCCGATCACGCAGGCCCTCACCGCCGGCGGCATCGCCTTCGAGACCATCGAAGTCGCCCCCCACACCCGCGAAGAAGTCATCCGCGCCAGCGGCGGAAAATTCTACCAGGTTCCCCTGCTCGTCGACGGCAGGCGCGTCGTCGGCGAATCCTCCGGCGCCTCCCTCGACATCGCCCGCTACGTCGACCGCAAATTTCTCCGGGGCCGCCTCTTCCCCGCCGCGCTGGAGGCCGCGAACCTCATCCTCACCCGCCACATCGAAGGCCCCCTGGAGGACGCCGGGTTCAAACTCACCGACCCCTTCTACGTCGCCGCGATCAAGGACGTCCTCACCCGCACGCTCGTCATTCGCCACAAGGAACGAGCCTATGGCCGCGGCTGCGTGGCAGCATGGAAACGCGACCGCGCCCGGCTCGCCGCCGAATTCGACGCCCTGCTCGACCCCTACGAGACCACTTTGCGCCACCGCCCGTTCCTCCTTGGCGACGAGCCGGTCTACGCCGACTTCGCCCTCCTTGGCGTCATCGGCAACGCCACCTGGAAAGGCTGGAATCAACTCCCAAAAACCCGCACCGCCCTCACCGCATGGCGGAAACGACTAACCGCCTTTCGCTACCAGCCCTAAAACTCCCACTCCTGTAGCGGCGGTCTGTGACCGCCGCATTTCTTAAAAACAAGCAACGCCCAGCGTCCGCCGCCCCCGGGCCATTTCCCAATTTCCCCATTTCCCGCGGGGGCAATTTCCCTAAGCTGGACGCCATGTCCGACGACGTCCTCGCCCTCTTCCGCCAGACCGGCGCCCTCCTCCACGGTCACTTCATTCTCCGCAGCGGGCTGCACAGCCGGGAATTCTTCCAGTGCGCCATCCTTCTCCAGCACGCCCGCATCGCCGCGGACGTCTGCGGCCGCCTCGCCGATAAACTCCGCCCCCACGCGGCCGGCGCCATCGTCGTCTCCCCCGCTGTCGGCGGCATCGTCGTCGGGCAGGAAGTCGCCCGCCACCTCGACACCCGCCACATCTTCGTCGAGAAGGACGGCCAGGGCGCCCTCGTCATGCGCCGCTTTGCGATCGTGCCCGGCGAACGCTACGTCGTCGCCGAGGACGTCGTCACCCGCGGCGGCCGCGTGCAGGAAACCATCGACATCCTCCGCGCCGCCGGCGGCGTGGTCGTGGCGGCCGGCGCCATCGTCGACCGCAGCGGCGGCAACATCCCCGACTTCGGCTGCCCGTTCGTCTCCCTCGTGCAGATGACCCCCGAGACCTTCGAAGCCGACCAACTCCCCGCCGACCTCGCCGCCATCCCCGCCACCAAACCCGGCAGCAAATAGAAAATCAGCATGCGCCACCCCCTCCTCCCAGCCGCCGTTTGTGCCGCCCTGGCCGCGATCAGCCTCGCCGCCAGCCCGACCGCCCGGGGCGCCGGGGAGGTTGTCCCGCCCGAAGCCTGCTTTCCGCTGGCGAAGGGCACCACGTGGACCTACGCGGCGACCGTCGCGACCGCCGACGCCAAAAACAGCGCCGCCGCCCCCACCAAACTCACGTTCCCCTTTGTCATCCGCATCACCGACTCAGCCGCGGGCGAAGGCTGGGCCGCCGCCCTCCTCAGCGGATATCCCGACGACCTGCCATGGAGCACCACCCCTCCCGCCGGCACGCCCTGCATCCTTCTCCGCACCGGCACGAACAAATACTTCCGCCTCACGGAAAACGTGGACGCCCTCTGGGCCAGGCTGAAAGCCGGCGAAATCGGCGCGCTCGCCGAAAGCCTCACCGGCGAAAACCTCATCCTGCAGGCCCCGCTGCACGTCGGCATGCGCTTCGGCGATCCGACCCAAACCTTCCGATCGAGCTACTGCTGGAACGTCACCGGCCAGGGTCCCACCCCGGAAATCGCCGGCCTGCCGTCCGACCCCGCCGAAACCTACGATCTCGCGCTGCGCACCAGCCCGGATCGCATCCTCATCCGCTTCACGCCTGGCGTCGGAATCCTCTCCTACAACTACCACCACAACGGCACCCCGGCGGACGTCGAACTCACCCTCACCGAGTTCCAATCCCCCGACCAACCGGAGGAGGCGGCGGAAACGCAGGCCGAAATGAACGCCCGCAGCCGCGCCGCCTTCGAAACCGCCGATGCCGCGCTCAACAAAGTCTACGCGCAACTGCGCGGCCAACTCGACGAAGACGGGCAAAACAAACTCAAGGTCGCCCAACGCGCGTGGCTCGCGTATCGGGACGCTCAGTCCGACTTCCTCGCCGACCTCCAGGCGCGGGGCGGCTCCCTGGCTCCGCTCATCTTCAGCGAGAGCCGACTGGACCTCACCAACCGGCGCACCGCCGAGCTTCAGGAAAGCCTTTCCTCCGGCCAGTAACTCCCCGCGCTACCGCCCGATCTTCCGCAGCGGCAGGCCGGCGCGGAGGTTTGCCTCGATCTTCTCGAGCGACACGCCCTTCGTCTCCGGGACGAAGAGGATGAAAAACACGATGAACACCGCGTTCACCGCGCCGAGCAGCAGGAAGGTGTTTCCGTTGCCGAGGAGCAGCAGGACGTTCAGGAAATACTGGCCGACAATGGCGTTCGCGATCCAGTTCGTCGCCGTGCTGAAGGTCACGCCGAGGTCGCGGCCCGCCAGCGGATAAATCTCCGAGCAGATCACCCAAATGATCGGGCCCGCGCTCATCGCGAAACCCACGATGAAGAGCAGGAGCGCGGCGACGGCCGGGTAACCGAGACTCGGGTTGTTCTCGATGTCCATGTTGAAGAACGTGCCCACCGCCGCCATCGCGAGGCCCATGGTCACAAAGCCGGCATACATGATCGGTTTGCGGCCGAGGCGGTCCACGAAGGCAATGGCAATGAAGGTCGCCAGCACGTTCGTCACGCCGATGAGCACCGTGCCCCACATCTCCTTCTCCGTGCCCTGGAAGCCCGCCATCTCAAGGATGCGCGGGGCGTAATACATCAGCACGTTGATACCCGTGAGCTGCTGGATGACCTGCAATCCCACGCCGAGGCCGATGGCGCGGGCGAAATTCGGGTTCGTGCGCAGCAGGTTAAAGCCGCCCTGCTTCACCTTGAGGCTGTCCTCGATTTCACGCACCTCCGCGGCGATCTCCGCGTCATCAAGGTGCATGCGCTGGAACACCGCCACGGCCCGCTCCTTGAAGCCCTTCAAAAACAGCCACCGCGGGCTCTCCGGCAGAAACAGCACGCCGAGGAACATGATCGCCGCCGGCACCGCGATCACCCCGAGCATCCAGCGCCAGTGGCCGCCGGTCACCCCGCCGATCGTCGCGTAGCTCGCCAGATACGTGTCGCTCAAAAACGCCATCACGATGCCGATGGTGATCATGAGCTGATACATCGAGATCATCGAACCGCGCACGCGCTGCGGGGAAATCTCCGAGAGATAAAGCGGCGCGGTGAACGACGCGACGCCCACCGCGATGCCGAGCAGGAAGCGCGCGACGATAAGCAGGTGCTCGCTCGGCGCGATGGCGCAGAGGATCGAGCCGACCACAAAGATCACCGCGCTGATGAGGATCGTTTTGCGGCGGCCGAACTTGTTCGAGAGCAGGCCGCTCAGCAGCGTGCCGAACACCGCGCCCCACAGCAGCGCGCTGACGACGAGGCCGAGCACGTTGTCGTCGATGGTGAACTCGGCCTGAATGAACTTCGACGCACCGGAAATGACGCCGACGTCCAGGCCGAAGAGCAACCCCGCGAGCGCCGCGGTGAAGCCGATGAAGTAGACGATGAACCGCGGTTTTTTGACTTGGGGGGTCATGGCTCCTTGTAGCAAGGAAACCGCCCGCCTCCAAGCTCCGGTTACGCGCCGAGCAATTCCGCGCAGACCTTCGCCGCGTCGAAATGCGTCTCCGCAAACCGCCGCGCCGCCGCGGAGTGCCGCGCGTAATCCGCCGCGACCGCCGCGATGCCGGCCGCCGCCTCGTCCATCGTGGAAAAGGCCAGCGCGCCCTCACCCGCCGGAAGATGCTCGCTCCAGCCCGTGTCCTGCACGACCACCGGCTTGCCGAGCGCGAGGTAGCACGCGCTGCGGCAGCTGAACCAGCCGCTGCGCGACTGCACGTAGCCGTGCTTGGCGATGCTCCACTCGGCCTTCGAGTTCGCGAGAAAATCGTGATACGTCGCGTAGTCAGGCAGATGGACGTCAGGCTCGATGATCGTCCAGCCCGCCTCGTTCAGGCGCTCGGTCGGGCGGTTGCGGCCGATCCCCTGCCCCATCGCGAGAACGAACTTCTCCGTCGTATGGCGCGGCAGGTCGAAGAAGCGGGCGAACTCGAGGTCCTTGTTGCCGTATTCCGCGCCCTCGAAAATCTGCGGCCGGTAGCTCGCCCAGTTCATCACCGTCGTCCACGCGCCGCGGGCGACGTGGTCGTGCGTGACGGGCAGGAGATTCTTGCGCCACCAGTCGATCGCGATCGGCTGCACCGTGGGCCGCCAGACGATGCCGGCCGTGGGGACCTTGCAGCCGGGGCGGCCGACGTTGAGCCCGAAGGTCCAGTGCTCCTCGTGGGCGAGCACGTGGTCGCGGGTCTTGCCGTTCGTCGTGAGGCCGATGTGGGTGAACATCGGGTCGCCGTCCACGAAGAGCTTGCGCGGCACGGCGGCGGTCACGTCGCGCAGCCAGCAGGCGCCGGAGACATTCACGAGCACGTCGGCCGTGCGGATGATCTCGTCCGCCGCGGCACCGGCGGGGCCGTGGTAGGTGTCGGTCGCCTCGTTGCGGTAGATCCAGCGGTCGCCGAGGTCGAACTCGTGCATCACCCGCTCGAGGTAGTTCACGTTGTAGGAACAGTCGGCGGAGGGCTCCTCCTTGATCGGATCGTAGGCCCAGCAGGCGGTGTCCTCCAGATACCAGACGTCGTGCCCGAGGGCCTGGAAGCCGAGCACGTATTGGAGGTAGTCCCACGTCACGCCGCCGAAGGCGTATTGGCCGATGAGGCCGGTCACCAAAATCCGCATCGCGCCAGCCTAGCGTCCTCGGCTAAAAACTCCCGCGTGAAAATCGTCGTCGCCGTCGGCATCGCCTCCCACCCGATTTCCGCCGCCGGAAACACGTGGAACTCCCTCAACTGGGCGCTCGGTTTCCGCGAACTCGGCTGGGACGTCTGGCTGCTCGAGCGCGTGGCCTCGGACCGCACGGTGGACGCGCAATGGAACCGCGTGCCACCCGCCGAAAGCGCGAACCTCGCCTACTGGCGCGAAATCACCGCCCGCTTCGGCTTCACCGGCCGCGCCACGCTGCTCGTGGACGACGCCGCACCCGACCTCGCGGAGTTGCGCGACTTCGCCGCCGAGGCCGACCTGTTTTTGAATCTCTCCGGCCACTTCCACAGCGACGCGGTGACATTTCCGCGCGCGGTGAAGATTTACCAGGACGGCGACCCCGCCTTCAGTCAGGTCTGGGCCGAGAGCTACGGCGTGGACATGCATTTCTCCGCGCACGACCGGTTTCTCACCGCCGGTCTGCGCCTCGGGCAACCGGGAACGTTTGCCCCGACGTGCGGCATCGAGTGGATCCCGACGTTCCCGCCCGTGGTGCTGAAATACTGGCCCTACGCGCCGCAGGAGAGCTTCGACCGCTTCACGAGCGTCGCGCACTGGGAGGGCTACAAGAGCAGCGAGTGGCGCGGCGAGTGGTTCCACGGCAAGCGCGAGGAGTTTTTGAAGTTCACGGACGTGCCGCGCGCGGTGTCGCGTCCCATCGAGCTGGCGACCCACGTGAGCGTGCACGAATCCGAGCTCGGGCCGTTCCGCGAGGGCGGCTGGCGGTTTGTCGAGGCCGCGCCGGTCTGCGGCACGCTGGACGCCTACGCGGCCTACATTCGCGGATCGTCCGCGGAGTTCAGCATCGCCAAGGGCGGTTACGTGCTCTCACGGGCGGGGTGGTTCAGCGACCGCGCGGTGTGCTACGCGGCGAGCGGCAAACCGCTGGTGGCGCAGGACACCGGCGTGGGCGACCTGCTGCCGCCGGGCGAGGGATTCCACGCCTTCCGCACGCCCGCCGAGGCGGCAGCGGCCGGCGAGCGGGTCATCGCGGATTTCCCGAATCAACAGCGCGCCGCCCGCGCGCTCGCCGAGGAATACTTCGACAGCGCGAAGGTGATCACGCGGGTGCTGAATGCCCTGTAGCGGCGGTCTATGACCGTCGCTTGCTTTGGTGAGATCGCGCGCGTCGTCGTTCGGCGGTCATAGACCGCCGCTACAGGGTTGCCTGTTCGTTGATGAGCGCCTGATACACGCGGTCCAGGGCGTCGGGCAGCAGCCGCGCGCCGCCGATCACGGGCATGAAGTTCGAGTCGCCCTCCCAGCGCGGAACGATGTGGAAGTGGATGTGTTCCGCGCAGCCCGCGCCGCCGGCGGAGCCGAGGTTGACGCCGACGTTGAAGCCCTGGGCCTTCACCACGGCGCGCAGGAGCCGCTGACCGTGGGTGCACAGCTCCCAGATGTCGCGCGATTCGTCGTCGGTGAGTTCGTCCATGCCCGCGACCTTGCGGTAGGGCACCGCCATGAGGTGGCCGACGGTGTAGGGGTAACGGTTGAGCATGAGGAAGGCGGCCCGGCGGCGCGTGACGACGAATTGCTCGGCGTCGTTGGTCGCGTTTGCCGCCGCGAGCAGGAAGTCACGCGGGGAGTCGGCCGGGCGCTGGAAATACTCGACGCGCCAGGGCGACCAGAGGGACTCGAGGTGATCTTTCGGGAAGGACGATTCCATGGAGATATTCTACGGACGGCGACGGACTGCCGTCCCTACCATTTTATGCGGGTCCCACTTCTTCCAGCACCGCGCGGGCGGCGCGTTCGGCGGCGCGGTCACCGTTGAGCGTGGCCACGACGGCGGCGAGTTCGTCGGCGAGGCGGGCGCGGGCCGCGTCGTCGTTGAGCAGGCGGAGCGCCTCATCGGCGAGGGTGGCGGGCGTCGCGCCATCCTGAATGAACTCCCGCACGACGGTGCGGCCCGCGAGGATGTTCACGATGCCGAGGTGGTTCACCTTCACGAGCCGGCGGCCGACCGCGTAGGTGAGCCACGCCGTTTTGTAAACGAGCGCGTAGGGCAGGCCGAAGCACGCCGCCTCCAGCGTGGCGGTGCCAGAGCAGACGATGCCCACGCCGGCGCGCTGCATGAGCTCGTGGGCCGTGCCGGCGCGGATCGTGATCGGCGCGTCACCGGCCATGGCGCGCATGGTGGCCGCGTGCGCCTCGGTGGCGGCGGCGGCCTCGAAGCGGACGTCGGGGCGACTTTTCGCGACGATCCGCGCGGCCCCGACCATCGCCGGGAAGATGCGGTTGACCTCGCGCTCGCGGCTGCCTGGAAAAAGCCCGAGCAGGAGCGGGTCGCGGGCGGCGGGCACGCGGTCGCGGGCCATCTGTTCGACGATGGGGTGGCCGACGAATTCGGTGCGCAGGCCCGAGGCCTCGTAGAGGTCCTTCTCGAACGGGAAGATGCAGAGCATGAGGTCGAGCCAGCGCGCCATTTTCGGGATGCGTCCGCGGTTCCACGCCCAGACCTGCGGGCTCACGTAGTAGAGAATTTTCAACCGCGGGTGCGCGGCGCGCAGCGCCTTCGCGAGGCGGAGGTTAAAGCCGGGGTAGTCGACAAGAAGGACGGCGTCGGGCTGGAGGCGGGCGATGTCGGCGAGCATGCGCGTGAACTTCGCGCGGAAGTAGCCGTAGTTACGCAGCACGTCCCAGAGCCCGAGCACGCCGGCTTCGGCGATCCAGTTGTCAAACGGCTCGGCCGCCAGCGCCTGCATGCGCGGGCCGCCGGCCCCGATGAAGGCGACGTCGGGATCGAGCGCGTGCACGGCGCGCATGAGTTCGGCGGAGCGGGCGTCCCCGCTCGTCTCGCCCGCGACGATCCAAATGCGACGGCTCACGACGGACGAAGCAGGTCCAGAATGCCCGGAATTCGGATGTCGCCGGGGCCCTGGCCCTGGCGGGGATCGGCGGCGGCGATCTGGCGGGTGATTTCGAGCGCGATGTCGAGGGCGGCGGCGGCGGCCTGTCCGGAGACCTTGGGCTGGAGGCCGTCGCGGGCGCAGGCGACGAAGGATTCGAGCTGGTTGCGGAGCGGCTCGCCCTTCACGACCTCGACGGATTCGCGGACGATTTTGCCGTCGGCGAGGCGATACATCACGCCGTCCTGCTTCATGTAATCGAGCGAGAGGTAGGCGTCCTCCTGGAAGACGCGGATCTTGCGGAGCTTGTCGGAGCTGATGCGGCTGGCGGTGACGTTGGCGACGCAGCCGTTTTCGAAGCGGAAGCGGACGTTGGCGATGTCCTCGCCCTTGCTGAGGACGGCGACGCCCACGGGGTCCATGCTCACGATGGGCGAGCGGACGAGGTGGAGGATGATCTCGATGTCGTGGATCATCACGTCGAGCACGACGCCGATGTCCATGCTGCGGTTCGGGTAGGGCGAGAGGCGCGTGACCTCGAGGAAGCGGGGGTTCCGGAGCTTGGATTCGAGGGCCTGGAGGGCGGGGTTGAAGCGCTCGATGTGGCCGACCTGGAGCACGCAGCCGCGTTCCTGCGCGCGCTCGGCGAGCTCGCGGGCGTGGGCGGGGTTGTCGGCGATGGGTTTTTCCACGAGCAGGTGTTTGCCGCGCTCGAGCAGGGCCATGCCGATTTCGTGATGGGTGACGGTGGGCGTGCAGATGGTGGCGGCGTCCACGCGGTCGGCGAATTCCTCGAGCGAGCGGGCGACGGGGACGCGGAATTTTTTCCCGGCGGCCTCGGCGGCGGCGGGGTTCGCGTCGTAGATGGCGGCAAGCTCGCAGCCGGGGAGTTCCGAATACACCCGCACGTGGTTCATGCCCATGCTGCCGGTGCCGACCACGCCAACTCTTACGTTTTTCATGAATTTTCCACTCCGTGGAGGGTCACCTTGCGCTCCTCGGCCAGGCGGCTGAGGCGCTCGCGATCAAGCAACAGCACGCGGCCGGTTTCGACAATGATGCCGCGCAAACCCGCGCGGGCCGCGTGGTTGAGGGTTTGCTCGCCGACGACCGGCACGTCGAAGCGCATGTCCTGGTTGGGTTTCGAGACCTTGACGACGAGCCCGCCGCCGCGGCCGAGACGGCCGCCGCGCTCGATGGCTTCGTTGGTGCCCTCGAAGGCCTCGACGGCGAGGACGGTCCCGTTTTTCACGACGACGGTCTGGCCAATGTCGAGTCGGCTGGTTTCCTTGGCGATGCGGAGGCCGAAGGCGGCGTCCTCGATCTCGCGGTCCTTCAGCTTCGGCCCGGCGATGTGGCCGTTGGTCGCGAGCTGGTCCTCGAGGAAGGTCGTGGCGGGCAGGAGTTCGACGCCATTTTTGCCGAGGGCGTCGCCGATGGCCCCGAAGAGCGTCTCGGCGTTGCGCTCCTTGATCGTGGCGAGGAGGAGCAGGGCCTTCACGTCGGGGCGGAGGTCGAAGAGGTTTTTCGGCGCGATCTGGCCGGCCATGATGGCGTGGGCCGCGCCGGATTTTTTGGCGGCGTCGAGCATGCGGCCCAGTTGGCCGACGCGCATCCAGGTGACTTCGTCGGCGAGGGCGGTCGTCTCGGGGCTGGTTTCGTTTTCAAAGGCGGCCACGGCCACCCGGCCCACGCCGGCGCGCCGCGCGGCCCGAATGACGAGCTCGGGGTAGCGACCGCTGCCGGCGATGAGGAAAAGCGTTTGTGGCGTGTCCAAGGCGAGCCACAATCCGTATCAATCCAGCCCCCAAATTCCAAAATCCAAAATTTTGAAGACGGTCCTTCACTGGTTTCGGCGCGATCTGCGCATCACGGACAACACAGCCCTGGACGCCGCGGCCCGCACGGGGGCGGCAGTGGTGCCGGTGTATGTGGCGAGCGAGTGGAAGGGCGCGCATCGTTGGACCGGGGCGCATCGCCAGGAGTTTTTGTGCGGTTCGCTCGCGGCGCTGGACGGCAACCTGCGGAGCATCGGGTCGCGGTTGATCGTGCGCCGCGGGGACGCGGTGGAGGAACTGGCACGGCTCGCTCGGGAGACGGGGGCCACGGCGATTTCTTTCAACCGCGATCCCGATCCCTTTGGCCGCGCGGTCGAGGAGCGGCTCGCGGGCCTCGGGCTGGAGCTCCACGCCTGCAAGGACCACGCGGTGCACGAGCGCGATGAGGTGCTCACGGGCGAGGGCAATCCGTTTCGCGTTTTCACGCCCTACTCGCGCGCCTGGCTCAAGCTGGCGAAGCCGGCGGTTCGGGGGAGGATCAAGTCGCTCACGACGCCGCAGGGCGTGGCGGGAGATCCGGTGCCGACGCTGGCGGATTGGGGGCTCGCGCCGCACAGGCGGATTATGGAACCGGGGGAACGCGCGGCGCGGGAGCGGCTGAAGGCGTTTCTCGCCGGGCCGATCCGGCGTTACGGCCTCGACCGCGATCTGCCTGCCGGGCAGACGACCTCGCGGCTCTCGCAGGATCTGCGGTTCGGGTTGCTTTCGATTCGCGAGGTTTACGCGCGTTGCGAGGAGGTCGCTCGCGACCTTCCGGCGGCGGAGCGGAAGAGCGCGCAGACGTTTATCAATGAGCTGATCTGGCGGGAGTTTTACTTTCAGATTCTCTGGCATTGGCCGGAGGTGCTGGAGCAGGACTTCAGCCCGAAATTTCGCGGGATGCGGTGGGTCGGCGACGAGCGGAACCTGGAGCGCTGGAAGACGGGGACGACGGGCTTCCCGATCGTGGATGCGGCGATACGCCAGCTCAACGAGACGGGGTTCATGCACAACCGAGCGCGGATGATTGTGGCCATGTTTCTCACCAAGGACCTCCAGCTCCACTGGCGGCACGGGGAGCAGTATTTCATGCAGCAGCTCACGGATGGTGAGATCGCGAGCAACAACGGGGGCTGGCAATGGAGCGCGGGCACCGGCGCGGACGCGGCGCCGTATTTTCGGATTCAGAATCCGTGGACGCAGACGCAGCGCTACGATCCCGAGGGTCGCTACATCAAGGAGTGGCTGCCGGAGCTGCGCGACGTGCCCGCGGATCGGTTCGCCAAGCCGCCGGCGGACGGGCGGACGTTGGCGCCGGGTTATCCGCTGCCGATGGTGGACCACGCGGTGGCCCGCGACCGCACGCTGGCGATGTTCAAGACCGTCGCGGCTGGCGATTGATGAAGAGAAAGATCAGCACCCAGAAGCATTGGATGAGCGAGGCGACGGGGAGCTGCAGCGCGGGCGGCATGAAGTAGACGAGCGAGACGGCGGGCACCCACACGATCCAGCCGGCGATCTGCACGGGGAAGACGCGCTCCCAGATGAACGCGGGCGTGAAGACGTCCCGCCGCCACACGGCCCGCGAGAAGCGGGCGTCGCGCCAGAGGAAGACGGCGGAGAGCAGCGGGGCCCCGAAGAACGGGCTGAAGAGCAGTTGGTCGATGAGCATTTTGACCGCGACGATGCCGAGGCCGGAACTGTCGCCGAACCAGCCGCTCTGGAGGCGGTAGAAGCCGTCAACGATCATGCCCCACGCGCCCCAGAGCGGGATGCCGGTAAGGAGGTCGTAGCGGTTTGACGCGGTGACGCGGCCGCGCTGGAGGAGGAGGACGCGGAGGATTTCGGGCAGAAGGGCGGCCGAGATCGCGTAGGCGACAAAGGAGAAGACGTAGCCCTGCTCGCGTTTGACGACGGCGATGCGCTCGAGAAACGCGCGGGTCGGCTCGTGCCAGATGTAGGCGGCGAGAAAGAGAGCGAGGACGGCCTGGAGAGGGAGACCGGGGAGAAGGTTCGCGCGGGCGGCGGCGGCGGCAAGGCGCAGGCTGTGCCGCAGCGTCATGGCTCGACGAAGATCTCGCCGGCGCGGCGACGGGCGTGGCGGTCGCCGGGGAGGTTGACCTTGGCGGGGCCGTCCAGAAGCGTGAGGACGCGCTCGGTTTCGGCGAAGCCGGGTTCGGGGACGCCGCGCTCCGCGAGCCAGCGGCGGACGAGGCGGCGGCGGACGGCGAGCGGGAGAGCGCGGAGTTCGCTCACGCGGAGGCGCGCGGCGGGCGCGGGCACGAGGGATTCCATCCAGGCGTGCTCGGCGGCGGCGAGGTCCGCGTGGCGGAGGATGGCCGCGGCAAAGGCGGGGCCGACGGCGCGTTCAAGGGCGGGGAGGACGTCGTGGCGGAGGCGGTTGCGGGTGGCATCGCGGGCGGCGTTCGTGGCGTCCTCGCGGAAGCGGAGGCGGTGGGCGGCGACGTAGGCGTCGATGGCGGCGCGGCGGACGCCGAGGAGCGGGCGTTCGAGGAAAAGGCGGCCGAGGGCGGTGCGGAGGCGCATGCCGGCGAGGCCGGCGGTGCCGGTGCCGCGGAGGAAGTTGTGGAGGCAGGTTTCGACCTGGTCGTCGGCGTGGTGCGCGAGGAGGACGGTGCGGCAGCGGGTGCGGCGGGCGCAGGCCTCGAAGAAGACGTGGCGGAGTTCGCGGGCGGCGTGTTCGAGCGAGAGGCCGCGTTCGCGGGCGTAGGCGGCGGCGTCGGCGCGGCCAAGCAGGACGGGCAGGCCGAGTTTGGCGGCGAGGCGGGCGACGAAGCGGGCATCGGCGGTGGAGGCGCGGCCGCGAAGGCGGTGGTCGAGGTGGACGACGGTGAGTTTCCGGTGGCCGGCGGCGTGGAGCGCGTGGAGGAGCGCGACGGAGTCGCGGCCGCCGGAAACGGCTACGAGGTAGTGGCGGCGCGGGAGCGCCGCCACGGCGTCATCCAAGGTGGTCGCTTCCAAAGTAGCGGTGGAGCGGCTCGGGCAGGCGCACGGTGCCGTCGGGCTGGAGGCCGGTCTCGAGGAGGGCGACGTAGAGGCGGGCGAGCGCGGTGCCGGAGCCGTTGAGGGTGTGGGCGAAGACGTTTTTGCCGTCCGCGTTTTTGTAGCGGAGGTTCATGCGGCGGGCCTGGAAGTCGCCGAAGTTCGAGCAGCTGGAGACTTCGAGGTAGGCCTGCTGGCCGGGGGACCAGACTTCGATGTCGTAGGTCCGCTGCGAGCCGAAGCCGAGGTCGCCGGTGCAGAGCTCGATGACGCGGTAGTGGAGGCCGAGGAGCTGGAGGACCTTTTCGGCGTCGGCGGTGAGGGATTCCAGCTCGGCGGCGGAGGTGTCGGCGGTCGTGATTTTGACGAGTTCGACCTTGTCGAACTGGTGCGAGCGAATGAGGCCGCGGGTGCCGAGGCCGGCGGCACCGGCTTCGCGGCGGAAGCAGGGCGTGTAGGCGGTGGAGCGGATGGGGAGGTCGGCGAGGGCCTTGAGTTCACCGGCCTCGAGGTTGGTGACAGGGACCTCGGCGGTGGGCACGAGGTAGAGGTCGTCCTCGGCGCTGTGGTAGAGCTGGTCGGCGAATTTCGGGAGCTGGGAGGTGCCGATGAGGGCCTCGGCGCGGACGAGGAGCGGCGGGGCGATTTCACGGTAGCCGTGCTCGGTGGTGTGGAGGTCGAGGAGAAAGTTGATGAGGGCGCGCTCAAGGCGGGCGCCGGGGCCGGTGTAGCAAACGAAGCCGCTGCCGCTGATGCGGGTGGCGCGGTCGAAGTCGAAGAGGCCGAGGCGCTGGCCGATGGTGATGTGGTCCTCGACGCGGGTGAGGGCGGGGGGTTCGCCCCAGGTGCGCAGGACGGGGTTCGCGCTGGCGTCGGGGCCGACGGGCACGGTGTCGGCGGGGAGATTCGGGAGGCGGAGGAGGAGGTCGCGCTGGCGGGCGTCGAGCTCGGCGGCGGCGCGGTTGAGTTCCTCCATGCGGTCGCCGAAGCCCCGGACCTGCGCCTCGAGGGCGGTGGAATCCTCGCCGCGGGCGCGAAGGCCGCCGATGTCCTTGCTGAGGCGTTTGCGGTCGGCCTGGAGCTGCTGGAGTTCGGTCTCGCTGCGGCGGCGCTCGACGTCGATCGCG
This sequence comes from Verrucomicrobiaceae bacterium, assembly GCA_027488755.1. Classification (GTDB taxonomy): domain Bacteria; phylum Verrucomicrobiota; class Verrucomicrobiia; order Chthoniobacterales; family JAATET01; genus JAATET01. Next base: position 54,505 of record JAIYAZ010000105.1, on the reverse strand, counting down.
AGGACGGCGTCGATGTCGGCGGAGAGGTCCGCGCCGCGGGTGGCGAGGCTGGTTTTGACGGCGTCGGGGTTTTCGCGGATGAGGCGGATGTCGAGCATGACGAACGGGGCTGGGATGACGAAGGGAACAGGATGAGCAGGATTTTGGGGATTAACAGGATTTTTGAAATTCCGCGGCATCGATCTTTTCCTCCCGTAAATCGGGTAAATCTTGGTAATCCTGTTCCGTTCCCATGCCCGCCACCTACCGCGATTATTACCAGACCCTCGGAGTCGCCAAGACGGCGACGCAGGACGAAATCAAGAGCGCCTTCCGCAAGCTGGCGCGGAAGTTTCACCCGGATACGGCGGAGGACAAAAAGACGGCCGAGGAGAAGTTCAAGGAGGTCAACGAGGCCTACGAGGTGCTCGGCGATCCCGAGAAGCGGCGGAAGTATGATGAGTTCGGGGCGAATTGGGAGCATGCGGGCGCGGGGCCGGGCGGGCCGTTTGGGGGCGGCGGGGGCTGGCAGCGGGCGGGCGGCTTCCCGGGGGGAGCGACGGGCGGCGCGGGCGAGGACGTGGAGTTCGAGTTCGGCGGCACGGGGTTCAGCGATTTTTTTGAGCAGATGTTTGGCTCGCGGCGCGGGAGCTTTCGCGGGCAGGGCTATGGCGCGGCGCCGCAACGGGGCAGCGACATCGAGGCGGACATTCTTGTGACGATCGAGGAGGCGTTTCACGGCTCGACGCGGCAGATTTCGTTCCGGCGGAGTGATTCCCAGCAGGTGCAGACCTACACGGTGAAGATTCCGAAGGGCGTGCGCGAGGGGCAGCGGATTCGGCTGGCGGGGCAGGGCGGCGCGGGCACCGCGGGCGCGGGCGACCTGTATTTGCGCGTGAAGCTGCAGAAGCATCCGGAATACGACGTGGACGGGGTGGACCTCACCCGGGAACTGCCGGTGCCGGCGTGGAAGTGCGTGCTGGGTGGCGAGGCGGAGGTGCTGACCCTGGAGGGGCGGGCGAAGTTGCGGATTCCCCCGGGGACGCAGAACGGCCGCAAGTTTCGGCTCGCGGGTCACGGTCTGCCGGGGGCGGATGGCCGCCGGGGCGATCTTTACGCGGCCCTGAGCGTGGAGCTGCCGACGGCGCCGGATGCCCAGGAGCGGGGGCTTTGGGAGCAGCTCGCGGCGTTGCAGCCGTAACCGGGGCTTATTCCGCTCGTCGCCGGGGCTCAATGCCGAGCATCGGGACGCGAAAAAGGCGACGGCTCCCGAAGGAGCCGTCGCCGATCTGAATCAAATTACCCGCGCCTTAGGAGATCGGCGGGACCGGGAGAAACGGGGTGAGTTTCGCCTTGTAGTAATCGAAGATGGTGAGCTGGGTGCTGCCCTTGGAGAGCGCGTAGTTCTTCATCGTCTGGTAGATCGACTGCGAGGTGATCGTCGTGCGGGACGAGAACGGGATGAACTTCGAGATGCTGACGAGGGCCTGGCTGAACTTGGCGTCGTTCAGGTTGAACGCGGTGCCGGTGAAGTAACCAACCTGAAGGGCACTGATGAGGGCCTGGGAGGCCTTGGCCTGGAGCGAAACGGTCACCTGCTTCTTGAGGACGGCGGTCATCGAGGAGACGTAGGTCGAGGCGTTCTTCTTGTTGGCCTTGTCGGTGAGGGCGGTGCGGTAGAAGGTCGCGGCGGCGTTGTAGGCGGCGGCGCCCGTCTTCTTGCCGACTTTCTTCTTCAACTCGGCGTTGAACTGGGCCGGCGTGTAGGGCTTGGCGATGGACGCGGGGACGGAGACCGCGAGGGCGACAACGGCCGCCGTGAGAACGGAGAGAAGTTTAGCATTCATGTGGGTAAAACTGGGCGGGTTTGGAACTTGGCAAAATGTAGAATCGCCCCGGTGGGGCTGTCCACTACTATTTCCGGGGGAATTGTTTCAATCTTGTGACGTTTTTTCGGGATTTCAGCGGATGACCTCCAACCGGGAAGCAACCAGCGCGCCAAGTTTTTCGCGGAGGCTGTCGTTTTCGATCCGGTCGAGGAGGGAACGGAAGAAGCCGGCGACGATGAGGCGGCGGCCCTGGTTTTCGGGGATGCCGCGGGCCTGCATGTAAAAAAGCTCGTCGGCGCTGACGCCGCCGCTGGTGGCGCCGTGGGTGCAGCGGACGTCGTCGGTGAGGATTTCGAGGCCGGGCATGGCGTGGGCGACGGCGTCCTCGCTGAGCATGAGGTTTTCCATCTTCTGGTAACCGTCGGTGCGGGCGGCGCCGACGCCGGGGCGGATGAGGCCGGCGAAGATGACCTGCGAGCGGTCGTCGAGGGAATTCCGATAGAGCAGGTCGCTGAAGGTGTCGGTGGCGACGTGGTCCTGGAGGGTGCGCTGGTCGAGGTGGCGGGTGCCGTCGAGGGGGTTGAGCGAGAGCATGACGCTGCGGGCGCCGGGTTCGACGAGGCGGCTGAGGGATTCGCCGCGGACGTGGCCGCCGCCGAAGTTCATGAGGAGGGCGGTCGCCTGGGCGTCGCGGCCGACGACGGTGGAGTTGAGGTGGAAGGCGAGGGTGTCGCGGCTCCAATCCTGCACGGCGACGTAGGTGAGCTGGGCGCCGCGGGCGAGGTGGAAGTCGTTGATGCCGCAGGCGAAGGCGCGGGCGCCGTCGGCGGAGCGGAAGTGGTCGACGACGGTGACCTTCGCGTTCTCACCGAGGACGATGAGGGTGTGGGGGAAGACGGAGCTGTTTTCGCCTTCGACCCAGTGGAAGAGCTCGATGGGGAGGGCGACCTCGACGTTTTTGGGGACGTGGACGAGGACGCCGGCGCCGCCGAGACGGGCGCGGTGGAGCTGGGCGTATTTGTGGGAGCCGAGTTCGACGGGCTGGGCCATGAAGAACTCGCGGACGAGGGCTTCGTTTTCGCGGGCGGCTTCGGCGAGGGGTTTGACGAGGACGCCGGGCGGGAGGGCGGGGGCGTCGCGGTGGAGGAGGGTGTCGTTGCCGAAGACGAGCCGGGCGGCCGCGTCGCCGCCGAGGCCGGTGGAGGCGGTGATGAGGCGGCCTTCGCTCGCGACGGGCGGGGCGGGCACGAAGGCCGAGAGGTCGAGGGCCTTGAGGCTGGCGAAGCGCCAGGATTCGTCGCGGCGGGTGGGTGCGGGGGTGGCCTCGTAGTCGGCGAGGGCGGCGGCCTGTTCGGCCTGGAACCAGGCGGGGAAGGGATTCGCGGCCGGCGCGGCGGGTTCGGGGATCACGGAGTGTTCGGGTGCAGAGGTCATGGGGGCGGGATCAGCCGACGCTGCCTTCCATTTCGAGGTCGATGAGGCGTTTGAGTTCGACGGAGTATTCCATGGGGAACTCACGGACGAGGTCGTTGACGAAGCCGTTGACGGCGAGGCTCATGGCCTCGCCTTCGCTGAGGCCGCGCTGCTGCATGTAGAAGATCTGCTCGGCGTTGACCTTGCTGACGCTGGCCTCGTGCTGGCAGGCGTTCTGGTTGCCGCGGGTGACGATGGCGGGGTAGGTGTCGGTGCGGCTGTGACTGTTGATGAGCAGGGCGTCGCACTCGGTGTTGTTTTTGCAGCCCTTGCGGTGCGGCGGGATGTCGACGAGGCCGCGGTAGGTGGCAATGCCGGTGCCGATCGAGATGGATTTCGAGACGACGTTGCTGGTGGTGTCGTCGGCGGCGTGGATCATTTTCGCGCCGGTGTCCTGGTGCTGGCCGTCGCTGGCGAGGGCGATGGAGATGACTTCGCCGCGGGCGCGGCGGCCCTTCATGATGACGCCGGGGTATTTCATGGTGAGGCGGCTGCCGATGTTGCAGTCGATCCATTTGATTTCGGCGTCCTCGTGGGCGAGGCCGCGTTTGGTGACGAGGTTGAAGACGTTGGGCGACCAGTTTTGGACGGTGACGTATTGGATCTTCGCGCCCTTGAGGGCGACGAGCTCGACGACGGCGCTGTGAAGCGTGGCGGTCTCGAACTTCGGGGCGGTGCAGCCCTCCATATACATGACCTCGCTGCCTTCGTCGGCGATGATGAGGGTGCGCTCGAACTGGCCGAAGTTCTGGGCGTTGATGCGGAAGTAGGCCTGGAGCGGGTGCTTCACCTTCACACCGGGCGGGACGTAGATGAAGGAGCCGCCGGAGAAGACGGCGCTGTTGAGCGCGGAGAATTTGTTGTCGCTGCTGGGGATGACCTTCCCGAACCACTTGCGGAAGATTTCCGGGTGCTTGTGGAGGCCTTCGGTGGAGCCGACGAAGATGACGCCCTGCTCGCCGACGGCGGCCTTGATGTTCGAGTAGGCGGCCTCGGAGTCGAACTGGGCCTCGACGCCGGCGAGGAATTTGCGCTCCTGCTCCGGGATGCCGAGGCGCTCGAAGGTCTGCTTCATTTCCTCGGGCACATCGTCCCAGGTGCGGCTGGGGGTTACGCCCTGCGAGAGGTAGTAGCGGATGTTTTCGAAGACGATGTTGTCGAGGTCGTGGCTCGCCCAATGCGTGGGCATGGGCTTCTCGAGGAATTTCCGGTAGCCGTCCTTGCGGAACTCGCGGACCCATTCGGGGTCCTGCTTGACGTCGCAGATGTAGTCGATGGTGGCCTCGGTGAGGCCGACGCCGGCGTCGTAGGCGTAGTCGACGTCGTAGCGGAAGTCACCGACGCTGCGGTCGATGTCGATGTTGGGCTTTTCGGTTTCTTCGACGGGAGCGGACATGGCGTTATTTCTTTTTCACACAAGGGGCGCAAAGGCCCCAAGGGTGAGGGTTTAGGCGGTGGCGAGTTGGTCTTCGGTGACCCAGTCGTAGCCCTTGGCTTCGAGTTCGAGGGCGAGATCCTTGTCGCCGGTCATCACGATGCGGCCGTCGACCATGACGTGGACCTTGTCGGGGACGATGTAGTCGAGGAGGCGCTGGTAGTGGGTGATGACGAGGAAGCCGCGGTCGGGGGAGCGCATGGCGTTCACGCCCTCGGAGACGATCTTGAGGGCGTCGATGTCGAGGCCGGAGTCGGTCTCGTCGAGGACGCAGTATTTCGGCTCGAGCATGGCCATCTGGAGGATTTCGCAGCGTTTCTTTTCGCCACCGGAGAAGCCTTCGTTGACGGAGCGGGAGGTGAAGGTGCGGGCGATTTTGAGGGCGTCCATCTTCGCGTAAAGGTTCGCGTAGTAGTCGGTGGCCTCGAGTTCCTCGCCCTCGGGGAGGCGGGCCTGGACGGCGGCGCGGATGAAGTTCGCGATGGTGACGCCGGGGATTTCCATCGGATACTGGAAGGCGAGGAAAAGGCCGGCGCGGGCGCGCTGGTCGGGCTCTTCGAGGGTGAAAAGGCTCTCGCCGTCGAGGAGGACGTCGCCGCCGGTGACGGTGTAGTCGGGGTGGCCGGCCATGACCTTCGCGAGGGTGCTTTTGCCGGAGCCGTTTTTGCCCATGATGGCATGGACTTCGCCCTTGGGGATTTCGAGGTTGAGGCCCTTGAGGATGGGCTGGTCGCCGATGGAGGCGGTGAGGTTTTGAATCGAGAGGCTCACGCGATTTTGGATTTTGGATTTTGGATTTTGGATTTTTCGGCGCAGGCGGCGCAGGTGCCGCGCAGGGAAACTTCGTGGTGACTCACAGTGAAGCCGGGCGGCAGGTTCCATTGGGAACCGCGGTCGGCAGCAAGATCGATATCGAACACCTGGTCGCACTGTTCACAGACAAAGTGGCCGTGTTCCTTGAGGTTCGGGCAGAAGCGGGTGGGCTCGCGGTCCACGTGGACCTGCTTCACGAGGCCGCAGGCGACGAGGGCCTCGAGGCTGTTGTAAACGGTCGCCAGCGAGATGCTGGGCATGGATTTTTTCGCCCGCATGAAGACCTCCGTGGCCGTGGGGTGGTCGCGCTTGCCGACCAGCAGATCGTAAACGTGCCGGCGCTGCGGCGTATCGCGCAAAACGCCGCCGCGAATCGTTCCTTCGTAATGGTCGAGTCGGTCAGACTTCACACGGAGACGATGCCACGGCTCGGAATAAGATCAAGAATCATTCCAAGGCGAGAACGATTCTTAGGAAGCCTGGAAGCGAAAATCCGGCGAAATCTTTACCGGTCAGCGACTCATCGCGCCGGGCTTGGAGATGTAGTCGGGCTCGTTTGGGTCGAGTTGTTTCACGATGGTCGTGAGATAAACGGGCTCGGGATGGACCTTGCGGTATTTGGTGATTTCGCGCTTTTCGACGACTTGAAAGCCGTAGCGTTCGAAGAGGCGGGAGCCGCGGCGGCTTTCGAAGGTGACCATCTGGCCGAAGACGGCTTTTTCGCCGTTGGCACGGAGGTAATCGAGGTAGCTGCCGACGAGTTCGCGGGTGCCGGCGACGCTTTGGACCTCGGGCAGGAGATTGATGTGGAAGTGAGCGGTGCGGCGGGGGGCGGCGGGGACTTCGCGCCAGGAGTTGCGGAGGATCCAGCCGATGAAGTCGCGGGTGGCGCGGGAGTAGCCCCAGTAGCGGCGGGCGGCGCGGGCGAAGAGGCTGAAGTTGAGGAAGAAGTCGTAGAATTGCTGCCGGAGCGGGCGGCGGGACCCGAGGAGGTAGCCTTTGACCACGCCTTCGTGCGTGAGGACGAAGGAGGATTCCGGCTCCCAGTCGGTGTAGTAGGAGGTGAGGTAGTCGGCGAAGAGTTCGCGGTCCTCGAAAACGGGGTCGATGGGCTGTCCGAGGTAACCGGTTTCGCAGCAGAGCCGGCGCACGGCCTCGCGGTCGGTGGGGGCGAGGGGACGAACGGAGATTCCGGAGGGGGCGGACATAATAGATGCGGAGGCCTCGGGCGCGGGCGGGCGCCGTTCTACGGTTTGTATTCGGCGATCACGGTGCGGTAAATCGCAAAGAGGCGGTCGAAGATGAGCGGCCAGGCGAAGCGTTCGCGGACGGTCTGGCTGGCGGCGAGGCCGGCGGCGCGGAGGTCGGTGCGGGTGGCGGCGTCGATGGCTTCGGCGAGGGCTTCCGGGGTGTTTTCGGGGGCCCAATGCGCCTGGGTGGTGAAGACGATGCGGTCCATGTAGCTGCCGCGAATGCCGACCACGGGCAGGCCGCTGGCCTGGGCTTCGAGGGTGACGAGGCCGAAGGTTTCGAGGATGCCGGGGTGGACGAAGAGATCGGCGGCGCGGTAGCAGGCGGCGAGTTCGGGACCGCCGCCGCAGCGGGGGAGCCAGGTGACCTGGCCGGTGGCGGCGCGGGCCTGCTCGAGCTCGCTGCGGCGGGTGCCATCGCCGACGACGAGGAGGTGGAAGCGGTCGGGCTCGCGGGCGTGGAGGAGTTCGAAGGCGGCGAAGAGGGTTTTGACGTTTTTCTCGGGGGCGAGGCGGCCGACGTAGAGGAGAAGCGTGCGGTCGGTCGGCAGGCCGAGCGCGGGGCGGAGGGCGGGGTCGTCGCGGTCCGCGGGGGTGAAAAGATCGACGTCCACGCCGAGGTCGGTGTGGGCGATGTTTTCGACGCCCCAGTCGGTGAGCAGGCCGGCGAGGGCGGGGCTGGGGACGAGGGTGCGCTCGAATTTATTGTAGAGGGCGCGGATGTAGCGGCGGGCGGCCTCCTGGGCGATGTCGGTGGCGGTGCGGCCGAAGAATTTCGAGACGGAGCGGATGGTGGCCTCGGGGAAGTGTGAGTGGTAGAAGCCGACGGTGGGGATGCCGAGGGCGCGGCCGGAGGCGATGGCCTTCCAGGCGACCTGGTAGGGATCGCCGGACTCGATGAGGTGGGGTTTTTCGCGTTCGAGGACTTCCTCGACGAGGTGGAGCTTCAGCAGCGCGCGGTAGCGGGAGGTGCGCGAGACGAGGGGCGACGCGATGGTGTAGACGCGGGCGCGGTCGTCGCCGAGGCATTCGGTGCGCTCGCCGGGGACGATGAGGATGTGTTCGTCGCCGGGGCAGCGAGCGCGGAGGTAGGCGACCTTTTGCTCGAGGTAGCGGCGCACGCCGCCACTCACGGGCGAGTAGAACTGGGTGAGGTCGCAGAATTTCAAAGGAAAAACTCCCGCGAAGGTGCGAAGACGCGAAGGAAGGGAATTTTTTGCGCCTTCGCGGGAACAAATGCTCACTCGCGGGCGGCGAGCCAGCGCTCGGCGTCGATCGCGGCGGCGCAGCCCTGCCCGGCGGCGGTGATGGCCTGGCGGTAAACGTGGTCGGCGACGTCGCCGGCGGCGAAGACGCCGGGGACGTTCGTGTGGGTGCCGCTGGTCTGGACGAGGTAGCCGCCCTCGTCGGTGTCGATTTTGCCGCGGAAGGGCTGGGTGTTCGGCTCGTGTCCGATGGCGACGAAGACGCATTTAAGGGCGAGCTCGGACTCGGCGCCGGTTTCGAGGTTTTTCAAGGCCACGCCGCGGACTTCGCCTTCGTCGTCGGTGAGGTATTTCGTAATGACGGAGTTCCAGACCGGCTCGATTTTCGGGTTGGCCAGCGCGCGGTCGGCCATGATTTTCGAGGCGCGCAGTTCGCCGCGGCGGTGGATGAGATACACCTTGCTGGCAAAGCGGGTGAGGAAGGTGGCCTCCTCCGCCGCGGAGTCGCCGCCGCCCACGACACAGACGGGCACATTGCGGTAGAATGCCCCGTCGCAGGTCGCGCAGGAGGTGAGTCCGTGGCCGATGAGCTCTTTTTCGCGGTCGAGGTCGAGATAACGCGGCGAGGCGCCGCTTGCCACGATCACCGCCTTGGCTTCGATCCAGTCGCCGTCGACCTTCAGGCGGTTCACTCCGTCGACGTGCTCGAACTCCTCGACCGTGCCGTAGCGGAACCGGGCGCCGAATTTTTCGGCCTGCGCGTGCATGCGCATGATGAGATCGGGGCCGTCGACCCCGTCGGGGAAGCCGGGGAAATTTTCGACCGCAGTCGTGGTGGTGAGCTGACCGCCGGGCTGGCGGCCTTCGAGCACGAGGGGGGAAAGATTGGCGCGCCCGGTGTAAATGGCGGCGGTAAGGCCCGCGCAGCCGGTGCCGACGATGATCACATTTTCCATGGAGCCGGGTAGTTAAGCATGAGCCCCCGCGGGGCGGCAAAGAAAAGTCCTGTCATGGCGCGCGCACGTAGACGAGCTGGGTGCCGCAGACGACGTCCGGCTCGGGCAGCGCGCCGAGCAGCGCCTCCCAGCGTTCCCGCTCCGAGCGCTCAACGACAAAACCCATCGGCACGCCGGAGCGCCAGAGGACGGCGAATTTCTCCGGCGTGATCAGGCGCTCCCGCCCGATGCCCGTCGTGCGCGTCACGAAATCCTCCGCCGGATTCCCGCCGATGAGCAGCACCGGCTGGTCGGCGTAAACCAGCAGGCTGCTGGCTGTATCGATCCCGCCCTCAAAGCCGATCGGAGCGCCGGGCGGCAGCCGTTTGAGCGCCGCCGCCGCGGGCGCGAGAGAGAAATAGGGTGCCACGAGCGCGTAGCCCAGAATCGCGCCGAGGGAAAAAACCGCCGCCACCGCCGCGCACGCCGCCACCGCCCGGCGCGGACGGATCCAGCCGACCACCGCCACCGCCAGCCCGGCCAGGAACACCCCCAGCCCGAGGCGCGCCACGCCGAGCCAGACCTCGGGGCCGAAGCCGGTCACGGTCGTCCACGCCGTGTCGCGGGCGGCCAGCGCGGCCGAACCCGTTGCCTCGGGCGGAGCCCCGAGAAAGCCGGCGCAGGCGAGCGCGCCCACGGCGCAAAGCGTCCCCAGCACGGCCACCGGCGCACGCAGCCGGGCCCCGTCGAGCACGACCGCCACGAGCACCGCGACCGCGGGCCACGCGGCCATCGCGTAGTAGTCCTGCCGTTCGCCCAGCAGCAGCAGCGGGAGCACGACCACGGCGATCCAAACCCCGAGCAGCACGGCCAGCGGCCGGCCCACGTGCAGACCGCGGCGCAGGGCGAGCAGCCCCACGATGGACCACGGGAACAACCAGGCCAGATGCAGCGCGAGGAATTGCCCGCGCGGCACGTCACCGTGGCGGGTGGCCGGCGCGCCGTTGCCCAGCAAATGCCCGCCGTGCTCGGCCTGCACGAGGTTGCTTAACCAGCCGGGAAAGCGCGACTCCACGTAGAAATACCACGGAAGATTGATCGCCAGAAACGCCAGCACGCCCCCCACGCTCGCGAGGCGCACCAGCCCCGGCCGCCACGCGGGCACGCCGGCTCCGCTCAGCAGCAGGATGGCCAGCGGGTAGGCCAGGCCATGGGGGCCTTTCGTGAGGCAAGCCAGCCCGCACGCCACCCAGAACAAGATCGCCCAGCCCCTCGCCGCCCGGCGGTCGGGCGCCTCCATCGCCAGCAGCCCGGCGTAAATCGCGCCCACGATAAAAGCCACGAACACCGGCTCCGGCATCACGATCCGGCCCAGCGTCGCCACGCCGAGGCTGGTCAAAAAAACCACCCCCGCCAGCAGGCCCCGCCGCGGCCCGCCAAAGCGCGCCGCCAGCGCAAACACGAGCAGCGCCGCCGCCGTGAGCCCGAGCGCGCCGGGCAGCCGGGCGGCAAATTCATTCACGCCGAAGACGCGGAACGAACCCGCCATCATCCAATACAGCAGCGGCGGCTTCACGAGGCGCGGCACGCCGTTGTTCTCCGGGATCAGCCAGCTGCCGCCCTGCACCATCCGGCGGGCGGCGCCGGCATACTGGCCGTCGGTTTCATTGTAGAGCGCGCCGACGCCGGCCGGCAGGATCAGCAGCAGCGCGGCAAGCCCCAGCAAAATGAGGACCGCCCGCCGCGTGGTGAGTCCGCCCGCGGCCGGAGCGGAGGGCCCGGGCGGGGGGGCGGCCGGGGCCCGGGGGCCGATCGTCACGGATGCCGCCACTACGCGAGGGAGAAATTCTCCGGAAAGCCCGCGGGGAGCCGCACGGGGCGGCCCTCCGGCATTTTGACGAGGGCGAGGGACTGGCGGCACTTCACGAGCAGCGCCCCGTCGCGCGGGCGCACGACCTCAAACTCACACCAGAACCGCGCGGTCGAGCACTCCGCAATCCGCCCGTCCACGCGAATCACGTCCCCGAGCAGCGCGGGGCGCTTGTAGTCGATCTCCGTGCGCGTGACGACGGCGTGGATGTTGGTGCGCGCGATTTCCTCGAAGCTCATGCCCATCTGCATGGCAAGCAGGGTGCGCGCCGTTTCGATGAAACGCAGATAAACAATGTTGTTCACCACGCCGGCGGCGTCGGTGTCGAAATACATCACCGGAATTTCCGTGCTGATCTCCGTGCTGGCCATCGGCGCAGTGAAGCACGCCGGAGCCCGGACGCGCAGGGAAAAAGAATTTCGAACTTTCCCTTCCGCCCGACGGCGTCCCTGCGTGATAAATGCCTCCCGTATGTCCGTTGCCGAGCCCCTCGTTTTTGAGCCCCTGCCGATGGAACGCGTCTGGGGTGGCCGCCGCCTGGAATCCGTGCTGGGCAAAAGCCTGCCGCCCGGCGTGCCCGTCGGCGAATCCTGGGAAATCGTCGACCGCGATGACGCGCAAAGCGTCGTCCACGGCGGCCCGCTGGCCGGCACGACCCTGCACACGCTGTGGACGCAGCACCGCACCGAAATCTTCGGCGCCGCCTACGCCGCCCACCCCGCGCCGCGCTTCCCGCTCCTGGTCAAAATTCTCGACGCCCGCGAGCGCCTCTCCGTGCAGGTGCATCCGCCCGCGCGCATCGCGCCCGCCCTCGGCGGCGAACCCAAGACCGAGATGTGGTATTTCCTCGACTGCCAGCCGGGGGCCAGCATTTACGCGGGACTCAAGCGCGGCATCACCCGCGAACGCTTTGAGGAGGCCATGCGGCAGGGTGAAGTCGAGAGCACCCTGCACCACCCGGCCGTCCACACCGGCGAAAGCATTTTCATCCCCAGCGGGCGGGTCCACGCCATCGCCGAAGGCTGCCTCATCGTCGAGGTCCAGCAAAACAGCGACACGACCTACCGCGTGTTCGACTGGAACCGCACCGGCCTCGACGGCCACCCGCGCGCCCTCCACATCCCGGAGTCCCTCGCTTCGACCGACTTCGCGGATTACGAGCCCGGCGTGACCCCCGCCCAACCCGACGCCGTGCTCGCCGCCTGCGAGCATTTCGTCGTCGAACAACGCTCCCTCCCGACGCCCGCCCCCGCCCTCGACGGCCCGCTCTTTGCCATTCTCACCGTCGTCCAGGGCACCGTCGGCTTCGGCTCGGCCACCTTCGATCGCGGGTCGATCTTTCTGGTGCCCGCCCCGGCCGCCGGGGAATTGCTGCGCCCGGTCGGCGGCCCGGCCTCCCTGCTCGTCAGCACCCTGCCGGTCCCCGGCCCAAAATTAACCGGCAGAAATGCTTGACCCACTCACGCCAAAATGAAATTCCCAAACACGCCCGTTATGAAACTCCCCGTTCTCTGCACTTTCGCCCTCCTCGCCGCCGCCGGCGCCACGCAGGCCGGTTCCTTTGGTGGCCCGCCGCCCTTCACGGATCTCTCCCCGCTCCAGAGCGGCATCGACGGCTCCTACCAGGCCACCGCCCGCGGCACCAACCTTACCGGCGTGATTCGCTTCGCCTATGAAAACGGCGTCCAAAGCTCCATCCCATCCGCCAACTCCTACAGCTTTTATGTCGAGGGTGACGTCGCCACCGGCGGCGTGACCGCATCCATCACGGGCAAGCAGCTCGCCGGCGTGCTCGGCGGCCAGGACTTCACCATCCCCACCAACGCGACGGGCGGGGTTGAGCTTCCGGCGGTGTTTGTCATTCGCGGAAATCGCGCCAACGGTCAGTTCGAAGGTCAAATGGACCTCGAAGACCGCATGTCCGCCTTCAGCGGCACGGGCAACATCGGACCGGCCAAGGCCGAGGACATCAACATCGTGGCGATCGCTGAAAACACCGCCGAAGTCACGTTGGCACCGCCGATCGTGGTTACCAACGTCCCGATCACCATCCCAGCCAGCACGATTGCTTCCGCGGATTTCACCTTCGAGGGAGTGCGCACCAGCGTCTTCGCCCAAGGTTCCGGTGGGGGACTCAGGAACGACACGAGCGCCAATTCCAATCAGTAAATCCGCCACCGCGACCCAGCCCATGCGGCGGATCGCCAGTCCCTGTCCCTTTATGAACCCCGCACGCCCCCGTGCGGGGTTCACTCTTATCGAGCTGATCGCCGTCATCGGCATCCTCGCCGTCCTCATCGTGCTCTTCGCCGGCGTGGTCGGACGCCTGCCCGGCGTCGGCGACCGCGCGAAGTCCACCTCCAACCTGCGCGCCCTGCACCTCGCGCTGGACCAATACATGGACGACCACAACCAGCAGTGGCCCCAGCAGCCCATGTTCTCCGCGGCGCAGCAGAAGCAATACGAGGATTGGTGGCTCGACGCCCTCAAGCCCTACGACATCAAGCCGGTCACCTGGCAATGCCCGGCCATTCTCCGCCTCGGCAAGATCCAGCAAAACGGCATCTCGCCGCGCATCCATTACTCGCCCACCATGTTCGACGGTCGGCCAAACACCGCCTTCCGTTGGCCAAACATGCCCTGGCTCGTCCAGATCGCGAACGTCTTCGGCCACGGACCCCTCCTCATCCTGCCCGACGGCTCCGTGCACGATTGGGACACCTACCTCGCCCAGCACCAGAAACGCTAGGGCCGCCGCAGGAACCTCCCGCCCGCTAGCGCCACTCGTGCCGGGGGTATTGCCGCGAAAGCTGCGTCTTGAGCTTCGGATACGCCTCGACCCAGAAATTGGCCAGATCCCGCGTGACCTGCACCGGCCGCATGTTCGGCGCGAGCACCTGAATCGTCAGCGCCACCCGGCCGCCCGCGATCTTCAGCGCGCCCTCCAATCCGTAAAGCTCCTGAATGCGCGCGGCAATGGTCGGATCCGCGTCCGCGTCATACACCACCTTCGCCCGCCGCCCCCCGGGCAGATCCACCCGCTCCGGCGCAAACTTCTCCACCATCTGCTGCTGGGCCGGCGTCAACCAGCCGCGCACCGTCTCGCGCACCGGCCGGTCCTTGATGTCGCGGTAGCACGTCGCCCCCGCGCACGCCTCGTGGATCAACAACTCCCGCTCGCCCGGACCGATCGGCGGCAGGCCGAGATCCGGCATCCACGCCGCCAGCCGGTTCACGCGCACGATCCATTGCTCGATCGCGTCGTTCCACTCCCGCAGCACGAGATTGCCCTCCAGCACCTGCTCCGCCAGGCACGCCGAGGCCGCCGCCGACGGCTCCGCGTCGCGGTCGCGCGACTCCAGCACAAGATCGCGGAAAATTTTCTCCCGCCGCTCGACCACGCGATTCTGCGCCGAGTCAAAGCACACCTCCATCCGCTCCGCAAAATCCCCCGGAAACATCTCGCGCAGCCACGCCTCCTCGATCTCCGTCGCCAGATTCAGCGTCACCTGCGCATCCCCCTCGCGCTTCTCGATGTCGTTGATCTCCGCCGCCACGATCAGCCGGCTCCCCTGCGCCACGCTGCCGCGTGCCAGCAGGCCCCGGCGACCATGCACAATGTCACACGCAAGCGTGCCCATGCTGCGCCGGCGCGCCACCTGATCCGCGAACCCCGCCAGCACACACCGCGCGATCGCCGCATCCTCCGCCGGACGCGCCGCGACATCGAGCCCCTCGCCCTTCGCGATTCCGAGGAATTGCTCAAACAACTTCCCCACCTGCCGGGCCGCATCCGCATGCACGGCCAGCCGGCGGCACGCATCCACGCGATACCCCTGCCGCTCCGCCCACGCCCACGCCCGCATCAGGATCTGGAAATCCGAAATCCCCTCGCCAAACGCCTCCTCGCGCTGCTCCTCCGTGCGCTTGTCCGCCCGCAAAAGCATCCCGCGCGATTGCGTGATCGCCGCGATCAGCGCCGCCGCCCGCACGCAGCCAAGCTCCTGCGCGGCGAGGAACATCCGCGCATACCGCGGATGCACCGGGAACGAAAGCATCCGCCGCCCCACGGGCGTGATCGCGCCCGCCTCCCCGTCCAGCGCCCCGAGATCGCGCAGCAAAGTCTCCGCCCGCTCCAGCCCGCGCGCATCCGGCGGCTCCAGCCAGCGAAACGCCCGCAAATCCCCCACCCCGGCCGCCTTCAGCGTCAGCACGGTCTCCGCGAGGTCCAGCCGCTTGATCTCCGGCAGCTCCGCCGCCGGCCGCTGCTCGTGGTCGCGGCGCGTCCACAGACGCAGGCAGCGGCCCGGCGCGGTGCGGCCCGCCCGGCCCGCGCGCTGATCCGCCGACGCATGGCTGACCTTCTCGACGTAAAGCGTGTTGATGCCGCGGTGCGCGTCGAAGCGGGCCACGCGCGCCAGCCCCGCGTCGACCACCAGCGTCACGTCCTGGATCGTCAGCGAGGTCTCCGCCACGTTCGTCGAAACAATCACCCGCCGCGCCCCGCCCGCCGCCACCGCGAGATCCTGCGCGTCGGGCGGCAGCTCGCCGTGCAGCGGCAGCACGGGCACCGCCGCCCCGAGCCGGTGCTGAATGGCCTGAATCGTGCGCTGGATTTCGTAGGCTCCCGGCATGAAGACCAGCGCATTCCCCGCCGCCGCGGGAAACGCCCGCGCCACCGCCTCCGCCGCCCGCTCCCACACCGGCTCCTCCTGCGGCTCGCGGTCCAGAAACTCGATCTCCACCGGAAACGTGCGCCCCGCGGACTCGAGCACCTCGCACGGCGCGAGGTAGTCCGCCAGCGCGCCGCCCTGCAGCGTCGCGGACATCACGATCAGCTTGAGATCGGGCCGCCGGCCCTCCTGCAACGCCAGCGCCTGCGCCAGCGACAGATCGCCGAACAAATGCCGCTCGTGAAACTCATCGAAAACAATCGCCGCCACCCCGCGCAGCGTCGGATCCGCCAGCATCCGGCGCAGCAGGATGCCCTCGGTCACGTAGAGAATGCGCGTGCGCGGACCGGAAACATTATCCAGCCGGATCTGATACCCCACCTCCTCGCCCAGCCGCACCGCCCGCTCGTGCGCCACCCGCGCCGCCAGCATCCGCGCGGCCAGCCGCCGCGGCTGCAGCACGATCACCTGCCCCCCCTCGCCCAGCAGCCCCGCATCCAGCAGCATCTGCGGCACCTGCGTCGACTTGCCCGAGCCCGTCGGCGCCCGCAGCACCAACCGGGACCCCCGCGTCAACCGCTCCACCAGCGCATCCCGGATCTCGTAAATCGGCAGCAACGACTCGCTCACCCGGCACGCTTTACCCGCTCCCGCCCCGTGGCGCGAACAGAATGTCCCGCCGCCGCGTTTTCCCCGCGGTTCGCGCTGGCATGCCCGGGAGGCTTTCGCTAGGTTTCCGCCAATGCGATCGGGAATGCATCTTGTCTGGCTGGCCCTTGCGCTGGGCGCTGCCGGCCCCCTCTCCGCGGCGGACGACGCCCTCACTCCGGCCGAGATGAAGGCGACCATCGTCCTCGACGAGGTCTCGCTGCCGACCCCCGGGGAATTTTTTGCCGCCATCAACAAGGTCGACCGCCCCAACTGGTCCCAGCTCGCCGCCCGCAAGGCCGGCCCCCTCAACACCGCGAACCGCGCGCAAACCTCCCTCAATCTCGGCGTCCGCGTCGCCGACGGCTTCATCGCCGTCGAAGCCCAGGACGGCCAGCAGGTCAAAAACACCGGCAAGGACATCATCGAGCTCGCCAAGGGTCTCGGCGTCTCCCATAGCATCCTCGCCCGCGGCAACAGCCTCGCCGACTTCGCCGAGAACAACGACTGGAGCGCCCTCAAGGAGGAACTCGACGCCACCGAAAACGAGGTGAAGCTCCAGATGGCCGCGCAAAAGGACGAGGACCTCATCGCCCTCGTCACCATCGGCGCCTGGCTCCGCGGCGTGCAGGCCGCCAGCAGCGTCATCCAGACCACCTACCTCCCCGAAAACGCGCGCCTCCTCCGCCAGCCGGCCGTCGTCGAAATCCTCGTCGCCCGCCTCGACGCCCTCCCCCCCCGCCTCAAGGGCGATCCCCTCGTCGCCCAGGTCCGCAACGGCCTGCTCGAAATCAAGGCCGCCGTCGCCCCCACCGAGCCGCCCTCCGCCGAAACCGTCAAATCCATCCAGAAAACCACCAGCACGCTGATCGACGCCATCAGCGGAGCCCCGGCCCCCACCCCGACCCCCGCGCCATGAAGCCCCTGCGCCTCATCCTTCCGCTGCTGCTCCTGGCCGCCGGCCCCCTCGCCGCCCAGAGCCCGACCCCGGCAGAGACCGCCGAAACCGCGGGCGACTCCGCCCCCGCCGCCACCCGCAGCGCCGCCCTCGAACTCGCCGGCGCCTTCTCCAACGACGGCTACAAAATTCGCGACGGCTACTACTTCGCCGAGCTCGAGCCCGGCAAAAGCGAACTCATCGAGGTCAACCTTTTCGCCGGCAACGAATACTGGTTCTGCGCCGCCGGCGTGAGCCCCGCGCGCAAGCTCGAAGTCCGCGTCTTCGGCGAGGACGGCAAGCCCGTCCCGCAGCAAAGTTACTCCGAGGGCGCCAGCGCCGCCGCCGGCGTGGTCGCCACCGTCAGCGGCAAGCACCTGGTGCGCGTCACCCTCGCCGAGGGTGAAAAAGGCCCGGTCTGTTTTCTCTACAGCTACAAATAATGCCCGAAGCGCTTACGACCGAAGGAATCAACAGCGAGGGAGTGCGGCACTTCTCCGTCTTCCTCGACAACAAAGTCGGCGCCCTCCTTGAGGTCGTCAAACTCCTCGGCGAACACAACATCATCGTGCTCGCCCTCAGCATCCAGGACTCCGCCGAGAGCTCCATCTGCCGCTTCATCGTCAGCGACCCCGACCGCGTCGAATACCTCTTCGAGGAAAACGACATCCCGCACAGCGTCTCGGAAATCCTCGTCACCGAACTCAAGGAAGGCGCCGTTGACCTGCCGAACGTCCTCGCCGCCCTGCTCAAGGCCGAAGTCAACGTCCTCTTCAGCTACCCGCTGCTCATCCGCCCCCGCGGCCGCGCCGTGCTCGCGCTCAACGTCGACGACATCGAATGCGCGTCCGCCGTCCTCCGCGGCGACGGCTTCCCCGTCCTGCGCCAGGCCGACCTCTCGCGCTAGAATCCCGCCCCGCGCCGCCATGTTCCGCCCGACCGCCTCCCTCGCCGCGGCGCTTCTTCTCGCCCTCGCCGTCCGCGCCGACGCCGGCGTCGTCCTCATCCAGGAGGCCAACCAAACCGGCGGCCCCATGCCCGGGAAAACCAAACTCACGATGACGCTCGAAGGCGAGAACGCCCGCATGGACATCGGCGACCAGCTCAGCAGCATCGTCGACTTCAAGGCCGGCACCATCACCACCCTCCTCCACGCCCAGCGCATGGCCATGCCGCTGCCGAAGGCCATGCTCGACGCCGCCCGCGCCGCCGCCGCCCAGTCCAGCCAGAAGCCGAATCTCAAGCCCACCGGCCGCACCGAGACCATCAGCGGCTACCCCTGCGAGGAATACACCGGCAGCTTCCAGGGCCTCGACCTCACCTACTGGATCACCAAAACGGAAGTCCCCGCCCAGAAAACCCTCCTCAAGCAAATGAGCCAGCTCTCCGGCGGCGCCGACCCCTTGAAGGCCGCGCTCGCCGACGGCAGCGACTTCCCCGGCTTCCCCATCCGCACGATCGTGAAGTCCCGGGAAGCCGGCTCCTCGACCATGACCGTCCTCTCCATCAAGGAGCAATCCGTCCCCGACTCCACCTTCCGCATCCCCGCCGGTTACCAGACCATGGCCGCACCCAAGGTGCCCGGCCTCGGCCAGTAACCGCGCCACGCCCCGCTTGCGTCCCCCGCCACGGCGGCCTTACCGTGCAACCCATGCCCCTCCGCCTCCTGCCGCTTCTCCTCGTCGCTGCCGGATTCCTCGCCGGCACCGCCCCCGCGTCCGCCCAGGAACAGGAGCAGGGCATGCTCGCCCGCATCGAAAGCGCCCGGCCCGACAGCACGCGCGTGAACCCGATGCAAAACCAGGCCTTCTCCGTGCCCGCCTACGGCACGAAAAAATTCGCCGCCAACAGCTACGGCGACATCAAGGCCGCCCCCAGCCGCGAATTCGTCACCCGCTCCTTCTTCGGCCTCAAAAACCCCTGGTTCGGCCGCAAGGTCTTCGCCGCCGGCGAATCCGCGCTGGAAAACAAAACCGACCGCGCCGCGGGCTCCGCCTACCGCACCGGCCAATTCCAGACCAACGAATCCCAGGCCCCCCGCGCCTTCGCCACCGGCAACACCACCGCCGCCGGCACCCAGCCCCGCCCCTACCTCGTGCCCGGCAAAACCCAGAAGGGCCTCG
The DNA here is from genome assembly GCA_027488755.1 of Verrucomicrobiaceae bacterium. Taxonomy (GTDB): domain Bacteria; phylum Verrucomicrobiota; class Verrucomicrobiia; order Chthoniobacterales; family JAATET01; genus JAATET01. The sequence continues at coordinate 35,335 of JAIYAZ010000105.1, read as the reverse complement.
ATCAATTCACGCAGAACCTCCAGAAGGATCTCACCATCGACGACGTGCGCGACTTGCTCAACAAGGGGAAGAGCAACTAATCTCCCCGCCCCCATGGACCCCCTGCCCGACCTCCTCCGCAACTGCGCCCAGGTTCTCAGCCCCGACGAGCTCCGCAAAAAGCTCGCCGAGGGCCGCCCCCTGCGCGTGAAGCTCGGCGTGGATCCCACCGCGCCCGACATCCACCTCGGCCACACCGTCGGCCTCACCAAGCTCCGCCAGTTCCAGGAACTCGGCCACCAGGCCATCCTCATCATCGGCGACTTCACCGCCATGATCGGCGACCCCAGCGGCCGCTCCGCCACCCGCCCCCAGCTCACGCACGACGAGGTCATGGCCAACGCCAAAACCTACCAGGAGCAGGCCTTCAAAATTCTCGACCCCGCCCGCACCCGCGTCGTCTTCAACGGCGAATGGTTCGAAATGATGAGCTTCGAGGAGGTCATCCGCCTCAACAGCCGCGTCACCCTCCAGCAGATGCTCCAGCGCGAGGACTTCCGCGACCGCCTCGACCGCGGCCTGCCCGTCCGCGCCCACGAAATCCAATACCCCATCATGCAGGGCTGGGACTCCGTGCAAATCCAGGCCGACATCGAACTCGGCGGCACCGACCAGCTCTTCAACATCATGGTCGGCCGCGACCTCCAGCGCGAGGAAGGCCAGCCCCAGCAGGTCGCCATGATGCTCCCCATCCTCGTCGGCCTCGACGGCACGCAGAAGATGAGCAAAAGCCTCGGCAACTCCGTCGGCGTCACCGAGCCGCCCGTCTCCATGTTCGGCAAGCTCATGTCCATCCCCGACGCCGCGATGGCCGGCTACTACGAGCTTCTCCTCAACGAATCGCTCGCCGCGGACACCCACCCCATGGTGGCCAAGAAGGAACTCGCCCGCCGCATCGTCGCCCGCTTCCACTCCGAGGCCGACGCCGCCCACGCGCTCGAGGACTTCAACGCCCGCTTCAGCCAGCGCGACCTCGCCAGCGCCGACCTCCCCACCTTCGCGCTCCTGCCCGGGCAGGACCTCGTCTCGAACGTCGTCGCCGCCTTCGCCAGCCTCGGCGCCACCCGCTCCCGCAGCGACGTGCGCCGCCTCGTCGAACAGGGCAGCATCCAGCTCAACGGCGAAAAAATCACCGACCCGAAAGCGCCCCTCGACGCCGGCACCACCGGCATCCTCAAGCTCGACAAGACCCGCGCCGTCCGGCTCGGCTAAGGGCACCCCCCGCTCACGGCTTGTCCGGGCGGTCGTGGTAAAAGCTGATGGCGGTGACGAGATCCACCGCCCGCTGCAGCACGGTGTCCCACACCTCGTCGCGCTTGCCGCCGCGCACGACGGCGGGGTCCAGCTCGGGATTGGTGTTGCTCACCAGCGCGGCCTCATTGAGGTGCGGCCGCTCGCTCTCAAACACAAACTGGCTCACGCCCTTCTCCTTCGTCTGCGCGAAGATCCGGGCCTGCACGTCGGGCGGCAGCGCCGCGGCGATGTCGGGCTTCACCCCGCCGGGAAAAATCGGCCCCACGTCCGGCAGCGAAACCTGGGCCACCGCCACGCGCAGCAGCTTCCCGTCGCCCAGCGGCACGTCGGCGAACTCCACGGCCTCGCCGCGCGTCGTCGCCCCGACGATCATCGCGTTCGCGTTCAGCCGCAGCGTCGCGGCGAGCGCCTCCGCGGCCCCGCTCGTCTCCGCGTCGGTGAGGATCACCAGAATCCCGCCAAACGCCGGATCACCGCTCGCCGTCAAAATCCGCTCCTGCTTCGCGCTGGGCTTTTCGATGGAAAACAACACCCGACCGCGCGGGGAGAACCGCCGCGCAAAATCCGCCGCGAGCTCATAGTCGCGCCCCGGCGGTTCCCCGCGCAGGTCGAGAATGGCCGCCTTCAGCCCCTTGGCGTTGAAGCTCGCCAGCGCCGCATCGAGCTGGGCCAGCGCCTCGCGGTCAAGCACCCCGGGCCGCACGTAACCGATGCGCGCGTCGAGAATCTCCGCGAGGAACGGCGGCGCGACCGGCGTCTGCTTGACGGCAAACTCCGTGCTGATGAGCACCCCGGGCGACAGCCGGTCGATAAGCCCCTCGAGCGTGGCGCGGCGCAACTCGCGGTCGTTCGTGCGACCCGCGTCGAGAAAGGTGGCCTTCAGGCTCGCGATGGCCTGATCGAGCTGCGAATCGCTCAGCACGTTGATGATCGCGCGCGGCGTGAGGGTCGGCGGCGGCGTGGGGGTCGCGCTCGGCGAGGGCGACGGAGCCGCGCTGGGCGAAGGGGAGGCCGCCGGACTCGGCGCGGGCGTCTGCGCCCAAGCGGTGGCGCCGAGCGCGAGGACGGGGAGCAAACGCAGGATCTTCACGGGGCGACGCCAATGTCGTTGCGACGCTGCGCGTTCGCAAAATGAATCTCGTCCGCCGCCGCGTAGGCCGCGGCGCGCGCCGCCGCCACGTCGGCCCCCAGCGCGGTGACGCCGAGCACGCGGCCGCCGTTGGTTACCAGCCCGTCGGGGGACCCCGTCGTGCCCGCGTGGAAGACCACCACGCCGTCCCGCGCCTCGGCGCGGTCGATGCCGGTGATGGGCAGACCCTTTTGGTAGGACCCCGGGTAGCCGCCGGAGGCGAGGATCACGCACACCGCCGTCTCCCCGCTCCACGTCGGGGCGCAGGACGCCAGCGTGCCGTCGATCGTGGCCTCGAGCAAATCGACCACGTCGCTCTCGAGCCGGCGCACGAGCACCTGCGTCTCGGGATCGCCCCAGCGGCAGTTGAACTCGAGCACCTTCGGGCCGTCGGCCGTAAGCATCAGCCCCGGGAAAAGCATGCCGCGAAAATCCAGCCCATCGGCCTTCGCCCCGGCCACAAAGCGATCAAGCACCTCGGTGCGCACGCGCTCGAGTAGCGCGTCGTCCAGCCGGCCGCTGGGCGAGACGGTGCCCATGCCGCCCGTGTTCGGGCCCACGTTCCCGTCGAAGGCCTGCTTGTGGTCGCGCGCGTCGGGAAACAGCAGGTGGCTGGAGCCGTCGATGAGCGCGTGGATCGAGCACTCCGTGCCGACGAGGAATTCCTCGATCACCACGCGCCGGCCGGCGTCGCCAAAGACGGCGGCCTCCATCGATTGGTGAATGGCCTCGCAGGCCTCGGCGATGTCCTGGGCGATGACCACGCCCTTGCCGAGCGCGAGACCATCGGCCTTCACGACGAGCGGGTAACTCGCCGTGGCGCAATACGCCCGCGCCTCCGCGCTGTCGGTGAACTCGCGGTAATCGGCCGTGGGAATGCCGTGGCGGCGCATGAAATCCTTCGCGAAGGCCTTCGAGGATTCGAGGCGCGCCGCGGCCGCCTCCGGTCCGAAGGCCCGCAACCCCGCCGCGCGAAAGTCATCCACGATGCCGGCCGCCAGCGCGTCGTCGGGCCCGATCACGGTGAGGCCCACCCGCTCCCGGCGGGCGAAATCAATGAGCCCGGCGTGGTCCGAGGCGGCGAGCGGAACGTTGCCGCCGAAGCGGCCGCTGCCCGCGTTGCCCGGGGCGCAGAACACCTTTTCCACGCGGGGCGACTTCGCGATTTTCCACGCAAGCGCGTGCTCCCGTCCCCCCGAGCCAACGACAAGAACATTCATGGGAAATCAGGGCGCGCGAAAGACAAGCACGGTGGGCACCGCCGGCAGCGAATCGCGGGAGAGCAGCGCCGCCGAGCCGCTCAGGCGGTAGACCGCGGTGTAACCCGAGGCGTAGCGCGAGACGGCCCCGCTCGAGCCCATCGGCACAATGATGCGCGGCTGGAGCGCCTCGACGATCTGCTGGCGCTGGGCGCCGGTGAGCGTGCCGGAGGCGGGGATGAAGAGCACGTCCACGCGGCCAATGCGCTGGAGGTCGGCCGGGGGCGGCAGCGTGCCCAGCTGACCGAGGAAGCAGAAGCGGAGGCCGTCCATCGACCAGCGGTAGATGACGTTCATGTCGCCGACGTCCTGGGTCTCGGGATTCTTGAAGACGGGCACGCCGAGGATGCGCAGGCCCGAGGAGGTGTTCGTGCCGACGCCCACGCTGCCGCGGAGGATGTGCGGCGTGTTGTCCACGAGGTCCACGTAGTTCGCGTCGGGCTTCTCGGTCGAAACGAGAATGATCTCGGGGGCGAGGTTCTTCGGCGCGCTGAATTCCGTGGTGCCGGGCGCGAAGGGATTCGTCAGCACCGCAATGCCGAGCGCGCTTTTGATGCGGAAGCATTGCTGGCCATACCAGTCGATGCGCACGATGCGCTGCGCGGTGGGCGCGGATTCCTTGACGGAGCCCCCCCAGAAGCAGCCGGAGAGGGCGATGGCAAGCGGGGCGAAGAGGAGGGCACGAACGGTCATCGGTGCGTTCGTTGTTACGTGAACCCGCCGGGCAATTCAAGCGCGCCCCGGGATCAGGGCGCGGGCGCCTTGTGGACGACCTGCCGGATGTGGCGATAGGAAACGAGGTGCACGAGTCCGGCGTCGTCCTCGATGACGAGCGCGGACTTCGCCGCCATGGCGTGATCCGGCGACGGGATGGACCACGCGAGATCCTGATCGATCTCGACGGCAAAGGGCTCGAACGGCGTCGCCCGCAACAAGGCCTCGATTTGCTCTTTCACGTGCGCCCTATAACGCACGCCGGGGGGATTGTCATCCCGGCAACTGGCCCGCGCGCACATACCAGGCGTGGGTGGCGGCGAGGGTCTCCGAGAGCCCGGCGAAGGGGCCGACGGCGAAGTGCTCCCGAAAGACCGAGGCATCCAGCACCCAGCGCTCGGGGAAGATTTCCCGCGCGCGGTCGCGCGTAAGGCTCGGCGTGCCTTCGCGCAGGGGCGGCACGGCATCGACCACGGCCGACACCAGCCGGATGACCGGGTGTGGCAGCGCGAGCGTGCGGCCGCGGGCCCCCATCACGGCGGCGGCGGTGGCGATGAGCTCGGTGTCGGTGATCGGCTCGGGGGCGGCGACGCCCATTGGATTTTCGATTTTGGATTTTGGATTTTGGATGGCGTGGAGGATGGCGCGGACGAGGTCGTCGACGGCGATCCAGCTGTAGGCTTTCGGGCGCAGGCCGGGCTTGATGCGGAGCGGGCCGGCGGCCATTTGGAAAAGCGGGAGGGTGGCGCGGTCGCGGGGGCCGAGGATCATGGGCGGCCGCCAGACCATGGCGTCGGGCCGCTCGGCGGCGAGCCGTTGCTCCATGGCGAGCTTGGATTCGCCATACCAGGTGAGCGGGGTGTCCAGGTCCGCGGCGGTGCGGGCCTCGCGGCCGGGCGGGGTGGGGCCACCGGCGCTTTGCGAGGAGAGCACGAGCACGCGGGCGGCGGCGGGCAACGGCGCGAGGAGGCGGAGGGTGTCGTCGACGTTGACGCGGAAGCAGGTGGCGCGGTCGCGGGCAAAGAGGGAGCCGGCGCAGTGGACGGCGTGGGTGACGTCGCCGGGGACGGGGTCCTGCCAGGCGGTGACGCGCAGGGCGGGGCCGGGGTTGACGCCCTCGAAGGCAAGCTGGCGCGTGAGTTTCTCCGGATCGCGGACGGGCGTGAGGATCTCGGTGAAGCGCCCGGAGGCGAGAGCGGCGAGGAGGAGGTTCTGTCCGACGAAGCCGGTGGCGCCGGTGAGGAGAAGTTTCACGGGTGAGCGAAGGTGCGCGACGCGGCCGGACACAGGCTCACAACGCTTTCTCGTAAATCAGGAAGGTGCGGGATTGGTGGGCTCCCATGAGACCAATCAGGTTGATGACTTCGGTGTTATTCGCCTCGATCCAGGAAAGCTCGGCGAACTCCGCGGTTTTCTGCGTGCGCAGGACCATTTCGTTGCACATGAGGGCGGCGATGCCGCGGTCGCGGTGCTCGGGCGCGACGCCCAGCACGGCCTGGCGCACGCTGCGGATGCGGCGGGTTTTCATGAGCCAGAGGATCCACGGGAGCCGGAGCCAGCGCGGGCAGCGTTTGGTGCCGGCGAGGATTTCGTTGAAGTTCGGCAGCGTGAGCATGAAGCCGGCGGGCACGCCGTTGACCTCGGCAAAGATGAGGAAATCGGGATCCGCGAAGGCCTTGAGGTCGTCGGCGGCCGCGAGGAGGTCGGCCTCGGAGATGGGAACGAAGCCCCAGTTGCGGTCGAGCGTGACGTTGTAGAGCCGGTGGGCGAGGCGCAGCTCCTCGTCGAGCCGTTTCATGTCAAACGAGCGGATGTGAATGTCGGGCGAGCGCTGCTTGAGCCGGGCGGCGATTTTCTGCACGCGGCTCGGGATGCCGATGTGCAGAGGGAGGTGGTAGCCGTAAAGGGTGCGCGTAACCTCGAACCCGGCCGCCTCAACCAGCGCGGCGTAGTAGGGCGGATTCCACGGCACCGAGATGTTGGGCGGTTCGTGGGAGCCCTCGGTAAGGAGGCCGCATTCCTCGTTGATGTTCGGGTTGTAGGGGCCGCGGATGGCCGTGCAGCCGGCCTCGCGGAGCACGCGGGCGGCTTCGGCAAAGAGCGCGCGGGCGGTCTCGGCGTTGTCCTCGCAGGCAAACCAGCCAAAGAAGCCGATCTGGTCCTGCCAGTAGCGGTTGTGGGAGCGGTTGACGATCGCGGCGATGCGGCCAACCACGCGGCCGTCGCGCTCGGCGAGGAAGCCGGTGATGGTGCCGTCCTGCCGGTTGAAGAGGCTGTCCGGCTTGAGAAACTTCGCGACGCTACCGGGAAACGGCGGGATGAAACTCGGATCCGTTCCGTGCAGGGTCTCCGGCACCGTTTCGAACCGCGTCCGATCCCTCGGTGTATGACAGGCTGAAATCGAAAACATTTTTGCGGCGGCCAGGTTCGGAATAGGCGGGATCGTCAAACGTGCCAAGCTCGCGGGCGAGCCGGGCGAAAATTTCCAGGACCTGGTCGAGGTCCTCGTCGGTGTGACTCGACATGTAGCTGGTGCGGACGATGGCCTCACCGTAGCGCACGGCGGGGTAGATCGCGGGCGTGGCAAATACGCCCTCTTCGTAGAGCCGCTGGGTGAACTGGAACGCGCGGGCCTCGCTCCCAATGAGGATGGGCACGATGGGCGTCTGCGTGGTACCGATCTTGAAGCCGATCTGCTTGAAGCCTTCGTGCATCTTGCGGGTGTTCCGCCAGAGGGCGTCGATGCGCTCGGGCTCGGCCTGCATGAGTTCGAGCGCCTTGAGCACGCCGCCCGCGACGGCCGGGGCAAGCGAGGCGGTGAAGATGAAGCAGCGGGCCTTGTGGCGGAGGTATTCGATCACTTCGCGCTTGCCGGCGATGAAGCCGCCCATCGAGCCGAGCGACTTCGAGAACGTGCCCATGACGAGGTCGACCTCATCGTTGAGGCCAAAGTGGTGGACGGTGCCGCGGCCGAGCGGGCCGAGCACGCCGAGCGCGTGGGCTTCGTCCACGTAGGTCAGCGCGCCAAATTCCTTCGCGGCCTCAATGATGGGCGGCAGGTCGGCGATGTCGCCGGACATGCTGAACACGCCGTCGAGCACGACGAGCTTGCCGGCGGTGTCGGGCTGGCGCTTGAGGCGGTTGCGGAGGGAGGTGGCGGAGTTGTGCCGGAAGGGCACGAGCTTCGCCGGGGCAAACTGGCAGCCGTCGATGATCGAGGCGTGGTTTTCGCGGTCGCAGAGGATGGCGTCCTCATGGTCCGTGAGGCTGGCCAGGGCTCCCTGATTGGCAAAAAAGCCGGTGGAAAACAGAAGCACGGACTCGCGCTGAAGGAAGTCGGCGAGAGCCTCCTCGAGCTGCTCGTGCAGGCGGATGTTGCCGTTCAGCAGCCGGGAGCCGGTGCAGCCCGCGCCGTATTTGCGCGCGGCGTCGCAGGCCGCTTCGATGACCCGTTCATCCTGGGCAAGGCCGAGGTAGTTGTTCGAACCGATCATGATCCGCGAAACACCGTCGCAGATCACGTGGTTGCCGATGGTGTCGTCGATGCGGCGGAAGTAAGGGTAAAAGCCCTGGGCCCGAGCATCGGCTGAGTCGCGATACTCGCGGCACTTTTGAATTAAGTCTTTCGCCACGTTGGAAATAATCTCTCGAACTTACGCATGGCTCCGAGCCTGCGATGCTCATTTCGACCCCAAAGCTCCGGGGGATTCAATCAAAAACGGGGGCGCGCCCCCGGCCATAGGGCGGAGGGACTGGTTTCCGGCGGGCTCCCGGCGCAGAATCCCCGGCCGCTGCCGGCCCCGCTTCCTCCGCTTGCGCCGCCCGGCATTATCGGTCATCGTCCGCATTCACGGGGCGTAGCTTAGCTTGGTAGAGCGCGTGGTTTGGGACCACGAGGTCGCAGGTTCGAATCCTGTCGCCCCGATTTTTTCCGACAGGATGAGCACCCCGGCCCGCCCGCCCGGTATTTTGCAAAGGATCGGTCGCTACCTTCTCGCGGCCCTCCGCGAGCGCGCCGCCGAGCACCGGGGTGACCCTCAGATGGATCCCGCCGAGATCGCCCGCCGCCACGCCATCTGCCGCACGAACGCCTGCGGTCAGTATCTCGCCGCCGCCGACCAATGCGCCGCATGCGGCTGCCACGTCGGCAAAAAGGTCGCCTGGCGCACCGCCTCCTGCCCGCGGGGACACTGGGCCGCCGTCACGCCCGTGGTGATTCCGCCCCGGCCCGGCCCGCCCGCGGCTTGATTCCCCGGCCGCGCCGTGCGACACCCCGGGGTCATGCGTCTTGTTCTCACCATCCTCGCGGCCCTCTTTCTCGCCCTCGGCCTGGCCGCGCTCTACGAGGCCGTCATTGCTCTCGGGGCCTTCCGCGGCGAATGGCTCGCCAGTGAAAGCGGGGCCCGCAACGACTTCCTCCGCTTCGCCGTGCAGATCAGCATCATGTGGGCGTTCACGACCCTCTACTTCGCCCTTGCCTGGGCGCTCTGGCGGCAGCGCCGGCTCAAGGTCGTCATTTTTTTCCTCTTCGTGCCGGTGGTCGCCCTCTGGATGGGCGTGGGGTATTTCAACGGCTTCCTGCTCAGCCTCATCACCCTGGCCGTGCTGCTGGCAAAACCCGCCCGCACGTTGTTTCGGGACTGACGCGCATTCGCGTTTTGAGTTCCGCCGCATCGCGGCTACGCTGCCCGTGAAATGAACCCGCCGGTCGGCACCGTCACCTTCCTGTTCAGCGACATCGAGGGCAGCACCCGGCTCTGGGAGCGCCACCCCGAGGCCATGCGGGTCGCCCTGCGCCGGCACGACGAAATCCTCCGGGAATCCATCGCCGCCAACGACGGCTACGTGTTCAAAACCATCGGTGACGCCTTCTGCGTGGCCTTTGACCGCGCCGGCGACGCCGTGAACACCGCCGCCCAGGCCCAGTCCGCCCTCCACCAGGAGCCCTGGGCCGAAACCGGCCCGCTCCGCGTGCGCATGGCCCTCCACGCGGGCTCGGCGGAATTCCGCGACAACGACTACTTCGGCAACAGCCTCAACCGCGTCGCCCGCATGCTCGCCGCCGCCCACGGCGGCCAGGTCCTGCTCTCGCTGCCCGTCGAGGAGCTCGTGCGCGACCACCTCCACCCCGGCGTCATGCTCCGCGACCTGGGCGAACGCCGCCTGCGCGACCTCACCCGGCCCGAGCACCTCTTCCAGCTCGCCCTGCCCGGACTGCCGGCCGAGTTCCCGCCCCTGCGCACCCTCGAGATCACCCCGAACAACCTCCCCACCCTGCTCAACACCTTTGTCGGCCGCGAACGCGACCGCTCCGAGGTCAAACGCCTCCTCGGCGAAACCCGCCTCCTCACCCTCACCGGCACCGGCGGCACCGGCAAAACCCGCCTCAGCATCCAGGTCGCCGAGGAAATCCTTGGCGACTACCCCGACGGCGTCTGGCTCGTCGAACTGGCCACCATCTCCGAGCCCGAGCGCATCGTCGAACTCGCCGCCGGCACCGTCGGCCTGCGCGAGGAGCCCGGCGAATCCCCGCGCCAGGCCCTCATCCGCTTCCTCTGCGGCCGGCGCATCCTCCTCATCCTCGACAACTGCGAGCACGTCCTCAACGCCTGCGCCGACCTCGTCGCCGACATCCTCCGCGGTTGCAGCACCATCAAAATCCTCGCCACCAGCCGCGCCTCCCTCGGCATCGCCGGCGAACGCACCTGGGCCGTCCCCCCGCTCGGCATCATCGACCCCGCGCGCGACCTCTTCCAGGTCCCCGACCTCGCCGCCACCATCTCCCAATACGAGGCCGTCCGCCTCTTCATCGACCGCGCCGCCGCCGTCAAACCCGGCTTCGAAATCACCCGCCAAAACGCCGCCGCCATCGCCCAGATCTGCTGGCGCCTCGACGGCATCCCGCTCGCCATCGAGCTCGCCGCCGCCCGCGCCCGCGTCCTCACCCCCGAGCAAATCGCCACCCGCCTCGACGACCGCTTCCGCCTCCTCACCGGCGGCGGCCGCTCCGTCCTCCCGCACCAGCAGACGCTCCGCACCCTCATCGACTGGAGCTACGACCTCCTTTCCGAAAGCGAACGCGTCCTCTTCCGCCGCCTCGGGGTCTTCGGCGGCGGCCGCACGATCGACGCCATCGAGGCCATCTGCACCGGCGACGGCGTCGATGCCTACGACGCCCTCGACCTCCTCCAGCTCCTCGTCGACAAATCCCTCCTCTCGGTGGAAACCGACGCCAACGACGAAACCCGCTACACCATGATCGAGTCCGTCTGGCAATACTCCCGCGAGCGCCTCGAAGCCTCCGGCGAATTCCCCGCCCTGCGCGACCGCCACCTCGACTACTTCCTCGCCTTCGCGGAAACCGCCCGCCCGAAACTCGAAGGCCCCGAGACCGCCCTCTGGCTCGAACGCATCAACGCCGACCTCTTCAACTTCCGCCTCGCCGCCAACTGGGCCGCCGAATCCCCCGACCGCGTGCAAAAAGGCCTGCGCATGATCGGCTGCCTCACCCGCTTCGCCGAAATCCGCGGGAACTTTGAGGAAGCCCGCGCCGCCTTCGACATGCTCCTCACCGCCCCCGGGGCCGAAGCCCCCACCGACGCCCGCGCCGATGCCCTCGTCGGCGCCGGCCGCATCGCCTGGTGCCGCGACAACTCCACCGAGGCCAACGAATACTACGGACAGGCCGTCACCCTGCTCGAAAACCTCGGCCGCACCCGCGATGCCGCCCTGCAATTCGCCTTCCTCGGCTTCGTCCGCCGCAACCTCGGCCAGACCGAGGGCATCGACGCCCACTTCCAGCGCGCCGTCGAGGCCGGCCACGAACTCCGCGACGTCACCCTCACCGCCGTCGGCCTTAGCGGCCTCGCCAGTTGCGCCGCCGACCGCGGCGATTACAAGGAGTCCCGCCGCCTCCGCGAGGAAAGCCTCGCCATCTACCGCTCCGTCGGCGACCAGTGGGTCTGCGGCTACCTGCTCTGGGGCATCGCCCGCACCTGCGTCGCGGATGGTGACGCCGCCGCCGCCCGCGCCGCCCTCAACGAATGGACCGCCACCGCGCGCCGCCTCGGCAACCGCTGGGTCACCCCCTTCCTGCTCCACATCTTCGGCGAAGCCCTCCTCCTCGAGGACGAACCCGCCCTCGCCGCGCGCGTGCTCGGTGCCGCCGAGGCCGGCCGCGAAGCCCTCGGCATCATGCTCGACTCGACCGACCTCCCCGCCTGGGAGGCCACCCTCGACCGCCTCAAGGCCGCGATCGACCCCGTCGAACGCCTCCGCGAATGGAATCTCGGCCGCCAGCTCGGCGTCTGGGAAGCCATCGACCTCGCCGCGCACGCCGCCCACCCCGAAGGCGTCACCGCCTTTGCCGCATAGCCCCGATGGCGGACCCGGCAAATCCCCCCGACCCCCGTTTCACCAGCCTCGCCCGCCTCCTCGGGCGCGCCGCCCTGCCCCGCCTCCATGCCGCGCACGTCGCCGTCGTCGGCGTCGGCGGCGTGGGCTCCTGGACCGTCGAAGCCCTCGCCCGCTCCGGCGTCGGCGCCCTCACGCTCATCGACCTCGACGACGTCTGCATCACCAACGTCAACCGCCAGCTCCCCGCCCTCACCGAGACCGTCGGCCGGCCAAAAATTGACGTTCTCGCCGCCCGCATCGCCGCCATTCACCCCGCCTGCGCCGTCACCCCGATCGCCGAATTCCTCACCGAGGCCAACGCCGCGCGCCTCCTCGGCGGCCCGCTCGACTTTGTCGTCGACGCCACCGACCGCATGTCGGTCAAGGCCGCCATCCTCGGCACCGCCCGCCGGCTCGACCTGCCCGCCGTCACCGTCGGCAGCGCCGGCGGCCGCGCGGACCCCACCCTCATCCGCTGCGTCGACCTCGGCCTCGCCGGCGGCGACGAATTGATCCGCCAAGTCCGCCGCAAACTCCGCCGCGAATACAACTGGGAAAAGGGCGAGGGGCGCGACTACGGCATCCCCACCATCATCACCAGCGAGCCCCCCCGCTACCCGTGGAGCGACGGCCGCGTCTGCGCCGAGCCCGAGCCCGGCGGCGAACTCCGCCTCGACTGCGCCACCGGCTTCGGCGCCGCCTGCTTCGTCACCGGCACCTTCGGCTTCATCGCCGCCGGCGAGGTCGTCCGCCGGCTCGCGGCTCAGGAGCCGAAAAGCCGCGCGTAATTCTCCGCCACGATTTCCGCCAGTTCCGCGACCGGCATCCCCCGCAGCCGCGCCAGCCCCTCATAGGCCACCGCAAGATCGGCCGGATGATGCACCGCCCGCCCTGCGACGCTCAGCGGATGCCGGCTCCGCGTCGCGTCGAGCGGCATCGCCGGCGCGTCCGTCTCCACCAGCAAGCGCTCCACCGGCACCCGCCGGAACGCCTCGCGTTTCCGCTCCCGTCCCGGATTGTCAAACGACCCCGAATACGAAAAATACGCCCCGCGCGCCGCGAACCCCGCCACCATTTCGGGCGGCCCGCCGTAGGCATGCAGTAGCCAGCCCCGGCCCGGCGTCGGGTCCGTGCGCACCTCATCCCACAGCGCCCCCCACGCCCGCACCCCGTGCACGCTCGCCGCCACACCGCGCCGCCCCGCCTCGGCAAACTGCCGCCGAAAAAACTCCAACTGCCGCGGAAAATTCTCCGTCGTCCGCCAGCGGTCGAGGCCGATCTCCCCCACGTGCCCGCCCCCGTCGAGAAACTCCCCCAGCCGCTCAAACCACCCCGGCCCCGCCTCATCCACCCGCCACGGATGCACCCCGTAGCTCGGCCGCACGCCCGCATGCTCCGCCGCGAGCCGCGCCACCGCCGCCCAGTCGTCCTCACCCGTGCCGTTCACCACCATGCCGGCCACCGCGCCGCCGCGCAGCACTTCCGCCCGCACGCCGTCGAGAGCCGCATCCTGCAGGTGGTTGTGGGAGTCGAAAAACGTCATGCCCCCGCCAGCGCCTGAATCCGCCGCACCACGCTTTGCATGCCCTGCGCCCGCGTGGGCGAGAGCTGCCGCGTCAGCCGCAAATCCTCCAGCAGCGTGAACGAAAACCCCCGCACCTCCGCGGCCGGCTCGCCGTCAAAAAACTCCGCCACAAACCCCGCCAGCCCCCGCACCAGCGCCGCCTCCGCGTCCACCCGCAGCCGCAGTCGTCCCTCCGCCACCCCGCCCGCGAGCCACACGCGGGACACGCAGCCCGGCACGAGATTCGCGTCCACCCGCTCCCCCTCACGCAGCGGCTCCAGCCGGCTCCGCCGCGCGATGATCGTCGACAGCCGCTCCTGCGCGTCCGGGATCAGCGCGTAACGCCCGGTCCACTCGGCCTGTTTCTCCGCCAAAGTCATGCCCCGCAGCATACCGCAGGGGGCAATGCCCGTCGCCTTTGCGATGGAGCCGCCCGGGAAACGCGCTTATGCTCCCCCCGACCATGCGACCCCCGTTCCGCCGCCTTGTCGTCGCCCTGCTCGCGCTGGCGGCGGCGCTTGCCCGGGCGGAGCCGCCCCCGCCGGAGAAAACGCTCTTCCTCGTGCGCGGCGGCGACGGCGTCGTCTCGGCCATCCGCGCCCAATCCTTCACCCCGCAGGGCAACGTCATCGTCATCGTGTCCGACACCGGCAGCCGCGCCGTCGTCCAGCCCCGTAGCATCGTCGGCCGCCTCCCGCTCTACGACGACGCGACCCTCGCCGGCGGCACCGTCGAACTCACCGCCCTCGCCGCCACCTACCGCGCCTACGCCCGTTCCGCGGGCGAAGCCCGCACCTTCCTCCTCCGCGAAGCCGACCGCTTCGAACGCCTGCAAAAAGCCCGGCTCGACGAGGCCGCCGCCCGCGAACGCGCCGTGCGCGACCGCATCGCCCGCGCCATCGCCCCCGTCTACGACGAAAACCACCCCTACCGCCCCGACGAACTCGACGCCCTCCTCGCCGAGGCCGAAGCCGTGGGCACCGCGCACCCCGAAGCCGCCACGCGCCTCGACGCCTGGGCCGCCCCCTTCCGCGCCCACCGCGAGCACCTCCAATCTGGCGACGAACGCGAGGACGGCGTCTGGGTCACCCGCGCCGAACGCGAAGCCCGCGAGCAAACCCGGCGGCAGACCGAGTTCCAGCGCTCGCTCGATTACCCGATTTCCGGCCTCGCCCTTGCGCCCGACGTCCCGCGCCCCGCCGTGCGCCTCGGCCTGGGGCTTCCCGCCGCCCTCGCCGCGCTAGGCCTCGCCCTCGCCGTGCTCGGCCGCCGCCGCGCCGCGCTCCGCCGCGCCGGCGTCGCCCTGCTCACCCTCGCCCCGCTCGCCGCTGCCGGCGGGTTTTTCCTCCTCACCCGCACCCCCGCGAACCTCCCGCCCGGCGGCACTCCGCCCGACGACCGGCCCGTCATCGCCGCCCTCGCCTTCGCCGCGCAGGCCGGCCCCGTCGCCGCGCCGCCGGCCGAACTCTCCGAGGCCGCCCTCAACGCCTTCCTCGCCCGCCGCGTGCGCCTCACCTTCCCCGCCGCCGCCGACGCCCCCGGAGCCGCCCGCCGCCTCGGCCTCGTCGCCCGCCTCCAACCCGACCGCATCCTCCTCTTCGAACTGCTCGGCTGGGCCGGCCGCCAATGGATCGTCCGCTACACCCTCTCCCTCCACGCCGACAAGCTGACCCTCGAACGCGTGGATCTCGGTACCCTCCCCTGCCCGCCCGCGCTCGCCCAGGCGCTCTGGAGCAGCCTCGAACCCGAACTCCGCCGCGTCCTCGCCCGCACCGGGCTCACCCAGGCCTTCACCCTCCAGCTCGCGGACGGCCACCTCCGCCTCACCCCCACCATCCCGGTGCCCGCTCCCGCCGCATCCTCACCCGACCCCGCCCCAACGCCCCCGCCCGCCACCCCGACTCCCGCTCCCGTCGCCACCGCGACCCCCGTCCCCGCCGACGCTCCCGCCCCGACGCCGCCAAGCGCCACCCCCGCTCCCCCCGCAGCTCCAACCCCGACCCCAACCCCGACGCCCCCCGCGACCCCGCCGCC
Organism: Verrucomicrobiaceae bacterium; assembly: GCA_027488755.1. Lineage (GTDB taxonomy): Bacteria > Verrucomicrobiota > Verrucomicrobiia > Chthoniobacterales > JAATET01 > JAATET01. The sequence continues at coordinate 19,947 of JAIYAZ010000105.1, read as the reverse complement.
CGCGCCGAGCGCCACCCCGGCGAACCCGACCGCCAATCCCTTCGCCCGCCACCCCGACGCCCGCGACCGCGCGGCCGTTCGTGCTTGAGTTCAAGCGGGCGGAGGGCGATTTTGCTTTCGGAATGCCTGCCGAGGATCCCCATCTCACCGACCGCTCCGCGAAGGCCGCGAAAATCATCGCGAACCCCGGCAACTTCAAGGTCTGCGAAAGCTGCGACTCCATCGTCACCGCCCGCGTCGCCCTCTGCCCGAACTGCAACGGCTACCGCTTCAACGCCGAGCCCGAAGCCGTCATCGAGCAGGCCCGCCTGCTCGCCGCCCGCGCGCAGACCTCCGTCACCCACGAGGATCTCCAGTAACGAGCACCGCACCCCCCGCACCGTGAGCCCCCTGCCCTTCGAGGTCGCCGTCATCGGGGGAGGCCCGTGCGGTCTCCTCAGCGCCCTCCTCCTCGCCCGGCGCGGCATCCGCGTCGCCGTGTTTGAGCGCCGCCCCGAGCCCCTCGACCACCCGAAGGCCATGGGCATCAGCCGCCGCTCGGCGGAAATCTTCCGCGCGCTCGGCCTCCTCGACGCGCTCCTCCCCCACGACCTCCCCGCGCCCGACTACGACCTCATGCTCTGGGCCGCCTCGCTCACCGGCGAGGAATACGGCCGCGTGCCCCGCCCGCCCACGCCGCCCGACGCCACGCCCTGCCGCGCCTTCCACTGCCCCCAGCCCGCCGTCGAACGCGCCCTCCTCACCGCCCTCGAGCGCGAACCCGACGCCAGCATCTTCTTCGACCACGACGTCGTCGCCCTCGCCGAAGCGGACCACGGCGTGAACCTCACCCTCCACCGCGGTCGGCACCACCAATCCTTCCCCGTCACCGCCGCCTACGTCATCGCCGCCGACGGCGCCGCCAGCCCCACCCGCCACTGGCTCGGGATCGACGCCACCGGCCCCGGCGACCTCGGCCACTTCCTCAACGTCCACTTCCGCGCGGACTACGGCCCGCACCTCGCCGGCCGCCGCGCCGTTCTCAACCAGCTCCTCACGACCCATTCGTTCGAAATCTTCGTCGCCGTCAACGGCCGCGACGAATGGCTCATGCACCACTTCCTCCCGCCGGACGAAACCCTCGACGACTACCCGCCCGAGCGCCTCGCGGCCATCATCGCCAACGCCTCCGGCCTCCCCCTCCTTCCCATCGAAATCCTCGGCGTGAACCCCTGGGTCATGAGCCCCAAGGTCGCCGCCCGCTTCGACCGCGGCCGCATCTTCCTCACCGGCGACGCCGCCGCCCGCCTCTCGCCCGCCGGCGGCCTCGGCATGAACACCGGCCTCCAGTCCGCCCACAACCTCGCCTGGAAACTCGCCGCCGTCCTTCGCGGCACCCCCCCGGGCCTCCTCGCCAGCTACGACGCCGAACGCCGCGCCCACGTCCTCGCCACCTTCACCCGCTCCGGCGACCTCGGCTCCGAGGTCACCGACGTCATCGCCGCAGGCCTCGCCGGGGATTTCGCCCGCGTCCGCGTCCTCGTGCGAACCAGCCGCCGCGCCGACTCCGACCTCGCGCTCGACCTCGGCTGGCGCTACCCCGCCGGCGCGTTCGTCCCCGGCCCCGCGCCCGCCGCACCGCTCGCCGCCGCCCCCGGCGGCCGCGCGCCCCACGTGCCCCTCACCCGCGACGGCCAGCCGCTCTCCACCCTCGACCTCTTCGGCCCCGGCTTCGCCCTCCTCGTCGCCGGCCCCGCCAACGCCTGGCGGTCCGCCCTCGCACCCGACCTCCTCGCCGCCGGCTTCGCCGTCGAAGCCCACGGCATCGGTCCCGGCGCGGACTTCGCCGACCCCACCGACCGCTTCCGCGCCGCCTACGGCCTCGACGCGGGCGGTGCCGCCCTCGTGCGCCCCGACGGCGTCGTCGGCTGGCTCTCCCCCGCGGCCGATCCCGCCGGCCTCGCGCCCGCCCTCGACCTCATCCTGCTCGGCGGCCCCGCCGCCTAGGTCCGCCGCGCCAGCTCCGGCCGCGCGAGCACCTTCGTGAGCCGGTGCAACATCCACACCACCAGCTCGAAGGCATCCGCCAGCTCCGCGATCTCCGGGGCCGCCGACTCCGCCTTCGCCGCCGCCACCGCCTGCCGCACGAATTCCCCGTGCCGCTTCGTCCGGGCGCGCAGCGCCTCAATGCCCGCCGGCTCCGGCTCCGCCGCCAGCCCCGCCGCCGGCCCGAGCAAATCCCGCAGCGCCGCCTCCAGCCGCCCGGCGCCCGCCGGGGACACCCCCGCCGCGCCGGCCAGCGCGTCGTTGAACTCCCGCACCGCCTCGTCGAGATACCGCACCAGCGACAGCTCCGCCCGCCGCAGGTGCAGCGCATGCGCCTGCGCTTCGCTCGGCGTGTTCTTCGCCAGCCGCGACCCATAGCGCTCGATCTCCGTCGCCAGCGCGCCAAAGGCCGCGTCTCCCACCGGCTCGCCATCCTCCCCCACCCGCGCGCACTCCGGGCACACGCGAACCGCCCCCAGCAAGCGCGCAATCTCCCGCCCCATCAGCTCGATCCCGCTCGCGGGATCATCAATCGCCGCGTCGTTTAGGAACCGCGGCTGCGCCAGGTCCGCCGAGGATTCGCCCGGCATCCGCCGCTCCAGCCACCGCTGCACCGGCCCGAGGAACGGCGCCATCAGCACCGCCGGTAAAAGATTCGACAGCAGAAAAATCGTCGCCAGCTCCAGCTTGATGTCGCCGGCAAATGCCGCCCGCACCCCCGCCAGCACCAGCGGCACCCCCGCCGCCTCCAGCGCAAACAACCCCGCCATCACCACCCCGCTCCACCCGCAAAACACATCCTCCAGCCGCACCAGCCGCCGCGACGGCGCGTCCAGCCCTGCCGCCAGAAAAAACCGCAGCGCGATCGCCCCGAGGTTCGTCCCGTAAATCAACACCGCCGCCTGCTCGAGCGAGAAGGACCCCACCTGCGCCAGCGTAATGATCAGCATAGCCGCGCCCGTGTTCGACTGCAGCAACGCCGCCGCCAGAATGCCGATGCCAAACGCGATGCCCGGCGAATCCACCGTCGCCGCCAGCAAATGCTGGAACCAAGCCGCCTGCCGCAGCGGCGACGCGCCCGCCCCCATCGACTCCAGCCCGAACAACACCAGCCCCACCCCCAGCAGCACCCCCGCCGCCGCCCGCCATTGCGGCTGCCGCACCATGCCGGAAAAAATGCCCGCCGCGCCCACAAGATACGCGACGAACGGGTGAATATCGAACGCCACCAAAAACGCTAGCGCCGTCAGTCCCACGTTGCTCCACAGGATCACCGGCGCCGCCCCGCGCGCCGTGATCAGCCCGCTCCGCGCCATGCCCACCAGAATGAACGTCACCGCCGTCGCGCTCTGCATCAGCGCGCCAAAGCCCACGCCCGTGAGCCCCGCCAGCGCCGGCCGCTCGCTCACCCGATGAATCGCCCGCCGAAAACTCGCGCCCGACAACCGGCGCAAATTCTCGCCCACCAGTTGAATCCCCAAAAAGAACAGCCCGAGCCCCAGAATCAGCGTGCTCAGCCCATGCATCGTCCCCGAATCCTCCTCCCCGCCCCCCCTTCGAGGCAATCCCCATTCACCCCCGGCGGGTCCAACGTCCAACTTCCAAGGTCAGTAGTCAGCTTTCAGTTTTCCGCTTTCCCCCTTCGTGTCCTTAGTGCCCTTCGTGGTGAAAATCACCTGTCGGCCAGATGCGAAAAATCCTGCCCGAGCAAATCACCGATCCGGTCGATCGTCACATCCGCCGGCGGATACTTCTGCTCCAGCCCGACCTCATGCGCGTAGTGCCCCTGCCGCACGAACACCGTCGTCAGCCGGTCGCCCCAGATCGCCTTCATCGCCGTGAGGATGCGCAGCTTGTCATCCACCATCACGTAATGCTTCGCGGGATGAATCTGCTCCACGTGGTCGAGTTCCTCCTCCTTGTGGATGTAGATCAGCACATTTCGCGCGACCGCCTGGAAGAGCCCCGAGCGCTCCGCCTTGCGAGGCTGGAACACCGCGTCGCCGTCGGAGAGAATCGCGACCGTGCCCCACTTGCGGCAATGCTGGATCGCATCGAGCGATTGGGGAAACAGCCGGTTCGCGAACGGGTAATCCACGAGCCAGTTCGAGATGCGCAGCAGCCGCGCATCGTGCATCGACGTCTGCCGGTAGCGCTGGAGCGCCCCGAGGTAATCCGCGTAACCCAGCTCCGAGCGCAGCTCCTCGAAAATCTCCCAATACCGCACCGACACCTCCGTGCCGTAGCGCTGCACGAGCATGTGGCGGATGTCGTCCGTCACCGCGTCGTTGTTGAGCAGCGTGTTGTCGATATCGAACAGGAAAACCACAGACTCGGGCGGCTTGCTCATGCCGCCGAAGCTAGGCCGCGGGACGAGACGAGGCAAACCCCGAACGCGCCAGGATGCACCATAGAGGGCATAACCGGAGCGAAGCGGAGACACCCGCAGGCAACGGGCTCGGGGTTTGGCTGTCGGTTGGCGGCGAGACCAGACCGGATTCCAGCAGAAAGCGGGCGTGGGCGAGCATGAGCTCGTAGCTCGTAGCTCGGCGCGGGCGCGGGCGTGGGGCCTCGCCTTCGCGCACGACGGGGAGGTTCAGATCGTAGAGGCGATCAGAGGTCGCGCTCGAGGCGCTGGCGGATGGTTCCGGAGCCTTAGCCTAATGCCCCGCCGCCTACGCGGCGGCGAAGGTGGCGGAGACTATTTGCTGGGCTTCGGTTTGGATGCGCCGCAGGTGTTCCGCATCGCGGAAGCTTTCGGCGTAGATTTTATAAACGTCCTCGGTGCCGGAGGGGCGGGCGGCGAACCAGCCGCTGGCGCTCTCGACCTTCAACCCGCCGAGGGCGGCGCCGTTGCCGGGGGCGTGGGTGAGCATGCGGGTGATGGGTTCGCCGGCGAGTTCGGTGGCGGGGACCTGGGCGGGGGAGAGGTTTTTGAGGATGGCCTTTTGCGCGGCGTTCGCCGGGGCGTCGATGCGCTCGTAGACGGGGGCGCCAAATTCCTGCGTGAGGGCGGCGTAGTGTTCGCCGGGGTCGTGGCCGGTGCGGGCGGTGATCTCCGCGGCGAGGAGGCCCATGATGGGGCCGTCCTTGTCGGTGGTCCACACGCCGCCGTCTTTGCGGAGGAAGGACGCGCCGGCGCTTTCCTCGCCGCCGAAGCCGAGGGTGCCGGCGAAGAGGCCGTCGACGAACCACTTGAAGCCGACGGGGACTTCGACGAGGGGGCGGCCGAGCTTCGCGGCGACGCGGTCGATCATGCTGGAGCTGACGAGGGTCTTGCCGATGCCGGCGGCGGCGGGCCAGTGCGGGCGGTGGGCGAAGAGGTAGTCGATGGCGACGGCGAGGTAGTGGTTGGGGTTAAGCAGGCCGGCGCTTTTGGTGACGATGCCGTGGCGGTCGGCGTCGGTGTCGTTCGCGAAGGCGATGTCGAATTTGTCCTTCAAGCCGATGAGGCCGGCCATGGCGTAGGGGGAGGAGCAGTCCATGCGGATCTTGCCGTCCCAGTCGACGCTCATGAAGCGGAATGTGAAGTCGAGGTCGGGGTTCGTGACGGTGAGGTCGAGGCCGTAGCGCTCGGCGATGGGCTGCCAGTAGGCGAGCGAGGAGTTGCCGATGGGGTCGACGCCGATGCGGAGGCCGGCGGCTTTGATGACGTCGAAGTCGATGACGGCGCCGAGGTCGTTCACGTAGTTCGCCACGTAGTCGAAGCGCTGGGTGGTGGCGGCGGCGCGGGCCTTCGCGAGCGGAAGGCGGCGCACCTCGCGGAGGCCGCCGGCGAGGATTTCGTTCGCGCGTTTCTCCATCCAGCCGGTGATGTCGGTGTCGGCGGGGCCGCCGTTGGGCGGGTTGTATTTGATGCCGCCGTCGGAGGGCGGGTTGTGCGAGGGGGTGATGACGATGCCGTCGGCGAGGCCGGTGGTGCGGCCGGCGTTGTGGGTGAGGATGGCGTGGGAGACGGCGGGCGTGGGCGTGTAGCCGTCGGCGGTGTCGATCAGGAGCGGGACGCCGTTGGCGGCGAGGACTTCGACGGTGGAATTCCACGCGGGCTCGGAGAGCGGGTGGGTGTCCATGCCGAGGAAGAGCGGGCCGGTGATGCCGGCGCCGGCGCGGTATTCCGCGATGGCCTGGGCGATGGCGAGGATGTGGTCCTCGTTGAAGGTGCGCTTGAAGGCGGAGCCGCGGTGGCCGGAGGTGCCGAAGGCGACACGCTCGCCGGGCACGCCGGGGTCGGGTTTTTCCGCGTAGTAGCTCGCGATGAGGCGCGGGATGTTCGTGAGAATCGAGGCGGGGGCGGGTTTACCGGCGAGGGGGCTGAGGCTCATGGCGGCGATGGGAATTTGCCGCGAGGCTGACACGAAGCGCGGCCCATGGCGAGCCCGGGCGCGGGCGCGGTCCTTCCCGCGCGGGGAGGGCGTTACATGTGGTCGCGGAAGAGCCGGAGCAGCTCAAGAGCGCGCGAGGAATGGGCGCTGAGCGCAGCCTCGGTGAACTCGATTTCGTCGGCCTCCCAAGGCAGCACGGCATCGACGCCCTGCGGCGCGTTTTCGCCCGCGCTGCGGAACGCCATCGCCCAACCGGGGAACATCCGCTCCTTGTCGTTGCCTTCCAGCAGGGTCGCGATGCCGCGGTGGCGCTCGTCGCGGAGGATGCGGCGGTAGAGCTCGCGCACGGCCGTCTCGTCGCCCTCGAGGAGCTGCATAAAGCGGCCCTCCTTGAAGAGGAGCAGGCCGGTGATGCCATGCGTGGCGTTGTAACCGCGACTGGTCTTCAGAATGTCCCTCAGGGTCCCCCCGTCCATCTCCCGCGTCGCGGTGCTGATGTAGATGAGGTAGAACATGATATTAACGTAACACCGGGCCGGGGATTTGCCCCCCATAATCGCGGAAACCGGCGGAAAATGAGCGGCGGTCAAAACCACGTCCGCGCTTGTGTTGGCGGGGGCGGCGGGGTTACAGCCGCGCATGACCATAACGGAATCCACGGTGGACCTGCCGACCTCCCGCGGGCCGATGCGGACCCAGCTCTTCCTCCCGACGGGGGAGGCGCGGCATCCCGCGGTGATTTTTTACTCGGAGATTTTTCAAATCACCGGCCCGATCCGCCGCCTGGCCGCCGCGCTGGCGGGCAACGGCTATCTCGTGGCGGCGCCCGAGGTTTATCATGAATTCGAACCCGCGGGGACCGTGCTCGCCTACGATCAGGCCGGCTCCGACCGCGGCAACGCGCTCAAATACACGAAGGAGCTCGCGAGCTCGGACGAGGATGCCGCCGTCGCGGCGGAATTCCTTGCGACGCACCCGCGCTCGACCGGGCGGGTCGGGGCCTTCGGCGTGTGCCTGGGCGGACATTTGGCCGTGCGGGCGGGGTTGCAGCCGCGGGTGAACGCGGTCGCCGCCTTTTATCCGACGGACATCCACACCAGCACGCTCGGCGCGGGCAAAAACGACGACACGCTTGCCCGGCTGGCGGGGGTGACGACGCCGTTTCTTTTCGTGTGGGGCCGGCAGGATCCCCACGTGCCGCTGGAGGGTCGGCGGAAGATCGCCGCGCGGCTCGAGGAGGTCGGCGCGGACTACGAGTGGCACGAATTCAACGCCGCCCACGCCTTCCTCCGCGACGAAGGCCCGCGCTACAATCCCGCGCTGGCCCGCGTGAGCCTCGACCTGCTGCTGCGCTTCCTCGCCGAAAAACTCGCGTAGACCGAACCGCCCGGAGTCGGAGTTTCCCCGAACGATTATCCCTCACCCGACGAGAAACCCCTCGGCGGCCGCCGCTTCGCGCAGGCGCTCGTCCGCCGTCAGGAAAGAAAATCCGGTCGTCCGTTCGGAGCAGGCCACGAGGGCCGCGGCGAGTTGGAAGGCATCGGCCGCCCGGAGGGGATGCACCCGCAGCAGGCGGAGGGCCCGTTCGCGGACGACTCGCAACGGCTCCACTTCGGCCCAGGAGGCCGACAACTCCGCCCACCGGGCCAGCGCGAATTGCTCCGACCTCGGGTCGAGGGCACCCTCGCGTTTGCGCCGGCTGAGGGCCGACTGGATCTCGGCGGGCGTTCCATACCAAACGATCATCACCCCATCGTCCTTGAGCTGCCGCTCCCGCGCGTCCGAAGCGGCTTCCTCCACCAAAAGCGGGGTGATCGCGGAGGTGTCCCAGAATTTCATCGCCCGTCCCGGTCTTCGCGGACGGCCGAACTCAACGGCTGGGCCGACGTTCCCTTGGGGAGTTTCAGGAAGGCATTCACCGCGAGCGGTTTCCGCGGGAGAGTGAGGAAACCGGCGGCCGCGAGGGCGGCGAGTTGTTCCTCCGGAAACTGGTTCCCCAATCCCTGAAGAATGGCGATGGGCTTGCGGTGGTCCGTCACCAGCACCGATTCCCCGGCCAGCACATTCTTCAAATGGGCGGACAGCCCGTTCTTTAACTCGGATACACTGGCCGTTATCATCTGGCTATACTAGCCTGAATTAGGGGACTGTCAACGCAGCAAGGGCGGCGGGGAAACCATCGCATCCCATCCTGGTAACGAACATTTCCCTCGCGGCAGCGGCTGAATTTCGCCTCCTTTTGGAGGACCGGGTTCCGCGCGTTTGCCCTGCGTGGTAGAAGCGGCCATTCACCCACCACCGCCATGAAACTCATTCGCCTCATTTCGCCGCTCCTTCTCTTCGTTGTCACCATCGGCCCGGCTGCGGCCGAGGCTCCGAGTGACGGTTACGACAAGACCATTCAAGCCACGGCGATTTTGCGGTCGGGCGAGACCGTGGCGGGACAGCCGATCGTGTATCCGCGGGTGGAGAATCCCGAGGTGGCGGCGGTGCGGGTGGTGATCCCGCCGGGCGCGGAGACGGGCTGGCACCGGCATCCGTTCCCCTGCTACGCCTACCTGATCGAGGGCAAACTCTCCCTGCGGATGGAGGGCAACCGCACGGTCGAGGTGAAGGCGGGCGACGCGCTCATCGAGTCCGTGAATGTCTGGCACAACGGCCGCAACGACGGTCCGGAGCCCGTCGAGATCGTGATGTTCGTCACCGGCGCGAAGGGGCTGCCGTTCACGGTGCGAACGGCGAACCCCTGAGCTGAAGGCGAAGCCTGAGCCGCTCGGCGCGGCTGAGCGCTAGCGGGTGACGAGCTGTTCGAGCAGGGCGTTGATGCGTTTGAGCATGGCCTGTGGATCTTCGAGCAGGCCGGCGCTGATGAGGGCGTTGTCGTGGATCTGCGCGGCGACCTGGGCGGCGAGGGCGGCGTCGGCGTGGCGCAGTTTTTCGAGCCCGGCGATCATGGGGTGCGCGGGGTTGATCTCGAGGTGCTGCTTGAAGGGGTTGGCCTCGTCGCGGTTCAGATTCTTGAGGATGCGGCGCATGCTGGCGGTCATGCCCTCGCTCTCGGCGATGGCGGCGGGGCTGTCGACGAGGCGGGTGGAGACGCGGACTTCGTCGACCTTGTCGCCGAGGGTTTCCTTGATGAAGTTGGCGAGCAGGCGGGCGGTGTCGGCGTCGAGCGCGCCCTCCTTCGCGTCGAGGGTGACCTCGGCCTTTTCGGCGGGGACGAGTTTTTTGCCCTCAAACTCGTGGAGGTGCTCCATGACGAATTCGTCCCACGGGTCGAGGAGGAACACGACCTCGCGGCCCTTGGCGTGGAGGCCTTCGTAGTAGGGGCTGGCGAGGCAGGCTTCGCGCGTGGGGCCGGAGAGGAAGTAGATCTCCTTCTGGTCCTCGGGCATGCGGGCGACGTAGTCGGCAAGGGCGACGGGCGTTTCGCTCGTCGAGGTCTCGTAGCGGAGGAGCTTGGCGAGGGCGTCGCGGTGGGTGAAGTCGCTGACGATGCCCTCCTTGAGGAAGTGGCCGAACTCGCGGAAGAACGTCGCGTATTTGTCGGGGTCGGCCTTTGCCTGCTCGTCGAGGAACTTGAGGAAGCGGGTGGTGAGCACCTTGTTGAGCTTCTGCAGGAGGGCGCTGTCCTGCATGGTCTCGCGCGAGATGTTCAGCGGAAGATCCTCGCTGTCGACGACGCCCTTGAGGAAGCGGAGCCACTCGGGGAAGAGGCCCTTGGATTTCGACTGGATGAGGACCTTGCGGCAGTAGAGGTGAACCTCGCTCTCGGTCTTCGGCATGCCGAGCTTTTCGCGGCTGTGCTGCGGGACGAAGAGGAGCGCGCGGATGGCGAGCGGGGCGTCGGCGCTGAAGTGGAGCCGGTAGGCGGGGGCCTCGAAGTCGTGGCCGATGAACTTGTAGAATTCCTCGTATTCCGCGTCGGTGATCTCGCTTTTGTTGCGGGTCCAGAGGGCGTTGATCGTGTTGACGGTCTCGCCGTTGAGCGTGATGGGGAAGCCGACGAAGTTTGAATAGCGCTTGATGATGGATTCGACGCGGCGCGGGGTGGCGTAGTCCTGGTCCTCCTCCTTGAGGTGGATGACGATTTTCGTGCCGCGCGGCAGGTCGTTGCCGGGCTCGATCTCGTAGCTGCTCACGCCGTCGGAGGTCCAGATCCAGCCGGTCTCGTCGGGTTGGTAGCTGCGGGTGAAGACGGTGACCTTCGTGGCGACCATGAAGGCGGAGTAAAAGCCGACGCCGAACTGGCCGATGATCTCGGCCGCGCCGGTGCCGCCGGACTTTGCGGCGGAGGCTTTGATCTGCTCGAGGAAGGCCTTGGAACCGGAGTGGGCGATGGTGCCGAGGTTCTCGATGAGTTCGTCACGGGTCATGCCGATGCCGGCGTCGGTGATCGTGAGGGTGTGGGCGGTCTCGTCGGTGGCGAGGGCGATCTGGAGTTCGCGGTCCGGCTCGAAGATCGCGGTGCCGGAGGTCTGGAGGAACTTGAGTTTCTCGGTGGCGTCGGCGGCGTTCGAGATGAGCTCGCGGATGAAGATTTCCTTATCCGTGTAGAGCGAGTGGATGACGATGTTGAGAAGCTGGGCGATCTCGGCCTGGAATTCGTGCGTTTCGGCGGTGGTGGACATGGTGGTGGAAAATGGGGTGGGCGCGACGGGGCGCGCGGGGATTGATTTTAACGAAAGATGCCCGCAACGCAAATGGTGTAGGATGCGCCCATGTCGCCCCCATTAACCCCCGATGACTGGAAGCGCCTGCGGGCGTTGCGGGACCGGTTTTTGACCGATGCCCGCGAGGCCTACTGGACGCCGCGCGACCTCGCGCTTTACGACGCGACGTTTGCGCAGCGCATCGGCTGGAAGTGGGACGCCGCGCTGGCGACGCTGGACCGCGCCGGCTGGAAACCCGCGTCGCGCCGGCTGCTCGACTGGGGCTGCGGCTCGGGCGTCGCGGGGCGCGTGGTCGCGGCGTGGAGCGGAATCGTGGAGGCGGAGGTTTTTGACCAGAGCGGGGAGGCGGCGGGGTTTGCCGTCGAGCGGCTGCGCGCGGCGGGGGTGAACGCCCGGCGCGCGGGCGCGCCCGACGTCCTCGCGCCGGGCACGCTGCTGGTGCTGAGCCACGTCGCGGGTGAGTTGGAGCCGATGGAGTTGGAACGGCTCGCGCGGGTGGCGGCCACGGCGGAGGAGGTGATCTGGGTTGAGCCGGGATCGCATGAAGTCAGCCGGCGGTTGGGCTCGGCGCGGGCGGCGCTGGCGGCGGGCGGGCATCGGTTTGTCGGACCGTGCCCGCACGACGCGCCGTGCCCGGTGCTGGCGGCGGGGAACGAGCGGCATTGGTGTCACTTTTTCGCAACGCCGCCGGGGGAGGTGTTCCATTCCGCGTTCTGGCGGGAGTTTGCCACCGAGGTGGAGGTGGATTTGCGCAGCCTGCCCTACAGTTTTCTGGCCACGACGCGGCTGGCGGCGCCGGAGCGGGCGGCGGGGGCGGAGCGGTTGATCGGCCGGCCGCGCGAATACAAGGCCCACCTGCTCGCGCAGGGCTGCGGGGCGGACGGCGCGCTGCACGAGCGCATGCTGCAAAAGCGCGACGCGCCGGAGTTGTTCCGTGCGCTGACGAAACGCGGGCTGGACGGGTTGTTTGCGTGGGAGACCGACCCGGCGCGCCCGGAGCGCGTGCGGACGGGGCGGCACCTCGGATGAGGATGCGGCGCAGTCCGCGCTTGCACGCGCCCGCGCAATGCCTAGGGAGAAAGGGGATGCGCGCGACGGCGACCCTCATTCTGGGCGGACTTCTCCTCTTGGGGAATGCCGACGCCCAGCCGCGCCCTGCGCTCACGACGGTGGAGCCGGGCCTGGAGCGGGCGGTGCGGTGGAAGTGGGCGGTGGTGCCGAAGCCGTCGGAGCATTGGGGGCTGGCCGTGGCCCTGCCGGTCGTCGCGGCCACGCCGGTGCCGATCCCGGGCGTGCCGCGGGCCGTGCCGGTGACGCCGGCCGCGGGCCGGTCGGACATGTATGTCGTCAAACGGGGCGACGCGCTTTACACGATCGCCCGCCGCCACCGGGTGCCACTGGACATTCTCAAATCGGTGAACGGGTTGACGACGGACACGATCCGCGCGGGGCAGACGCTGCGCATCCCCTCACCCGAGGAGGTCGTCGCGCTGCGCCCCACGCCGCCGCCCGCCGCCCCGGGCGCGACCCCGCGCGCGGCGAAACCCGACCCGGCCACGGGGCTGACGGACCCCGAGACGCTGCGGGTGCAGGTGTTTCTCGACCGGGCGTTGTTTCCGGCGGGGCCGATTGACGGCTTGAACGGCCCGGCCGTGTTCGCGGCGCAGAAGCGATTCGTGACGGCGAACCCCGCGGCGGCGGACCCGGCGGCCTTTGCGCAACAGGTCGCGGCCGCCGTGCCCGAGCCGCTCACGCAATACACGCTGCGGCCGGAGGACTTCCGCTTCATCGCGCCGCCCAAGGCGCAGGCGGTCGACGCGGCGGCGGAGAAATCCGCGAAGGGCAAGGCCAAGCCGAACCTCACGCCGAAGCCGACCTACGAGGACCTCATCACGGCGGCGCAGTTGGTTTACCGGACGCCGTGGGAGTTTGTCGCCGAGCGCTTCCACTGCAACGAGGCGTTCCTGCGCCGGCTGAATCCGCAGATCAAGGGCGTGCCCGTGGTGGGCGAGACGCTGCGCGTGCCGAACGTGGAGCCGTTTGAAATCGAGAACGCCCCGCGCGTGGCGCGCCAGCCGGCGGCGGACCCGAACGCGGGCATCACCGCCGCGATTGTCGACGGCAGCGCGCTGGAGATTTACCGCGGCGACCGGCTGGTGGCGGCGGCCCCGCTGTCGATTGCGCGGCCGCGGCTGAGCGGGCGCAGCCAGTGGACGATCCTGGAGGCGGTTCCGCGGCCACGAATGACCACGCGGCGCGAGCTGCTTTATCCGCCGCAGGCGCCGACGCGGATCTACGGCCGGCCGGACCCGGACGCGACGCCCATTCCCACGCCGACACCGCTGGCGACGCCGGAGACCATCGAGGCGGGACCGAACAACCCGGCGGGCATTATTTGGATTTCGCTGGCGCGCGCGGAGGATCCCACGCCCCTGCCCTACGGGCTGACGGGCACGAGCATTCCGGACGAAATGGCGACGACGGAAAGCATCGGCGGCCTGCGGCTGACGAATTGGGACATCGCCCGCCTCGTGCGCCTCCTTCCGCCGAACACGCCGCTGGAATGGCGGAGCAGCGCGCCAAAGCCGCCGGGTGTGCCCGTGGTGCCGGCCGCGCCGGCCGCGGCGGCGGCGGTCCCGGCGGCGCAGCCCTAGGCGGCGAAGGGCAGGGCGGAGATTTCGACTTCGGGGTTTTTGCTCTCGAAGTAGGTGAGGCCCCACGCGCTGGGCAGCAGGGCGACGGTGGCTCCGGCGGCGTCGGTCGCGAGGGTCGCGCCGGTGGGAAGCGTGAGCGGGGGCAATTCGGCGGCGCCGTTTTTCGGGCGGATCCAGCGGGCGACGCTCCACGGGGCGGATTCCACGCGGCAGCCCGCGCCGTATTCGGATTCGAGCCGGTATTTGAGGACCTCGAACTGGAGCGGGCCGACGGCACCGAGCAGGGTGTTGCGGGTGTAGGAGTCCTTAAGCTCGAGCGACTGGGCGACGCCCTCGCGGAGGAGCTGGTCGAGGCCTTCGCGGAAGCGTTTGCCGGTGGCGGTGCTGGCGCTGTGGACGTAGGCGAAGCACTCGGGCGCGAAGCGGGGGAATTCACCGAAGCGGACGGCGGGGTCTTCGCTGAGGGTGTCGCCGATTTGAAAATCCTGGTTGCCGACGATGCCGACGACGTCGCCGGCCCAGGCGCTGTCCACGGTCTCGCGTTCCTGCGCGAAGAGGCGCTGGGAGTTCGAGAGGCGCACGGGTTTGCCGGTGCGGGGGTGCGAGACGGTCATGTCGCGCTTGAACTCGCCGGAGACGATGCGGATGAACGCCACGCGGTCGCGGTGCTTGGGGTTCATGTTCGCCTGGATCTTGAAGATGAAGCCGGAGAAGGCGGGATTGAGCGGCTCGACGCCGTCGCGGGGCGCGGGGGGCGGGGCAAGTTTGAGGAACTGGTCGAGGAGGAGCTGGACGCCGAAGTTATTCATCGCGCTGCCAAAGAAGACGGGCGTGAGTTTGCCGGCGCGGACCTCGGCGAGGTCGAACTCGGCGCCGGCGCCTTCGAGGAGGTCGATCTCCTCGCGGAAGGCGGCGTAGACGCTGGGGGTCATCGCGTCGCGGACGAGGTCGTCGTCCACGCCGCCGACCTGCTCGGGCGCGCGGAAGGCGCCCATGCGGGTGCGTTCGAAGAGGTGGACGGCGCGGTCGCGGCGGTCGTAGACGCCGCGGAACTCGGGGCCGCTGCCGAGGGGCCAATTGATGGGCAGGGCGTGGATGCCGAGGACGGTTTCGAGTTCGTCGAGCAGCTCGAGCGGGGGCCGGGAGGGGCGGTCGAGCTTGTTCATGAACGTGAAGATCGGCACGCCGCGCTGGCGGCAGACCTCGAAGAGTTTGCGGGTCTGGGACTCGATGCCCTTGGCGGCGTCGACGACCATGACGGCGGCGTCGACGGCGGTGAGGACGCGGTAGGTGTCCTCGGAGAAGTCCTTGTGGCCGGGGGTGTCGAGGAGGTTCACGACGCAGCCGCCGTAGTCGAACTGGAGCACGGTGGAGGTGACGGAGATGCCGCGCTGGCGCTCGAGTTCCATCCAGTCGCTGGTGGTGGCGCGCTGGTCCTTGCGCGCGGTGACGCTGCCGGCGAGCTGGACGGCGCCGCCGTAGAGGAGGAATTTTTCGGTGAGGGTGGTCTTGCCGGCGTCGGGGTGCGAGATGATCGCGAAGGTGCGGCGGCGGGAAATTTCAGGATGGTCCACGGATGGGCGAAGATTGACGCAGATTCGCGGCGAGGTCCGCAGAAAATAATCGGTGAAAATTTGTGCGGCGGGGCCCGCCGGTTCGATAAGCTCAAGCATGGCTTATTTAAACAGCCGTCCCCGCACTCCCGAGGTCTGCCCCGTTTGCGGGGAGGACGTGCCCCCGAGGGCGCAGGCGTGTCCGGAGTGCGGCGCGGATCACAATTCCGGCTGGCGACGGGACGCGGAAGATGGCGAGGGGTTGGCTCTGCCGGACGAGGATTTCAACTACGACGAATTCGTCGCGCGCGAGTTTGGCGGCGGCGTGAAGCCGGCGGGCATCCGACCGATCTGGTGGATCACGGCGGTGATTTTGCTCGCGGCCATGCTAGCCGGGGCCGCGTCGCTGGTATTCTAGGTGGCCGCGGAGTAATTTTGTTTACTCGGCGCGGCGGGATTTGAGCAACGGCTCGGCGGGGGCGTCGCCGTCCCGGGGGACGACGAATTCGCCGAGGTCGGCGCGGGTGCGGTCGGGGAGCGTGGCGCGGACGCGGATTTCGAGGTCGGTGTAATCGACGGCGTGGACGACGCCGTCGCGGTGGAGGCGGGCGAGGAGGTCGGTGCGGCCGAGGGGGAGGTGGAGCTCGAACTGGGAGGTGTTTTTCGCGACGAAGTCACCGATGCGTTCGATGAGGTCGTCCAGCCCTTCGCCGGTGTGGACAGAGACGAAGGCGGCGGCAGGGAAGTGCCGGCGGAGAGCGGCGCGGGCGAGCGGGTCTTCAACGCGGTCGATTTTGTTAAAGACGACGAGCATCTGCTTCGTGTCGGCGTCGAGGTCTTCGAGCACGGCCATCGTCGTGTTGTAAAACTCCATGACGCGGGGGTGCGAGGCGTCGAGGACGTGGATGAGGAAGTCGGAGAGGGCTGCCTCCTCGAGGGTGGCGTTGAAGGATTCGACGAGCTCGTGGGGGAGCTTGCGGACGAAGCCGACGGTGTCGGTGAGGAGGAGCGGCTGCTTGTTGGGCAGGGCGATCTTGCGGGTGGTGGTGTCGAGGGTGGCGAAGAGCTTGTTCTCGACGAGGACTTCAGCGCCGGTGAGGCGGCGGAGGAGGGAGGATTTGCCGACGTTGGTGTAGCCGACGATGGCGGCGTTTGGCACGGGGGCGCGTTTGCGGTCCTTGCGCTGGGTGGCGCGGGCGCGGCGGACCTCCTCGATCTCGCGGCGGAGGCGGTCCATCTGGCCGCGGATTTTCCGGCGGTCCTGCTCGAGCTGGCTTTCGCCCTCGCCCTTGGCACCGATGCCGCCGCCCTGTTTGCCGAGGTGGCCCCAGGCGCGGGTGAGGCGGGGGAGGGAGTATTCCATGCGAGCGAGGTCGACCTGGAGGCGGGCTTCGCGGGTCTGGGCGCGCATGCCGAAGATGTCGAGGATGACCTCGGCGCGGTCGATGACGGTGACCTTGGAGAGCTGCTCCCAATTGCGCTGCTGGGCGGGGGTGAGCTCGTTGTCGAAGATGATGACGTCGCAGTTTTGGGCCTTGAGGCGGTCGCAGAGTTCCTCGGCCTTGCCGGAGCCGAGGAGGTAGCGGGCCTGGGGCTCGCGCATGTGGACGAGCTGGCGGTCGACAACGGGGATGCCGAGGGTGCGGACGAGCTCGGCGAGCTCATCGAGGAGATCGTCGGCGTCGGCGCGGTCGGCGGCGTCGACGTAGGCGCCCACGAGGAGGGCGCGCTCGACGATTTTGTCGCGGGGTTTGATTTCGAACATCCGACTCGAAGCTTAGCACGGGGGGCGCTCAGGGGGCGCGTTCGTTTTTCTCGAACCAGCCGCGGACGACGCGGGCGCGGTCGGTGAGTTCGGGCGAGGGCACGGCGGTTTCGCGGGGGAGATTGGCGTGTTCGAGGTCCCAGGCGGAGAGCTCGCGGAAGGCGTGGTAGGTCCAGTCCCAGCCGTATTCCTCGAAGAGGGAGATGGCGTCGGTGAGGTATTGGGCGGCGCCGGGGGCCCAGCGGGCGACGCTGAATTCGCCGACGAGGATGCGGACGCCGTAGGCGCGCTGGAACTCGCGGACGGGGGCGAGGCGGCGGGCGAGGGCCTCGCGGTCGAGGGGGCGGCCGTTGAAGGTGCCGGGGTATTCGAAGCGGTCTTCGGGTTTGTCCCAGGGGCGGTCGACGCCCTGGTGGGTGTATTCGTAGGGCCAATACATGTGGACCTGGTAGATGACATTCGGGACCCAGATGGGGCGCATCCAGGTGAAGCCTTCGGGGGAGTCCCATTGGTCGACGGCGAGGAGGATGATGGTCTCGGGGTCGAGGAGGCGGACGGCGCGGGCGGCGGTTTGCTGGAGGCTCCACCAATCCTCGACGCCGGGGGGCGAGGGGCGGTTTTGGAGCGGCTCGTTCATGAGGTCGTAGGCCCAGAGGGCGGGGTGGCCGCGGAAGCGCTTGGCGATGCCTTCCCAGATTTCGACGTAGTAGGCCTGGAGTTTTTTGTCGGCGGTGAGGCGGAGGGTGCCGTCGGGGAAGCGGCCGCCGGGCGGGGTGTGGAGGTCGATGATGACCTTGATGCCGACGGCCTTTGCCTGGTCGAGGACCTGGGCGAGTTCGTCGAGTTTGCCTTCGAGCCAGGCGCCGTAGACAGCGGGTTCTTCGGGGACGTTGTCGCGGGGCCAGTCGGGGTTGACGATCTGCCAGCGGAGGAGGTTGACCTTCCAGGCGGCGAGGTCGGGGAGGGTTTGCGGGGTGAGCGAGGTGGGGCTCATGACGCCGCGGAGGCGCGGGGGGCGGGCGGGTTTTTCGCGGAGGATGGTGAGGGTGACGTTCGCGAGCCAGGCGGTGCCGGAGACCTCCTGAAGGCCGAGCTGGAGTTCGCCGGCGGAGGCGTCGTCCTCGACGCGGACGAACATCCGGGAGTGCCGCCAGGGGAAGGTGCCGGTGAGCTGGCCTTCGTTGAACCACTTCGGGCCCTCGGCGGCGGAGACGTAGTGGAGCTGGCATTTGATGCCGTTGTAGTCGAGCTGGGGCTTCGAGACGTCCTGCGCGCGGACGTCGTAGGAGAGGAGGATTTCGCGGCCGCGGAGGGCGGCGATGTCGACGGGGACGTTGAAGAGGTGGGAGCCGGTGGCGTTGCCGGCGGGGACGTCGATGCGGAGGGCAGGCGTGCCGCCGGGGCCCTCTGGAACCCAGGTGAGGCCGGGCGGGAGATCCTTCGCCTGGGAGAGGTCGAGGCGGAAGCCGGGGGCGGGCGTGGGGGCGGCGGCGAGGGGCAGCGCGAGCGCGGCGAGGAGGAGGGCGAGGAGCGGACGCAGGGGGCGCATCAGGGCGTGGGGTAGGCTTCGCGGAGGGACGTGAGCAGGGTGCGGTCGCGGTCGTAAACGATGTCGGAAATGCGCCAGGCGTCGGCGTCGCGTTCGAGCCGGTAGAGGATGCGCTTTTTCTGGCCGTAGTTTTCGAAGGTGACGGCGACGGTGGCGTCGACGCCTTCGACCGTGGCGACGCCGATGGTGAGATTTTTCGGCTCGTAGTCCTGCGCGTCGTAGAGCGGGTTGGCGTCGATGACGCCGACTTCGCCCTGGGAGGCGGCGGCGTCGCGGCGGACGAGCGCGGCGAGGGGGCGGGCGAGGAAGCGGTCGACGCAGGCGCGGCAGTCGGGGTTGAGGAAGGGATTCGACGCGTCGGGGAGGGCGTAGAGTTTGCCGACGACTTCCTGGGGCGGGAGCGGGGCGGGGTCGGCGGCGCGGCCGGCCAGGGGTGCCGCGAGGACCGCGAGGAGGAGGCCGAGGAGACGCGCCGCACGCATGCCGGGAAGGGGCTTACGCCGCGAGGGTGACGGCGAGGGTGATCTCGGCGTTGAGCACCTTGGAGACGGGGCAGTTGGCCTTCGCCTGCTGGGCGATCTCGGCGAATTTTGCCGCGTCGATGCCGGGGACTCGGCCGGTGAGGTCGAGGTGGACGGCGGTGATGGCGAGCTGCTTTTCGTCGAGGGTGAGGGCGGCCTTGGTCTCGAGGCTTTCGGCGGTGAAGCCGGCGTCGCCGAGGAAGAGCGAGAGGGCCATGGTGAAGCAGCCGGCGTGGGCGGCGGCGATGAGTTCCTCGGGGTTCGTCTGGGGGTCGTCGCCGAAGCGGGAGCGGAACGAGTAGGGCTGCGCGGCGAAGACGCCGCTCTGCGTGGTGAGCTGGCCCTTGCCTTCGGTGAGGTTGCCCTGCCAGGCGGCGGATGCGGTGCGTTTCATGCGGGGAATGTTCGTCGGTTCGGGCCCGGCGCGCAACCCCGCACGTGGCGGGGGCGGGGGCTAGTTGCGGATGATGCGCACGGCGACCGGGGCGGATTTCTGCCCGCGGGCGTTTTCGGCGGAGAAGCGGAGGACGTGCTGGCCGGCCGAGACGCCGAAGGGGAAGGTCCACCGGCCGTTCGCGGGGAGTCCGCGGCGGCGCGTGACCTGCCGGCCGTTTTCGGCGAACTGGACGATGAGCACCGTGCCGACGGCGGAGCCGCGGATTTCCACGCGCGGGGCCTGCGTGCGGATGACGGTTTTGCCGAAGACCTTGATGGACGGCGCCGGGACGGGGGCGGGCGTCGGCGTGGGCGTCGGCGTGGGCGTCGGCGTGGGCGTCGGCGTGGGCGTCGGCGTGGGCGTCGGGGTTGGCGTCGGGGTTGGCGTCGGGGTTGGCGTCGGGGTTGGCGTCGGGGTTGGCGTCGGGGTTGGCGTCGGGGTTGGCGTCG
>JAIYAZ010000007.1 GCA_027488755.1 Verrucomicrobiaceae bacterium | reverse complement strand
GATGGCCGCGTAGGCGGCTTCGTCGGAGGAGGCGACGCTGCTGGAGGCGATGTCGGCCTTGGGGATGAAGCGTTGTTCGACGATCGTGGGGGAATACTGGACCTCGATCGTGAGGCCGGTGGGGTCGAACTGGACAATGCGGCCTTCGAGGGTTTCGCCGGACTTGAGCTTGATCGTGTCGGCGAGCGCGAGGGTGGCGGGCAGGGTGAGAAGGGCGGGCAGGAGGCGGAGGGTGCGCACGGGGAGTGAAGGGCGGAGGGTTGAAGAGGAGGTGGCGTCAGGACCGGCGTTCGGCCAGGCAGAGGCGCACGGCGCGCTCGATCACGGCGACCTGCGCCGCGACGCGGGCATCGATGCCGGCCTCGGACGGGGTTTCCACCGTAAAGGTTCGCGCGGCGTGGTGGAAGTGCAGGGTGAAGGCTTCCGGGAAGTGCGGCATGAGCGCGGGGTCGAGTTTGCGGCGGACGACGCCGTTGCGGGCGGCGCGTCCCTCGATGCTTCGGCGGGTATCGGCGGGCACGTGCGGCCGGGCGGCGTCGATCAATTGCTCGGCCCAGTGGGGGGTGGGGCCCTTGACTTCGTAGATGTAGATGCCGGTGGCGTCGTAGTCCTCGTGGAGGGTGAGGGCGAGGTCGAAGCGGCGGTCGTGGAGGCGGGCGAGGTGGGCGCCGGTGGGCGGGATGCCGGGGTCGTGGTAGGTGCGGTTGAGGTCGCGGCCCTCGGCGTCGAGGCGGGAGTTGTTCACGAGGCCCCAAGGATTGAGGCAGGGGAAGGCGAGGAGATTGAAGGCATCGAAGCCGAGCCGCGTTTGGGTCAGCCAGGCGAGGGCGCCCTCGGTGGCGGCGGATTCGTCGCCGTGGATGCCGGCGGAGAGGTAGACCCACGGCCGGTCGGCGCGGGGACGGCGGGTTTCCGCGACGAACAACGGGTAGCCGCTGACCTCGGAGTAGGCGCTCAGCCGCAGCCCGCGCGTGCGGCAGGCGGCGCGCCAGCGGCGGATGAGGTGCGCGTAGTCGTGGGTGCGGTCGTGCTGGAGCGGCTTAGCCGCGCGGCGGGCGGGCATGGCGGAGGGTTAATCGATCAAGCGCCGGGTGATGTCGCCGTAGGCGTCGATCCGCCGATCGCGCAGGAACGGCCAGTGCGTGCGCTGGGTGTCGACGGTGGCGAGATCGACCTCGGTGACGAGCACGGCCTCGGCGTCGGCGGGGGCTTTGTCGAGGATCTGTCCGCTGGGATCGCAGATAAAGCTCTGGCCCCAGAACTCGATGCCGTCGCCGGGGACGCCGTCAATTTTTTCCAGGCCGACGCGGTTGGGCGCGGCGACGTAGCAGCCGTTGGCGATGGCGTGGCCGCGCTGGATGGTTTCCCAGGAGCTGTGCTGGCGGGCACCGTATTTGGCCTTTTCCGCCGGGTGCCAGCCGATGGCGGTGGGGTAGAAGAGAATTTGCGCGCCGCGGAGCGCGGTGAGTCGGGCGGCCTCGGGATACCATTGGTCCCAGCAGACGCAGACGCCGATGCGGCCGAACTTCGTGTCCCACGCGGAGAAGCCGAGGTCGCCGGGGGTGAAGTAGAATTTCTCGTAGAAGAGCGGGTCATCCGGGATGTGCATCTTGCGATACTTCCCGAGGAGGGTGCCGTCGGCGTCGATGATGGCGGCGGTGTTGTGGTAGAGGCCGGCGGTGCGGCGCTCGAAGAGCGAGGCGATGAGGACGACGCCGAGTTCGCGGGCGAGCGCGGTGAGGGTCTCGGTGGACGGGCCGGGGATCGGCTCCGCGAGCTCGAAGAACGCGTGGTCCTCGCTCTGGCAGAAGTAGAGTGAGCCGAAGAGTTCCTGGAGGCAGATGATGTTTGCCCCGCGCGCGGCGGCCTCGCGGATGCCGCGCACGGCGGCGGCGAAGTTGTCGTCGAGGTTGGCGGTGCAGCGGTTTTGGACGAGGCCGACTTTCATGGGGCGGTCAGGGTTTGGCCGTGATTTCGATGCTTTGGATTTCCACGCGCTCGGTGGGCTTGCTCGGTTCGCCGTTCGGGGCGCTGGTGGTGGGCGTCTCGGCGATCTTGGCGAGCACGTCGTCGCCCTTGATGAGTTTGCCGAAGGCGGTGTATTTGCCGTCGAGGTGCGGGGCGTCACCGAGCATGAGGAAGAACTGGCTGCCGGCGGAGTCGGGATCGGCGCTGCGGGCCATGGAGAGGACGCCGCGCTCGTGTTTGCGGTCGTTGAACTCGGCCTTGATCTTGTAGCCGGGGTCGCCGGTGCCCCAGAGGGCTTCCTTCGCGGGGTCCTTGGTGAGCGGGTCGCCGCCCTGGATCATGAAACCGGGGATGATGCGGTGAAACGCGGTGCCGTTGTAGAAGCCGGACTTCGCGAGCTTCACGAAGTTCGCCACCGTGCCGGGAGCGACGTCGGGCCAGAACTCCGCGACCATGGTGCCTTTGTTGGTCTTGATGACGGCGAACTCGGGCGCGGTCGGGTCGGCGGCCAAGGCGGAGGTGAGCAGTCCCAAGGTTAGGGCGGAGAGAGCGAGGAGGGTTTTCATGGCAGGGAAGACGGAGCGACAAATTTCACCGGACTGCGGCGGATGTCACGCGCGAAGGTGGGAGGTTTTCCCGCGATGGAAACCACAGCTTTCCTTTACAAGCGGAGGGCGCAGCGGGATGCTTTAATCCTCCCATGGAAAACATCCGCCTCCTTCTCAAGACGACCCGCGGCGACATTGCCGTCACCCTTTTTGCGGCCAAGGCCCCGGTGACCTGCGCCAATTTCATCAACCTCGCGCAGCGCGGTTATTTCAACGGCGTGAAGTTTCACCGCGTGATCGCGGACTTCATGATCCAGGGCGGCGATCCCACGGGCACGGGCGCGGGCGGTCCGGGTTACACGTTTGAGGACGAGT
>JAIYAZ010000068.1 GCA_027488755.1 Verrucomicrobiaceae bacterium | reverse complement strand
TGGGCGTGGGCGTGGGCGTGGGCGTGGGCGTCGGCGTGGGCGTGGGCGTCGGCGTGGGCGTGGGCGTGGGCGTCGGCGTGGGCGTCGGGCTGGGGCTGCCCACGCTCAGGGTGAAGGCGAGCTGCACGGTTTCGTTGAGGCTGTTGAAACGCTCCAGAACCACGGCGTAGTCACCGGCCGGCGCGGTGACAGTGCCACCAAGCAAGCCCTCGGGGCTGAGGGTGAGGCCGGCGGGGGTCTGACTCGTCGCTGCAAAGCGGAAGGTCGCGGCCTGGCTGAACAAGCCGGAGCGGAGGTTGGCGATGAAGCCGGCATTGGCGGTCGTGGTGCCTTCGCCCGGGGTGACGCCAACGGTGGTGGCATTGCCCAGGGTGGTGGAGGAATTCGTGCGCCAGCCGGTCGCGGTGGTCACGGCGTCCTCCGTTTCGCCCGTGAACGCGGCGGCCGTGCTGCTGCCGACCGTGCCGATGTTGGGAGGGAAGGCGGTGTTCGTGCCGTAGCTGATCTGGTGGACGACGGAGCCCGCGGCGTTCTTGAGCACGAGGGCGTCGCCGGAGTTGCCGAGGCCGGGCCATGTGCCGGTGAAATACGTGGAGTTGTTTGAAGGCAGAACCAGCCGGCCATCGCTGGCGTCGAAGTCATCGGCCGGCAGGCGGGCGTCCTTCGAGGCGCCGTTGTAGATCACGATGACGGTGCCGGCCGGCACATTGTCCCAGACGGCGGCGTTGGCAAAGGTGACCGAGGTGCCGTCGTTCTGCGCATCGTCGAAGTTCCACTGGCGGAGACTTCCGGCGCGCAGGGTGAGGAGTTCGACCCACTCGGAGGTGCCGCTGCCCTGGCTGAACTCATTGAGAATCGCGGCGCGGGTGAAATTCGTGGCCGAGCCGCGGAGAACGAGGTCGCACGCGTAGTTTACCGTGCCGCCGAGCGGCGTGGTGGCGGGCGGGCGGGTGAGCACCATCACGCCTTCGGTGGTGAACGCGGTGCCGCTGGCGGTCGCGTCGGCGGGGGTGACGACGCAGCGCCAGATTTTCCCGGCGTTGGCGGGGGCGGACGACAGCGTGGCGGCGGTCTGCCCGCCGATGTCGGTGAAGGTGACGTTATCGCTGCTGGACTGCCAGCGGTAGGTGAAGGTGACCGGGTCGTTTTCGGGGTCGCCGGCCACCGGGGCGACGGTCAAGGCCTGGTCGCTGAAGGCCTGCGGCCCGGGGGTAATCGCGGCGGCGCTGATGGCGGGCACCTGGTTCGCGACGGTAATCGTGCTGGTGCCCGAGGACCCAGTCGCGCCTTCGCTGTCCTGGGCCCGCGCGCTGAGGACGAAGGTGCCAGGGGCGGGCGGGGTCCACGTAAACGAGTAGGGCGCCGTGGTGTCGGTGGCGATGACGGTGTTCCCGGAGAGAAAATCGACGCGGGACACCACGCCCGTGGTGCCGTTTGCGGTGAGGTCGGTGGCGTTGGCGGTGAGCGTGACCGGCACGTTCGGGCTGTAGGTCGAGGCGTTGGCCGGCGCGGTGAGTTGGACGATGGGCGCCGGGTTCGTCGGGGCGGCGGCCGTGCCAAAGACGGTGAGTTCGGCGGCGGTGAGCGTGCCGCCGCCGGTGTTGCCGGTGCTGCTGCGGTCGGCGATTTTCAGGGTCCAGGTGCCGCGCGAGGTCTCGCCCCAGTCGCGCACGGTCATGAAGGTCCAGTCGGCGTAGTTGTCGGCGGTGTCGCCGCGCACCTCGGCGAGCCGGCTTGCGACGCCGGTCGGCGAGGTGAGCGTGATCTCAAGGTTGCCGCGCGCGGTGTGATTGATGTTGAGCCGCACGGTCACATGTTCGACGCGCAGGTTGCTGGCGCTGAGGTCAAAGGTGCGGGTGATGCCGGTGGCGTTGTTATTGGGGATGGCGACGCTCAGCGAGGCTTGCGTGGACACGGCGGACGTCTGGTTCCCAAGGTTCGTCCACGTGGCCGCGGCGGTCACGGCGGCGGCGGCATCGATCAAGCCCGCGCCGAACTTATGGTTGAAGTTGAACCCGGCGGAGTTCGTCACCCAGTCGGAGTCGGTGGAGTTTACCTTGCGCGCGGTTTTGATGAGGATTTCCTGCACGTCGCGCCAGCCGAGGTTCGGATTGCGCTGGAGCATGAGGGCGACGACGCCGGCGGCGGTGGGGGTGGCCGAGGAGGTGCCGCCGAAGTCGGTCGCGTAGTTCCCGGCGGTGCCGCTGGCGGTGTTGTAGCCTTCGGCGCCGGAACGGTCGACCGTGGTGATTTCCAGCTCACTGAGGGTGAGGTTGCCGCTCGATGGCGCGGTAACGACGAGGTTTGCCCCGGACTCACTGTAGGAGGACTGGCGGCTCTGGTTACTGAAGGCACCGATGGCAATCGTGTAGATGGAGTTCGCGTAGCCGTCCAAGTTCGAGTTGTCGCCGGACTCCCGGCCGTTGCCGCCGGCCCACATAAAGATCGTGCCGCGGCCGCCGCGGCCGGTTTGCGCGGCGGTCTTGAAGGCGGCTTTCGCGAGCGCCCCCGGCTCCTCGACCGTAAAGGTGTAATCATCCGGCCCCCAGCTATTGGATTTGATCTGGATGACATCATTGCGCCACGCGATGGCCTCCGCCTCCTCCTGATCGCCGACGGTGGACGCGATCAGCCGCAAGCCGACAACCTTGGCCGCCGGGGCGCTGCCGGAGACCCCGAGGGAGTTGTTGCCGATGGCGGCGACGTTGCCCGCGCAGGACGTGCCGTGATCATCGCCGGATCCGGGATTCGGGTCGTTGGGCGTGGCGTCGTTCCAATCGTAGTCGATGTCCGTGCGGACGTTCGCGGCGAGGTCGGGATGCGCTGTTTCAAGGCCGTCATCCACCACTCCGACCACAATGCCCGTGCCGCGGTAGCCGGTGCCGGGATAGTTCCAGACCGACTCCACGTTGATGTCGACCCCCGCGGTTCCCCCGCTTTGGCCAGTGTTTTTGAGGTGCCACTGCTGGCCGATGAGCGGGTCGTTCGGCAATGCCCGCCGCGTCGGTTGGCGGGCGAGGAGCACGTCGGCCGAAGCGACCCCGGGCAGAGCCCGCACCTCAACGATGCGGTCCAGCGCGGCAAAGCCGTTTTCCATGTGCGCCACGAGTTGGCCGGGCGCGTAATCGGGCGCATCGACCTGCGTCGCCCCAGGCACGACCGGCTCGGGCTGCCCGGACTCCATCGCGATGCGCACGCGCTCCGTCACGAGCCGACGCGAGGTAGCACTCCGGGGAACGCCTTCCTCGTAAACCACCGGATAAATCACGCCCTCACCCCCGCGCGAAAGCCGCTGCCAGCTGTCGCGCAACCCCGCCAGGCCCCCCGCCAGGCCCCCCGCCGGGTCCACCGCCACGGTCTCGATACGCCCGTCGGGGTGTTTGCGCACGAGCTCGTCGAGCGCAAGGACGTAGGGCCGCGGGCCGGAACCGGCATTCAGGACAATGCGGCCGTCAAAGGCGGGCGCCGCCGCCGCCCTCAATGCGGGGGAAGCCGCAGGAACGGCACGCCCGTTCCCACCCGCCGGGGCCTGAGCCGCGCCGGATCCAAGCAAGGGAACCGCGGCCGGCGGCAAATTCCTGACAAGCGGCGCAGCGTCCGCTCGGGGCGCCGCCGCGGTCGCCCGCCCGGCGGAATCCCCGGATGAAAACCAGCCCAGCATGGCCGTTGCGGCCAAAAGAAGAAGCGCCGCCACGGCCAGAGCGCGGCGAAAGGTGGGGGAGTTCATGAAACGGTGGGGCGGGCGAGCGGGATGGGGGCAGGCCGGGGCGGCCGCAAAGAATGCCCGTTAGTTATGAGCAGGGAGCATGCCCGGGGTGGAGGTTTGCGGAAATCGAAAAATCGGACGGAATGGCCCGCACAAGGTCGTCGCGCAGATCCGCCACCGAAGCCGCCCCGGCCAGCGCCATGGCATGCACCAGTTCGCGCTGCAGTTGCTCCAGCACCCGCGTCACCCCCGCCGCGCCGTCCGTGGCCAGGCCCCAAAGCACGGGCCGCCCGACCTGCACCGCCGTCGCCCCGAGCGCCAGCGCCTTCAGCACATCCGTCCCGCGGCGAATGCCCCCGTCAATCAACACCGGCCCGCGCCCGCCAACCGCCGCCACAATTTCCGGCAGCACCGAAATCGTCGCCGGCGCCCCGTCGAGCTGACGCCCCCCGTGGTTCGAGACAATCACGCCCCCCGCCCCGTGCCGCAGCGCCTCGCGCGCATCGTCCGCCCGGCAAATCCCCTTCACGAGCACCGGCACCCCCGCCTCCTCCGCGATCCACGCCACGTCCTTCCACGTGAGCGTCGCGTCGAGCATCCACGCCATCATTTCCGTCATGCCCGCCCCGCGGTGGCTGTGCGCGCCGGAATCCGCGGTGGAAGCCATCAGATTCACCGGCTCAATCCCCGGCGGAAGGTGAAAGCCGTTGCGCACGTCCGCCTCCCGGATGCCCCACACCGGCGCGTCGCAAGTCACCACGATCGCGCGATAACCCGCCGCAACCGCCCGCTGCACCAACTCCCGGGTGAACCCGCGGTCGCGGTTGATGTAGAGCTGATACCACAGCGGCCCGCCCGCCGCCGCCGCCACGTCCTCCAGCCGGCAAGTCGAAAGGCTGCTCAGCGTCATCAAAGCCCCCGCCTGCCCCGCTCCGCGCGCCGTTGCCAATTCCCCTTCCGGATGCGCCAGCCGATGAAACGCCGTCGGCGCCACGCAGACCGGCCCGGGCAGCTCGAGGTCAAACACCCGGCAGCGCGCATCCGGCGCCCGCACGTCCCGCATCACCCGGTAATGAATCGCCAGCCGCGCGTAGGCCGCGTGATTCGCCCGCAGCGTCACCCCGTCCCACGCCGCCCCCGCGTAATAATCAAACACCTCCCGCGGCAGCACGCCCGCCGCGCGCTCTTCCCAGTCCGCAAGGTTGATGAGGGGCGATTCCATGGCCGGGCAATTCGCCCCCACAAAACCATCAATCCCCCCGACCCGCAATCCCGTCATGCCCTTCACCCGCATCAAACCCCGCGGCGAATTTGGTTGCGGAACGGCACCCCAGCCCGTTTGTTCAGCCTGAAGGACTTATCCCCCCTCGCCCCCACCTCAACTCACCCCACCATGAAACGCTTCGCCCTCGCTCTCGCCGCCGTCCTCCTTCTCCCCGTGCTGAATGCCTCCGCGCAATACACGCTCGGCGTCACCGTCGAGGCCAAGAAGTCCAACCGCGGCTGCTCCTTCGTCATCACGAACACCGGCAACCTCGCCACGACCTACGTCATCGGCCGCAAAACCGAAACCAGCATCCTCGGCAACCCGACCCCGCCCACCGGCTTCCCGCCCCGCCTCGAAATCTCTTACACCCTCAACGGCAAACCCTTCAAAAAGCCCCCGGGCCAGATCCAACTCGATCCGAACGAAACCGCCACCGTCACCATGAGCTACCGCGTCCTCGGCGCCAAACCCCTCGCCTTCACCCGCACGCTCAAGACCACCGTCACCGCCAGCTCGACCAGCGCGATTACTCCGGCCGCGCGCGTCCCGAAGTTCCGACTCACCCCGGTCACCGCCTCCGACAGCGTCAGCCTGCTCATCAAGCGCGGCACCCGCTAAGCGCCACTCCGCGACCTTCCACCCCCCACCCAAAAAATCCATGAAACGCCTCGCCCTCGCCCTCGCCACCGTCCTCCTTCTCCCCGTGCTGAACGCCTCCGCCATCCCGGCTGAGCTTGGCGTCACCGTCGAAGGCAGGAAAACCAACGGCGGTTGCTCCTTCGTCATCACGAACACCGGCACCCTCACCACGACCTACGTCATCGGCCGCAAAACCGAGACCAACATCCTCGGCAACCCGACCCCGCCCACCGGCTTCCCGCCCCGCCTCGACATCTCCTACACGCTCAACGGCAAACCCTTCAAAAAACCCCCGGGCCAGATCCAGCTCCAGCCCAACGAAACCGCCACCGTCACCATGAGCTACCGCGTCCTCGGCGCCAAACCCCTCGCCTTCACCCGCACGCTCAAAACCACCGTCACCGCCAGCTCAGGCAGTTACGTCGTGCCGACCGCCCGCATCCCCAAAGGCTTCTCCGAGCTCAGCCCCGTAAAGGCCTCCGCCAACGTCAGCCTGCTCATCAAGCGCGGCACCCGCTAAGCGCCGCCCCCCACGACCTTCCTCCCGGGCGCTCACCACGGAGTCCCCGGGATTTTTTTGCCCGCGGAGAACCGGCCCGCCTACGCCTCCAGCACAAATGGCGGCAAATCCGTGCGCATCGCGGCGGGCCGCTCGCAGGTCGTCCGCAGCGTCACATGCCGCGACTCCGCGGCGCTCACGTGGATCGCCTCCATGATCTCCAGCGCGTGCAGCGCGATGCGTTCGTTCGCGCGATGGTCGCGCCCCGACACCAGCGCCGCCGCCAGATCCGCCACCCCGAGGCCGCGCGAGCCATCGGCGTAGGGATGCGTGTGCGGCACCTCGCGCCACTCCCGCTCGCCCGCCGCGCCGATCTGCGGCACGCCGTTGGTACCGTTCGGATCCGGCACCCGCAGCGTTCCCTCCGTGCCGTAAATTTCGATCACGGGATTCGTAAACGGCCCCGGCACGTCAAAGCTCGTCACCAGCGTGCCCGTCACCCCGCTCGCAAACTCCAGCAGGCTCGTCACATGCGTCGGCACCTCGACCCGCATCCGCGTCCCCCGCTTCGGCTCGCTGCGAATCTCCCGCTCCGCGTGCGTGATCACCGCCATCCCGCTCACCCGCCGCACGGGCCCGAGCAGCGTGATCAGCGCATGAAGGTAATAGGGCCCCATGTCAAACATCGGCCCGCCCCCGCGCTGATAATAAAACTCCGGCGAGGGATGCCAGTGCTCATGCCCCCGGCCCATCATCGTCGCCGCAAAGGCCACGGGCCGCCCGATCGCGCCCCCGTCGACCAACCCCCGGCACGTCTGCACCGCCGCCCCGAGCACCGTGTCGGGCGCGCAGCCCACGCGGCAACCCGCCGCCAAAGCCGCCCCCACCACGCTCCCGCCCTCCGCCATATCGAGCGCAAACGGCTTTTCGCTGAAAACATGCTTCCCCGCCGCGAGGATGCGCTCGTCGATTTCCCGGTGCGCGAGGGGCACCGTGAGATTGATCACGATGGCCACGTCCTCGGCGCCCAGCAACTCCTCAAGCGTCTGCGCCCGCACGCCGTAGGTCTGCGCGGCCGCCTCGGCCCGGGCGAAATCCAGGTCCGCGCAGGCCACCAGATCAAGATTGGGAAAGAGCCGGCAACGCTCGAAATACGCCTTGGAAATGTTGCCGCAGCCGATGATGCCGACGCGGACCGGGGGGAGTGGGGATGTCATGGTTTGAAAAATCGTTCGGGAAAAACTCAAAGATCGCGCGCCGCCCAGCGCAGCCCGCGCACCGCCAGCTCAAGCGAGGCGGGAAAGCGGTCCAGCTCCGCGGGATCATGCCCCAGCGCGCTGTAAAACACCCGCCCCTCGCCCCAGGGCCGCACCCAGGCCACCGGCATCACGCACCGCCCGCCCGCCCAGACGTAGTCGGCCTCCGCCAGCACCTCCACCGCGGGATCAACGAGCAGATAATATTGCTCGGACTCATACGCAAACTCCGCCGGCAGCGTCGCCGTCACGGGATGCCCCGTCGCCCCCACCCGAACCGTGTAGGCCCCCACGTGCGGGTGGCCCACAAAATGCCCGCCCACCATCCACTCATAATCGAGATCCCCGCGAAACGCGTCGCCCATGCCCCCGTGCAAACCGCCGAGCCCCACGCCCGCGCGAACCGCATCGCGCAACCCGCGCGACTGCTCCGGCGTGAGCGTGCCCATCGTCCAGCCCGGGACAATCAAATCAAAGCGCCGCAGCGCCTCCGCGTCCGCCAGCCCCTCCAGCGAATTCACCAGCTCGGGCTCAAACCCATGCCCAGCCAACTCCGCCGCCAGTCGCCCGGCAAACGCCTCCGGTTGATGCCCCGGCCAGCCACCCCAGAATAACAGCGCGCGTTTCATGTCTATGGGAATCACTTAATCCTTCCTCCCGCCGTGAATCCATGAGCATTTTATCCAAAGCCATGGACTTTTTGATCAAGCACTGGGCCCCCTACACCCGGCGCTTTCCCTCCGCCCTGCCCGTCGTGAGCACGAGTTTTATTGCCGGCAAACCGCTCTGGGTGCGCCACGCCTTCTCGACCTGCAACTTCTCGCTCATCCTGCGCGGCGGCGGCCGCTTCCGCCGCGCCGGTCGCGTCTGGACCGTGACCGCACCGTGCGTCCTCACCCAGTGGCCCGGCGAATTCGTGGAATACGGACCCGCGGACGGTCACCGCACCTGGGACGAATGTTACGTCATCTACGACGCCCGCACCCGCCCCGCCCTCGAGCGCAACGGCTTTCTCCGCGCCGATCTCCCGGTGTGGCCAATGGCGGACCCCGCCCGCGTGCGCGCCCTCCTCCGCGACCTTCTTCCCCTCACGAACCGGCCCGATCCCGAGCACGCCGCCGACCACATGGACCGCGTCTGGGAGCACATTCTGCTCGCCACGCTTTCCGCCCCCGCGCCCTCCGCCGGCACCGCCAATCCCCTGGAACTCACCCTCGCCGGCCTGCGTGACGATCCCGGTCAACCCGTCGATTTTGCCGCCCTCGCCCGCAACGCCGGCATGTCGGTCTCCACCTTCCGGCGCGAGTGGGCCCGGCAATTTCAAACGCCCCCGGCCCGCACCCTCCTCGCGCTGCGCATGCGCGCCGCCTGCCAGCAGCTCGCCACCACCGACGAGGCCATCAAGCGCGTTGCGGCCGCCGTCGGCTACGCAGACGAATTCCATTTCTCCCGCCGGTTCCGCGCCCACACCGGCCTCGCCCCAAGCGCCTATCGTCAGCGCTTCCGCCTTGATCCAGCAGCGCCGGAAGGCCGCTGAAATCCTACCGCTCCGCCGCCCCGGGCAGGCTCCCCAGCCGCTTGGCGACGAGCGGGTCGCCCGCCAGCGGGTAACCGCGGGCGCGCAGCTCCTCGGAGATCGCCGCCGTCAGCGTGCGCGCCGTGCGCCGGGTATCGGCCGACACGCCCGTGAGCGTGGCCTGCATCACGAGACGCGGCACCGCCGTGAACGGCCCGCCCAGCAACGCCCCGGGCTCCGCGTTCGAGCCGCCCGTGGTCGCAAACTCCGCGAGCGGACGGCGCCGGCCATCACGCGCCACCACCCAAAGCCGGGCCTCGACCTCCATCTTCGTGCCCCCGAGGCCGAACCCCAGAAGACTGCGCATCGCGCGGCTCCCCTGCTCGACGCGGGTCACCGTGCCGGTGAGCAGCCACGCCCCCGTCGGCGGACGTTCCCCAGGCGCGAGCACCCGCGCCGGCGCAACGTGCTTCGTCAGTCGCTCCGCCAACTGCCCGGACAGGCCCGCCGCCAATTGACTCCGGAAGGCATCGAGTTCCTCACTTTCGCGATCGACCCGCAACCCCTCCGGCGGCGCGCTGAAGGGCTCGACGAGAATTTCGCGCGCCATCGGCGGCCGTTCCTCGCCCCATTGCTCCCGCTGCAAACTCACCGAGGCACAGCCCGCCAGCAGAATGCCGGCCCCGGTTACCAGCATCAACGGAACGAATCGCAGGAACATCTTCATCGTCTGACCTTCGCCCATCTCACGCGGACGGTTCATCTTTTTTCGTGCCCAATGAAAAACCCGCCTCACGGCGGGCTTTCCGGCAATCTTGGCTTCGCTTTATCAATGGGCGCTTCCGCGCCGGGCGTCCTCTCCCTCCTCATTTCCCGCCGCTGGCCGCGGCGGCAAATTCCTCGGGGAATTTGGCGAGGAAGCTCTGGGTCGGCCAGGAACAGGCTTCGCCAAAGGCGCACACGGTGCGGCCCGCAATGTTGTCGGCGATCGTCTTGAGGTTCGCCGGGTCGCTGGCCACGCCCTCGCCCGCCATGATGCGGGTGGTGACCTTCGACATCCACAGGCTGCCTTCGCGGCACGGGGTGCACTGGCCGCAGCTTTCGTGGGCGTAAAACTGGTTGAGGTTGTTCAGCGCCCATACCATGTCGCGGGAATCGTCCATCACCATCACGCCGCCGGAGCCAACCATCGTGCCGACCGAGGCGAGCGTGGCGGCATCCATCCGCACGTCGAGCATGGGGATTTCCTTCTCCACGCCGTCGGCGCCCTTAATCTTGTAAACCTCGTCGGCGCGCATGACCTTCGCCGAGCTGCCGCCAGGGATCACGGCCTTGAGCTTGCGCCCGGGCCGGAGGCCGCCGCAGACGTCGTTAATGAGTTCACCGAGCGTCACCGCGCCGGCCGGAAGTTCGTAGTAGCCGGGGCGCATCACGTCGCCGCTCACGCACATCGTGCGAGTGCCGCCGTCGCCGGGAGTGCCCATTTTCGAGTATTCCTCGGGACCCATCCGGAGGATATGGACGACGTGGCAGAGGGTCTCCACGTTGTTCACGATCGTCGGCGACATGTAGAGGCCGAGCACGGCGGGAAAATACGGCGGCTTGATGCGCGGATAGGGCCGCTTGCCCTCGAGCGATTCAATGAGGCTGGTCTCCTCGCCGCAGATGTAGGCGGCGGCACCCTGGTGGACGTAGATGTCGCAGTCGAAGCCGGAGCCGAGAATGTTTTTGCCGACGAAGCCGCGGGCCTTCGCCTCCTTGATGGCGTTCCAGACGATCTTCGCCGCGTGCGGGAATTCGCAGCGGATGTAGATGTAGGCGAGCTTGACGTTGAGCGCCCAGGCGGCGATCAGCACGCCCTCGACGAGCTGGTGCGGGTCGTTGTGGAGGATGTAGCGATCCTTGAACGTGCCGGGCTCGGATTCGTCGCCGTTGACAACGATGTAATGCGGCTTGCCGTCGTCGCGTTTGATGAAGCTCCACTTGATGCCGCACGGGAAACCGGCGCCGCCGCGGCCGCGGAGGTTCGCCGCCTTGACGGCATCCACGATTTCCTGCGGCTGCATGCCGAGGGCCTTGCGAAGCTGCTCGTAGCCGCCGTGGGCGACGTAGGTATCGATGTCGTTCGACCAGCCGGGGCGGCTGATGTTCTCGAAAATGACGCGGCGCTCGCGGGGATGCGGCTGAGGAATGAGCGAAACCATGGGGCGTGACTAGCTGGCGAGTTCCTTGACGATCGTTTCGACGGTTTCGGGGGTGATCCGCTCGTGGAGGTCGTCGTTGATGAGCGCGACCGGGGCCGAGCCGCAACTGGCGAGGCATTCAACGAACTCGACGCTGAATTTGCCGTCCGGGCTGGTCGGCGGCGCGTGGCCGAAACCGTGCGAGTGATCGTGCGGATCCACGCCCGTCGCGGCGCAGAATTTCTCGCGCACCTGGTAGGAACCCGCCATGGCGCAGGCAAGCGTGCGGCAGACGCGGATGATCGTCTTGCCGGCGGCCTCGCGGCGGAACCACGGGTAGAACGTGACGAGCTCGTAGATATTCACGGGCTGGAGCTCAAGCTTGGTGGCGATCCACTCGATGCCGGTGTCGTCCACGAATCCAAAGTGATTCTGCCAGAGGTGCAGCAGGGGCAGCGAGGCGCTGCGCTTCGAAACCGGGTAGTGCGTGATGCGTTCCTCGATCTCGGCGAGGAGCTCGGGCGGGATCTGGTCGGCTTGGCGGGAGGTCGAATCGGTCGTCATCGTCCAGCGGGAGAGTTACGTCAGAAAAGGCAGGGAGCGTCGATGCTCATTTTAAGGAAGAACGCCCTAGCGGTCGCATTCTCCCATCACGAAATCGATCGACCCGAGGATGCTCACGACGTCGCTGACGAAGTGGCCGGGCATGATCTTCGAGCAGATGCTCAGGTTCACAAAGGAGGGGGCGCGGATCTTGAGGCGGTAGGGCACGCCGCCACCGAGGCTGTAGATGTAGAAGCCGAGCTCGCCCTTCGGGTTTTCCGCGCCGAAGTAGACTTCGCCGGCGGGGGCGTCCGCGCCCTCGGTGGCGACGATGAAATGGTGGATGAGCTCTTCCATCTTCGTCATCACGGCCTCTTTCTCGGGCAGCGTGCTCTTGGGATCGTGCACGTTGATCGGGCCGCCGGGCAGCTTATCGATGACCTGGTCAAGAATGTTGCAGCTCTGGCGCATCTCCTCCATGCGAACGAGGTAGCGGTCGAAGCAGTCGCCGACGGTGCCGACGGGAATCTCGAAGTCGTATTTCTCGTAGTCGAGGTAGGGATGCGCCCGGCGCAGGTCATGCTCGACGCCGCTGCCGCGGAGGTTCGGGCCGGAGATGCCGAAGGCAATCGCGTCCTCGCGGGAAATGATGCCCACGTCCTTCGTGCGGTCCATGAAGATGCGGTTCCGCGTGAGCATGGCGTCGCATTCCTTGAGCACGAGCCGGAAGCCGCGCACAAACTCGCGCACCTCGGCCTCGAAGCCGGGCGGGAGATCGCGGGTCTGGCCGCCGACGCGGGTGTAGCTCGTGGTGAAGCGCGCGCCGGTGAGGCGTTCGATGAGGTTGTAGATCTTTTCGCGCTCGGTGAACGTCCAGAGGAACATCGTCACCGCACCGCAGTCCATCGCGAACGCGCCAAGGCCGAGCAGGTGCGCCGAAATGCGCGCGAGCTCGCAGCAGATCACGCGAATGGCCTTGCCGCGGGCGGGCAATTCCCAACCCATGAGCTTTTCCACCGCGAGCGCGTAAGCGACGTTGTTGGCCAGCGGCGCGAGGTAATCCAGCCGGTCCGTGTAGGGCACGAACTGGTTATACTGCATGTTTTCCGCGATCTTCTCGTCGCCGCGGTGCAGGTAGCCGATATCCGGCCGGGCCTTCACGATCAATTCGCCATCCAGTTCCAGCTCGATGCGAAGCACGCCGTGCGTGGACGGGTGCGAGGGCCCCATGTTGAGCGTGAGCGTTTCCCCGAGCAATTCGCCGCTTTCCTGGGCGGCCTGAAGTCCGTGAATGCTGCGCGCCAGCGTGTCGGGTTGCTCAATCGTCGTGGGCATGAGGTCCTGGTTCGTTGGAAAAGATTACGTTTTCGGGATTGATCCGGAGCGAGTTTGTGAAAATTTTCACAAACCTCGTGAATCCGCCGCCACAATCTCCAGCCGTCCCCCAAAAAGCAAGCGAACCCGTCATCGTGATTGTGGGGGGTGGTTTCGGCGGGCTTTGCGCCGCCCTCGCCCTGCGCCACGCCCCGGCCCGGGTGTTGCTGCTCGACCGCACGAACCACCACCTCTTCCAGCCCCTGCTCTACCAGGTCGCCACCTCGCAACTCTCCCCGGCCGACATCGCCAAACCCATCCGCTCCATCCTCCGCGACCAGGCCAACGTGACCGTCGCCATGTCCGAGGTGCGCGAAATCTGCCCCGCCACCCGCGAGGTCGTCACCACCGGCCGCCGCCTCAAATACGACCACCTCATCGTCGCCGGCGGCGCGCGTCATTCCTACTTCGGCCACGACGACTGGGAGGCCAACGCCCCCGGCCTCAAAAGCCTGCCCGACGCCCTCGAGATCCGTCGGCGCGTGCTCACCGCGTTCGAGCAGGCCGAAAAATACGACGACGAGGCCCGCCGCCGCAGCGCCATGACGTTCGTCGTCGTCGGCGCCGGACCCACCGGCGTCGAAATGGCCGGCGCCATCTCCGAGCTCGCCTACACCTCGCTCAAGTCCGACTTCCGCCGCATCAACCCGCGCCAGGCCCGCGTCCTCCTCGTCGAGGCCGGCCCGCGCGTCCTCCCCGCCTTCACCGAGGACCTCTCCGCCAGCGCCAAGCGCCAGCTCGAGGAAAAACTCCGCGTCGAAGTCCTCGTGAACACCCGCGTCACCGGCCTCGGCGAAAACTTCGTCGAACTCAACGGCGAACGCCTCGCCGCCCACACCGTCATCTGGGCCGCCGGCAACGCCGCCTCCCCCCTCGGCCGCCAGCTCGGCGAGACCGACCGCGCCGGCCGCGTGCTCGTCAACCAGGACCTCACGATTCCCGGCCACCCCGAGGTCCAGGCCGTCGGCGACATGGTCTTCATCAAGGATCGCGCCGGCCGCCCCGTGCCCGGCGTCGCCCCCGCCGCCATGCAAATGGGCCGCCACGCCGCCCGCAACGTCCTCCGCCAGCTCGCCGGCAAGCCCCCCACCGACTTCTGGTATGTCGACAAGGGCAGCCTCGCCACCATCGGCCGCCACGCCGGCATCGCCGACCTCAAGGGCCTCCGCTTCAGCGGCACCCCCGCCTGGCTCGCCTGGGCCCTCATCCACCTCTTTTTCCTCGTCGGCTTCCGCAACCGCACGCTCGTCTTCCTCCAGTGGGCCTGGGCCTATGTCACCTACGCCCGCGGCGCCCGCCTCATCAACGAACCCCCCGACACCCCGCCCCGGCCCTAGCCGCCGCCCCGTGCGCTGCTTCTACTCCCCGGACTACTTCCTCCCGCTCCCGGAAGGCCACCCCTTCCCCATGCGGAAATTCCCCGAAGCGCACGCCCACCTCGCCGGCGCCCTGCCCGTGGAAATCGTCGCCCCGTGCGACGACGCCGTCATCGCCCGCGTTCACGCGCCCGACTACCTCGCCCGCCTCCGCGCCGGCACCCTCACCTCCCGCGAGACCACCCAGCTCGGCCTGCCCCCCGGCGAAACCCTCTACCGTCGCAGCGCCCTCGAGGTCGAAGGCACCCGCCGCGCCGCGCTCGCCGCGCTCACCCACGGCGTCGCCGCCAACCTCGCCGGCGGCACCCACCACGCCTTCCCCGACCACGGCGAAGGCTTCTGCGTCCTCAACGACGTCGCCATCACCATCCGCGACCTCCACACCACCCGGCCCGCGCTCCGCGTCCTCGTCTGCGACACCGACGCCCACCAGGGCAACGGCACCCACGCCATCTTCGCCGGCGACGACCGCATCTTCACCTACTCCATCCACGTCGGCGCCAACTACCCCTCCCGCAAAGTCCCCGGCTCCCTCGACGTCCCGCTCGACCGCTTCGTCGACGACCCCCGCTACCTCGCCGCCCTCACCGCCTCGCTCCCGCCCGCCGTCACCGGTTTCCGCCCCGACCTCGCCCTCTGGATCACCGGCGCCGACCCCCACCGCAACGACCGCTTCGGCCAGATGCAACTCTCCGCCCGCGGCATGGCCACCCGCGACCGCTTCGTCGCCACGCTCTTTCGCGACCGCGGAATCCCCCTCGTGGTCCTCTACGGCGGCGGCTACAATCGCGAACCCACCCACACCGCCCGCCTCCACGCCGCCACCGTGCGCCTCACCGCCAGCCTCTTCGAATGAAAATCGCCATCGTCGGCTCCGGCTCCATCGGCCTCTACTACGGAGCCCGCCTCGCCGCCTCCGGCCACGATGTTCACTTCCTCCTCCGCCGCGGCTACGACGAAGCCCGCGCGCACGGCATCCGCATCACCAGCCCCGCCGGCGACCTCCACCTCCCGCGCCCGACCGCCCACCGCGACCCCGCCGCCATCGGCCCCTGCGACCTCGTCCTCATCGGCCTCAAAACCACCCAAAACGCCATCCTCCCCGCGCTCCTCCCGCCCCTGCTCGGCCCCGACACCGCCCTCCTCACCCTCCAAAACGGCCTCGGCTCCGAGGAATTCCTCTCCGCGCACTTCGGCGCCGATCGCATCCTTGGCGGCCTCTGCTTCGTCTGCCTCACCCGCACCACCCCCGCCCAGGTCGTCCACGTCGGCCACGGCACCATTTCCCTCGGCGAATTCTCCCGCCCCCCGCAGCCCCGCACCGAGACCATCGCCCAGGCCTTCCGCACCGCCGGCATCGAAACCCACGTCGAACCCGACCTCGCCACCGCCCGCTGGAAAAAGCTCGTCTGGAACATTCCCTTCAACGGCCTCGCCGTCGCGGAAAATTCCCCCGTCGACGTCCTCCTCCGCTCCCACGAACCCGCGATCCGCGCCCTCATGCGCGAGACCCTCGCCACCGCCGCCGCCCTCGACCACGCCATCCCCCCCGGCTACGACGACTGGCAGATCGAGCGCACCCGCTCCATGGGCGCCTACAAACCCTCCACCCTCGTCGACTACCGCGCCGGCACCGAACTCGAAATCGACGCCATCTGGGCCGCCCCCCTGCGCGCCGCCCGCGCCGCCGGAGTGGCCACGCCGCACCTCGCCGCCCTCCTCGCCCGGCTAAAGGCCCTCCCCCCGCCTACCAAAGAATAGCCGCCCGCGCCCCGCGCCGCGTCTCGCGGAACCCCTCCGCCACCAACTCCGCCTCGATCCCGGGCAAATGCATCGCCCCCCACGGCACCACCACCACCACCTCGCCCTCCTTCAGCGCCCGCCGGATCTCCCCCAGCACATGCGCGTTCCGCCGCTCGATCAAATCCCGCGCGATCGCCTCCTCCGCCCCCGGACGCCGGAACGGCGAGTCCGGCGCCGTCATCATCTTCATCGCGCTCTTCACCCCCGGCTCGCGAAACATCTCCGCCATCGCCCGTAAACAATCCAACGTCAGCGGGCTGAACCCCGCCACGTCCACATCCGCATGGCGGTAATCCACCTGCGCCACCTTCCCCGGCTCGTTCCCCGCCACCGGCTCGCTCCGCTGCAACCCGCTCGTCTCCTGGCTCGTCAGCCCCAGCATCTTCGCGACCCGCCCGTAGGAAAACCTCCCCTCCAGCACCCCCTCCCGGTCCGTCACCCCCTCCAGCAGCACGATCACCCGCTCCTTATCCCCGAGCGACGCATGCACCTCCCGGTAAAAATCCGACCGCCCGATGTGCATCATCCCCACCAGCCGCACCCGCTGCCCCGCCCGCGCGAACTCCCGCTCCTCCAACTCCACCCCACTCAGCCCCAGCCGCACAAAGCCCGACGAACCCTCCGCCACCGCCTGGCTCGCCAGCGTCCACCCGCCGCCCACCAGGATCGCCGCCGACCCCACCACAAGCACCCCCGTCAGCCCGAAAAACCGCCGCACCGAAAATCCCGCCGACGCCTCCGGCATCCGCCGCACCTCCCACCACAACCAGAACGCCAGCCCCACCTGCGCCCCCGCCAGAATCGCCGCCTCCCAGGCCGGCGCAACAAACCCCAGCGGAAACGCCGCCCCAAAAATCTTCCACGCCAGAAACCCCGCCGCCGTCAACGCCGCCCACCCCACGCTTGGGCTCACCAGCCCCAGCATCAGCACCCCCATCCCCAGGGCCAGCACCGCCCCATCCACCACCAGCGACAGCCCGTCCATCCCTCCGACCACGCTCGCCAGGCCCAACCCGGCCACCGCCAGAAACCCACCCAAAAAAAGCCGAAGAAACGCGCGCATGCTCGGAATTCCGTCGACCCTACGCCGCCCCCGCCCTCGCCGCAAGTCGCCCCGCCCGCCGGTTAATCCCCTCGCCCCACCCCCGGAAACCTCCTAGATTTCCCCCCGTCGATGCCCGCCGCCCCCCCGCCCGCCAACCACTTCGAACTCCTCGTCGGCTGCCTGCCCGACACGAACTACTTCGCCAAGGACCTCCACGGCCGCTTCGTCCAGGCCGACCAGGGCTTCGTCGAAATGCTCGGCTGCCGCACCCGCGACCAAATCCTCGGCCGCACCGACTTCGACTTCTTCCCCCGCGAGATCGCCGAAAAATTCGTCGCCGACGACGCCCGCGTCCTCACCTCCGGCCAGCCCCTCGTCCACCACGCCGAGCTCGTCCCCAACCCCGACATGACCTTCAGCAGCTGGCTCGTCAACAAGGCCCCCATGCGCAACCGCCAGGGCGCCATCACCGGCATCGCCGGCATCACCACCCGCCTCTCCCCCGGCGGCGCCCCCTCCCTCTACGGCTCCTCCATGTTCGCCGTGCTCGAAGCCATCGGCCGCCACTACGCCGATCCCCTCCCCGTCGCCCGCCTCGCCCGCCTCGCCGGCCTCTCCGTCCGCGCCTTCGAACGCCACTTCTCCGCCACCTTCGGCACCACCCCCAGCCGCTACGTCAACCACGTCCGCCTCCAGGCCGTCCGCCAGTTCCTCATCCGCACCGGCAAACCCCTCGCCGAAATCGCCATCGAATGCGGCTTCTACGACCAAAGCCACATGACCGCCATGTTCCGAAAACACTTCGGCTGCAGCCCCCGCCGCTACCGCGTCTCCCACGCCTCCGGCTCCCCGCCGCCGTAACACACCCCGCGGTGTGACGTTTTTATCCTAAAAATACGCAAAAACCTGCAATAATGCGGGAGGTTTTGCCGTTAATTTTGCCCCCATGACGCGTCCCCCGCGCGTCTCTTTTTTCGTCCCCGCCGTTCCCCCCACCAGTCCCCCCAAGTCGTCGCATGAAACGCCGAGCCTTCCTCCGCCTCGCCGCCGTCGGATCCGTCGTCGGCTTTCCCATGATCGTCCGCGCGCAAACGCTCGGCCTCGGCGGCGGCGTCGCCCCCTCCAACCGCATCACCCTCGGTTTCATCGGCGTCGGCGACAAAGGCACCTCCTCCCTCCGGAGCGTTCTCGGGCGCGACGGCGTGCAGGTCACCGCCGTGTGCGACGTCGACCGCGACCACGTCACCAAGGCCGCCGGCCTCGTCAACGCCGCCGCCAAAAACACGAACTGCGCCACCTACGGCGACCTCCGCGAGCTCCTCGCCCGCCCCGACCTCGACGGCGTCTGGATCTCCACGCCCGACCACTGGCACTGCCTCGCCGTGATCTTCGCCGCCCAGGCCGGCAAACACGTCTACTGCGAGAAACCCCTCGCCTCCAGCATCCCCGAAGGCCGCGCCATGGTCATGGCCGTGCAGCGCGCCGGCATCGCCTGCCAGCTCGGGAACCAGCAGCGCTCCGCCGCCGAATTCCAGCGCGCCATGGACCTCGTGCGCCAGGGCCACCTCGGCCGCATCCGCCGCGTCTGCGTCGGCCTGCCCGGCTCGGGTAACACCGCGCTCAACCCGCCCTTCACCCCCGCCCCCGTCCCCGCCGCCCTCGACTACGACTTCTGGGTCGGCCCCGCCGCCTTCGAGCCCTACCACCCCGCCCGCGTCCACTTCAACTGGCGCTGGAACTTCACCTTCGGCTGCGGCCAGCTCGGCGACTGGATCCAGCACCACTACGACATCGCCGCCCTTGCCCTCGGCGTCGCCGACCAGTTCCCCGCCGCCATCCGCAACGCCCACGCCAAACTCTTCGAACTCCACGGAGTCTACAACACCGCCTACGATTACTCCTTCGAAGCCGTCTACCCCGACGGCCAGGTCATCGAAGTCTCCAGCCGCTTCAAGGGCGGCGTCTACCTCCAGGGCGAACACGGCTGGATCCTCGTGAACCGCGGCAGCCTCGAAGCCAGCGACGAAGCCCTCCGCCGCCTCGCCCTCGCGGAAAACAACCGCACCATGCCCGTCAGGGACCACTACGAAGCCTACTTCGACGCCATCCGCGACGGCACCGCCGTCACCTCCCCCGTCACCCAAAGCCACTGCGTCGCCGGTGTCGCCCACCTCGCCAACGCCGCCTTCCGCTCCGGCGTCGCCGACTTCCGCTGGGACGCCGCCGCCGAACGCCCCATCGACGCCCCCGAGGTCGAGCGCTTCCTCGTCCGCAAATACCGCGCGCCCTGGGTCCTCCCCGGATGATCCCCCTCCTCCTGCTCCCGCTCCTCGCCGCCGCCAGCCCGGCCGCGACGCCCTGGCCGATCCACGCGCCGGATCGCCCGCTCCCCCCCGTCGTCGCCCCCGCTCCCTTCCAGCCCGCCCCGCCGCCCCCCGGCGCCATCATCCTCTTCGACGGCCACGACCTCTCCGCCTGGCGCCCCACCCGCTGGACCCTCCGCGACGGCACCCTCGAAGTCACCCCCAAGGCCGGCAACCTCGTCAGCCGCGCCGCCTTCGGCTCCTGCCGCCTCCACGTCGAGTGGTGGACGCCCCCCGGCCCCGGTCTGAAAGACGGCCAGAACCGCGGCAACAGCGGCATCTTCCTCATGGGCCTCTACGAAGTGCAGGTCCTCGACACCCACGAAAACCGCACCTACGCCGACGGCATGGCCGGCGCCATCTACGGCCAGCACCCGCCCACCGCCAACCCCATCCGCCCCCCCGGCCAGTGGCAATCCTACGACCTCGAATTTCGCCGCCCGAAATTCCGCGCCGACGGCACCCTCCTCCGCCCCGCCACCGTCACTCTCGACTTCAACGGCGTCCGCGTCCAGGACCGCGCCATCCTCACCGGCCCCACCGCCCACCGCAAAAATCCCCCCTACGCCCCCCACCCCGACGCCCTTCCCCTCGTCCTCCAGGACCACCGCGAAACCGTCCGCTTCCGCAACCTCTGGCTCGTCCCCCTCGAAGACTGACCCCCTCCCCCATGCTGCGCCCCCTGCTTCCCCTCCTCGCCCTGCTGGCCGCCCTCCCGCTCGCCGCCCAGAGCCCCAAGCCCACGCCCCGCCCCGACGGCCAGTCGCCCACCCGCGACGCCCGGCTCCTGCCCCCCACCCCCGAACAACTCGCCCGCATCGAGGCCGCCCTCCCCGCCGCCGCCACCGCCAAACCGAAGCAACCCCGCCGCGTCCTCATCTTCGACCGCACCGAAGGCTTCGTGCACACCTCCATCCCCGTCGCGAACACCGCCCTCCAGCGCCTCGGCGAACGCACCGCCGCCTACTCCGCCGACGTCCGCGACGACATGGCCGCCTTCGACCCCGCGAATCTCCGCCGCTACGACGCCATCGTCTTCAACAACACCACCCGCCTCCGCTTCGCCGACCCCGCGCACCGCCGCGCCCTCCTTGACTTCGTCGCCGCCGGCAAGGGCGTCGTCGGCCTCCACGCCGCCACCGACAACTTCCCCGACTGGCCCGAAGGCCAGGCCCTCATCGGCGGCCTCTTCCACAACCACCCCTGGGGCTCCGGCGACACCGTCGCCGTCAAACTCGACGACCCCGCCCACCCCCTCAACCAGGCCTTCAACCGCTCCGGCTTCTGGATCCAGGAGGAAATCTACCAGCTCGCCCCCGAGCCCTACTCCCGCGACCGCCAGCGCGTCCTGCTCAGCCTCGACATGAGCCGGCCCGAAAACCAGCGCCCCGCCAAAGTCCTCATCCGCCCCGACAACGACTTCGCCATCAGCTGGATCCGCCCCGAAGGCCGCGGCCGCGTCTTCTACACCTCCCTCGGCCACCGCGAGGATATCTTCTTCGCCCCCGAAGTCCTCGAGCACCTCCTCGACGGCATCCAGTTCGCCCTCGGCGACCTCCCCGCCGACGCCGTCCCCTCCGCCAAGCTCAACCCCCCGCCCGCCCCCGCCCTCGCCCCCGCCGACAAAACCACCCTCCAGCAAAAATCCGCCGCCCGCGCCGCCACCCTCCTCCCCGACGCCGTCGCCGCCCTCGCCACCTACCGCTTCGGCGAGCCGCCCGACCGCATGCTCGCCGCCCGCGACCTCCTCCGACGTTTCCCCGCCAGCGTCCGCGCCGAAGCCGCCCCCGCCCTCGTCGCGCTCCTGGAAAAACCCGAC
Organism: Verrucomicrobiaceae bacterium; assembly: GCA_027488755.1. Classification (GTDB taxonomy): domain Bacteria; phylum Verrucomicrobiota; class Verrucomicrobiia; order Chthoniobacterales; family JAATET01; genus JAATET01. The sequence goes on along the minus strand of JAIYAZ010000068.1, from coordinate 84,270 downwards.
GCGCCCGAGTCCGTTCGCCTCACCGTCTACGCCACCCTCCCGCTCGTCCTCACCGACGCCCAGGTCCCCGCCCTCGCCCGCCTCGCCCGGCGCGAAATCGACGCCGACCCCGCCACCCGCGCCCTCGCCCAGCTCGGCACCCCCGCCGCCCGCGACGCCCTCCTCCCCCTCGCGCTCGACCCCGCCAACCCCTACGCCGTCAACGCCATCAACGCCCTCCGCCGCTTCCCCGACGGCGTCACCGCCCTCGCCCTCACCCGCCTCATCTCCCTCCCGCTCAGCGACCGCGGCGCGGCCGCCCTCCTCACACTCGCCTCCTTCGGCCGCCCCGCCCTCGGCCCGATCGAACGCCTCCGCGAACGCCACCCCGACGACCCCGCCCTCGCCACCGCCTTCCTCACCGCCGCCCAGGTCGCCATCGCCGACTCCGCCCAACCCCTCCGCCCCTTCGAACGCCGCCTCATCCTCCGCCAGAGCCTTCCCCTCCTCGCGGCCGAACAGTCCGTCCCCACCCGCCTCGCCGCCGCCAACGTCCTCCTCCGCCTGCCCGCCCCCGGCGCCGTCGACACCCTCGCCCCGCTCCTCGCCGATCCCGATTCCCGCGTCCGCCGCGTCGCCACGCAGGAACTCCTCCGCCTCGGCGGCCCGGCCGGCCTCACCCTCGTCACCGCCCGCTTCCCCTCCCTCCCCGCCGACACCCGCCGCGTCGCCACCGCCACCGCCGGCGAAACCCGCTCCGCCGCCGCCCTTCCCCTGCTCCAGCTCGCCCTCGCGCAGCCCGAACTCGCCCCCCTCGCCATCCGCGGCCTCGGCCTCTGCGCCGCCCCCGCCACCATCCCCACCCTCATCGCGCTGCTCACCAACCCCGACCGCACCCTCGCCACCGCCGCGGAAACCGCCCTCCGCACCACCCCGCAACCCGCCGCCGGCACCGACCTCCTCGCCGCGCTCGAAACGCCCGGCACCCCGCCCTCCAGCCAGCGCCAGCTCCTCGGCATCCTCGCCGCCCGACAGCACCCCCGCACCTTCGCCCTCGCCCTCTCGCTCGTCCCCACCCCCGACCCCGCCCTCCGCCAGGCCGCCTTCGAAGCCCTCGCCACCTGCGCCGGACCCGACGCCCTCCCCGCCATCCTCGCCCTCGCCCCCACCGCCGCCGAGAGCCGCTCCAGCGTCCGCCAGGCCTGGCGCAAGGCCCTCTACAACGCCACCGTCGCCACCCCCGACCGCGCCGACGCCACCCGCCGCCTCGCCGCCCTCCTCAACCCGCCCGGCTTTGCCCTCCGCCCCGAAATCATTGGCGCCCTCTCCCTCATCGACAGCCCCGAGGCCGCCGACACCCTCGCCACCCTCCTCCAGGCCCCCGACCCCAACGCCCGCCGCGAAGCCCTCCGCGCCCTCTCCGCCGCCCGCACCGACCGCTCCCGCGAACTCCTCCTCGCCGCCGCCGGCAACGCCCCCACCACCGAGGAACGCATCCTCGCCCTCCGCGGCTTCCTCGACACCGTCAGCGCCGACCCCACCACCGGCGCCAGCCAGCGCGTCCTTTTCTACCGCGCCGCCTGGCCCCTCGCCACCCGCCCCGAGGAACGCGCCGCCATCCTCGCCGCCGTCCGCCAGCTCCCCCCGCGAAACTCCGCCCCCTTCCTCAAGGAATTCGACGTCCCCACCCCCGCCACCTCGACAACCACCCCCGCCACCCCATGAGCGACTCCACCCCCGCCAAAGTCCTCGGCCTCACCGGGCCGAACCTCGCCTTCCTCTGCCTCCGCCTCTGGCTCGGCTTCCGCGCCCTCGTCGCCGGCATCGAAAAATTCTCCGGCAAGGTCAACGTTGAGGAACCCCTCCTCGACGCCACCGGAATGCCCGACGCCTCCGGCGCCATGCTCAGCGTCGAACACAAGGTCTACGGTTTCTCGCACTACCACGCCCTCCCCGAGACGCTCAAAACCAAGTTCGCGGGCCAGCCCCTCCTCCCGGAATTCCTCGCCGACCTCTTCTACCCTGCGCTCGGCCCCGCCCTCATCCTCCTCGGCCTCGCCCTCCTCCTCGGCGTCCAGACCCGCCTGACCCTTGCCCTCATGGCCATCCTCTACACCGTCCTCACCTTCGGCCTCATGCTCATCGGCCAGGACGAAGGCGTCTCCTGGCTCGCCCTCCACCTCGGCCTCATCGCTTTCGCCCTCACCCTCGTGGACCAAAACCGCTTCGCCCTCACCCGCAAATGACCCCCGCGTCCCCCGCCCCCGCCCTCTCCCGCCGCCGCTTCCTCATTGGCTCCGCCGCCACCGCCGCCCTCACCCTCGCGAGCGGACCCGCCCTCTTCGCGAACCCCACCGGCTCCGGCGAAAAGCCCCTCCGCATCGCCATCGTCGGCTTCGGCGCCCAGGGCCGCGTGCTCGTCGAATCCCTCCTCAAAATCCCCGGCGTCCAAATCGTCGCCCTCTGCGACATCTGGGAATACGCCCGCACCTACGGCCAGCGCCTCCTCAAGTCCAGCGGCCTCAACCCGAACGCCTACGCCGACCTCGACGAAATGCTCGCCAAGGAAAAGGACCTCGACGCCGTCATCGTCGCCACCCCCGATTTCTTCCACGCCCCGCACTCCATCGCCTGCCTCCGCGCCGGCCTCCACGTCTACTGCGAAAAAATGATGTCCAACACCGTCGAGGGCGCCCGCTCGATGGTCGAGGCCATGCGCGACACCGGCAAACTCCTCCAGATCGGCCACCAGCGCCGCAGCAACCCCCGCTACCTCTTCGCCCGCGACCGCCTGCTCAACGAATTCCAGATCGCCGGCCAGCTCACCGCCGCCCAGGCCCAGTGGAACCGCGCCGTCACCGAGGACCTCGGCTGGCCCAAAAAATACGCCATCCCGCAGGACGTCCTCGACCACTACGGCTACGGCGACATGCACACCTTCCGAAACTGGCGCTGGTTCAAAAAATTCGGCGGCGGCCCGCTCTCCGACCTCGGCGCCCACCAGATCGACATCTTCAACTGGTTCCTCGGCCAATACCCCTCCGTCGTCATGGCCAGCGGCGGAAACGATTTCTACAAAAACCACGAGTGGTTCGATAACGCCATGGCCATCTTCGAGTTCGCCCGGCCCAACGGCACCACCCTCCGCGCCTTCTACCAGGTCCAGACCACCACCAGCGCCGGCGGCGGCTACTTCGAGCAGTTCATGGGCACCCAGGGCACCGTCAAAATGTCCGAAAACCCCGCCCTCACCGTCATCTACCGCGAGGCCGCCGCCCCGTCCTGGGAGGACATCGTCCGCCAGGGTTACCTCCGCGCCAGCGAAGCCCCCGCTCCCGCCGCCGACGGCGCCAAGGCCGACGCCCGCGAGACCGCCGCCCTCGCCTCCTACTACCTCCCCATCGTCCTCAACAAACCCATCCACCAATACCACCTCGAAAACTTTTTCCAGGCCGTTCGCGGCAAGGGAAAACTCAACTGCCCCGCCGACGAGGCCTTCCGCAGCGAATACGCCGTCTTCAAGGCCATCGAAGCCGTCCTCACCCAGCAGCGCCTCATCATCGACACGCCCATCATCTAGCCCATGAAACTCCCCGCCCTCCTCCTCCCCGTCCTCGCCCTCGCCGCGCCCCTCGTCGCGCAGGACAAGGTCCCCCTCGCCACCGAACTCCCCAAGCCCGTCATCATCGGCACCGCCCAGCCCGTCAACGTCGCCAACCTCGAGCCCGTTCGCCCCGGCAAACGCCCCGACTTCCTCGTCGCCGCCACCGCGAAAAATCTCGCCGCCGGCCGCGAAGTCACCAGCAGCGCCACCGAGCCCCTCCTCGGCGACTTTGAAATGATCACCGACGGCGACAAGGACAGCGTCGAAGGCTCCTACGTCGAACTCCCCGGCGGCACCCAGTGGATCCAGATCGACCTCGGCCAGCCCGCCACCCTCGACGCCATCCTCGTGTGGCACTTCCACGCCCAGGCCCGCGTCTACCTCGGCGTCGTCGTCCAGGTCTCCGACGACCCCGACTTCATCTCCGGCGTCACCACCCTCTTTAACAACGACACGAAAAACCTCGTCGGCCTCGGCGCCGGCAAGGACTTCAACTACGTCGACACCTACGAAGGCCGCCTCATCGACGCCAGGGGCACCAAGGCCCGCTACGTCCGCCTCTCCAGCCAGGGTAACACCGCCAACTCCCTCAACCACTACCTCGAAGTCGAAGTCTGGGGCACCCCCGTGCCCTGATGCTTTTCCCGTGAACGCCGCCGCGTCCCCTTCCGTCTCCCCCGTTGCCGGCCCCGCCGGCATGGGCATCCTCCCCCGGGTCGTCCCGGGCAGCCGGAGCGTGGGCGCGGTGGTGGCGGCGGGCCTCCTCGCCCTGCTCGCCCTCGGGCTCCGCTGGCCCGACCTCGACTCCCGCCCCATCCACATGGACGAGGCCAACAACGCCTTCCTCGTCGGCGAAATCCTCCGCGGGCAGGACTTCGTCTACCGCGTCCACGACCACCACGGCCCCACGCTCTTCCTCCTCGCCGCCGCCTCCCTCCGCGCGCAGGGCGTCCCCTCCTTCGCCGCCATGGAGGCCGCCCCGCTCCGGCTCATCCCCCTGCTCGCCGGCGCCGCCCTCGCCGCCCTCCTCGTCGCCTTCGCCCCCACCCTCGGCCTCACCGCCGCCCTCGCCGCCGGAGCCTTCGTCGCCCTCGCCGCGCCCTACGTCTACTACTCCGGCATCTTCATCCACGAGTCCCTCCTCGTGCTCCTCACCGCCGCCTGGCTCCTCCTCTTCCTGCGCTGGCGCACCACCGCCCGCCTCCCCCTCGCGCTCGGCTGGGGCCTCGTCGCCGGCCTCATGCTCGCCACGAAGGAAACCGCCGCGCCGATCCTCGTCATTCTCGCCGCCGCGTTCCTCCCCGGCCGCGCGCCCGCCCCGCGCCAGCTTCTGCCCGGCCTCGCCGCTGGCCTGCTCGCCGCCGTCGCCGTCGTCTTCACCCTCTACAGCGACGGTTTCCGCCACCCCGACCGCGCTCTCGACCTCGCCCGCGCCGTCGCCCCCCAACTCGCCCGCGGCTTCGGCTCCGCCCACGAATATCCCTGGTGGCAATACCTCGCCTGGTTCGCCGCGCCCGCCGCCGTCGGCCTCCCCTGGAGCGGCGGACTGCTCCTCGCCTTCGCCGCCCTCGGCGCCTGGACCCACCGCCACGACGACCTGCCCCGCCGCCTCACCCTCGCCGCCGCGCTCCTCGCCGCCTTCTTCTTCGCCCTGCCCTACAAAACCCCCTGGCTCATCCTCCCCGTCGCCCTCCCCCTCGTCCTCCTCGCCGGGCTCGGCGTCGCCCGCCTGCTCGCCACCCCCCGCCTTCCCCGCGCCGCCGCCGTCGGCATCCTCTCCGCCGCCGCCGCCCTCCTCCTCACCGAAACCCTCCAACGCACCCGCGGCGACGCCGCCGTCTCCCCCGCCAATCCCCTCGCCTACGCTCCCACCAGCCTCGACCTCCGCCGGCTGGAAAGTCTCCTCGCCGCCGCGCCCGGCACCACCGTCAGCGTCCTCGCCCGCGACTACTGGCCCCTCCCCTGGACCCTCCGCCGCCACGCCGCCGGATTCTGGACGCAGCCGCCCGCCACCTGGCCGCCCGGCCTCCTCCTCGTCGGCCCCGAGCAGGTCGGCGCCGTTGCGGAATTCGCCCCCTTCACGCCCTACGAAATCCGCCCCGGCGTCCTCGTGTTCGCCGCCCGCGTGCCATGACCGCCGCCGCCCCCACCCTCGCGATCTTCCGGCACGAAGCCATGGCCACCTGGTTCGAGCTCCGCCTCGCCGAAGCCGAACCCGCCTACGCCGCCCAGGCCGCCCGCGAGGTCTTCGCCCGCGTCGACGACCTCGAAGCCCGCCTCTCCCGCTTCCGCGAGGACAGCGAAATTTCCCGCCTCGCCCGCCTCCCGCCCGGCGAATCCCTCCCCGTCTCCGAGGAAACCTTCGACGCCCTCCTCCAGGCCCTCGAACTCTCCGCCCTCACCGGCGGCGCGTTCGACCCCGCCATCGCCCGCTTCGCGGCGAACGCCCCCGCCGACGGCCGCCTCCAGCTTCACGCCGCCGGCCGCCGCGTCGCCTGCGAGACCGCGCCCGTCGCCCTCGACCTCGGCGCGTTCGGCAAGGGTTACGCCCTCGACCTCGCCGCGGAAATCCTCCGCGAATGGTCGCTCACCCACGCCCTCCTCATCGCCGGCGGCAGCAGCCTCCTCGCGCTCGACTCCCCCGACGGCACCGGCTGGGAAATCGGCCTTACCCCCCGCCAAAGCCTCCGCCTCCACCGCCAGGCCCTCGGGGCCTCCGGCACCGCCGTCAAAGGCGCGCACATCCTCGACCCCCGCGACGGCACGCCCGCCAGCGCCTACTTCCGCACCTGGGCCAGCGCCCCCTCCGCCGCCGCCGCGGACGCCCTCTCCACCGCCTGGATGCTCCTCGATCGCGACGAAATCACCGCCGTCTGCGCCGCGCGCCTCGGCGTCGGCGCCGCCCTTCTCGCCAGCCCCCAACGCCCCGAGGCGCTGGAAAGCTTCGGCGACTTCCCGCTCTTTGGCTCCGGCCACCCCCTCACCTCATCCCACCCATGAAACGACCCGTCACCCTCTTCACCGGCCAATGGGCCGACCTCCCCCTCGCCGAACTCGCCCCGCTCGTGAAATCCATGGGCTACGACGGCGTGGAACTCGCCTGCTGGGGCGACCACTTCGACGTCACCGCCGCCCTCGCCTCGGAATCCTACCTCCGCGACAAATGGGCTCTCCTCGAACAGCACGACCTCACCTGCTCCGCCATCTCCAGTCACCTCGTCGGCCAGGCCGTCTGCGACCGCATCGACGAACGCCACCGCGCCATCCTCTCCCCCACGATCTGGGGCGACGGTGACCCCGAGGGCGTCCGCCAGCGCGCCGCCGCCGAAATGATCGCCACCGCCCGCGCCGCCGCCGCCTTCTTCGCCCTCCGCCCCGCCGGCCCCATCCCGCCCGTCGTCAACGGCTTCACCGGCTCCTCCATCTGGCACGCGCTCTACGCCTTCCCGCCCACCAGCCAGACCTACCTCGACGCCGGCTTCGCCGACTTCGCCCGACGCTGGACCCCCATCCTCGACGCCTTCGACGCCGCCGGCGTCAACTTCGCCCTTGAGGTCCATCCCACCGAGATCGCCTTTGACACCGCCTCCGCCCAACGCGCCCTCGCCGCCGTGAATCACCACCGCCGCTTCGGTTTCAACTACGACCCCTCCCACCTCGCCTACCAGGGCGTCGATTACGTGCAGTTCCTCCGCGCCTTCCCCGACCGCATCTTCCACGCCCACATCAAGGACGCCTGGTGGGGCCACGGCGACGGCTCCGTCGGCGTCTTCGGCGGCCACACCGACTTCGGCGACACCCGCCGCTACTGGGACTTCCGCTCCCCCGGCCGCGGCGACATCCGCTTCGAGGACATCATCGTCGCCCTCAACGACATCGGCTACCGCGGCCCGCTCTCCGTCGAATGGGAGGACATCCGCATGGACCGCGTCCACGGCGGCACCGAAGCCGCCGACTTCGTCCGACGACTCGACTTCGCCCCCAGCGCCCGCGCCTTTGACGCCGCCTTCGAAAAAGCCTAACCCCATCCCCAAAACTCCACCCATGTCCCGCAAACTTCGCTTTGGCATGATCGGCGGCGGCCGCGGCGCCTTCATCGGCGCCGTCCACCGCATCGCCGCGCAAATGGACGGCCAGGCCGAGCTCGTCGCCGGCGCCTTCTCCGCCGACCCCGACCGCTCCCGCGCCTCCGGGGCCGACCTCTTCCTCGCCCCCGACCGCGTCTACGGCTCCTTCGACGAAATGGCCACCGCCGAAGCCGCGCGCCCCGCCGCCGACCGCCTCGACTTCGTCGTCATCGTCACGCCGAACCACCAGCACTTCGCCCCCGCCAAACGCTTCCTCGAAGCCGGCTTCGCCGTCGTCTGCGACAAACCCGCCACCTTCAGCCTCGCCGAGGCCGTGGAACTCCGCCGCATCGTCGACACCACCGGCCAACTCTTCGCCCTCACCCACAACTACACCGGCAACGCCATGGTCCGCCAGGCCCGCGCCCTCATCCGCTCCGGCGCGATCGGCCCCGTCCGCAAGGTCCTCGTCGAATACTCCCAGGGCTGGCTCTCCACCCACCTTGAGGCCACCGACCAAAAGCAGGCCGCCTGGCGCACGGACCCCGCCCGCGCCGGCGCCGCCGGCTGCGTGGGCGACATCGGCACCCACGCCGAAAACCTCGCCCGCTTTCTCACCGGCCTCCGCATCACCGAACTCTGCGCCGACCTCACGACCTTCGTGCCCGGCCGCGCCCTTGACGACGACGCGAATATCCTCCTCCGCTACGAAGGCGGCGCGAAGGGCGTCCTCCACTGCTCGCAAATCTGCGTCGGCGACGAGAACGCCCTCAACATCCGCGTCTACGGCGAAACCGGCGGCCTCGAATGGCACCAGGAGCACCCCAACGAGCTCATCGTCAAACACCCCGACCGCCCGCGCGAAATCTGGCGCCGCGGCAACGCCTACGTCGGCCCCGAGGCCGCCGCCCTCACCCGCATTCCGCCCGGCCACCCCGAGGGTTACCTCGAGGCCTTCGCGAACATCTACCGCGAAGTCTTTCGCGCCCTGCGCGCCGACCTCGCCGGCGAACCCCGCCCGGCCGACGTGGAATTTCCCACCATCGAGGACGGCGTGGAGGGCATGGCCTTCATCGACGCCGTGGTCCACAGCCACGGCGCCTGGGTGCCGCTGCCCCGCGCCTAGCGCGCAAGCTTCACGTCCATCCACACGGCCAGCGAAAGCACCAGGCCGCGCGCGATAAATTTGAACTCCGGCGACACCGCCAGCAGCGTCATGCCGTTGAGCAGCACCGCCATCAGCAGCGCGCCGAACAGCACGCCGAGCACCGTGCCGCGCCCGCCCTTGAGCGCCACGCCGCCGATCACGCACGCCGCGATCGCGTCGAGCTCCATCAGGTCGCCCACCGTGCTCGTCGACGCGCCGGAATACGCGGTCTGCATGAATCCGGTGATCGCCACGATCACACCCATGATCCCAAACGACCCGATCAGCACGGCCTTCACGGGAATGCCCGAAACAACGGCGGCCTCCTCGTTGCCGCCGATCGCGTAAAGGTAACGGCCAAACGGCGTGTGCGTCGTCAGCACATGCACCGCAAACGCGACCACCCCGAGGATCAACGCCGGCAGCGGAATGCCGCGGAATTGCGCCGTCACCAGCACGATCAAAAAGATGAACTGCGCCGTGACAAACAGCCGCAGAAACAACGTCGGGGCATCCTCCACCGCAAAGCCGTAGCTCCGTCGCGCCCGGCGACCTCGCACCGCGGCGATCACCATCAGCAGCACGACCACGCCCGCCAGCGCGAAGCTCGCCGCCGGCGGCAGGTAATACGTCGTCAGCAGCGAGTAGAGATTCGTCTGCCCGCCCGGCACCACCGGCACGGTCGCATTCTGGATCACCAGCCAGAACAGCCCCTTGAAAACAAGCAGTCCGCCCAACGTGATGATGAACGAGGGCACCCGCTCGCGCACGATGATCGTGCCCATCAGCAGCCAGATCAGCAGGCCCGCCAGCAGCCCCACGCCAAGCGCCGCCGGGGCCGGCCAGCCGAAATGAAACACCAGCACGCTCGCGATGCCGCCGAGCAACCCGACGCCGCTGCCCACCGAAAGATCGATGTTACCCGTGAGAATGATGAGCATCATGCCCAGCGCCAGCGTGGCCGTGATCGACAACTCCGTGAGGAGCAGCGAGAGGTTGCGCGCGCCGAGGAACTGCGGCGAGAGGCTGGCAAACACCGCGCACAACGCCACGAGCGTGATCGCGAGGGAGAAGTCCCGGAGGGAGAGTTTCGTCGGCATAAAAATTTCAGGTGAGCGTCACGGCGGTCTGGCCCATCGCGGCCGCCAGCAAATCCTCCGGCGTCGCCTCGCCGCGGCGGAACTCCCCGCCCACGCGGCCCTCATGCAGCATGAGGATGCGGTCGCTCATGCCCATCAGCTCCGGCAGCTCGCTGGACACGAGCACAACCGCCTTCCCGGCGGCAGTGAGCTGATTGATGATTTCGTAAATCTCCAGCTTCGCGCCCACGTCGATGCCGCGCGTCGGCTCGTCGAGGAAGATGACCTTGGGATCGGTCATCAGCGCCTTCCCGAGCACGACCTTCTGCTGGTTGCCGCCCGAGAGCTTGCCCACCACGGCCTCCAGCGTCGGGGCCTTCACCCGCAGCGAGCGGAAGAGTTCGTCGTTGCGGCGAAACTCGCGGCCCTCGTCGATCCAGCCCGCCGGGGCGAATTCCCCGAGCGCGGAGAGCGAGAGGTTGAAGCCGATGGGCGCGTCAAGGATGAGCCCGTAGCGCCGACGGTCCTCGCTCACCAGCACCATGCCGCGCCGGATGATCGCGGGCGGGGCCTCCGCGCCGAGCGGCCGGCCGTCCAGCCGCACCTCGCCCGCCACGCGCCGCCCCAGCAGCCCGAACAAATGCATGAGCAGCTCCGTGCGGCCCGCGCCCATCAATCCGCCAAAACCCAGCACCTCCCCCGCCCGCAGCGTGAAGCTGATGTCGCGTAGAATCGGCCGTCCTCCCGCCCGCGCCACCACGGATAGTCCGCTCACCTCAAGGCGCGCCTCCCCCACCGGCGAGGGCCGCCGCGGAAACAGGTCGGTGATTTCGCGGCCGACCATGTGCCGAATGATGTCGGCCTTGTCCGTCGCCGCGACCTCCAGCGTGGTGATGCTCGCCCCGTCGCGCAGGACGGTGATGCGGTCGCACACGGCCAGCACCTCGTCGAGCTTGTGCGAGATGTAGATGCACGCAATGCCCTGCGCGCGCAGGTCCCGCAGGATGTCGAGCAGGATGAGCACCTCGTGTTCGGCCAGCGCGGCCGTGGGCTCGTCGAGGATGAGCACGCGCGATTTTTTCGCGAGCGCCTTCACGATCTCGACCAACTGCTTCTGCCCGACGCCCAGCTCCGCGACGCGCGCCGCCGGCGCAATCGCCACGCCAAACCGCTCCAGCAGCCGCGCCGATTCGCGGTAGACGGCCGGCCAGTCGATGAGCCCGAGGGCGTTGCGCGGCTCCGCGCCGAGAAAGATGTTCTCGGCCACGGTCATTTCCTCCACGAGGGCGAGCTCCTGGTAAATGACGGCGATGCCCGCCCGCTCGGCGTCCGCGAGCGAACGAAACCGCGCCTCGGCCCCGTCCACAAACAACGCGCCCTCGTAGCTGCCGTGCGGGTGCAGACCCGAGAGCAGCTTGATGAGCGTGGATTTGCCCGCGCCGTTTTCGCCGCAGAGGGAATGAATCTCCCCCGCGCGCAGCGCGAAGCTTACGTCGCGCAGCGCCACCACGCCGGGGAACCGCTTGACGATGTTGCGGGCCTCGAGAAGCGGGGCGCTCATGGCGTCACGGTCGGAATCGTCCCCGCGCCATCGGGCGTGAAACCGGCGGCAATGAGCGGGCGGCCCAGCGCGAGCCGGGCGGCGGCCGCGGCGGTGCGAGCCGTCAGGTTTTCGCCCGCCGGAACGAACAGCTCCGCCCCCGGCAGCACGTTCCCGGCGGCAACGACAAAGGCTCCCGCGTCCACGGCCGGCTCGATCCCGGGCGCGGCCACGAGCACCACCACCCGCGCCCCGCGCGTGCGTTCCGCGAGATCGCCGGCCGGCAGCGCAGCGGCCACGACGTTCACGCCCGCCTCCCCGGCCGCCGCGGTGAAGGCCGCGGCATCAAAGCCCAGCGCGGTCGCGGCCGCGGGATCCACCGCCAGCACCAACGTGGGACGGGCGGCGACCGCCGCGCGTTCCCCGCCGCTGCGGGCCACGACGAGCCCGGTCAATACGCTGAGAATCACGGACAGCAGCAGGAGCGTGACGGGGAATTTGCTCGGGGAGGACATGGGCGGAGCGGGTTAGGGGCGGGCGTTCGGGTAGATGGCCTCGCGGGTGTGCATGCCGTCGCGGATGACGGTGCTTTCGAGGTTGCCCTGGTCGGCGACGAGAATGTCGAGCAGCACGGTGGGAACCTCGGTGCGGCCGTTATTGATGCCGGTGCGGGTGAGAATCGGCTCCCGCCGCGCAAGGGCGACCGCCAGCTCCGCCGCGCGGTTCGCGAGCTGCTTGAGCGGCTTGTAGATGGACATGGCCTGCGTGCCGTTGACGATGCGCTGGCAGGCGGCGAGCTCGGCGTCCTGCCCGGTGACGATGACCTTGCCCGCCAGCCCCTCCTCGAGAAGCGCCTGAATCGCGCCGCCCGCCACGCCGTCGGCGGAGGCGAGCACGGCGTCAATGTTCCGCCCGGCCTTGGTGATGGCGGCGTTCGTGATTTTTTTCGCGTTCTCGGGTTTCCAGTCCGCGGCCCAATCCTCATGCACGACCTCGACGCGCCCGGCCTTGATGAGCGGGGCGAGCACCTCGTCCTGTCCCTGCTTGAAGAGGAAGGCGTTGTTGTCGGTCTTCGATCCGTAAATGCGCACGAGGCGCAGCGGCCGCCCGGCGGGCAGGCGGTCGGCGAGATACTGCGCCTGGAGGCGGCCGACCTTCACGTTGTCGAAGGTGACGTAGAGATCGAGGTCGCAGTCGGTGATGAGGCGGTCGTAGGCGATGACGGGGATGCCGGCCTCGTGCGCCATGTTCACGGCCTTCGCCATCGCCGCGCCGTTGTGCGGAACGATTACGAGCACGTCCACCTTGCGGCTGATGAGCGCCTGCACGTCGCTGATCTGTCGCGTGTCGTCCCCGCTGGCGGACTGCACGAGCGTCTCGCCGCCGAGCTCGGCGACGCGTTTGACGAAGTTGTTCCGGTCGGCCTGCCAGCGTTCCTCCTTGAGCGTGTCGAGCGAGAGCCCGACAAGCAGCCCGCCGCGGCGGTCCTCTCCGGCCGGACGATGCGCCAGCCCCCAGCCCCCCGCGATGCAGGCAATCAAAACGACAACGGCAAGGACGGGGGCGAGTTTCTTCACGCGGGTTCGGGGGAACGTGGGCGGGTCCGCTCGCCTACCTGGGGGGAGGAATGCGGACCCGATGCGGAGAGATTTAACCGATTGCGCGCGGGAATTTCACGCCTTTCCTCGCACCCAAACGGGCAGACGAGAAAAAATTGGGCAGGACATGATTGGCTGCGCCGGTCTCCGCGCTTCGCGCTTCGGCTCAAACTGCGTTCTCATCCTGTCAGGACGAGGCCAGTTCGCTGGCGCGAAGAAAATTGGGCAGGACAGGATTCGAACCTGTGAAGGCAATGCCAGTGGATTTACAGTCCACCCCGTTTGGCCACTCCGGAACCTACCCGTAAATTTACAGCCTTGGGTTCGGCTATCTCGTGACGGCGTCGGCCAATTCGCGAGGGACGATCTTGATAGACGTAATCACAATTTTTTCCAAGGGGAAATCGTTGCTATTTACGGGCCGCCCGCTGATGTAGTCGAGCACCTCGATGCCTTCGATGACCTCGCCGAAGACGGTGTATTTCCCGTCGAGCTGCGGAATGGCCTGGAGCGTGATGTAAAACTGGCTGCCGTTCGACGCGCGCGTGGGGTTCACCTTGTCCTCGAGGCGGGAGGCGGCCACCGCGCCGCGGATGTGCTTGCGCTTGATCTCGGCGGGCACGGTGTAACCCGGTCCGCCGGTGCCGGAGCGGTCGCTGTCGCCGCGGCGGCTGTAGGGATCGCCGGTCTGCACGAGGTAGTTTTCAAACACGCGGTGGAAGCGCATGCCGTTGTAGAACCGGCGCCGGGACAATTCGCGCAAGTTCGCCACGGCCAGGGGCGCGGCGTCCTCGTAGAGCCCGATCACGACCCGCTGCGGTTGCTTCTCGCGGCCGATTTTGATGAGCATGACGGCGACATCCGGGCCAATGGGTGCGGTGGGCTTGGTCGGCCCGGCCGGGGTGATCGGCAGCCGGCTGGCGGCGGGCTGGCGGCTGGCGCAACCGGTGGCGAGCAGGGCGGTCGCGAGAAAAATCGAAAGGGCTCTATACATGCGGTCGGTCGGGCGGGCGGAGTTGGATGGAAGCAGAGCCGTCGCCCGGGGTGAGCCGGGCGCCTTCGCTGGTTCCGCGCCTGATGTAACAGAGCCCGATGGTCGGGGCCAAGGCAAAGTCCACGGACGTGACCACCGCCGCCGGGCGCCCGGTCTCGCCGGGGACAAAAAATTCCGCGCCCACGGCGGGCGGGGCCCCCTGGCTGACCTCGAAACGGCGCAGCGCGCGGTTCGCATGGCCCACGCTGCGCACGCGGGACACGACCTCCTGCCCGATGTAGCAGCCCTTGAAAAAATCCACCGCGGTTTCGTCGAGGCCCGCCTCGGCCGGGAGGGTGTCGGGGCCGAGCTCCGCGCCCCATTTCGGCCGGCCAAACTCGATGCGCAGGCGCTCGACTTCCGCGGGCGTAGCCTCAAGGAGATCGCCAGTAACCGCCGTCCCGTCCACGCCGGTCTCATCAAGCCGGCCGATACGTCGGCCGGAAAGCTCAGTGGCCGCCGCGCCAAAAATGTGAATCTCGGCCACCGGCGGAAGCACCTCGAGCGCGACGTCATCCGCCACGATGTAACGCTCCAGGCGCGTGGCCAGTGCCTCGCCCAGATCCGCCTCAACGTCGACCACGAGCGCCTCGGGCTCGGACCAGATCCAGGCCACGGCATCGAGCTTGCCCCGCGCGGATAGCACGCAGGCGAGCTGCGCCGGGCCGCCGGGCGTGAGGCGGCGCACGTCGTTGGTGACCTGGCCGTTGAGGTAACGCACGCGGTCCGCCCCGGTAAGACGGAGCCGGACGCGGTCCGACAGCGGAAACCACCCACCCTCGCGGCGGAGGCGATCGAGGCGTTCGGTGCTCATGGGGCGGGCGGCAGACCCGGCGCGGGTTCGCGGCCGGGAAAGGCGTAATGGCGGGCCACGGCGGAGTAATCGTGTTCGCCCCAGCCGCGGTCCTGCCCGGAATCCAGCGCCGCCGCCGTCGCGACGGTGGCGGGCAGATCGAGCCCGGCCTGCGCAGCCACGCCGAGCGCGAGCCGCATGTCCTTGCGCATGTGCTTGAGGGCAAAATGCGTGTCGAAGTCGCCCGCAATCATCCCGGGCAGCTTCATGTCGCCGAGCTTCGAGCGCGTGCCGTGCTGGGCAAAGATTTCCGCGAATTTTCCGCCGCCCACGCCCTGACTGTCCAGCAACGCGAGGGCCTCGGCCAGCGCCTGCACCTGCGCGGCGGCGAGGAGATTCGTCGCGAGCTTGATCGCGCTGGCCTGCCCAATCTCCGGCCCAACCGTCAGCAGCGCCCGCGCCGAAACGGAAAGAATCGGCTCCGCGCGCTCGATGGATTCCGCGGGGCCGGACAAAAAATGCACAAGCTGCCCGGCCGCGGCGGCCTCGCGGCTGCCGGTGAACGGGGCGTCGAGAAATCCGGCGCTCACCCCCGCCGCGATGGCGGCCGCTTCGCGGGCCTCGCCCGGCGCGACCGTGGCGCAGTTGATAACGAGGTGCCGCGCAGCGAGCACGGGCTCGATCGCGCGGAGATTTTCCAGCAGGGCGGGCCCGTCCGAAACAAAGAAGAGCAGGAGATCCGCCGTCTCCGCGACCTCGGCCGCGGAGGCGAGAAAACCCGGCTCGGGCTTCGGCGAGCGGCTCCACCCCCACACGTCATGGCCCGCGCGCCGCAGATTTGCGGCCACGCGGGAACCAATGAGGCCCAACCCGATGACGCCGACCGGCGGCTTGCGAGCGGCCATGCGCGGAGGGTTAGTTGCCGGTCTTCGCGGCGGGCGAAGCGGCCGGGGCGGCTTCCGGCGCGGGCTCGGGCAGGTTGTTCTGGATCTTCGCGCCGGAGCGGACCTTGGTGATCACGCCCTGCACGGCGACCTGCTGCTTCTGGTTCTTGAGGTAGCTCACGAGCTGGGGCTTGACCTCGGTGAGCGGGACGGTGCCGGCGGCCTTTTTGTCGGTGACCTTGATGACGTGGTAGCCGAACTCGGTCTTCACCGGCTTGCTGATGTCACCGACCTTCATGCCGAAGGCGGCGTTGGCAAACTCGGGCACCATCTGCTCCTTGGAGAAGAAGTTGAGGTCGCCGCCGGATTCCTTGCCATTCGGTTCCTCGGTGAGTTCCTTGGCGAGCTTGGTGAAGTCCTCGCCCTTGACGGCGCGGTCGTAGGCGGCCTGGGCGGCGGCTTCCTTCTTCTTCACCTCGGCCTCGGGCGCACCCTCCGGCACCATGAAAAGGATGTGGCTGGCGCGAACCTGGTCGGGCTGCTCGAACTGCTTGATGTTTTCCTTGTAGAATTTCTCGGCGTCCGCGTCGGTGACGGCGACCTGATCGGCGATCTGCGCCTCGATCCACTTGCGCTGCGCGAGGCCTTCCTTGATCAGCTTCTGGAGCTTCTCCTCGGTCTGGCCGGCCTGCTTGAGCTGGTCCTTGAAGGCGTCCTCGCTGGGGAAGTTCTTTTTGATCTTGTCGAGCTCGGCCTTGGCGTCGTCGTCGGTGACCTTGATTTCCGCAGCGGCTTCGCGCAGGAGGCGCTCGGTGATGAGGTCATCGAGAAGTTTGCGGTAGCCGGCGAGCTTCTGCTCGTTGGTGAGCTGCGAGGCGTCCATGCCGGACATCTTCACCGCGTTGTCGAAGGCCTCCTGAAGCTCGGCCTTGGTGATTTTCTCTCCGTTGACCGTCGCCACGGGGTCCTTGATTTCGAGGGGCTTCGCGGCAGGCGTGGCGGCGGGAGCGGGCGTGGCAGCGGCTTTGTCGGTGGCCTTCTCGGCATGCGCGGCACCAACGATCGCGGTGCAGGAGACAAGGGCGGCCAGGCGGGAGGAGAGATTCACGGGGTGCATTGAGGAATGAGTGGGAAGTTTCGTTTCGCACGGGATCAGACCGATGGCGAGCGCAATTGTTCAAAGGAAAACTCCGCCGTTGCCAAATCGCAACGAACCGTGCATCTTCTCCCCTCCACTGCTCACGTGGCGGAATTGGCAGACGCGTGCGTCTCAGAAGCGCATGGGGTAACTCGTGGAGGTTCAAGTCCTCTCGTGAGCACCACTTTCTCTCAAACGGGGATTGGGGTTGTGGGGGAATCCCTTCGATTTTTTTTCGATTTTTTTGAGCGCCGACACCGCCGCCCCACACCGTCAGCAGGACCCGCAATTCATCCGGCGCACCTTCGCGTCCATCGCGCGGCGCTACGATTTCGCCAACCACGCGCTGAGCCTCGGCATTGACTACCTCTGGCGCGCCCGGGCCGCGGCGCTCGTCAAAGGCTGGGCTCCCGCCCGCGTGCTCGATCTCGCCACCGGCAGCGGCGACCTGGCGCTCGCCATTCGCGGCGCGGTGCCCGCGGCGGACGTCGTCGGCGCGGACTTTTGCCAGCCGATGCTGCTTGAGTCGCAGCGCAAGGGCGCGACGCGCCTGATCAATGCCGACGGAACCCGCCTGCCCTTTCGCGACGGGGCGTTTGACGTCGTTACGGTCGCGTTCGGCCTGCGCAACATGGCGTCCTGGCCCGCGGCCATCGCGGAAATGGCTCGAATCCTGCGACCCGGCGGCCACGTGCTCGTCCTCGACTTTTCCCTGCCGGCCTTCCCGCCCTTCCGGGCCTTCTACCGCTTCTACCTCCACCACATTCTGCCGACCGTGGCCGGCTTCGTGACAGGCGACCGCGGCTCCTACGAATACCTCGGCGAGTCCATCGAAGGATTCCCCAACGGCCGCGCGATGACCGCCCTGCTCGAAGCCCACGGCTTCGAACTCGCCCGGGCCGAGCCGCTCACGGGCGGAATTGTTTCCATTTACACCGCGACCCGGCGCTAACGCTTCGCTTCCCTCCCGGTCGCCATGATTCGCCTCCTCCTTCCCGCGATTGCCCTGCTGCTCGCCCTCGCCGCGCCCAACTTGCGGGCGTGGGATCCCCTCGGCCACATGCTCGTGGCCCGCATCGCCCAGACCCAGCTCACGCCCGCCGCGCGCGCCGAACTCGACGCCGCCCTGGTCCGCTTTAACCAGCGCGAAAAGTCGGACGCTCCCTACGACTTCGTGATCGCCGCCTGCTGGATGGACGACATCCGCTCCCGCACGAAGGACTTCAACGCATGGCACTATGTGAACCTGCCCTTCACCCGCGAGGGCACGCCGCTTCCCGCCGCCAGCCGCGAAGCGCCGAACGTCGTGTGGGGCATCGATGCCTGCAACGCGATCATCACCGGCGAGGTCACCGACCCCGCCATCGACCGTGACCAGGCCATCGTCATGCTCCTCCACCTCGTGGGCGACGTTCACCAACCCCTGCACGCCACCAGCCGGGGCGAAGACCTCGGCGGCAACCGGGTGAAAATCAAAAACCTCAAGGACCCCCTCGTGGACCTCATCTTCACCAAGGGCGGCAACCTCCACTTCTTCTGGGACAGCGCCTACCGCCGCGTTTACAAGGGCGGCAGCGCGACCGTGTTCTTCGAGGCCCCGCTCTACGACCGCTTCAAACCCGTGACCGGGCACGAAATGGCCCGCTCCATCGTCGAGCGGGAGGCCGAGGCCCTCATGAAAAAATACCCGGTCGCCCGCATGACCGCCCCGCAGGCCGACGCGACCACCTGGGCGCTGGAAAGCCACCAGGCCGGCTTTGACTTCGCCTACGGCAAACTGCCCCCCGGCCCGGACCTGGGTCCCCTCAGCCTCACGAGCCTTTACGTGGAGCAGGCCCGGCCCCTCGCCGAAGCCCGCCTCGTGCTCGCCGGCTACCGCCTCGGCGCGCTCCTCAACCGTCTCCTCGACCCGACGGCCACGAGCAATCCGCCCACCGCCGAGAGTCCGAAAAGCGCCAGCGAACCCGGCTCCGGCACGGCCGAATAGGTCACCGTCAACGTCGGCCGCTGCGCCTCGACGGACGCCGCGAGATCCGCGATGCGTCCGGCGGACCGCAGCGTGGCCTCGGCCTGATTCCGCAGCATCCACCCCGCGTTCGTGGCCGGGGCGTCGATCCATCCCTGCACGTCGGCCACAAGGCCGGCGACCGAGGTGAGCGCAAGAAACGAACCGCCGGCCATCCCGGGCGAGACCGTGCTCGCGCCCGCCGCGAAATCCGTGCCGGCGGCACCACCCGGCGCGGACCAGGCCGTTCCCGCACTCGCGTCGTTCCAGGTGGCCGACGTCTCGTTCCAGCCGGTCAGCATGCGGTGCAGGGCCACCGTTTTGCCGCTTCCGGCGGTCGCGAGGCTGCCCACAAAGAGGCTCAGGCTCACCGACTCCACGGTCGCCCCGGCGGGAATTGCGGACAGGTCAAACCGCACCAACCCGCGGCCGATTCCGCCGGCGGAGTTGGTCCCCACGAGCATACCGTTGCCGTCGCCGTTGAAATTCACGGTGGCGTTGGCCGAGAAAAGATACGTGTCCGCCGCGCTCGTGAGCACCAACGTCGCGGCAAGGCCCGGCGCGAGCAGCGCGCCGGCGAGGATGCCCGCCAGCCAGGTCACGCGAAGGGCGGGGCTTGTCCTCATGGCGGAACGGTCGCCCGCCTTAGGCGAAGCAGTCAAGCCCGCGCTGGCGGCCCTGCCAGCGGCGCACCTCGAGCACGTGGGCGGGGCGGGTCTTCGGATCGAGCGCCACAAAATTGCGGGCCCCGCTCCAGCGGAACACCTCGCCGGTGATGAGATCGCGCACCTCGTAGCTGTCGCCCTCGTTGATGCCAAAGTCGGCCACGGGCACGGTCAGCCAAGCGCTTTGGAAGCTGTGGGCATCGAGGTTCACCGCAACGAGGATGATGCTGTCACGCGCGGCCGTCATTTTGCTGTAAAAGAGCACCTGCTCGTTGTCCGCCGGGTGGAACCGCAGATTGCGGTATTCCTGGAGCGCGCGGTGCTCGCGGCGGGCGCGATTCAACGCGGTGAGGATATCCTTGATGTTGCCGGGCGCGTTCCAGTCGCGGCCCTTGAACTGATACTTCTCGCTGTCGAGGTATTCCTCCTTGCCCGGTTTGACGGGCGTGTTTTCGCACAGCTCGAAGCCGCTGTAGATGCCGTAGACCGGCACGAGCGTCGTGGCCAGCACGGCCCGCTGGACGAAGGCGGGTCGGCCGCCGGTCTGCAGATGCAGCGGGAGGATGTCGGGCGTATTCGTGAAAAAATTCCCGCGGAAGTAGTCGGCCATTTCGCCCTGCGTGAGCTCCTCAAGATACTCGATGAGCTCGGCCTTGCCCGTGCGCCAGGTGAAGTAGGTGTAACTCTGCGTGAAGCCGGCCTTGGCAAGCACGCGCATCATTTTCGGCCGCGTGAACGCCTCGCTGAGAAAGATGACGTCGGGGAATTTCGCCTGCACCTCGGCGATCACCCATTCCCAGAACGCCACGGGTTTCGTGTGGGGATTGTCCACACGGAAGATGCGCACGCGGCGTTCGGCCCAGAAAAGCAGGACGTCGCGCAGCTCGTTCCAGAGGTTGCGCCAGTCCGCGCAGTGGTAGTTCAGCGGGTAGACGTCCTCGTATTTCTTCGGCGGGTTCTCGGCGTATTTGATCGTGCCGTCCGGCCGGGCGAAGAACCAATCGGGATGGTCGCGGACGTAGGGATGGTCGGGCGAGCAGTTGATCGCGAAGTCGAGCGCGACCTCCATGCCGCGGGCGTGAATCTCGTCCACGAGCCAGTCGAAATCCGCCAGCGTCCCGAGCTCGGGGGCGACATCCATGTGGCCGCCACCGTTTACGCCCTGCCGAAAATTGCCGATGGCGTAAGGCACGCCGGGCTCGCCGGGCTCGCAGGTCACCGCGTTGTTACGGCCTTTGCGCTTGGTCTCGCCAATCGGGTGGACGGGCGGGAAATAAATGACGTCGAAGCCCATGGCGCGGGCGTCGTCGATGCGCGGGAGGCATTCGCGAAACGTCGATCCCCGGTCGGGATGCCCGCCCGCACTGCGGGGGAAAAATTCATACCACGCGGCGAAGGCGGCCGCGCGGCGATCCACCCAGATGCGCAGGGCCGGCGCGTAGGTCGTGGCGAGCGAACGATCGGCGTAGGTGCGGGCGAGGGCCTCCAGCAGGGGATCAAGCGCGAGGGCCTTGAGCGTTGCGGGATCGGCGCCTTCGAGGCCGGCGGCAAAGTTTTTCAACGCGGCGGCATCTGCCGTGTCGGCGATGCGTCCCGCGGTGGCGCGCAAAAGCCGCGCGCCCTCGAGGGCTTCGCTGGTGAGTTCCAGAAGGCCGCCGTCGACCTTTTTCACCACCTCGTCCCGCCACGAAAGGAAGGCGTCGCCCCAGGCCTCGATCGTGTATTCGTAGGCGCCGGTGCCGCTCACGGTGAGCGTGGCGCGCCAGCGGTCGTTGCCGTTGGGAATCGGCGCCATCGGCGTCTCGTGCCAGGCGGCATCCCCCAAGCGCCGCCACTTCAACACGGCGGAAACCAGGTCGTGCCCGTCCTTGAAGATATCGGCCTCGACGACCACATCCTCGCCCTCGGCGCGCTTGATCGGATAACGCCCGCCTTCGATCTGGGGCGTGATGGCTTCGATGACGACGGTGGCGGTGCCGGGATTCATGCGGGGAGGGTGGCGAGAAGTTGGGCGACGCCGCCGAGGCCATCCACGCGGCCGGCGACTTCGCGAAGCGACTGACGCGCCGCGGGAATGTGGCGCAAAAACTCGGGCTTCTCGCGCTTGAGGCCGAGAAAGCCATAGGCCCCGAGCGCCTGCATCAGGCGCTGCGCGGCACAGAGGTGAAAGGTTTCCTCAAACCCCGGGCCGGCGGGCGCGCCGCGACCGGCGAGGAGCCCCTTGTAGAACGCCAGCATCTCCCCGCGCTCGGCGTCGGTGAGCGTGACGTAGGGATCGTAAAGCAGCGAGGCGAGGTCGTATTGGGCCAGGCCGGGCCGCATGCCCTGGAAATCAATCAACCACGCCTCCCCGCCATGAATCATCACGTTCTGGGATTGAAAATCCCGGTGCACCAGCACGCGCGGTTCGGCGGCAAGGCGCGTGGCGAGCGTGCGCAGACCCGGCGCATCAATGGCTGCCGCCGCCTCCTCCGCGCCCAGCCCGAAAACACCGCCCAGGCAATGCTCGAGAAAGTAGTTTTGCTCCCAGAGATAAAGCTGCTCGTTGAACTCGATCTCAAAGCGCGGATGCACGCCATCCCACTGCTCGGTCGCGCTCGTGTGCAGCAGGAACACCTGCCGCAGCGCGCGCTCGTAGAGTGGACCGCGCACCGCCCACGGCTCATTGCGAAAGCTCCAGAGATCCTTCGCGCCGAGATCCTGCATCCAGATGAGGCCCTCGTCGTGGTCGTGGAGAAAAATGTGCGGCACGTTCACCGTCGAGCGGTCGAGGTAGTCGGCGATGTCCGCGTAGTGACGGTTCTCCTCCTTGTCGGGCTGGTATTTCACCGCGATCATCGACGGACCACCGGTGGCCTGAATGCGGTAAAACTTCCGGCCGGAGCCCCCCTTGTCCACCAGACTCACGTGGAAATCCTCGTCCGCGAGGTCGGGAAAACGGGCGCGGGTCTGGGCGATAACGGCGTCGGAAAGCATCCTAGAAGTCGGTGTCGGCGTGCTCCCCTTGGGCCACCCGCCGGTCGCGCACGATACAGCCGCGCAAACGGGCGCCGGAAGCGATTTCTGCGCCCGGCCAAACCACGGTGTCCGCGAGCACTGCGCCCGCGCCGACCTTCGCGCCCGCGCCCACCGCGCCGAAGCCGAGCAATTGCGCATCCGGCGCGACGTCGGCCGCGGGGTCGATCACCCAGCCGCCGGCGTGCGCCGCGAGGTAGGAGCCGCGGTCGCCGAGGTCGGCCCAGTCGCCGGAATCGTCCAGCCGCCCGGCGATCGACACGCCGTTTTTGAGCATGTCGAGGAAGAGGGGAATCACCGAGATCACCGTCCGCGGCGGGATCCGGTCGAGGAACGCCGGCTCGACCACGTAGGCGCCCGCAAAGAGCGTATCGATGCCGCCCTCGGCCCCGAGCGCGTCGCGGATGTCCCGGATCCGCCCCATCCGGCGGTCAAACAAGACGTGCAGCGGCCCGCCCGCGCTGCGCAGGAGCGCGGTGACCTCGCGTCCCTCGCGGGCATGCGTTTCCAACAGCCCGGCGAGGTTCAGGTTCGCGAGCAGATCGCCGTTGTGCACAAGCACCGGCCCCGGGCCGAAAAACGCCCGGGCATTTTCGAGCCCGCCGGCCGTCTCCAGCAGCACAGGCTCGTGGACAAACGTCAGCGGGCAGCCGCGGTAGATCGCGTCAGGGAAAAGCTCGGCGTAAACCTTCGGGCAATGGTGCGTGTTCACCACGATGCGCTCGATGCCCACCGCCAGCAACGCGTCGAACACGTAGGTGATCAGCGGCCGGTTGCGCACGGGCACCAGCGGCTTCGGCCGCTCCTCGGTGAGCGGGCGAAGGCGTTTTCCCAGGCCCGCTCCGGGCACGAAGGCAACCCGCACGCTCACGCCGCCGTCCCCTCCCCCGCGAGGCGCAGAATCGCATCCGCCGCGCAGGCCGCGCCAAAGCCGTTGTCAATGTTCACCACCGTCACCTTGCTGCCGCAGCTCGTCAGCATGCCGAGCAGCGCGGCGAGTCCGCCCAGGCTCGCGCCGTAACCCACGCTCGTCGGCACGGCGATAACCGGCCGATCCACCAGCCCCGAGACAACGCTGGGCAGCGCGCCCTCCATGCCGGCGACGACGATGAGCACCCCGCAGGCCCGCACTTCGTCGATCCGCGCCAGCAGTCGGTGCAGCCCGGCCACACCCACGTCGAAAATGGACACCGTCCGCTGCCCAAAGGCCGCAAGCGTGACCGCCGCCTCCTCCGCCACGGCGAGGTCGGACGTGCCGGCCGAAAGAATGCCCACCACGTGCCGCGACCCGGAGGGCGCCGCCGCTCCGCAGGTGATGCAGCGCGCGCGTTCGTGATACCCCGCGGCGGGAAGCTCCGCCGCCACGGCAGCAAAATGCTCCCGGCTCGCGCGTGTGCCGAGCACGTAACCACTGGCCGCCACGATGCGCCGGGCGATGGCCGTCACCTCGGCCGGCGTCTTGCCCTCGCAAAAAATCACCTCCGGCCGGCCGCAGCGCGCGGCGCGGGCGTGGTCCACCTTGGCAAACCCAAGCTCCTCGAACGCGTCGGCCATTCAGTCCCGGAAAAGCATGCGCAGCGGCACCATGCCGCTCTCGACGAAACCGCGCGAAAGGTAAAACCGCTTCGAGGCCTGGTTGTCGCGGTCGGTGAGGAGCGTGATGCGCAGGAAGTTTTTCTCGCGCGCAAACTTGATCGCATGCTCCAGCAGCGCCGAGCCGTAGCCCTGCCCGCGATGGTCGCGGTGCACGACCACGTCCTCCATGAGCAGCACAAAGCCGCCCTCCGCCGTGCTGATCGTGATGAGCAGATTGATCATGCCGATCACGCGATGGTCGTTGCGCAGGACAAAAATCCGCCCGCGCGAAGGCTGCTCCAGAATGAGACGCAACCCGCGCTCCTGTTTCTCGCGATTCGGCACGAAGTCGGCCTCCATCGAAAAGAGGTCTTCGAGCAGATCAACGAGCAGGGGGAGATCGTCCAGCGTGGCCGGCTCGATGCGGATGCTCTCGTGCATGGGGCGGTTATTTCAGAAAAGCCGCCCGGGGGCAATTTCCCGCTGCACCCCGCCGTGCTACCTTGAGGTCGTGATCCTCAAGCATCTCGCCGACCACTTCGTCAAATCGTCCCCCACCTGCGGCGAGATCCGCGAAATTCTCCGCGGCGGGGAATGTTCACCCAACGTCGCCATCGCCATCGACATCGGCGTCACGATTCCGCACTGGCACGCCACGTTCGAGGAAATCTACTTCGTCCTCGACGGTTCCCTCGAACTGCGGACCCTCGATCCCGCCGCCGCCGACCCGGCCCCGCAAACCATCCTGCTTGGCGCCAACGAACTCGCCGTCATCCCCCGCGGGGTTCATCACCAGATCATCCGCGCCAGCACGCCGAACCGCCTCGCGATCCTCACCACCCCGCGCTTTGACCCCGGCGACGAGGTGGTCTCCGACCGGCTCTAGCCCGCGCGGCCGAACTTCCGGGCCAGCTCGGAGTGCGCGAAATGGATCATCGTCGGCTTGCCCGCCGGGCAGGCGTAGGGCAGCTCGCAGGCCATGAGCTCGTCGAGAAGGGCCGCCGCCGCCGCGGGGTCCGCCGGCGGCGGATCGGACGGCACCGCGCGACTCACCGACCGGGCAATGGCTTCCTCGAGCGCGCGCGGGCCAGCCCGCAGCCCGCCCGCGCGGCAGTCCTCGGCAATACGCAGCAGCAGCTCCCGAGGCTCGCCACCGGCCAGAAACGGCGGCACGCCATCCACCTTCACCGCGCCCGCGCCGAATCCCTCGACGAGAAATCCCGCGCCGGCCAGCACCCGGGCATGCTCCAGCACCCAGGCCAGATCGCGCGGCGCCAGCTCCACAACCGCCGGCAGCAGCAGCCGCTGGGAAATGGATTCGCGCCGGTCGATGCGCCGCAGCAGTTGCTCAAACAAGAGTCGCTCCCGGGCCGCGCGGGCGTCGAGCAGCACGAGGCCGGCCTCGTCCTCAAACAGCACGTGCCGCCCGCCCAGCGTGCCAATGAAGCGCAGGCGCGGCTCCGCGGCGGGCGGTTCCTCCGGCAACGCGAGCTCCGGCTCGGGCGCGGCCGGCGGCGGCGCGGCGGCCAGCCGGGCCAGCAGGGCGCCGTCGCCCTCCGGCGCAGCCATCCGCGCGACATCCGGTTGGCGGGGCGCGACGACCGGGGGCGCGGTCGGGGCCACGTCGCGCCCGGCCAGTTCCGTAAACACCCGCACCGGCACGGGCGCCGCCTGCGGCCGCCGCTCCGCCAGCGCGCGGCCCACAAGGGTCTGGACCGCCTCGCGCACCGCGATCCCGTCGCGAAAGCGCACCTCGCGCTTGGCGGGATGGACGTTGCAATCGACCCAGCCCGGGTCGATCTCGACAAACAGCACCGCAGGCGGATTCATCCCCCGGGGCAGCCCGGTGCCGTAGGCCTCGCGCAGCGGCTGCCAGATGGCCGGGCTCTGCACGGCACGGCCGTTCACGAACACATACTGGCCCGCGCGGTCGCCCCGCGCATGCCCCGGCCGGGCCAGCAGACCGCGGAGCGTGAGCCCGTTGTGCGTGACCGGTTCCAGCGGGAAGAGGCCGGCCGCAAACTCCGCGCCGAGCAGGTCGCGGACCCGCGTCGCAAGATCCTCCGCCGGCCCGAGGCGGTGCACCGGACGGCCGTCCCGCGTGAGGGAAAACCGCCGCTCCGGATGCGCCAGCGCGAGGACCTCGAAATGGTGGTCGATGTGCGCGGCCTCCGTCCGCTCGCCGCGCAGGAACTTGCGGCGCGCCGGCAGGTTGAAAAAGAGCGCCCGCACCTCAATGCGCGTGCCGGGGGCCTCGCCGCTGTCGCGCACGGTCTCCAGGTGCCCGCCGTTGACCAGCACCTCGGTGCCGGCCTCGGCGTCATGGGGCCGCGTCACGAGGCGAAAGCGCGAGACGCTCGCAATGCTGGGCACGGCCTCGCCGCGAAACCCGAACGTCCCGACGGTCGCGAGGTCCCGCCCCGTGCGGATTTTGCTGGTCGCATGCCGCTCGAGGCAAAGCAGGGCGTCCTCTCGGTCCATGCCCGCGCCGTCGTCCGTGACGGCCAGAAATTTGTCCCCGCCGCGGTGGTATTCCACGTCCACGCGGGTCGCTCCGGCGTCGAGGCTGTTTTCCACGAGTTCCTTCACGACGGAGGCCGGCCGCTCCACGACCTCCCCGGCCGCCACCTGACTGGCCACCTCCTCGGGTAATCGGCGGATCGTTCCCATCAGGCCCGGGGGTTGGCCGCACGGCGAAAGGCGGCCCGGATTCCGGTCGCCGCCGCTCGCATCATTTGACTTCGTGCCAGACCACCCATAAAACTCCGCTATGCTTCATATTACCGAAAGCGCGGCGGAACAACTGCGAAGCCTGGCGGCTGAGCGGGGCCTCGCCGACACCCAGGCGCTCCGGCTTTCGGTCGAGCGCGGCGGTTGCGCCGGGTTGCAATATGGCATGGAAGTTGGCGCCCAGCAGTCCGGCGACGACGTGCACGAAGCCCACGGCGCCCGCGTGTTTGTCGACGCCGCGGCCCGCGAGCATCTCGAGGACTGCACCCTCGACTACAAGGACGACCTCGCCGGCGCGGGCTTCCGCATCATCAACCCGCGCGCCGTGCGCAGCTGCGGCTGCGGCACCTCCTTCGAGCCCGCCCCCACCACGCCCTGATGGCCGACCTTTTCCCACGCTCCCGCTCCGCGACCGGCCGCCGCCGCGCCACCCGCGACGGCTTCAGCGACCGCGAACCCCGCACCCGCTCGGGCGACGGCGGCCTCTTCGGCTGGTCCGTTTTCATTCTCCTGCTCATCGGCCTCGTCGCCCTCTGCTGGATGGGCACGCTCTACGTGTTCGGCCACCCCGAGGAACCGCTTGGCTACAGCGTCCTCCACAAGTTCAAAAAACTCGAGGCCCCCAAACGCTTCACCGAAACGCAAGCCCCGCGCGGCGAATTCCTCGACGCGAAAAAGCTCCTCGCCCGCTACGGGCAGATGAGCCCGCGCCAGCTCAAGGAGGAAAGCGCCCGGCTCCTGCGCGCCTACATTCGCAACTACGACGCGACCTCCGGCTCCATCCCCTACGTCGTCGGCCGTTTCAACATCCTCGACTCCTACCAGCTCACGAAAAACGATTTCTTCCCGGCCGGCGTCGTCGCCCTCGCGCAGGACGCCGAAGTCCCGCAGGTGCTCGTCGAGCACGTCTTCACCGCCGACGAGCGCACCGTCCCCACGCTCCACCGCAGCCTGCTCACCGGCCTCGACATCCCCGTGCGCCGCAGCCTCGACCTCTCGCCCGTCATCCACGTCGAAAAGCTCGCCGACGGCCGCCTGAAGTTCACGACCATACCGATCCAGTATCCCGACTACAGCGCCACGCAGGGCCCCGGCGGCTTCTCCCTCCAGCCGCCCGCCACGCTCAACGTCGAGGCCGGCCTGCCCGTGCTCTCGAAGCTCAAGGTCGCCGAGGCCGACCAGCGCTACGCCAGCTACCGCCGCCGCCTCGCGAACCCCGGCGGCACGACCGCCGCGCCGGCGCCCGTCAATGAGCTGATGCCCGTGCGGCCCGCCACCACCACCGCCGGGGCAACCCCCGAACCCACCGTCGCCCGCGCCCAACCGGTGAACGCCGGACCTGTCCCGCCCACCGCGCCCGCCGCCATTCCCGTGGCGCCCGCCGTGCCCGTGGCCGCGCCGGGCGGCGAACCGACCGTCGCCCGCGCCATCCCGGTCAACGGCGCCACGCCCCCGCCCGTCGTCGCAAACGCGCCCACCGTCGGCACCGAGGTTCCGCTCAAGCCCTTCCTCGCCGGCACCAACACGCCCGCCCCGGCCGTGGCCACCACCACGAGCGGCAAATGGGCGACCTACCAACCCGGCCAGATGCCGCAGGGCCGCCTCGTGGGCGTGCAGGACGCTCCGCAGCTTGCCGGCACCGGCCTCGGCGGCGAGCGCGTTTACCTCGAGGGCGACTTTCTCGTAAGCGCGAGCAGCCAGAGCCGCGCCGTCCTCCGCAAGACCGATGGCGCGAAGGACATGCGCATCATCGTCGAATTCCCGACCTCGAAGCCGCCGCCGGGCGAGGGCACGACGCTCGCGCGCGACGCGAACCGCCCGTTCCTCATCACCCGCGTCGAACGCGGCAGCGACGGCACGGTGAACGTCTGGGCCCGCGAGATCACCAGCGAGTGAACGCCCTCGCCGCGCGGCTCCGCGCCGAAATCTCCGCCCACGGCCCCCTCCGCTTCGACGCCTACATGGCGCGGGCCCTGTTTGACCCCGCGGAGGGTTACTATGGTTCGGGCCGAGCGCGCATCGGCCGCGGCGGCGATTTCTACACGAACGTGAGCGTGGGCCGGATGTTCGGCCGCGTCATCGCCGCGCAATGCGCCGAGATCTGGGAACGCCTCGACCGGCCCGCGGATTTCACCTTCGCCGAGCAGGGCGCGAACGACGGCCGCCTCGCCGCCGACGTGCTGGATGCCCTCGCTACGGACCACCCCGCCTGCGCCACCGCGACGCGCGCCGTGCTGATCGAGCCGTTCGCGCCGCTCCAGGCGGCCCAGCGCAACACGCTCGCCGCCCACGCAAGCCGGGTGGACTGGGTGCCCGACCTCGCCGCGCTGCCCGCCTTCACCGGCGTGCATTTCACGAACGAATACGCCGACGCCCTGCCCGTGCGCCTGTTCCGCCGCACGGCCGACGGCTGGCTCGAACGCCACGTGACCGCCGACGACACCGGCCTGCGCTTGGACGACCAGCCCGCGCCGGATGCCCCCGACATTCTGCCCGCCGACGCGCCCGCCGACACGCTCGTGGAAATCCGCCCCGGGGCCGACGCGTGGGTTCGCGACGTGGCCGCGCGGCTCACCCGCGGGCTCATGCTCATCGTCGACTACGGTTTTCCGCGGGCCGACCTTTACGCCCCGTGGCGGAGCAACGGCACGCTCTCCTGCTACCGGGGCCACCGGCGGGACGACGATCCGCTCGTTGATCCCGGCGAAAAGGACCTCACCGCGCACGTGGACTTCACCGCGCTGGCCGGGGCGGGGGCCTCCGCCGGACTCACCGTGGCCGGGTTCGCGGACCAATACCACTTCCTCGTCGGCGCCGCGACGCCGCTGCTGCTCGCCATGGAGCAGGCGCCGGCCTCACCTACGCGCGAAGCCGATCTGCGCGCGTTCAAAACGCTGCTACACCCGGAGACGATGGGCACGCAGTTCAAATACCTCGCCCTCACCCGCGGGCTCGACGCCGCACCCCTCGCGGGCTATCGCCACGCGCGGCCGGCGGCTGGCGCGCTCGGCCTGACCTAATACCAGCCGCCCGGGAACATGTAGGGGAACGGAGCCGCCCCCCAGTAACCCGGGTCGGTGAAGTAGGGATCCTGCCAGACCTGCTTGTCGAACTTCGCCTGGCGACGCAGCGCGGCCTGCTGCGGCTCGTTCTGCGCGTCGATGAGGAAGTCGCCCTCCGAGCGGCCC
The DNA here is from genome assembly GCA_027488755.1 of Verrucomicrobiaceae bacterium. Classification (GTDB taxonomy): domain Bacteria; phylum Verrucomicrobiota; class Verrucomicrobiia; order Chthoniobacterales; family JAATET01; genus JAATET01. The sequence continues at coordinate 54,230 of JAIYAZ010000068.1, read as the reverse complement.
ACGTAGTTGATGAGCGTGCTGTCGGCCCCCGCGGCGAGGAGCCCGTCGATCTGCGGCTGGGTGTAGTTGTAGGGCGCCTTGGTGCTGCGCAGGTAGGCGACGATCTCGTCCCCGGGAATCTCGCGCTTCACGAGCTCCAGCACGTCGCCGTAGGTGAGCACGCGGCCGCCCTGAATACGGGCGAAGGTGGCGGGCGTCACCTGTTTGTCGGAGAGCGTCTGGAGGTATTTCGGGGTGGCGGAGGGCAGCGGCGCATTCGTCGAAGCGCAGCCGGAGAGAACCAACACCGCCAACGCGGCCAGGCCGGGGAGAAATTTCATACCCGCACCATGGCGGGTGGCGGGCGAAGTCTCAATCCTCAACTCGCCGGCTGGCACTTCGGGCACCAGGCCGTCGTGCGTCCGCCGAGCGTGGCGCGATCAAGTTCGACGCCGCAGCGCGGACAGTGGCCGCCCTTTTCCCAGCGGTGCATGAAGAGCCAGTCGTCGGGGTATTGCCACTGCGCGTCGATCTTCTCGATCGCGAGGCGGCAGACCTCGGCCACGGTGGCGTGGAAACGGGTGACCTCCGCCGCGCGAAGTTCCCCGGCGAGGCGCGCGGGGTGCAGGCGGGCGCGCCAGAGAATCTCGTCGGCCATCCAGTTTCCCACGCCGGGAAAGCGTTCCTGCATGAGGAGCAGGGGTTTGAGCGCGGTGCGTTTGCGCCGGGCGAGGAAGTCCGCCACGGCCTCGCGCGTGAAGGCCTCCGAAAAAATTGACGGCGGCAGTTTCGCCCACCAATCGGGCACGCCGGGGCCGTGGTGAAAAAGCACGCGCCCAAAGAGCCGGGTGTCGTGAAAGACCAGGGCGCGCTTCGCCTGCCGCAGCACGAGGTAGTCGTGCTTGCGGCGCTCAAAATCCGGTGGCTCCACGCGGAGGTCGCCCTCCATGCCGAGATGGATGCCGAGCCAGCGGTCGGCCTTCGCGCCGAAGCGGAAGACCATTTGCTTGCCGCTCGCTTCGGAGGAGACGAGCGGTTGGCCCGTGAGGCCGGGGACGAGGGCGGCCACGTCCGTCCCGCGGAAGATGCGGCAGGCGGGCTTGGGGAGGATGACTTCGAGGACTTTGGCGTTGAGCCCGGCGTCCCAGAGGCGGCGGGCGAGGTCAACTTCGGCGAGTTCCGGCATGATTCCGTTTTCCCCGCGGCTCCCCGGCGTGACGAATCAAATCCGCGGTCCGGACGGCGAAATTGGCCGCCGCGACGCCCACCCGGGGCTGAGGACGACCTGGCGCAGGGCGGCGGCGAGTTGCTCGGTCTTGATCGGCTTCGTCAAAAAATCATCCATCCCCGCTTCCAGGCATTTCCGGCGGTCGGCGACGGTGGCGTTGGCCGTGAGCGCGATGATGCGGGGTCGTTCCTCCGGGGAGTAGCGCTCGCAGATCCGGCGGGTGACCTCGACGCCGTCCATTTCCGGCATCTGGATGTCCATGAGGACCGCGTCGAAGGTCTCCGCGGTCAGGATTTCGAGGGCCTCCCGCCCGTTCGTGGCCCGGCGGGCCCGCATTCCGAGGCGCTCGACGAGGAGCGTGACGACGCGGAGATTCACCGGATTGTCCTCGACGATGAGAATGTTCAGCGGAGGAAGCCGCCCGTCATCAACGGTGGCCACCGGTTCGCCCGCCCGGGCTGAGGCGGTGGACGGGGTGGAGAGGGGAAGGAGAACCCGGAACGTGGACCCCACGCCGGGGGTGGATTCCAACTCGATGGTGCCGCCCATGAGTCCGGCGAGCTTTTTGCTGAGGGCAAGCCCCAGGCCCGCTCCGGCCTGGATGCGGGCGGCGGAGGGGTCGATCTGCGTGAAATTCTGGAAGAGCTTTTTCTGATCCTCGGGGGCGATTCCGATGCCGGTATCCCGCACCTCGATGGACACGCGACCGCCCCGCAGGGAACCGGAAAGCGTAACGGTTCCGGACGGGGTGAACTTGATCGCGTTGTTGAGCAGGTTCACCACGATCTGCATGAGCCGCTCGCGATCGCCCTGCAGGCGGCCGGGAAAGTCCGGGGTGAATTCCGCGCGCAGATCGATGCCCTTGAGCCGGGCGGCGCCGCTGGTGATGTTCCGGGCCTGCTCCAGACAATCCCCAAGGTCAAAGGGCTCGTCGTGGAGGGTCATCGTATCCGCCTCGATCTTGGCCAGGTCGAGCACGCCGGAGATGAGCGAGAGCAGCATGTTTCCGCTCTGCTGGATGGTGTGGAGCATTTCCGGGGCGACTTCGTCGGCGGGGTTTTGGAGCAGCAGATCGGACATGCCGATGATGGCATTGAGCGGGGTGCGAATCTCGTGGCTGATGTTCGCGAGAAAGTTGCTCTTCGCCTCGCTGGCCTGGCGGGCCATTTCGGCCGCGACTTCGATTTCCTCCCGGGCGGCTTTTTCCCGGGTCATGTCCCAGAGCGTGCCGACCATCCGCTCGTCCTGGCCGTCGTCGTTGACCTGCTTGAAGCCGAGGGCCCGCAGACAATGCCGGGACCCGTCCGGCCAGTAGATCCAGAACTCGGCGTCGATCTGGCTTTTCGCGCCACCGACGAGCAGGTTCAGCTCGGTGACCATCCGCTCCCGGTCCGGAGCGGCCAGCAGTTTGAGCCACTCCTCGACGTTGGTGAATGATCCCTCCGGCACCCCGTAGAGACGGTAGGTCTGGGCGTTGCAGATCAGTTCGTTCGTCTGGAGATTCCACTCCCAGATCCCGATGCCGCCGGCGAGGTTTGCCGCGATCAAGCGCTGGATGTTCTCGCTTTGATGCAGGCGCTTCAGTTCGCGGTTTTTTTCCTCGAGCACGAATTCGCGACGCTTGAGATCGGTGATGTCGCGGGACAATCCCATGAGCCCGACGATTTCGCCCCGCGAATTTCGGCGGGGGATTTTCGTGGTGGAAAACCAGCGCACCTCATCCCCCTTGAGCTGCTGCGTCTCCTCATGGATGACCAACGGCTTGCCGGTTCGCAGGATTTCCTCCTCCTCCCGACGGTGATGATCGGCGGTCTTCGGGTCTTCAAAATCGTAGTCGGTTTTCCCGGCGATCTGCGCCTGGGAGGTGAACCCGTTGAGGCGAAGGATGTGGGCGTTGACGAGTTCGAAGCGGCGCTGGTTGTCCTTGAAGTAAATGTAGTCGCCAAGGCCGTCGATCAGCTGCCGGAACTTCAGCAACTCCTCCAAGCTCTCGTGCTTGTCGGAGATGTCCTGAAAAATGCCCTCGATCCGCACGATGCTTCCTTCGACCACCGCGGGCTCGCCCACCATGCGCCCCCAAAATTGCCGTCCGCGCGCGGTGACCAACGGAATCTCCAGATCCCATGCCGCCCCCTGCGTGAGGGCGGCGTGCAAGGCGGCGGAAATTTTCTCCTGATCGCCGGAAGAGGGAACGAAAAGCCGGAGGACTTCCTGCATGCAGCGGGGAGAGCCGGTCTCCAGCTGAAACATCGCCCGGGCTTCATCCGAGAAAATCATTTCATGCTTCCCGGCGTCGATCACCCAGCTGGCGACCCTGGCAATGCGACCCGCCGTGGAGAGCAGCCGGTTCTTTTCCGCAAACTGCTCCTCGAGCGATTTGCGGCGCGAGATGTCGCGTTTGCTCGTGCGAACCCCGAGCGGCTTGCCCTGGGCGTCAAAGATCATCTGCCAGGAGCCGGAAACCCAGAATTGACTGCCGTCCTTGCGCACGCATTTGAACTCGACGTCGTTCCCGCTCCGGCCCTGCAGCGCGTCGATGAAGTGGGCGCGGACAAAATCGTAATGGTCCGGGGCGATCAGCACCCCGAGGAAATCGGTAATCGCGAGAATTTCGTCGCGCGTGTAGCCGGTCATCGGTTCGACCGCCGAGCTCACCCACAGATACTGCCCCTCGGGACTGAACCAGCTCTCCCAATCCGGACTGTAATCCGCCACCGCGCGGAACCGCTCCTCCTCGCTCAGCTCCTTCCGCAGATCAACCAGCACCCCGGCAATCCCCACCACCGCGCCGCTTTCCGAGCGAACCACGTTTCCCGTGGCCTCGAGGTCAAGCCGCGCGCCGTCGCAATGAATGCCCTCCACCCGCAGGTGGTAGCCATCGCCGGTCTCCAAACACCGCCCGACCGCCTCCGACAGCAGCCGGTAGCTCTCCGGCGTGTAGATCGCCGCCTGCTCCGACCAGGAAGGCGCGGGCAAAGCGGGGTCGAGGCCAAAAAGCCGGTAGAGGGACTCCGACCATTCCACCTGATCCCCCTCGACCCGCCAGGACCAACGGCACACTTCGGAATGTCTGAAGCCGCGAGACGCCATGGTTTACCGGCAAATGTGTTCACCATCCCCGGTGATTTTGACAGGCTAAACTGGTTGGGAACGCCGACTTTGCGCTTGCGGCTCCGGGCCGGGGCAATGAGTTTGACGAATCGCGATCCGGCTGAACCGGAAAACGATTTTCCGCTCGAGTGGCGAAATTGGCAGACGCGCCAGACTTAGGATCTGGTTCCGCAAGGAGTGTGGGTTCAAGTCCCTCCTCGAGCATTTTTCCCCCCCAAGGTCCATGAATCCGGGCCGCCGAGGCAACGGCGCAAGTTGCCTCGCCCCCGGGCGGCGCGAACAGGATCGCTTTTCCGCCTTGCCCGGGTATGCTTCGCGCGATCCCCCCGATCGCGCCGTCATCCCCCCGGCCATGAAAATTCCCCTTCTTCCTGCTCTCGCCTTCCTCGCCACCCTCAGCGCCGCCCAGGCCGCTCCGAAGCTGAACGGATTTTTCGGCGATGGAATGCTGCTGCAACGCGATCTGCCCGTTTCCGTCTGGGGCACCGCCGCCCCCGGCGAAGAACTCACGGTGTCCTTCGCCGGACAAAGGGTTTCCACCACGACCGGCGCGGACGGTCGCTGGCTCGCGAAGCTCGCGCCGCTCCCGGCCTCGGCGGAATCGCGGGACCTCGTGGTGGAGGGAAATGGGACGGCCACGGTTCGCGACGTCCTGGTGGGCGATCTCTGGTTGTGCTCCGGGCAGTCGAACATGGCGTTCGCGCTGGATTCCCTGAAAACGCACCCGAAATACGGCGCGGACCTCGCCGCGGCGAATTTCCCCGCCATCCGGCAAGGCCTCGTCAAGCGCGAGGGCAGTCTCGAACCGCTTCGCGACGCGCAGGTGAGCTGGGCTCCGGCCACGGCCGCGCGGGTCGGGCCGTTTACGGCGGTCGGTTTTTATTTTGCCCGCGACCTCCACCGGGAGCTCGGGGTGCCGATCGGTCTGGTGCTGGCGGCCTGGGGCGGAACTTCGATCAATCCCTGGATTTCCTACGACGCCCTCGCGGCCGATCCTGCGCTCAAGGAGAGTGCCGACCGCCAGATCGCCGATTTCAAGGCCTTCGGTCCGCGCGCGGAAGCCTTTCCCGGGGACCTTGCCGCCTGGGAGAAACGGACCGGCCGCGAGGACGCGGGGCCGGCCGACCTCGCCCCGGCGCAGCCCGCCACCGACGTCTCGGCCTGGCCGGTTTTCAAACCCGGCATGAAGTGGCGGCAGGCGGGCCTGCCCAACGGCGGAGTCGCCTGGCTGCGGAAGGACCTGGAGGTTCCCGCGGAACTCGCCGGCAAGCCCGTGCGTCTCGATCTCGGATCCATCTCCGAGCAGGACCTGCGGGTCTATTTCAACGGCACTCCGGTTTTTGCCAACTCCCGCAAACCGCCGGGCTTCTATTCCGGCTACCAAAACTTCACCGTCCCGGGCGACCTGGTCACCGCCGGGCACAACGTCATCGCGTTCCGGTATCGAACGAGCACGGGCGACACCGCGCCCAGCGGAAAGAGCGTTCGTGACTCGGGCCTGATTCACTTTCAACCCACGGGCCTAAACGACGAGTGGCGCGTTTTCATTGAGCGCGAGTTTTCCCCGCTTGCGGCCGAGGATCTCAAAAGTATGCCGAAAATCCCGCCGGGCAGCAGCCTGAGCGGAACGTCCTCCGGTCTGTATGGCGGGATGATCCATCCGCTCACGCCCGCTCCGTTGAAGGGCGTGCTGTGGTATCAGGGCGAGGCCGACGGCAGTCGCGGCGTGGCCTACCGCGCGCTGCTCCCGACGCTCATCAAGGATTGGCGCGCCCGCTGGGGCCAGCCGAACCTGCCGTTTCTCATCCAGCAGCTTCCGAACTGGGCGGCCGGCGGGGCGCAGACCACGGGGTGGGCCGAGCTCCGCGAAGCGCAGGCGTTGACGGCCGCGCGGATTCCCGGGGTCTTTCTCTCGGTCGCCTACGATCTGGGCGAAAGCGGCAACGTGCATCCCGCCAACAAACGCGACGTCGGGGCGCGTCTCGCCCGCGTCGCGCTCGCGAACGTCTACGGTCGGGACATCGCCTGGCGGGGTCCGGTGCGGACGAAATCCGAGCCGCAGGGCTCCGCGTATCGCGTGACCTTCGAATCCACCGGAACGCTGCGGACCCGCGACGGGACCGCGAAGCCCGGGGGCTTTCAACTGGCCGGGGCGGACCAGAAATTTTTCCCGGCGGTGGCCGAGATCGACGGGACTTCCGTCGTCCTCACGAGCCGGGAAGTGCCGGCCCCCGTTGCGGCCCGCTACGCCTTCATCAACGATCCCGTGGAGGCGAACCTGACGGATGCCACCGGCCTGCCCGCCGCCCCCTTCCGCACCGACGACTGGCCGGTCTCCAGCTCCAACCGCAAGTAAGCCCCTTCTCCGACCCATTCATGACCGCGTTCCCGCCGGACGCGACTCATCCAGCCGCTTTACAAGATTGCGCCGCGAGCGCTCCAGATGCGCCCTCATTCTGGACTCCGCCGATACCGGGTGATTCGTTTCCAGGTGGTGAAAAATCTGCCGGTGTTCGTTAAGAATCCGCCGCGCCATGCCCGGATTGTCGTGCGTCCGCCGCGCGAAATTCCGTCCAAGCACGGGAAGCACCGCCTGCGCCACCTCGAAGAAGAGCGAGTGCCGCGAAGCCTTGATGATTGCGAGATGAAAAGCGATGTCGGCATCCGCGAAGCGCGCCAGGTCGGTCGTGTTTCGCTCCATCTTGAGCAAGTGTTTCTGGACCTCCCGAAGGGACCCACCCTCCTCGGCCAGCTTACGAACGCAGAATGTCTCCACCAGAATTCGCAGGTCCATCATCTCAAGAAACCGGGGCGCATCCCGTTGAAGTTCCGCATACCAAGTCAGCGACTCCCGCACCGATCCGTTCCTTGATTCCGCGACATAAGTTCCACTGCCGCGCCGCCCTTCGAGAACCCCGCGGGCTTTCAAAACCTGCAGAGCCTCCCTCACCACGGTGCGACTAACCTGGAACTCCCGGCCAATCTCTTTCTCCGAAGGGAGACAGTCACCGGGCTGATACCGGTTACTTCGAATCTGGGACTCCAGGGCACCGATGACCGGAAGCGCACGGCTCGTCATTGAACTGCGAACGGCGGTTGGGTGGGGCATGAATCTGCGATAACCAGCCTTGACGACAGCCAAGTCAACTCCCAAAGTTGTCATACAACTTATGCTCCTCCCGAATAAGGTTATTTTTCTCACCGGTGGCTCGACCGGCATCGGATGGGACTGCGCCCGCGTCTACGCCAAGGAGGGAGCCAAAGTGGTGATCGTTGCCCGAAATGGCGACGAATCGCGGCGGCGGGCGGAGGAATTGGGTCCTGATCACCTCGGGTTCTCCTGCGATGTGTCCAGGGACGACCAGGTGAAGGAAGCCATCGAGCAGACGCTCATCCGCTACGGCCGTCTCGATGCAGTTCACAACAACGCCGGAATTGCCTCTCCCAGCAAACCCCTGCACGAGACCTCGGATGAAGAATGGGAAGCGCTCTTCGCCATCAACCTGAAGAGCGTCCTGCACACAACCCGCCATGGCATTGAGGCGCTCAAAGCCAGCCGCGGCTGCATCTTGAACACCTCCAGTCTCGTCGGCGTGATCGGCCAGGAAATCCACGCCGCTTACACCGCGACCAAGGGAGGGATGAACACCCTCACGAAATCCATGGCGCTCGACTACGCCAAGTTCGGCGTCCGGGTCAATGCCGTCTGTCCCGCCGGGACCTGGACTCCGATGCTGCGGACCTGGGCCGCCGAGCAACCCGATCCTCAAGGCGTCAGCCGCTATCTCGATGAGATTCATCCGCTCGGTTATTGCCCGGAGGGCGACGTGATCGCGGACGCCTGCGTTTTCCTATTGTCGGACCGCGCCCGCTTTATCACCGGCCACATCATGCACGTCAGCGGTGGCGCGGAAATCGGCTATCGCCGCCCGTCCTGAAGCTGTTCCCCCCATCCCCCTGCACCCATGTCCCCCCGCATCCCGCCCCGGTTCCCTTCCCCCACCCTGCGCGCCGCTCTGGCGCTCATGACCCTGGTCTCCAGCTCGGCTCTGGCCCAGTCCCCCAGCCCCACGCCGATTGTCCCGGTGCCGGTGCAGGAATCCGCCGTTGAGCGCTGGCGCGACGACCGCTTCGGCATGTTCATCCACTGGGGGCCAATCAGCCAGAAGGGGGAGGAAATCAGCTGGTCACGCGGCAAAAATATTCCGATCGAGGAATACGATGCCCTTCACCGGACCTTCAATCCGGAGAAGTTCAACGCGGACGAATGGGTGGCGGTCGCCAAGGAGGCGGGCATGAAATACATCGTGCTCACCACCAAGCACCACGACGGATTCTGCCTCTGGGACACGAAGCAGACCGATTACGACATCATGCACACGCCGTTTAAACGCGACGTGACCCGCGAGCTGGCCGACGCGTGCAAAAAACAGGGCATCGCCTTTGGGGCGTATTACTCGACGTGCGACTGGCACCATCCCGATTTTCCCGTCACGAGCCCCGGCGGAAAGATACCCCGCGAAACCTCCGACCTGGATCGCTACACCGACTACCTCAAGGCACAGATCACGGAATTGCTCACAAACTACGGCCCGCTTTGCACCCTCTGGTTCGACGTGCCGCAGCGGTTTGATCGCCAGCGCGGGCAGAGCGTGATCAACCTCGCCCGCTCGATTCAGCCCGACATTCTCGTCAACAACCGCACCGGCGCCCCCGGCGACTACGACACGCCGGAACAGCGCATCGGCGGCTTCAACATGGAGCGCCCCTGGGAGACCTGCATGACCATCTGCCACCAATGGGCGTGGAAGCCGAATGATAAGCTGAAATCGCTCAAGGAATGCCTGCACACCCTCATCGGCACGGCCGGGGGGGACGGCAATCTCCTCTTCAACGTCGGCCCCGAACCGACCGGCGAGATCGAAGCGCGCCAGGTTGACCGGCTCAAGGAAATGGGCGCGTGGCTCGCGAGCTACGGGGAAACAATCTACGGCACGCGCGGGGGCCCCTACGAGCCAACGCGCCGTTACGCCGCCACGCGCCGCGGGAACGTCATCTACCTTCACCTGCTCAAGTGGAAGGGCGACACGTTCGAACTCCCGCCCCTCGGCGCCGAGATCGCCGAATCCAGCCTGCTCACCGGCGGTCGGGTCGACGTGCAAAACCGGAGCGACAAACTCGTCGTCAAGGTCGCGCCCCCCGACCAGTCGCCGATCGACACCATCGTCAAGCTGGTGCTCAAGGGCGACGCCATGGCCATCCCCCCCATCAAACCCGTGCTGACCCACTCCGCAACCGCGTCGAATGTGTTTGGGAAATCCGCCAATTACGCGCCGGAATTCGCCGTCGACGAAGACACCTCCACGCGCTGGGCCACCGACGCCGGGACCACCCAGGCCTGGCTGCAGATTGACTTTGCGGCCCCGCATACCGTGGACGGCGTGAAGATCGAGGAGGCAACCGCCTCCCGCGTCAAGCGCTTCGCCCTGGAGTTCGACGACAACGGCCAATGGAAAACCATCCTCACCGGGGAGAGCCTCGGAGGCACGGTGGGGTCCTTTGAACGGAGCTTCCCCGCCGTCACCGCCCGCCGCTTCCGGCTGAACATCCTTGAGGCCACCGATGGTCCGTCCATCGCGGAAATTCACCTCCTGGAAGCGAAACCGTGATCACGCGCGCCACCACGCGGGACGCCCGCTACCCCATCGGCTCCGGCCACGGCAGCGACGCCATCCACAAGGATCCCGTCTACTCCTACGCCGTCACCCTGCTGCACGACGACTCCGGCATGACGGGCTCCGGCCTGGCCTTCACGCTCGGGGAGGGTAATCAACTCGTCGGCGAGGCCGCGCGATTCTACGCGCAACGACTTATCGGCCTCGATATCGAGGAGATCATGGCGGACTTCGGCGCCCGCCAGCGCGCCATGGCCGACGAACAGCAGTTCCGCTGGCTCGGCCCGCACAAGGGCATCGTCCAACTCGCGCTCGCCTCCGTGACAAACGCCTGCTGGGACCTCTGGGCAAAGCGCCGCGGCGTCCCGCTGTGGCGGCTCCTGCTTGACCTCACGCCCGCGCAGATCGTCGCCACCCTCGACCTCTCCTACCTTGAGGATGAACTGACCGCGAATCAGGCCGTCGATCTTCTCACCACTGCCGCCGCCACCCGCGCCGTCCGCGAGCCCGTGCTGGCCGCCGGCTACCCCGGTTACGACACCTCGGTCGGCTGGTTCAATTACGACGACGCGCAGGTGCGGGAAAACTGCCGCCGGGCGCTCGACGCCGGATTCACCGCCATGAAACTCAAAGTCGGCTCGCCCGATGCCGACCGCGACGTGCGGCGGGCGCGCATCGTGCGCGAAGTCGCCGGTCCGGATGCCCGCGTGATGGTCGATGCGAACCAGCAATGGACCCTGCCGCAGGCGCTCGATGTCTGCGGACGATTGGCCGAAATCCACCCCTTCTGGATCGAGGAGCCGACCCACCCCGACGACATCCTCGCCCACCGCACCCTCGCCGCCGCCATCGCCCCGGTGCGCCTCGCCCTCGGCGAACACGTTCCCAACCGCGTCGTCTTCAAAAACTACCTCCAAACCGGGTGCGCGGGCTTCATCCAGGTCGATGCCGTGCGCGTGGCCGGCGTGAGCGAATTCCTCGCCGTGAGCCTGCTCTGCCGAAAGTTCGGCGTGCCCGTCGTTCCCCACGTGGGCGACATGGGGCAACTCCACCAGCACCTCGTGCTGTTTAACCACATCGGCATCGACCTTCCGGCCCTCTTCCTCGAATGCATCCCCCACCTGCGCAGCCACTTCGTGCATCCCGCGCAGGTCTCCGATGGCGTTTATCATGCCCCGCAGGAGCCCGGCGCGGGCTGCGACCTGAAACCCTGAACCCGCCATGATTCCCCTACCGCCACGCTTTCAAAACCGCCACGCCCTCGTCACCGGAGGCGGCTCCGGCATTGGCCAGGCGATCGCCCTGCGGCTCGCCGCGGAGGGCGCGACCGTCACCATTCTCGAAATTCGCCCGGAAGCCGCCGCGGAAACCGCCGATCGCATCCGCGGGGCCGGCGGCCGTGCATCCGTGGTGGCGGCGGACGTGGCCGACACGGCATCCATGCGCGCCGCCTTTGCGGATCTCGGCCCGATCGACGTGCTCGTCAACAACGCCGGCATCGCCCACGTCGGCAGCGTGCTGGAAACCTCGCCGGAGGACATGGACCGCCTCTACGCAGTGAACGTGCGCGGCGTTTATCACTGCCTGCACCTCGGGATTGCGCGCATGGTGGAGGCCGGAGGCGGCGTCATCCTCAACATGGCTTCAATCGCCTCGAAGGTCGGCATCCCCGACCGCTTCGCCTACAGCATGACCAAGGGCGCGGTCCTCGCCATGACGCTTTCCGTGGCGCGCGACTTCGTCGGCCGGAACATTCGCTGCAACTGCATTTGCCCCGCCCGCATCCACACGCCGTTCGTGGACGGCTTCCTCGCGAAAAACTATCCGGGGCGCGAGAAGGAGATGTTTGCAAAGCTCTCCGCCGCCCAGCCCATCGGCCGCATGGGTGAACCCGAGGAGGTCGCCCGTCTCGCCGCCTTCCTCTGCTCCGACGAAGCCGCCTTCATCACCGGAGCGGCTTACGACCTTGATGGCGGCTTCACCCTGCTCCGCTGAAATTTATGAAACTCATTCGCCACGGCTCCCCCGGTCTTGAAAAATGCGGCGTCATCCTCTCCGACGGACGTCGCCTTGATGTTTCGGTCGCCTTTCCTAATTACGACGAGACCTTCTTCGCCTCGGACGGCGTGAATCGTCTTCACGCCTGGTTGGAGGACGCCGGCTCCTCCGCTCCGACGCTTCCGGACGATGTGCGCCTCGGCTGCCCGATCGGCCGGCCGAGCAAAATCATCTGCATCGGGTTGAATTACCGCGACCACGCCGAGGAATCCGGGATGACTCCGCCGTCGGAGCCGGTGATCTTTTTCAAGGCCACCACCGCAATCACCGGCCCGAATGACGGTCTGCACATCCCACCCGACTCGCAGAAAACCGACTGGGAGGTGGAACTCGCGGTCGTCATCGGCCGCGTCGCGCGTCGCGTTACCGAGGCGGACGCGATGAATCACATTGCCGGTTACGTGCTCCACAACGATTACAGCGAACGGGCCTGGCAGTTGGAACGCGGCGGCCAATGGGTGAAGGGCAAAAGCGCCGACACCTTTGCCCCGCTTGGCCCTTGGCTGGCGACCCCCGACGAGATTGCCGATCCGCACAAACTCCGCCTCTGGCTTCGCGTGAATGGCGTCGAAAAACAGAACGGCACCACCGCCAACCTCATCTTTCGACTCCCGCACCTCATTCATTACGTCAGCCACTTCATGACCCTGCTGCCCGGCGACGTGATCTCGACCGGCACGCCCGCCGGGGTCGGCCTCGGCTTCAAGCCGCCGCAGTATTTGCAGCCGGGTGACCTCGTGGAACTGGGCATCGACGGCCTCGGAACGCAGCGACAGGTCGCCCACGCCACCTTCTGATCCTCGCCGCCATGTCCTCCCGCATTCAAATCATCGACTGGCTCGTCATCGGCGCCTACCTCGTCCTCATCGTCGGCCTCGGCGTGTTTGCGGGCTTCCGCCAACGCCGCCGGCAGCAGGCGGCGAGCGGCTACTTCCTCGCCTCGAACTCGCTGCGGTGGCCGGAGATCGGCCTGGCCCTTTTCGCCACGAACATCTCCTGCGTTCACCTCGTCAGCCTCGCCCAGGCAGGCTTCGATCACGGATTGCTGATGGGCAATTTTGAATGGATGGCCGGGTTCACCCTCGTGCTTCTCGCGCTGGTGTTCGTGCCCTTCTACCTCCGCTCAAAGGTCGCCACCCTCCCGGATTTTCTGGAACGCCGCTACTGCCGCGAATGCCGGGATTGGCTGGCGGTCGTCTCGATGTTCGCCGCGATTATCTTTCACATCGCGTTCCCGCTGGTCACCGGTTGGGTGGTCCTGCACGCCGTCTTCGGCATCGAGAAATGGACGTGCATCCTGCTGATGTGCAGCCTCACCGCGATCTACACGGTCTTCGGCGGATTGGCCGCCGTGGTGCTCACCGAAATGGTGCAGGCGATCGTCATGCTCCTCGGCGCGATCCTCATCACCGCGTTTGCCTGGCATCTCGCCGGCGGATGGTCCGGGCTGGTGACGACGCTCCACGCCCACGGCGAACTTGAAAAACTCTCGCTGCTGAAGTCTCCCGCCGTGGAGCCGGATTTTCCGTGGTTCGCGATCTTCCTCGGTTATCCGGTGCTTGGCATCTGGTATTGGTGCGCGGACCAGACCATCGTGCAGCGGGTGCTCGGCGCGAAGGACGAGAATCACGCCCGCTCCGGCGCGTTGTTTTGCGCGGCAATCAAGATCCTCCCGCTCTTCATCTTTGTGCTGCCGGGGTTGCTGTTCTACGCGATTCTCCAGCAGCAGCGCCTGCCGGGCGTGGTCGTTTCCGACAGCAAAGAAGTGTATGGCATCATGATCCACAGCCTGCTCCCGCCTGGTTTGTTCGGAGTCATGGCCGCGGCCCTCATGGCTGCGTTGATGGGAAATCTCGCGAGCGCCGCGAACTCCACCGCCACGCTTTTCAGCTACGATTTATGGAAGCGCTTCGCGCCCGCCACGCCCGAAGTGCGCCTCGTCTGGATCGGCCGGGCGGCCTCCCTCGCTTCGTTCGCGCTGGGCATCGCCCTCGTTCCCCTGCTCGACCGCTACCAGAGCATTTTTGCGGGAATCAACGACATCATCGCCCACCTCGCGCCACCGATTACCTGCGTGTTTCTGCTCGGGATTTTCTGGCCGGCCGCATCCGCCCAAAGCGCCAAGTGGACCATGTGGCTCGGCTCGCTGCTCGGGGTGGTTGTTTACACCCTCAAGACGCTGCATGTCTGGCAACCGGAGGCCACCGGCTGGATTCCGCCGCTGTTTTACAAAACGCCGTTCATGCTCATGGCCTTCTACATGTTCGTGGCCTGCGTCGCGCTCCAGGTCGGGCTTACGATCCTGCGGCCAAAGCAGCCGGACGAGGATCCGCAACGCCTGCACTGGGTCCGACCGCTTGATTGCGTGCGCGGCGCCGGCTGGCCGGGACTCGCCGACTACCGGGTGCTGGCCGCCGCGGTGACGCTCGCGTTCGTCGTGCTCTACGTCATTTTTCGCTGATTTATGAAAACCGCGGCTCTGTTGATCCTCCTTGCCCTCGTCGGATGCGCGACCCGATCCCCGTCGCCAGCCGTGCACGGACCCACCAATCCCGATCCCGCCAAAACCACCGAACCGGTCCGCAACTACTGCTCCATGGTGGCGTTGCGTCCGGAAAAAGAGGCCGAATACCGGCGACTCCACGCCAACGTGTGGCCCGAAGTGAAGGCCGCCATCCGCCGGGCAAACCTGCGCAACTTCAACATCTACATCGTCACTCTCGGTGGCCGGCGGTATCTCGTCAGCACCTTCGAGTATATCGGGCGCGATCCCAAGCGGGACTTTGCCTCGATCGCCGCCGATCCCACCACCCGGGATAAATGGTGGCCGATCACCGACGCGTGTCAGCAGATTCTCCCGGGCACACCGGAGGGCCAGCAATGGCTCCCGCTCGAGTCGGTCATGCACCTGGATTGATCCTGCCGGATCATTGACGCGACGTGGCCTGAGGCGTCGAGCGCCCTACGGCCCGAGCTTGAGGCGATAGAAGACGCGAGGGGAACCGCCCTCAAACGGCACTGTGAACTGGATGGCCTGACCGTCCCCCACGCGCGGCGCGCCGATGTCCTGCCAGACGCCCGCGGCGAGGTCGGTGCATTTCTGGAGCTGGTAGGTGCGGGTGTTCACGGTGGCTGGCACGGAAAGAACGAGATCCGCACCGGAGATCTCACTGCGCGGCGCGAGAAACTCTCCGCTACCGAGCGGAGGCGCGACGGTCACGGTGAAGCGGGCGCGGCCGACGTTGCCGCTGGCGTCGGTGGCGGTGGCGTTCACCACGCTTACGCCGACGGGGAATTTGCTGCCGGATGCGGGGCTGGCCGTGGGCGTGAGCGGGCCATCGGCGGCATCCGTCGCCGTGACGGTGAAGGGAACGACGGCGCCGGTGGCGTCGGGCGCGGTAGCGGTGAGGTTGCCGGGCGCATTGAGCGTGGGGGCGGTGAGGTCGGCCCCGCCGGCGTAAAGCTGGCTGACGCGCGCGGCGGAGATGGCGGCGGGGTAGACGAGAAACTCGGCGATCTGCCCGCGGTAGGGCGTGCCGCCGGAGGAATTCGCCCCGAGGAAGAAGAACGGCAGGAACGTGCTGCTGGGCGCGGTGACGTTGAAGGACGTGGTGACGTTCGCGGAGGTCGTGCTGACGAGCGCGCCGTCGACGTAGAGCCGCACGTTGTTGGTCGCGGTGGCGAAGTCGACCGAGAGGGCGACGTGATGCCACTGGCCGTTGAAGACGCCGCCATTGGTGGTCGGGGTGGCAACGGTGAACTGCCCGGTGTTGCCGAATTCAAAGAGGATGCGGCCGACGCCGGAGGCGGAGGTGACGGAGGCCTCGAAGGTGCTGGTGAAGCCGAAGAGGCGGGTGGAGAGGCGGCTGGCGTCGTAGGTGTCCTTCACCCAGAACGCGGTGCTGAAACCGGTGCTCTGCGCGAGGTTGCCGATTTGCCCGACGGCGGGGCCGGCGATGGTGAGGTAGGCGGTGGAGTTCGCGCTGCTGAAGTCGTAGGCCGCGCCGGAGTAGCTGCGCGGGCCGGTCACGGCGACGGGGAGCGGTGAGGTGGTGAGGGAGCCCGGGGAGTTCGCCGTGTCGAGCGTGCCGATGGTCTGGCCGGTGCCGTCGGGCAGGCGCGCGTAGCCGGGCGCGGGCGGGACATCGAAGCGGTAGGCGATGGCGGGGCGCGGGGTGGCAGGGGTCTCGACGGTGACGGTGAAGCTGCGGCGGGCGACGTTGCCGGAGGCGTCCATGGCGGTGGCGTTCACCGTGGTGGTGCCGATGGGGAGGAAGGAGCCGGAGGCGGGCGCGCAAACGGGCATGAGCGTGCCGTCGACGGCGTCGGTGGCGGTGGCGTTGAAGCTGACGGCAGCGCCGGACGGGCCGGACGCGGTGACGGTGAAGTCCGCGGGCACGGTGAGCGTGGGCGGGGTGGTGTCGGTCACGCCGGCGGCGTCGAACACCGTGGCGTAGCTGCGGTAGCCGAGCTGGTGGTCGTCGTTGACGTTGCTGGTGAGGATGAGGATATGGCCGAAGGCGGGAATGGTCTCCGCGATGGGGGCGAGGCCGGCGGCGACGGCGGGCGCGACGAGGGCGGTCTCGTCCCAGCTCCGGAGGACGCGGCACCGCGCGTAGGGCGTGGTCAGGTTGGCGGAGTAGGCGACGGGGGCGGCGGTGATGTTCGCGACGAAGCGGACCTTGCGGGTGGTTTCCGAAAACTCGAAGCCGCGGAGGCCGGTGGGCAGGCCGGTGAGGGCGGTGGCGTTGCCGGAGAAGGCGGTGCCGGCGGGGGTGGTCTCGATGAGCGCGGAGCGGGTGGTGCCGGCGGGGTAGCTGGTCGTGGTGGTCTGGTTGGTGGAGCTGGCGGCGTCGTGCAGCTCGATCATGGTCGAGAAGGTGTCGCCAACGCCGTTCCAAATGCCGAATTCGAAAGTGTTCACGGGGCCGGTGTAGGTGCGGCCGTGGACCTTGACGTTGAGGTTGCCGTAGCTCCATTGGTCGGTGCCCGTGCTGGCGAGAACTTTCTTGGTGCCGCTGACGAAGCGGCGACCGGAGACGAGGGCGATGCGCTGGATGAGGCCGTAGAGCTGGTCGGCGGATTTGGACTGGATCTCGGAGAGCCCGATGACGCGCTCGGCGGTGAAGACCCACTGCTGGTTGGCCTGCCATTTCGTGGCGACGAAGCGGCGGTCGCTCACGTCGTAGCGGGTGGAGATACCGTGGACGGCGCGACTTTTCGTGACGGCGTTGTGGGTGTCGAGGCCGGTGCAGAAGTTCCAGTCATCGCCGCGCATCCAGTCCTCGGCGGTGGCGGTGTTCGTGGTCTTGATGGCGGGGGCGGCGCCGTGGAAGGCGGCGTTGATGGGGTAGGTGGTGGCGGAGGCGTTGCCGTTGAGCACGTAAGCGCCGGCGAAGGTGTTCATGCCGTCCATGATCGGCGGGTAGCTTTCGCGGAGTTCCGGGCCGGGGTCACTGACGTCGCGCGCGCTGCCGACGACGCCCCAGGTGCCGAAGCGGCCGCGGGGGCCGCAGGTGTTGCGGTCGTAGAGGAGGAAGTTGTCGGGCAGGGTTTTGGCGGTGAGGCCGGGCGTGTAGAGGAAGGCGAGCAAGGGGTCCTGCGCGCCCTGGCCGATGCGGAAGTTGAAGCCGTCGCCGGTGACGTAGGCCTTGATGAGGGCGGCCGTGGTGAGGACACCCGTGTTGTAGTAGGCCTTCCACGCGGGGGAGGTCGTGTAGTCGCCAAAGCCCTTGCCCAGGGGGTGCGTGGTGAGCGGGACGTAGTTTTTCGTGGCCTCGAGCGCGGCGCGCATTTTCACCGAACCGGTAAGCACATACCACCAGGCCATGTATTCGAGCGAGGCGGCGTGGTAGGTGAAGTTTTCGTTCTGGTAGCCGACGTAACGGGTGCCGCCGTCAGGCAACACCGCGCGGGGGATGACCTCCTCAAGCAGGCCGGCGGCGATGTTGGCGCGGGCGACGTCGCCGAGGGCGAGGAAGCCGAAGTAGGCACCGAGGGCCTTGCGGATGTCGCCGTTGAGCCAGAGCGCGCCGACGTAGTGGCTCACGAAGAGGTCGGAGTTGCGGAGGACGGCCTCGGCGTAGACGCGGATGTTGGTTTCCCAGAGCGCCTGCTGCTCGGCGGTGATCTGGTCGGGGCGGTAGGTCTTGAGAACGTAGTAGCCGTAGCAGACCTGGAAGCCGAGCGACATGTCGTCAACGGTGCCGGAGGCCCAGGTGGCGGAGAGCTGGTCGATGAGGAACTTGAGGCGGTCGGCGTAATCCTGCCGGCCCAGGAAGGGGCTGGAGGGATGGATGTAGGCGAGGGCGGTGGCGAGGATTTCGTCGGCCGAGTTGACGTTGGGGAGATCGACGGTGTTCCCGGGTTTCGCTTCGTTGAACATGGTCGCGAAGTGCGGGTTGCCGGCATTCGCGGCGGGGATGGCCGGCAGGGGCGTGAGGTTGGCGAGGACGGCAAGCGAGGCCGGCATGGTGGTGACGTTGCCGGCGGCGTTCGTGAGCACGCAATCGTAGGAGCCGGCGTCGGCCGCGGTGACGGCGGGCAGGCTGAGCGTGGCCGCGGTCTGGCCGTCGAGCGGCTGCCCGCCCTTGCGCCACTGGTAGCTCTGCGCGCCGGTGGCGGTGACGCTGAAGCGGACGCCGAGCCCGGGCGGGACGACCACCGACTGTGGCTGGCCGGTGATGACGGGAACCGGCGGCGGAATGTATTGGGAGAGGCGCACGTTCGTGGCGCCGACGGTGACGAGGAACGAGCCAAGGCCGCCCGCCACGTCGAGGCGCGCGCCGCTGGCGACGTTCGCGAAGGAGCCGGTGACGTTGCCCGCGGTGAGCACGGTGAAGTTCGCGGAGTTGGCCGGGGCGTAGCCGCCGACGAGGGAGACCGTGAGGTTGCCGCCGAGCGTGACGTTGCCCGTGACGGCGACGAGGTCGTAGCCGCCGGTTTGGAACGCGGTGGCGGCGGTCGCGCCGCCGATGTCGACGGCGAGGGCGCCGGCGGTGGCCGTGTAGTTGCCGGTGAGGGCGAGCCGCCCGGCGGTGCCGAGTCCGCCGGGGGCGAGAGTGCCGCCGCGGTTCACCAGCGTGCCGAGGTTCGTGGAGCTGGCGGTCTGGTTCGAGGTGGCGGTGGCGTTCACGCTCGAGCCGAGGTTGGTCGCGGTGAAGGTGCCGGCGGTGAGGTTGCCGCCGAGGAAGTTGAAATTGCTCAGCCCGCCCCCGGTGGCCGCTGCACCGCGAATCTCACCCGCGACAACGAGCTCACCGCCGGCGAGCGTGTAGGCGCCGATGCGGCCGGCGGTGGTGGAGCCGATGTTGAGGTCGGCCATCGAGTTGTTGCCGGCGGCGGTGAGGCCGACCTGGAGGCGGCCGCCGGTCTGGTTCACGAGGCCGGAGGCGTTTGTGCTCGCGAGCGTGTGGACGGTGGCGGATTTCGCAAGGTCAACGAGGCCTTCGCTGAGGTTGAGCGTGGCCGTGCCGGAGCCCGCTCCGCCGATGCCGAGGTAACCGCCGTTGACGACGCTGAAGCCGGTGCCGCGCACCTTGAGCGTGCCGCCATCCACGGCGATCACCGCGCCGGCGGCGACGTAGCGCAGGCCGCCAAAGGTGACCGTGCCGCCGGAGACCTGGAGCCGGCCGGCAAAGCCGCTGGAGCTGTTGGCACCGCCGTCGCTGAAATTCCACGTGCCGGAGAGCACGCGCACAAGGCCCGCGCTGGCGATGCGCAGCGCCGTATTGCCCTGGGCGGTGGCGGCGTTGCTGATCGAGTGCGTGCCGGTGGTGCCGTTGCCGTCCGCGGTGCCGAGCTCGAGCGTGCCGGCGGCGACGTTGAGGAGGGTGCCGCTGAAGGTGGTGGCGACCGTGATGTTTCCGGCGGCGGGGTTCAGGACGAGGGTGCCGTTGTTCGTCGTAGAGCCCACGGTGAGCGCGGCGGGCGTGGCGAACGAAAGATTCCCGGTGAGGCGCAAGGTCCCGCCCGCCCCCACCTGCCACGTCTGGTTGGCCCCGACGGAAAGCGCGGGCGCGATCGTGTTCACGCCGGAGGTCTGTCCCGCGGTGGTCACGCCGCCCGCGCCGAGCGTGAGAACGAGGTCATTCTGCGCCGCGCCGAGCGTCCAACCGCCGGCGGGAGCCGAAAAACTCATCCCATACAGGCTCCGGCTGCGCGTGAGCTGCGGGAGATTGGCCGTCACGGGATTCCCAAACACCGCCACGCTCCCGCTGACGGCGTCGCCCAGCACGTCCTGCGGCAGCGCGCTCCAGCTGCCCGCCGCCTCAAAGTCACTGCCCGCCGCGCCGGTCCACGCGCTGTTCGTCGCAGCGGGGGCGGTTGCCAGGGCCGCCAGGCCGAGGCACACCGGGAGGGCGGCCCGGGGAAGCCGCCGGCTCAAAAGCGCGTTCATGGGGGATCTTGAAAAGTTGGGGGGAACTCCGCGCTAAGATATGCGCAAAACAGTTCGGCGCCAGAAGATTAACGCCGTGCAACCGGCAGTTGATTTTGCCCGGCCCCCTGCCATCGTTCCCGTTCACGCCCGCCGCATGCTCGCCGACATCTTTAAGTTTCTCCTTATCGCCGTTGAGGTCGTCCTGATCTTCAACCTCATGATCATCGTCCACGAACTGGGCCACTTCCTGGCCGCGAAATGGCGCGGGCTCGTGGTCGAGAAGTTCGCCATCTGGTTCGGCAAGCCAATCTGGAAAAAGACCATCGGCGGCGTCGAATACCGCCTCGGCTCCATCCCCGCGGGCGGATTCGTGGCCATCCCTCAGCTCGCCCCGATGGAAATCATGGAGGGCGAGGTGGAAACCGACCGCGCCAAGCTCCCGCCCGTCAAACCCCTCGACAAAATCATCGTCGCCGCCGCCGGCCCGCTGTTCAGCGTCCTGCTCGCGGTGTTTTTTGCGGTGATCGTCTGGATCGTCGGCCGCCCCATCGGCGAGGCCGAAATGAGCACGACCATCGGCTTCGTGCAGCCCGACGGCCCCGCCGCCAAGGCCGGACTCCAGGCCGGGGACCGCATCCTTTCCGTCAACGGCGTGCCCGTCACGCAGTTCAGCCCCGCCGGCAACGGCCGCGCCAGCATCGTCTGGAACGTCGTCCGCAGCGAAGCCCCGACCATCCCGATCCGCTACGAGCGCAACGGCACCGAAGCCACCGCCGAGGTCGAGCCCGTCGTCGCCCCGCGCCCCGGCCTTGGCCGCTCGAACCTCCGCTCCATCGGCATTGCCCCCTCCAGCACCCCGCGCATCGCCCGCGTGCAAGCCGGCAGCCCCGAGGCCGCCGCCGGATTCCAGTCCGGGGATTTCATCGTCGCCGCCGACGGCCAGCCCGTGCTGGGCCTCCTCCAGCTCGAAACCCTCCTCACCACCACCGACGGCCAGCCCCTGCCCGTCACCATCGAGCGCGACGGCCGGACGCTTGAAGCATCCCTGCCCGCCCTCGCCCCGCTCGTCGGCTCCGTCTCGCCGAAAAGCCCCGCCGAAGCCGCCGGCCTCCAAAAGGGCGACCTCCTCCTCGCCGCCAACGGCCAGCCCCTGAAAAGCTTCTCCGCCCTCAGCGACCTCATCCAGAAAGGCGCCGGCGCCCCCGTCCAGCTCACCGTCCAGCGCGCCGGCAAAACCTTCGACCTCACCATCCGCCCGCAGAAACCCGAGGGCAGCGACCTCTACCGCATCGGCATCGTCTGGAACCTCGGCGGCATCCAGTGGGACAACGACGGCCGCCTCGGCCGCATCCACCCGAACCCCGTCCAGCAGATCGTCAGCAGCGCCACCACGATGTGGGACACCGTCTCCGCCCTCTTCTCCCGCTCCGGCATCGGCCTTCAGCACCTCAGTGGCCCCGTCGGCATCATGCACCTCTACTACACGCTCTTCGAACGCGAAGACGGCTGGATGCTCGCCCTCTGGTTCAGCGTCGTGCTGAACATCAACCTCGCCATCTTCAACCTCCTGCCCATCCCCGTGCTCGACGGCGGCCACATCACCCTCGCCATCATCGAAGGCATCCGCCGCCGCCCCATCAACGTCCGCGTCCTCGAAATTATCCAAAACGGCTGCGCCATGCTCCTCATCGGCTTCATGCTCTACGTCACCTTCTTCGACGTGCTCGACATCGGCCTCTTCCGCGGCGAAAGCGGGCCCAAGTTCGCCCCCGTCGAACAACCCGCGAAGCCATGAGCCCCGCCCCGGTCTACCGCCACTGGTTCGCCCGCGAGCGGCGCCGCACCCGCGAAGTCCGCGTGCGCGACATCGGCATCGGCGGCGACAACCCCATCCGCGTGCAGTCCATGATCACCTGCGACACGATGGACACCGCCGCGTGCATTCAGCAGACCCTCGACCTCGCCGCCGTCGGTTGTGAAATCGTCCGCATCACCGCGCCCACCGTAAAGGACGCGCGGAACCTCGAAGCCATCCGCGACGGCCTCCGCGCCGCCGGCTGCGACGTCCCCCTCGTCGCCGACATCCACTTCAAACCCGAAGCCGCCCTTGAAGCCGTCAAGTGGGTCGACAAAGTCCGCATCAACCCCGGCAACTACGCCGACTCGAAAAAATTCGCCACCCGCGAATACTCCGACGCGGAATACCACGCCGAGATCGCCCGCATCCGCGACCGCTTCGCCCCGCTCGTCGCCGAGTGCAAAGCCCGCGGCGTCGCCATGCGCATCGGCACCAACCACGGCTCGCTCAGCGACCGCATCATGAACCGCTACGGCGACACCCCGCTCGGCATGGTCGAAAGCGCGCTCGAGTTCGCCCGCCTCGCCCGCGAGCAGGACTACCACGCCTTCGTCTTCTCCATGAAGGCGTCGAACCCCAAGGTCATGATCGCCGCCTACCGCCTCCTCGTGGCGCGACTCGACGCCCTCACCGCCGAGGAAGAAGGCGAAAATTGGAACTACCCCATCCACCTCGGCGTCACCGAAGCCGGCGATGGTGAAGACGGCCGCATCAAAAGCGCCATCGGCATCGGCTCGCTCCTCCACGACGGCATCGGCGACACCATCCGCGTCTCGCTCACCGAAGACAGCGTCCACGAAATCCCCGTGGCCAAAGCCCTCGTCGCCCATGTAGCGGCGGTCTATGACCGTCGCACTCTTCCGGCGGTCACAGACCGCCGCTACAGCATCGATCCCTTCTCTTTTTCCCGCCGCCCCACCGCCCGCCTCACCTCCGGCGACGTCGCCCTCGGCGCCGACGAAGTCGTCCGCGTCGTCGTGCGCGAAGCCACCTACGCCGCCCTCGCGCACAAGCTCGACCGCCTCGGCGACTTCCAGCCCGACCTCCGCCTCGACCACGCCGACCCGCTGGCGATCGACCCCCGCGACGCCGATGCCCTCGCCGCCGCGAACGCCCTGCCCTCCCCGCGCCTCGTCACCATCCCCGACGGCTGCGACCTCGACGTCATCAGCGCCTACCGCCACCTCGCCACGCAGCTCGACCCGCGCCACCCCATCCTCCTCAAGGACACTTTCCACCCGCCCACCGGCCCCGGCCGCGACTTCCTCCCCACCCTCCTCGAGACCGCGACGAACCTCGGCGCGCTCCTCTGCGACGGCATCGGCGACGCCGTCCTCGTCCAGGGCGAAGCGGCCCCCGGCCAGTCCCTCCGCCTCGCCTACAACACCCTCCAGGCCGCCGGCGCCCGCATCTTCAAGACCGACTACGTCGCCTGCCCCAGCTGCGGCCGCACCCTGTTTAACCTCCAGGAAACCACCGCCCGCATCAAAGCCGTCACCGCCCACCTCAAAGGCGTCCGCATCGCCATCATGGGCTGCATCGTGAACGGCCCCGGCGAAATGGCCGACGCCGACTTCGGCTACGTCGGCGGCGCCCCCGGCAAAGTGAATCTCTACGTCGGCAAGCAGCCCGTGAAGTTCAACATCCCGGAAGCCGAAGCCGTCGACCGCCTCGTGGACCTCATCCGCGAACACGGCAAATGGGTCGACGCCCCCGCGCCCCAGACCGCATGAGGCGCCTCCTCGTCGGCCTGCTCTCGCTTGCGGCCGCGCTCGTCGGCCCCGCCCACTCGCAAGGCGTTCTCGCCGATTGCCGCCAGCTCATCGTCGGCCTCGCGGACGACTGGGACGCGAACGTCGGCCGCATCCAATGCTTTGAGCGCGACGGCAAATCCTGGCGCGCCGTCTCCGCGCCCCAGCGCGTCCTCTTCGGCAAAAACGGCCTCGCCTGGGGCATCGGCCTCGCCGGGCAGGATGAACCCGGCCCCCGCAAAACCGAGGGCGACAAACGCGCCCCCGCCGGCCTCTTCACCCTCGGGAAAATCTACACCTACTCGACCAGCCTCCCGGCCGGGGCCGACTACCCGTTCCACACCGTCACCGCCGCCGATTGCTGGATCGAGGACCCCGCCCTCCCCCACTACAACCAATACGTGCGCGTCGATCCCGCGAACCCGCCCCCCTGGTTCAAAAAGCAGCAGATGAAGCAGGACGACTTCGCCCACGCCTGGAAGATCGAGATCCACCACAACACCGCGCCCCCCATCCCCGGCGCCGGCAGCGCGATCTTCTTTCACATCCAGCGCGGCCCGAACCGACACTCCGCCGGCTGCACCACCATGCCCGAGCCCGCCCTCCTCGCCGTCATCCGCTGGCTCCGCGCCGACCAGCACCCCGCCTACGTCCTCCTCCCCGCCGCCGAATACCGCGCGAAGTGGAAACCCTGGGGCCTCCCCGCCCCCGCGCTCATCGGGCTGAACTAAGGAACCACCGCTGAAGCCACGGATGGACACCGATGGGCACCGATGGGCACCGATGGGCACCGATTTTTTGCAGGGAACCTTTTTTCAATCCGTGGAAATCCGTGTTCATCCCTGGCCGCCTTGTTTCGTTGGGCTTATTCCGCGCCTCCCTACCGGAGTAAATGGATGAGCGATGCGAGTGGATCGGGCCACGATCCGCCAAGTCTCCCCATTACCAAGCCGCCATCCCTCCCGTCCGGTTGATCCGTGCCATCCGTGGTCAATCTCGCCCCCATTGCCAGCGCCGTCGACCGCGCACGGGGCAGCGCCGCGGCCGGGATTTCGTTTGCGGGGGCCGGGAAACGGGTGTTACCTCATTATGTGATCACCCCGATCTTCGCCTTCAGTATGCCCGGAGCCCCCGAAATTCTCCTCATCCTCGTGATCGTCCTCGTGCTCTTCGGCGCGAAACGCCTCCCCGAACTCGCCCGCGGCCTCGGCCAGAGCATGAATGAGTTCCGCAAGGCCCGCGAAGAATTCGAGAGCGAAATCCACAAGACCGCCCAGGCCACCGACCCGAAGGCGCCCGCGGCCCCGGCCACCCCGGCCAAGCCCCTCGACGAGCCCAAGGCTTAACTCCCCCGCTCCATGCGCCGCCCCCGGCTCCTCCTTGGAGCACTCCTCTGCGCGTTTGCCGCGCATCTCTCCCTCCCGCTCCGCGCGGCCGAACCCTTCACCGTCGTCGCCTACAACGTCGCGAACTGGCTTGTCACCGACCGCTTCGTCGACAACCGCCCCGTCGACGCCGCGCCGAAACCCGACGACGAAAAGGACGCCGTCGTCTCCATCATCGCCAGCCACAAACCCGCCATCGTCGGCGTCACCGAAATGGGCTCCCGCGACGACCTCGAGGACCTCCGTCGGCGCCTCAAGGCCAAGGGCCTCGACTACCCCCACGTGGAATGGCACGAGGGCCTCGACCCCCACCGCCACGTCGCGCTCCTCAGCCAATTCCCCATCGTCGCGCGCAACTCGAAAAAAATCGCGTTCGACCTCAACGGCCAGCCGCAGGGCGTCCAGCGCGGCGTCCTCGACGTCACCGTCGAGCCCGCCCCCGGCTACCAACTCCGCCTCATCGGCCTGCACCTCAAGTCCCGCCGCCCCGTGCCGGAGTTTGACGAAAAGACCCTCCGCGCCAAGGAAGCCTGGTTCGTCCGCCAGCACATCGACGGCATCTTCAAGGCCGACCCGAAAACCCGCCTCCTCGTCTTCGGCGACCTCAACGACACCAAAAACGAATACCCCCTCCGCGAGCTCATGGGCGCCCGCAGCTCGCCCCGCCGCCTCGTCGACATCCCCGTCGAGGACAGCCTCGGCCAGCGTTGGACCCACTACTGGCGCACCGCCGACGAATACGCCCGCATCGACTTCTTCCTCGCCAGCCCGACCCTCCTACCCGAGATCGACCGCGCCAAAAGCGGCATCAACGACGCGCCCGACTGGCTCAAAGCCAGCGACCACCGGGCCATCTTCCTGACGATCACCCCGCCCGCGTCATGATCGCCCGCGCGCTCCCCCGAGCCTGCGCCCCCACCCTCGCCGCCATCCTCTGCCTGGCCGCGCTCGTCCCCGCGGCCCGCGCGGGCACCGCCGATGAGGACTGGGCCGTCGTCGTCGAATTCGACAAAGGCCCGCCCAACCTCCCCGCCAGCCGCGACGAAGCCCTCCGCCTCGCCCGCACCCACTTCGAACGCCAGCGCCAGGCCCTGCGCGCCTTCCTCGCCGCCCACCCCGACGACCCCCGCGCGCTCGACGCCCGCATCCGCCTCACCAGCATCCGCGCCGCCCTCGGCGAGATGGAAAAGAAACCCGCCGAGGTCCAGGCCGCCCTCCAGGAGCTCTACGCCCTCGAGAAATCCCCCGCCACCCCCCGCAACCGCCTGCCCGACGTCGCCTTCCGCCGCATCTCGCTGCAAATGCAGACCCTCTCCGGCCCGCCGGACAAAATGCGCGAAGCCATCGTCACCGCCGCGCGCAACTACGCCGCCCGCTTCCCCGACGACAAACGCTCCCCCCGCCTGCTCGTCGAAGCCGCCACCCAGTGCGACGACGACCCCCGCACCATGCGCGAGCTGCTCCAGAGCGCGCAGGCCCTCTCCCGCGAGCCCGCCCTCAACGCCCGCATCGCCGACGACATGCGCCGCCTCGAGGCCCTCAACCGCCCCGTCGCCGCGAAGTTCACCACCACCGCCGGCCGCACCGTCGACCTCGCCGCCCTCCGCGGCCAGGTCGTCGTCCTCGTCTTCTGGGCCGCCGAATCCCCGCCCAGCCTCATCTGGATGCAGGACTTCCGCCGCACCATGATGAACCTCCCGCAGGACGGCGTGAAAACCTACGTCATCAGCCTCGACACCGACCGCGCCGCGCTCGACGAAGCCATCCGCACCTTCGACCTCCCCTGGCCCGTCCAGTTCGACGGGAAGGGCTGGGAAAACGCCGTCGCCCGCCCCCTCGGCATCAACGCCATCCCCACCGTCTGGATCATCGACCGCCGCGGCAACCTCCGCACGCTCAACGCCCGCGAGTCCTACGAAGTCTGGATCCGCCGCCTCCAGCGCGAGCGTTAATCCGCCGCGGCCCGCGCCGTCCGCCCCGCGCACAAGCCCCGCCGGCTCGTCTCCGCAATGAAATCCAGGAACCGCCGCGCCTCCGGCCCCCAACTCTCGGCCGCCGCCGCCGCGACCGCCTGCGAAATGTTCCGCCCGCTGCGATACACCAGCCGGTAGGCCCGCTTCACCTCGGCCCGCGCCGCGGCCGCGATCCCCTTCCGCCGCATGCCGACGGCATTCAGCCCGCACACGGCATTGATGATCTCCCCGACCGTGAAGGGCGGGATGTCCTTGCTCCACGCCGTGCCGCCGCGAACCATGCACAGATCGCCCACGCGCAGGTGCTGGTGAAACACCGCGCCCCCGCCCAGCACCACGTCGCTGCCGAGCTGCACGTACCCCGCGAGCAGGCAATTGTTCGCGAACACGTTGCGGTCGCCCACGCGGCAATTGTGCCCGAGGTGGACGCCGACCATCAGCAGATTCCCGTCGCCGACCGTCGTTGCCGTTTCCTCCCCCGTCCCGCGGTGGATCGTCACATGCTCGCGAAACGTGTTGTCATCCCCGATCACCACGCCGCTGCGGATGCCCTCGTGGTAGGCGTGGTCCTGCGGCGGCGCGCCGATCACCGCGCCGTGGCCGACGACATTACGCGCCCCGAGCGTGACCCGCCCCTCCAGCACGGCATGCGCCAGCACGGTGCAACCTGCGCCCAGCGTCACGTCGTCACCGACGATCGCGAAGGGGCCAATTCGAACGTTATCTCCAAGGCGGGCGCCGGAGCCAACAAGGGCGGTGGGATGAATGGTCAAAGCGGGAGCGCCCCGCGCAACGAAAAAGAATTCCCCCCTCCGCCGGGCGTCGGACCCTCGACGCGAATGCCTCTCCTGTCAATGCCGGCTCAGCAGTTCGCCAGCGCCGCGGTTTCCTTGCAGCCGCCGTTCGGATGCCCGGTCTCGACGACATAAACCGCCCGCGCCCCGGCCGGCTCCGCCACCGCGCCCGCCGCGGTGAGCCGCAGCGTCACGCGCAGATACTGTTCCACCGGCCCGCCCGCCGCGCGCAGCGTCATCGGCCCGCCCGCATGAACATGCAGCCCGTCGTCCGCCACCTCAAAATCCAGCACCTCCACCGCAAAGGCCTCCACCGGCACCCGCTCGCGCCGGGGCTGCAGCGGATTGTAAATCCCGAGCGGCAGGTGATCACGCACGTGCCCGGCCACCGCGAGCTCCACCGCCGCCTCGAAGGCCGGCGAAAACTCCAGAAAATCACTCATCGCCGCCTTTCTAGCCCGCCGGCCCGGCGCGGCAAGGGATTTGACGCCCCGGGGGATAATCCCCTTGTCGCGCCCCGCTTCGCGCCGCATGTAATCGGGGCGCGCCCCTGCGTCCATGAAGCACGACACCTCCTCCGCGCTCCCGTTTGAGCACTTCCCGCGCGACCTCCGCGCGACCCTCGCGCTCATCGGCGGCGCCGCGCTCGTCGGGGCGTTGACCGGCTGCGTCGGCGTGGCCTTCATCACCTGCCTCCAGCGCGGAGCTGACGCCCGCACCGCGCTGCACGGCGCCCTCGCGCACTGGCCCGCGGGCCTCGGCGCGCTCACGTTCACCCTCGTGGCCGCCGCCCTCGCGGGACTGGCCACCTGGCTGGTCGTGCGGTTCGCCCCCACGGCGTCCGGCAGCGGCGTGCCGTATGTGGAACGCATCCTCCGCGGCACGGAAGTCCCCCGCCACCGCCACGTGCTGCCGGTGAAGTTCTTCGGGGGCCTCCTCGCGCTTTCCTCCGGCCTCGTGCTCGGCCGAGAAGGCCCAATGGTCCAAATGGGCGCCGTCATCGGCGAGCGGCTCGGGCGATGGTTTCCGTCGCTCGCGTGGAAGCCGCTCATGGAGGCCGGCGCCGGCGCCGGGCTCGCCTCGGCCTTCAACGCGCCGGTGAGCGGCACCGTCTTCATCCTCGAGGAGGTCTTCCGGCGGGTCACGCCGGTGTCGTTCATCCTCGCGACCACGGCGACCACGAGCGCGGTCTTTGTGCAGCGGGCCTTCTTCGGCGCGCAGCAGGACTACCACCTCCTCAGCCCCCAGCCGCCGGCCATCGGTTTACTGTTTGTCTTTGTCCTCTTCGGCGCGGGGATCGGCGCGCTCGGCGCCCTCTACAACCGCCTCATCCTCGCCACCCTCGCCCTCGGTGACCGTTGCGCCCATGTGCCCGCGCCCCTGCGCGCCGCCACGGTCGGCGGCCTCGCCGGGCTCGTGGGGTGGTTCCTTCCCGACTGGATGGGCGGGGGCGACGACATCACCCAGCGCGTGCTCCTCGCCGCCCCCGGCCTCGGCGTGCTCCTCACCATGGCCGCCATGCGCTTTGTCCTCGGCCCGCTCTCCTACGCGGCCGGCACGCCCGGCGGCCTCTTCGCCCCCGTGGTCACCCTCGGCGCCCTCTTTGGCGCGGCCACCGGACTCGTGGCCGAAGCAATCGCCCCCGGCGTGCTGCCGGGCCCGGTTCCCTTCGCGGTGGTCGGAATGGCGGCCTTCTTCACGGCCACCGTCCGCGCGCCCATGACCGGCATCGCCCTCTGCCTGGAGATGACCGGTTCGTTCCACCTGTTCTTCCCCCTGCTCGCCACCTGCCTCGGCGCCTACCTCGTGCCGACCCTCCTCGGCAACGCCCCGATCTACGACGCCCTCGCCGACCGCCGCCCCCGCTTCTCCCGCGGCGCGCCCTGATTCCCCGCGGACTGGAAATGCGCCGCGCCGCGTGCGAGACTTTCGGTCTTCGATGAGTTCCGAACTTCTGCCCGACCTCGAGCGCATTCGCGCCGACTTTCCGTTTCTGGAGGTCGAGATCGCCGGTCAACCCGTCGCCTACCTCGACAATGGCGCCAGCACGCAGAAACCCCGCGCCGTCATTGCCCGCATGGCCGAGGTCGCCGCGCACGAATACGCGAACGTCCACCGCGGCATCCACCTCCTGAGCCAGCGTGCCTCCGAGCTCTACGAGGCCGCCCGCGTCCGCGCGGCGGCTTTCTTCGGCGCGGCCCGGCCCGAGGATGTCGTCTTCACCCGCGGCACCACCGAGGCCCTCAACATCGTGGCCGGCGCCTGGGGCGAAGCCCACGTGCAGGCCGGGGACACCATCCTGCTCACCGAGCTCGAACATCACGCGAACCTCGTGCCCTGGCTGGAACTCGCCCGCCGCAAGGGCGCCCGCGTCGAATACGTCCCCATCCTGCCCAACGGCGCCGGCCTCGACCCGGAAGCCGCCCGCCGCCTGCTCGCCGCCCGCCCCCGCGTCTTCGCCTTCGCCCACGTCTCCAACACCCTCGGCGTCACCAACCCCGTCGCCGAATGGTGCGCGCTGGCCCGCGAAATCGGGGTCACCACCGTCGTCGACGGCGCCCAAAGCGCGGGCCACCTGCCCGTGGACGTCACCGCCCTCGGCTGCGACTTCTTCGCCTGCTCCGCGCACAAATTCGCCGGCCCCTCCGGCATCGGTCTCCTCATCGGCCGCGCCGAGGCCCTCGCCGCCACCCCGCCCTGGCTCTACGGCGGCGACATGGTCGAACGCGTCACCTACACCGGCGCCACCTACCGCGACGCCCCCGGCCGCTTCGAGGCCGGAACCCCGGCCATCATCGAAGCCGCCGGCCTGCACGCCGCCCTCGATTACCTCGACACCCTCGACCTCCCACGCATCGCCGCGCATGCGGATGCCCTCGCGGAGCAAGCCGCCGCCGGGCTCCGGGTGATTCCTGGCGTGCGGGTGTTCGGCCCCGAAGGCCGCCGCGCCGGGCTCGTGACCTTCCACGTCGAGGACGTCCACGCGCACGACATCGCCTTCGCCTGCGACGAACGCGGCGTCGCCGTGCGCGCCGGCCACCACTGCGCCCAACCCCTCATGCGCAAACTCGGCGCCCCCTCCTCCTGCCGCATGAGCTTCTACCTCTACAACACCGGCGACGAAGTCATCCGCGGCCTCGCCGCCGTGCAGGCCGCCCTCGCCTTCTTCCGCCGCGCATGAACGAGGAACTCTACCAGGAAGTCCTGCTCCAGCACTCGCGCCGGCCCAAGAATTTAAGCCCGCTCCCCGGGGCCACCCACCGCGCCGAAGGCGTCAACGCGCTCTGCGGCGACGAGATCACCATCGAACTCACCCGCGAAGGCGACACCCTCCGCGCCGTCCACTTCCAGGGCAGCGGCTGCGCCATCTGCACCGCCTCCGCCTCGATCCTCACCTGCGAAACCACCGGACTCCGCGCCCCCGAAGCCCGCGCCCTCGCCGAGGACTTCCGCCGCCTCGCCGTCAGCGGGGAGGCCGCGCCCGCCGTGGCCGACCGGCCCCGCCTCGCCGCCCTCGGCACCGTCCACCGCTACCCCCAGCGCGTCAAATGCGCCACCCTCGCCTGGGAAACCCTCCTCGCCGCCCTCGATCACCCCGTTTAACCGCCCCGCTGGCACGCAACCCGCTCCAACTCGCCCCAACCCTTCGCTTGCGTTACCCCGGATGTGCGACGAGGTTCCCCGTTTTCCATGAAGCCCGCCGCCCTCCTTCTTTTTGCTCTCACGCTGACCCTCGGGTCCGCCGCGCGGGCCCAGTTCACCCCCGCCGCGAAGCCCGCCCCGCTCAAGACGCTCAGCAATTCCGCCCGCACGCAGTTCGGCTACATCACCGTCCCCGAAAGCCGCTCCAACTCCGCCAACACCCGCCAGATCAAGCTCGCCGTCATCATCTCCAAGGCGCGCAGCAGCACCCCCGAGCCCGACCCCGTCTTTTACATCGTCGGTGGCCCGGGCGGCTCGGCCACCTTCTCCAGCGGCGGCTTCGGCATCTTCGACGTCCTCAACGAAAAGCGCGACATCGTCTACGTCGACCCCCGCGGCGCCGGCTTCTCCCTGCCCTGCCTCTACATGCGCAAGGACGGCTTCACCCTTGGCCAGTTCACCAGTGCGAACAAAGCCTTCTTCCAAAACACCCTCGGCACCGACGTCTCGGCCTACACCACCACCGAAGTCGCCGCCGACTACGAGGCCGCCCGCGTCGCCCTCGGCTACAACCAGATCAACCTCTTCGCCAGCTCCTACGGCACCTTCGTCGCCCAGGAAATGCTCCGCCGCTTTCCCTCCAGCCTCCGCGCCGTGGTCATGACCGGCAACTCCCCCGCCACCGACCCCTTCCTGCCCACCTCCCTCCGCATCGAGGCCCAGGGACTCGACGCCCTCTTCAAGGATGTCGAACGCTCGCCTCTCGGTCGCAAAGCCTTCCCCCGCCTCAAAACCCGCTTCTACGCCCTCGTCCGCGCCCTCAACCAAACCCCCGTCAAACTCCGCCTGCCGAACTCCGACACCGGCCGCCTGAAAGGCGTCACCATCGACGGCGACGAATTCATCAGCACCGTCACCGAACTCCTCCAAAACACCCGCACCCTCCGCTACATCCCGCTCCTCGTCTCCGAGATGGAGCAGAAAAAATACACCTCCCTAGTCCGCCGCTTCTTCGCGCCCTACAAACGCTATCCGCAGGACAACCCCTTCGGCATGTATCTCTCCGTGCTCGGCACCGACTTCGCCGCCCCCGGCTACATCGGCGCCACCTCCCGCGGCACCCGCGCCGTGCCCGAACCCACCCTCCGCACCACCCGCACGCCCCTCCTCATCCAGCTCGCCCAACTCGTCGTCATCTGGGACGTCCCCTACGCCCCCGGCACCACCCGCACCCTGCCCACCAGCAGCGTGCCCACCCTTCTCCTCAACGGGAAAATGGACGCCCAGACCCCCGTAACCGGCGGCGCCACCATCGCCCGCGGCCTCTCCAACGCCACCAACTACGTCTACCCCCGCGTCGGCCACGGCGTCGGCTTCTCCGACGGCCCCGATCAGGATGCCGCGGTCGCCTTCCTCAACAACCCCGCCGTCAAGCCCGCCTACTCCACCTCCGGCCTCATGATCCGCGACTTCTACGCCCGCACCGCCCCCAGTTCGCGCGCCCGCGGCATCGACGACTGGCGCCGCTACGTCCTCAATCCCGTCCCCCGCTTCTGATCCCCCGGGCCGTTTTTGCCCTTGCACGAACGCCCGGCCCGCGGCATCCTGCCCGACTAATTTTTATTGTTATGAGCCAGCATCCCAGTCTCAAAGGCAGCAGCGCCATCACGGCGAAGCGCAGCGTCCTCAAGCGCTTCGAGCGCGTCGAGTTGATGAAAAAGCGCGGGCAGTTCAAGCCCGGCCAGAGCGTCATCGGCCTGCCGAAGACCAAGCCCGAAGAATAGGCCGACGCCTCTTCTTCAGTTTCACCCCGCGAACAGGCCCGCCGCAAGCGGGCCTTTCCGTTCTCCCGCCATGCGCATCAACCGCTTCCTCGCCTCCACCGGCCTCGGCTCCCGCCGCGCCTGCGAGGAACTCGTGCGCAGCGGCCGCGTTCTGATCAACAACGCCGTCGTCACCGACCTCGCCACCCAGGTCGGTCCCGAGGACATCGTCCGCGTCGGCCGGAAAATCGTCCGCGCCCAGACCCCAGTCTACCTCCTGCTCAACAAACCCGCCGGCTACGTCTGCACCCGCGAGGACGAACTCGGCCGCAAAACGATCTTCGACCTCGTGCCCGCCCAGCGCGGCCGCCTCTTCCACGTCGGCCGCCTCGACAAGGAAAGCTCCGGGCTCATCCTCCTCACGAACGACGGCGACTTCGCCGAGAAGCTCGCGCACCCCTCGCACCAGATCGACAAGGAATATGAGGTCGTGATCGACAAGCCGTTCGACCCGGAACAAATCCCGCGCCTCCTCCGCGGCCTCACCCTCGAGACCGGCCGCGCCCGCATGGAAGCCATGCACGTCCTCGCGCCGACGAAACTCAGCATCATCCTCCGCCAGGGCCTCAAGCGTCAGATTCGCGAAATGCTCTGGCGCGTCGGCTACCGCGTCGAAAAACTCGTCCGCGTCCGCATCGGCCCGCTCACCGACCCCCGGCTCAAACCCGGCTATTGGCGCCCGCTCGACCGCGAAGAAGTCGCGTCCCTCCGCAAAGCCGCGGAACGAAAACCGCCCGCCCGCCGAACCAAACAGGATGAAAAAGATTAACCGGATTAACGGGAAGGAAAGTTCCCCGAAATCCGGTTAATCCCAAAAATCCCGTTAATCCTGTTTCGTTCGAAATCACCGCGCGCCGCTCAGAAGAACAGCGGGATAATCAGAATCGCGACGATGTTCGTAACCTTGATCATCGGGTTGATCGCCGGGCCGGACGTGTCCTTGTAGGGATCGCCCACCGTATCGCCCGTCACCGCCGCCGCATGGGCCGGCGAGCCCTTGCCGCCGAAGTTGCCTTCCTCGATGAACTTCTTCGCGTTGTCCCACGCGCCGCCGCTCGAAGTCATCGCGATGGCCTGGAACAACCCGGTCACAATCGTGCCGACGAGCACACCGCCCAGCGCCACGGCTCCGAGCGCGGGAATCGCCGCCACGGCGATCACCACCACCAGCGGCAGCAGCGCGGGAATGATCATCTCGCGCAGCGCCGCCTTCGTCACGATGTCCACGCAGGTCCCGTATTCCGGCACGTCCTGCCCGGTCAAAATCCCCGGCTTCGCCGCGATCTGCCGGCGCACCTCGCGCACCACCGCGCCGGCGGCCTTGCCGACCGCATCCATGCTGAACGCCGAGAACGCAAACGGCAGCAGCCCGCCAATGAGCAGGCCGACAATCACGCGCGGATCCTCCAGCGAAAATGCCACCGCCGCCGCCGCTTCGCCGAGATGCGCGCGCAGCTCATAGACGTAGGAACCAAAGAGAACCAGCGCCGCCAGGCCGGCCGAGGCTATCGCGTAACCCTTCGTCACGGCCTTCATCGTGTTGCCCACGGCATCGAGTTCGTCGGTAATCTCGCGCGTCTGCTTCGGCATTTCGCTCATCACCGCAATGCCGCCCGCGTTGTCCGTGATCGGACCAAACGCATCGAGCGAGATGATGATGCCCGAGAGCGAGAGCATGCTCATCACCGCGATGGCCACGCCGTAGAGCCCCGCCAGGTGAAAGCTCGCCAGAATCGCGACCGCGATGAGGATCACGGGCAGCACCGTCGCGTGGTTGCCCACCGCGAGGCCGGCGATGATGTTCGTCGCGTGGCCGGTCTCCGAGGCCCTCGCGATCTTCTGCACCGGGTAATGTTTCGTGGAGGTGTAGTAATTCGTGATCATCACCACCGCGCCCGTGAGCACGAGGCCGATCAAGGCCGCCGCGTAAAGCCCCCCGGCGGAGTAAACGCGACCGCCCACTTCCACCGCGGCGGGAAACATCACCTGCGTGATCGGCCAGTAGCCAATGGCCGAGAGCACCGCGCTCACGCCCACCGCGCTGGTCAGCGAAGCCGTCGGGCTCATGCGGTTCACGTTCACAAACAAAATGCCCACGATCGAGGCCAGCAGCGACACGCCGCCGATGAGGAAGGGATAAATGATCGCCGCCGGCACTTCACCCAGCGTGAGAAAACCAATGAGCACCGCACCGATCAAACTCACCGCGTAGGTCTCAAACACATCCGCCGCCATGCCCGCGCAGTCGCCGACGTTGTCGCCGACGTTGTCCGCAATCGTCGCCGGATTGCGCGGATCATCCTCTTCGAGGTTCTGCTCGATCTTGCCCACGAGGTCCGCGCCGACGTCGGCGGCCTTTGTGTAAATACCGCCGCCCAACCGCGCAAACACGCTGATCAGGCTCGAGCCGAGCGCGAGGCCGACCAGGCTATTGATCGTCGCCGACTCGCCGAGACGCGGCAGCGCCAGCAGGAAGTAGGTGCCCACCGCCAGCAGCGCCAGCGTCACCACCAGCACGCCCGTGACCGCGCCGCCGTTGAACGCCGCCTTCAGCGCCGGGAAACGCCCGACGGTCGCCGCCTGCGCCGTGCGCACGTTCGCCAGCACGGCGATCCGCATGCCCACGTAACCCGCCGCCAGCGAGCACACCGCGCCAATCAAAAACCCGATGGCCGTCGGCGCGCCCTTGAGGAAAAACAGCGCGATGATAATGACCAGCGCAATCGCGCTGATCGTGAGAATTTGGCGGTTCAGGTAGGCCTTCGCGCCCTCCTGCACCGCGCCGGCGATCATTGCCATCTTGGCGTTGCCCGCCGGGGCTTTCAGGATGGAGCGAATCAGGATCAGCGCGAAGATCAGGCCGAGACCGGCACAGAGCAACGTGAGGGGGATACCGGTTTCCACAAGGGAGAGGGCAAACAGCATAGGGAGGGGAATGTTAAGGGGGGGGTGAGGGGAAGGTCGCAGGCTAGCGAAAACGCCCCGCGAAGCAAATCCAGACTGCGCCGCGGCCCGATGTAAAAAATCCCGCCGCGCCCTTGATGCGCCGGGCTCGCGCGTTCTACAACCATCCGGTGCTGAATTACATCTGGCTTGGTCTGGTCCTCGCTTCGATGGCTCTCTGCGCCGTGCAACTCGGCCAGAACCCCGACAGCCAGGTCCTCAAGCAGGTGACCGACGCCGCCTTCACCGCCTGCGAGACCGCCGTCCTCAAGCTCGCCCTCCCCCTCGTCGGCATCATGGCCCTCTGGCTCGGCGTCATGCGGCTCGCCGAAAAAGCCGGCCTCGTCCAGATCCTCGCCCGCGCCCTGCGCCCGCTCCTCGTGCGCCTCTTCCCCGACGTGCCCGCGAACCACCCCGCCATGGGCTCCATGCTCATGAACATGGCCGCCAACATGCTCGGCCTCGCGAACGCCGCCACCCCGCTCGGCCTCCGCGCCATGCAGGACCTCGAGAAACTCAATCCCCGCCCCGGCACCGCGACCAACGCGATGTGCACCTTCCTCGCGATCAACACGAGCTCCATCCAAATCATCCCCGCCACCACCGTCGCCTACCTCGCCGCCGCCGGCGCGACGAATCCCACCGTCATCATCGGCCCCGCCTTCCTCGCAACCGTCTGCTCCACCACCGCCGCCATCATCGTCGTAAAACTCCTCGAACGCGCCCCCGGTTACCGCCTGCCCCCGCTGCCCGCGCCCACCGCCGCGACGCCCGCGGCGGAACCCGCCACGGAGGAAACCCCCGCCGCCGCCCCGCTGCCGACGTGGAGCTACCCCATCCTCGCCGCCTTCCTCGGCCTCTTCGCCTGGCTCGCGTGGATCACCTTCTCGCGCTCGTCCGGCCAGGCCCCCGTCATCGCCGCCCTCAACGCCCTCTCGCTCCTCGCCGTCCCCTTCATCCTCTCGTTCTTCCCGCTCTTCGCCGCGCTCAAACGCGTGCCCGTTTACGAGGAATTCGTCGAGGGAGCCAAGGAAGGCTTTGCCGTCGCCGTCCGCATCATCCCCTACCTCGTCGCCATTCTCGTCGCCATCGGCATGTTCCGCGCCGCCGGCGGCATCGACCTCATCTCCCGCACGCTCGGCCCCGCTCTCGCCGCCATCGGCTTTCCCGTGGAACTCCTCCCGCTCGTGCTCATGCGCCCGCTCAGCGGCAGCGGGGCCAACGGCATCTTTAACGAACTTATCCGCGACCCCTCCATCGGCGGCCCCGACAGCATCATCGCCCACATGGCCGCCTGCATCATGGGCAGCACCGAGACGACCTTCTACGTCCTCGCCGTCTACTTCGGCTCGGTCGCCGTCCGCCGCACCCGCCACGCCGTGCCCGCCGGCCTCGTCGCCGACGCCATCGGCGTTGTTGCCGCCATCACCATCTGCCGACTCATGTTCGGCTGAACCCCACCCCTACATTCCCCATGAACACCTCCGACGACATCTACCCCCACGACCACATCCACTACCGCGAGTATAAAATCCTCCTCCGCCCCGAGTGCTTCACCGCGCCCGAGCGATTCCACGATTACTGGCACACGATCCGCCACATCGCGAAGGAGTGCGACGTCGACGTCACCACCAACGAACACGCCTTCCACCAGAAAATCCGCGAAGTCCTCTTCTACGACACGCCCGAATTCGACCTCTACCGCAACGCCTTCATCCTCCGCAAACGCACCTTCTACAAGGACGGCTGGCCCGAGCGCGACCACGAGCTCACCGTGAAATTCCGCCACCCCGACATGGAATCCGCCGCCGCCGTGGACATCCACCCCCGCCTCGAAGGCAAGGCCGAGATCAAGTTCAAGGAGGAGCTCCTCCCGCTCAAAAACGAACTCGGCGGCATGCGCAGCCTCTACTCGCACAACTGCGTCCTCACCACCCCCAACATCGTCCTCAACCAGGGCCTCGAAGACGTCAGCAAGGTCTTCCCCGCGATGGCCAAAATCGACGTCTCGCCCAAAACCAAGATCGACCTCGTCAACAACGTCGCCGTCGAGGAGGTCCAGGTCGACCCCGGCCACTTCGACTTCGGCCACGGCCTCGAAGCCAAGGCCACCATCGCCATCTGGCGCAACCGCGCCTCGGAAACCTCGCTCGTCGGCGAATTCGCCTTCCAGGCCAAATTCCACCGCCTCGACGAACTCCACGGCAAGGCCCGCGAACGCTCCGAAAAATTCTTCCGCGCCGTGCAAACCCACGCCCCCGAATGGGTCCAGCTCGCCACCACCAAAACCGCCATGGTCTACGGCATCGGCCGCACCGACGCGCCAACGCACGAGTAGCGCAGCCGCCCTTGGGCCGCCCGCCCCAACGCCATGGACCAAATCCAAAATCCAAAATCCAAAATCCCCAATGAGCGGATTTCGCTGCGCGAAATCTTCCTCACTTTTCTCGTCATCGGTGCCACCAGCTTCGGCGGCGGCGTCGTCGCCTACCTCCGCGCCGCCCTCGTCACCAAAAAAGGCTGGCTCGACGACGAAGGCTTCCTCGCCGCGCTGGAAATCTCCCAGGCCCTCCCCGGCCTCAACGCCACGAACATGAGCGTCATCGTCGGCGACCGCCTCCGCGGCCTCCCCGGCGCCGCCGCCGGCTTCCTCGGCATGACGCTTCCCGGCGCCCTCATCGTCTTCACGCTCGGATTCTTCTACGCCGCCCACTCCGGCGACCCCCTCATCAACTCCGCGCTCAAGGGCGTCGGCGCCGCCTCGGTCGGCCTCCTCCTCGCCGTCACCCTCCAGATCGGCCACAAGCAACTCGAGGAACGCCTCGACGTCGCCCTCGTCGCCCTCACCCTCCTCCTCGTCAGCTTCCTCCACGTCCCCCTCCTCTACGTGCTCCTCACCGTCGGCCCCCTCGCCGTCTTCCTCTACCGCCCCCGCCCCCCCTCCAAGCAACCGCCAGCCGATCTCCCAGCTCCAAGCTCCAAGCTCCCATGAAAGAGCTCCACCTCCTCGGCGTCTTCGCCCTCCTTTCCATCCTCGCCATCGGCGGCGGCACCGCCGTCCTGCCCGAGATGAAATCCCTCACCGTCGGCACCGAGCAATGGCTCACCGACGCCCAGTTCCGTGACATCTACGCCATCGGCCAGCTCGCCCCCGGGCCGAACATGCTCATGGTCATCGTCATCGGCTACCACGTCGCCGGCCTCAGCGGCGCCCTCATCGCCTTTGCCGCCTTCTTCCTCCCCGCCTGCGCCATCGCGATCGCCACCTCCCGCGTCTGGGATCACTTCGAAGGCTCCCCCTGGCGCCTCGCCATCCAGCGCGGCATGGCCCCCATCGTCATCGGCCTCATGCTCGCCGGCACCCTCGCCATCGCCCGCACCGCCATCGTCGGCGAAAAAAGCCAGATCTGCCTCGCCTTTGCCGCCGTCGTTTTCATCGCCATCTACTTCGGCAAAAAGATCAACCCCGCCATCCTCATCCTCGCCGCCGGCGTCGCCGGATGCCTCCTCCTCCAGTGAGGAACCCCCGCTCCGTTACCACTTCGGAAAAATTTTCCACTTGCACGCCCGGGGTGGCTTTTGCAAGTTCGCACCCGCGTCCGATGCGACGCACCCGCCGATTGACCATGCCTGCTTCCACCCGCACCCGCTGACTCATGCCGTTCATGAGTAACGATTGCCTGCGCGGAACGTCCGTCGGCCCCTGCCCCCGTTCGTCCCTTTTCTTGATGCCCACTAAACCCCTGCCCTCATTCCCATAAAACCGCGCCCTCCCTTCCGCCGCGAACTCCGCGAACCCGAACACCGCATCGATGAACGCATCCGCGCTCGCGAGGTTCGCGTCGTCCTCGCTGCCACCGGCGCCCAGCTCGGGGTCATGCGCACCGACGACGCCATTCGCAAAGCCCGCGAATACGGCCTCAACCTCGTCGAAGTCGCCCCCAACGCCACCCCGCCCGTCTGCCGCATCGTCGACTACGGCAAATACCGCTACGAACTCGCCAAGCAGGAAAAGGAGCGCAAGCACGTCGTCAGCAAGGTCAAGGAAGTCAAATTCCGCGCCAACATCAGCGAGCACGACTACCTCACCAAGATCCGCCACGCCGAGGAGTTCCTCGACAAGGGCAACAAGCTCAAGGTCGGCCTCCAGTTCCGCGGCCGCGAAATGGCCCACCAGGAAATCGGCCGCGCCGTCCTCGAACGCGTCAAGCAGGACCTCGCCACCATGGCCCACGTGGACATGGAGCCGAAAATGGCCGGCCGTTCCCTCGGCATGACCCTCAGCCCCCTCCCCGCCAACAAGCGCAAACGCCGCTTCACCGCGCCCGACGAGGAATACGTCGAGGACGTCGAGGACGAGGACGACGAGGATTAATCACCTGGCCTCGGGTCTAAAGTCTCAGGCCTCGGGTCCAAAGCCGGGCCCGAAAACACAGTCCAACCTTAGACCTTAGAGCTTAGACCCTGGACCTGAGACCCAAGTCCCTCCCCGTGCGCCACCTCCTCCTCTTCGACATCGACGGCACCCTCATCGTCTCCGGCGGGGCCGGCGAGTGGGCGCTCAAGGACGCCATGGCCCAGCGCTTCGGCGTCACCGAAGACCTCTCCGGCATCACCCTCGCCGGCGCCACCGACGCGAAGATCGCCCGCCTCCTCCTCGAGAAGCACGGCCTCCCCGTCACCGCGGAAAACGTCACCGCCCTCCTCGACACCTACCTCTCCCTGCTCCCCGGCCACATGCCACGCCACCAGGGTCGCGTCCTCCCCGGCATCCTCCCGCTCCTCGAGCGCCTCCACGGCCACCCCAACTGCGTCCTCGCCCTCCTCACCGGCAACCTCCGCCGCGGCGCCGAGATCAAACTCTCCCACTACGACGTCTGGCACTATTTCGCCTTCGGCGCCTTCGCCGACGACCACCACGACCGCAACGAACTCGGCCCCGTCGCCCGCGCCCGCGCCCTCGACGAACACGGCGTGGAATTCCCCCCCGAGCGCATCTTCGTGATCGGCGACACCCCGCGCGACATCGAGTGCGGCCGCGTCTTCGGCGCGAAAACCGTCGCCATCGCCACCGGCATCTACTCCGCGGAGGAACTCCGCGCCCACGCCCCCGACCACCTCTTCACCGACCTCGGCGACACCGACGCCGTTCTCAGCGTGCTCCTGCCCGGCTGATCGCCTCCAGCGACCGCCGCACGTTCTCCGCCACGGAAAACTCCGCCGCCCGCGCGCGGCATCCCTCCCGCGCCGCCGCCGCCCGCCCGCGCCAGAACTCCAGCGCCTCCGCCACCGCCCGCGCATCCCCCGGCTCCCCCACCGAGCCATGCACGCCCGGCGAAAGAATCTCCGCGCATCCGTTCGCCGACGTCGTCACCACGGGCAGCCCCGCCGCCAGCGCCTCCAGGCACGCGTTGGAAAACGGATCGTAAATCGTCGGCAGCACAAACACATCCGCCGCCGCGAAATCCCCCGTCAAATCCGCCCGCGGCCCCAGCCACCGCACGTTCGCCGGCCGCGCCCCGCGCCACGTGCCACGCCCCGCCACCAGCAGCGTCACGTCGCGCCCCCGCACCGCCTCCACCGCCGTGCGCAGCCCCTTCCGCTCCCAGCCGCTCCCGGCAAACAACGCCACATAAGCCCCGGGCGCGATCCCCAGCTCCGCCCGCCGCGCCTCCAGCGCCCCCGGCGTCGGCTCCGGCGCATCATAGCCGTTGGGAATCACGTCGATCCGCTCCGCCGGATACCCGTAGCGCGCCACGATCTCATCCCGCACCATCCGCGAATTCGCAATCACCCGCCCCGTCCGCTCCGGCGAAAACACCGCCGCCTCCAGCGCCAGCAGCTCCCGGTGCTTGCGGTTGAACCCCCGCGCCCACCGCCGCCACGCCGGCTCAAACGCCGCCCGCCGGTCCAGCCAAGCCGCGTGCACCCCATCCCCCGCGCGAAACACGTCGCACCGCCCGATCCGCTCCAGGCTGAACGTCACCTCGCACCCCTCCGCCGCCCGCTCCACCCCGGCGGCAAACCGCGCCGGCGACGAACCGTCCACCCGCACCACGAACTCCCCCGGCCACGCCGCCTCCGGCCACTCCCCCGAACCGATCAACACCGGCTCGTGCCCCGCCTCCGCCACCCCCGCCGCGAGCCGGCGCAAATACGCCTCCGCCCCGCCCGTGGCCGAATACCCGCGCCGCACAAAACCGATCTTCATCGCGCAAAATCCTAGGGCGCTTTTCGCCAAAGCGCCGTAGAATTCCGCCCTTCGCCGCGTGACTACCCCGCTTCGCCAGCCCCGCTCCCTCCTCTATGCCATCGCCGCCGGCCTCGGCGGCACCGGGCTCGACCGCGTCGCCGCCGAATCCCTCCGCGCCGCCCTCGACGGCCACTTCCTCGGCCGCGCCATCGCCTACCAATCCAAAATCCAAATTCCAAAATCCAAAATCCAGCTCCTCTCCCTCCACCCCGTCAAACTCCTCTCCCTCCTCCCTCGCGACTACTACGTCGGCGCCAAGCGCCTCGCCCTCGACCACGCCGCCGCCCGCCAGCTCGCCACCGGCCGCTACGACCTCCTCCACACCTGGTCCGGCGACGCCCTCGCCAGCCTCCGCACCGCGGAGCGCCTCCGCATC
The DNA here is from genome assembly GCA_027488755.1 of Verrucomicrobiaceae bacterium. Taxonomy (GTDB): domain Bacteria; phylum Verrucomicrobiota; class Verrucomicrobiia; order Chthoniobacterales; family JAATET01; genus JAATET01. Next base: position 11,001 of record JAIYAZ010000068.1, on the reverse strand, counting down.
CCCAGCGTGCTCGAAATCCCCACCTGGCACCGCAACAAGGGCAAGGTGAAGAAGGACAAAACCTGGAGCGAAATCCAGCGCGACACCGCCCCGCTCCCCCGCCGCCTCCTCAACCGCCTCCTCACCACCCGCCAGCGCGTCATGGAGGAATACGCCCGCGCCACCCTCCTCCTCGTCCTCTCCGAAAAAGCCAGGGAGACCTTCCTCATCGCCGGCCTTCCCGCGGAAAAACTCTTCCTCACCTCCCGCGGCGTGGACGTCACCACCTTCACCCCCGCCCCCGCCCCGCCGGAAACCTTCCGCGCCATCTTCGTCGGCTCCCTCAGCCGACGAAAGGGCGTCCACCACCTCCTCGACGTCTGGAAAGGCCTCGCCCTCCCCGACGCCGAGCTCGTCCTCGTCGGCTCGCCCGGCCGCGACATCGCCCCCCTCCTCGCCGACGCCCCCGCCAACGTCACCGTCCGCGGCTTCGTCCAGGACGTCCCCGCCGAACTTCGCCGCGCCGCCGTCCACATCTTCCCCAGCGAATGTGAAGGCAGCGCCAAGGCTACCTACGAAGCCTCCGCCTGCGGCCTTCCCCAGATCACCACCCGCGAATCCGGCGACGTCGTCGTCCACGGCGAAACCGGCCTCGTCATTCCGCCAAACGACCCCGACGCCCTCGCCGCCGCCATCCGGCAACTCCACGCCGACCGCGACCTCTGCGCCCGCCTCGGCGCCGCCGGCCGCCGCCGCGTGGAGGACAACTTCACCTGGGACCACTTCCGCCAACGCCTCCTCCAGGCCTACGACGTGGCGCTGCGCGCCACGTGAGGCCAGTTGAGAGTTGAGAGTTGAAGGTTGAGCGGCCAAAAATTCCCGCGCAGCAGCAACCCTCCCATCAACCATCAACTCTCAACCATCAACCCTGCCTGATCAGCCCCCCCGGGTCCTGATCATCCAGCTCAAGCGCATCGGCGACGCGATCCTCACCACGCCCGTCCTCGCCGCCCTGCGCGCCGGCATTCCTAGCGTCCACCTCACCCTCGCCCTCGACCGCGCCACCGCCGCCCTCGCTCCCGCCCTCGACGCGGACGCCATCCTCCTCCGCGGCCAAAACCTCTGGCTCCCCCTCGCCACCCGCCGCTTCGACGTCACCCTCGACCTCACCGGCAACGACCGCTCCGCCCTCGCCACCGCGCTCTCCCGCGCCCCCCGCCGCCTCACCTGGCAGCGCTTCGCGACAAAACCCCTCCGCCGCGCGCTCTACACCGAATTCGTCGAATCCTCCGTCCGCGACCGCCACACCGTCGACCACCACCTCGACCTCCTCCGCCCCCTCGGCCTCACCGTCGAAGGCCTCCCGCCCACGCTCCACCTCCCGCCCGCGGCCCGCGCCGAAGCCGACGCCGCCCTCGCCGCCGCCGGCATCACCGGCCCCTTCGTCGTGGTGCATCCCGGCACCGCCCGCGCCGAAAAATACTGGCTCCCCGAACGCTGGGCCGAAGTCATCCGCCACGTCCAGCGAGAGCGCGGCCTCCCCGTCGTCCTCACCGGTTCCAACGACCCCGCCGAACGCGCCCACCTCGCTGCGATCACCCATCAACTCTCAACCCTCAACCATCAACCCTTGCCCGCGATCCTCGCCGGCAAGCTCAGCCTCCTCGGCACCGCCGCCGTGCTGGAACGTGCCCAGTTTGTCGCCGCCGTGGACTCCGCGCCCGTCCATTTTGCCGACGCCCTCGGTGTCCCGGTCGTCGCCCTCTTCGGCCCCACGAACCCCTTCCACTGGCGCCCCCGCCGCACCACCTCCCGCCTCGTCACCGCCTGCGGCGAACCCGACCTCCGCCCCGCCTACCCCCAGGCCCCGATGGACCGCATCCCCGCCGCCGCCGTCCTCGCCGCCCTACCCGAAAATCTCGCCCCGCGCCGCGCGGGCCCCTAACGTGGCGCGCATGATCCCTCGCGCGGCCCTCGCCCTCCTCCTCGCCCTGCCCGGGCTGCTCTCCGCCCAGACGCCCGCCGCCTCGCCCACGCCGGCCTTTGAAACCCCGCCCACGCTGGAGACCACCGTCATCCTCCGGCCCGAGTTCACCCAGGGCCCGAACTTCTCGCTCTTCCCTCAGGCCCGCCCCCTCGGCGGCCAGAATCGCTACATCATCTCCTCCGATTTCGGCACCTTCCACGCCACCGGCAACACCCAGCTCGTCATCCGCCTGCGCGAAATCGCCGCCATCGCCCAGCTCCGCGCCCTCTCCAAAACCGAACGCTACAAGGAAGCCCTCAAGGCCGCCGCCAAAAGCCCGCTCGAACTCGCCGGCAACCTCGTCGCGCACCCCGTGGACACCGTGAGCGGCGTGCCCAAGGGCGTCTGGAAAATGCTCAACCGCGCCGGCCAGACCGCCAAGGAAATCGCCAGCCAACGCCCCACCTCCGACTACGAGGACAACGCCCTCAAGGACCTCATCGGCCTCTCCGAGGTCAAACGGAAGCTCGCCGCCGAGCTCGGCGTCGATCCCTACTCGACCAACGAAGTGCTCCAGCACGAGCTCGACAGCGTCGCCTGGGCCTCCTACGCGGGCAAAATGACCTTCGCCGGCGCCCTCATGCCCATCGGCGGCGCGGCCGGCCTCGCCATCACCGGCGTGAACGCCAGCGGCTCCGCCCTCCAGGCCCTGCGCGACCTCAGCCCGAACGACCTCCGCCGCGAGAACCTCAAAAAACTCCTCGGCATGGGCGTCAGCCGCGAGGACGCGAACCGCTTCCTCAACAACCCCGCCCTCTCCCCCACGCACCAGACCCTCATCGTCGACGCGATGGAGCGCATCCACCAGACCCTCGGCCGCGAAACCTTCATCCGCCTCGCCGCCGACTCCACCGACGAATCCGACGCGAATTCCTACCTCCGCAGCGCTCAGCTCCTCGCGCACATTCACGACCGCCAGCCCCTCGCCCTCCTCTCCGCCCACCAGGGCATCCCCCTCGCCCTCGCGAAGGACGGCACCCTCATCGCCCCGATTGAATGGGACCACGCCAGTTGGACCCCCGGCGCGGCCCAGTTCGTCACGGCCTTCAAAAACGGCACCATCCCCGACCAGAAAATCACCGGCCGCCACATCTACCTCACCGGCACCGCCAGCCCCCGCGCCCGCGACGAGGTCGCCGCGCAGGGCATCGCCCTCACCGAAAAAGCCCTCCCCGGCCCGCTCCGTTAGCGACGGCCCCGCCACCATCCCGCGCTTGCCAAGCCGCGCCCGCTCGGCGAGCAACGGGGCGTGCCCTACCTCATCCTCGCCCTCACCATCCTCGCCGAGGTCATCGCCACCTCCTGCCTGAAAGCCTCCGCCGGCTTCACGAAATTCTGGCCCTCCGTCGTCGTCATCCTCGGCTACGGCGCGGCGTTCTACGGCCTCTCGCACGTGCTGAAAACGATCCCCGTCGGCGTGGCCTACGCGATCTGGTCCGGCGCGGGCACCGCGCTCGTCGCCCTCGTCGGCTGGGCGGTCTACCGCCAGGCCCTCGACGCCGCGGCCGTCCTCGGCATCAGCCTCATCATCGCCGGCGTGGTCGTGCTGAACGTGTTCTCAAAAACCTCCGCGCACTGATCCCCCGACCTCAGCGCGCCGGGTCCGCCGCCGCCTTCTCCCGCGTGATCTCGGCGAAAAGCTCCGCCGCCGTCCGGGCCGAGGCCGCCTGAAATTCCTCCACGCTCATCGCGTCCTTCGGCGTCATAAAGATCAGGTGCACGCCTGCCGAGGTGCGCGGCCCCAGCGTGGCCAGCACGTAGTCGAGGTGCGTGGAAATCAGCCGGCCGTTCTGCAAAAAATACTCCCGCACCAGGTGCGTGCCGTCGGTGAAAACCCCGGTCGCCCCGGCCAGTGGCGCCAGCGAGATGCCGCGATACTTCAGGCACGCGGTCACCGAATGGTGCCGCTCGGTCCCCCGGGCCGGATACCAAAGCAGCCCAAGCTGCTCCGGCTGTCCCGGCAGGCGCAGGGCGTAACCATTGCCCGGGACGGATTTCCGGTCCGCGTCGACGGGAAGCGACCACGTCTCCTCCTTGCCCGCGATGAGCGTCGAGGCGAGGAACGGCAGCACAAACAACGCGGCACACGCCCCGAGCAAAACCCGCCCCCCCGGACCCCGCGAAAACTCCCCGCCCTCCGCCGGCGCGGACCCCGAGACGACCGGCCGCCGGAAATCCCCCCACAGAGCCGCGGCGACCGCCGCCCACGTGATCCATTCTGCCCCCGGGATCATCGCAAACAGCGGATGCGCGGCCAGCGTGAGCACCGCCCCGGCCGGGCGGAAAACCCAGCGCGGATCCGCCAGCAACGGGCACACCAGCAGCCACGGCAGCCAGAACGACTCCATGCCCGTAAGCGCAATGCCGCCGGCCGCCACCAGCCAGACCCCGAGCAGAACGGCCCGCGCGGGCGAGACGCGCGCCGGCAGCCGGCAATGGGCCAGGCCCAGCACGACCGCGACCGCGAGGCTGATCCCGCCCGGGCCGTCCGTAAGCGGAGCCAGCAGCGCGATGATCGCCGCCACGTGCAGCAGCTCAAACACCCGCGCCGCCAGCGGCCGCGGTCCGCCCGGCATCGCCAGCACCGCAAAGGGCACCAGCCACGCCAGGCCGAAGAAGTAATGCAGCTGCGGGCTCTCGATCCCCGGGTAGTTCCACTCCCGGTAGGCCAGCAGCGTGAAGATCCGCGCGACGTTGGCAACGACGGCCGCCGGCACCATGAGCAGCACGCGGGCCGCGTAGCGCCAGCCGAGCGGTTCCCGGCGGTTCACCCAGATCGCCACCGCGAGCAGCAGCAGCAGGAGATTTAATCCCGCGCAATCCCCCGTCCACGGCACCTCCAGCCGCCCGACGCGGATCGTGTGCCCGAGGTCCTCGCCCGGCACGCCCAGCAAGCCAAGCAGCCCGAGCACGATCGGCCGCGACACCCCGGAGAAAAAATCCTGCGCCGCCGACAACCGGGTCAGCCCGGTCACGAGCAGGATCGGCAGCACCGTGCGGAGCAGCACCGCCCCGGCACCCGCGCGCGGCGAACGGGGCGGGCTCGGATTCATGCGGCGAAGCCCGGGCCGCAACCCGGGAGGAAATGACTACCCTTGCCGGTTCGCCTTGCGGTCGCGAATCGCCCGCAACCCCAGCACGAGGCCGAAGGCCACGACGGCGAGCAGCGGCGGCGCCGGCGCGCCGGGGGCATTGGGCTCATACGCCCACTTTGGGCTGAGCGCGGCCACCGTGGTGACCGTCGAACCATTGACCTCCAGCACCGGCCGGCCGGTGATGGCCCCGTCCAGCTTGGCGGTCCACGCCGCGATGCGGGACGTGTAGTTGTCCGACTCGAAGCCGGAGGTGCCATTGTTCGTGAGCACGATCCGATTCCACGTCGTCGAGGCGTCGCCGTAAAAATTGATGAACGCGTAGGGCTCGCCCGCGTTTTGCCGGCGGTTCAGCGGATTGCCGTAATAGGTCTTCGGCAGCTCTTTCATCAGCGAAGCCGTGGTGAACTCGGCCACCAGCGAGCTGCCGTTGAAAAATTGCAGCTTGTTGTAGGCGTCGCCCGCCGACCAGTAGAACCCGAAGTAGGAACTCGGCGTGTTCAACGTGAGCGTCGTCGCGACCACGCCGACGTTGCGCGATTGCGTGGAATACGGGCTGCCGCCGGGAAACTCCGCGTCCGGCGCGCCGCCGTATTGATTGTAGGCCTGCACGTAGAGCTGATCGAACGTGCCCACCTTGTCCCAGCTCACGTTCTTGTTCAGGCCGAGTTTAAGGTTGTCGAACGAGTAAAGACTCGTCCCGCCGAGGGAGGAGGTGAAGTCATTCGGGTTCTCGGCCACGGTGACCAGAGAGGTCGCCCGGGCCAGCGAAAGGCCGGCCAACAGAAGAAAAACCGGGAAGACGCGGCGGGGGAGGAGGGGGGAGGGATTCATGTGTCGCTCGGGTGGATAATTCTCTACATACCGTCGCCGCGCGGGGATTTCAAGCGAAAAGATGGGGCTTCCCTCGCCCATCACCTATCAACCCTCAACCCTTAACTATCAACCCCCCTTACCAATCCGCCTTTTCCCGGGGCTTCACGCCCTGCTCGGCGAGGCGTTTGTATTCGAGGATGCCGGCGGCGATGGCGGCGGCGTAGGCCTCGCGCCACTTGGGGTCGGCGACGCGGCGGGCCTCGGTGGGGTTCGTGAGGAAGCCGCCCTCGATGAGGATGGCGGGCACGGCGGCGTCCTTGAGCACGACAAAGCGGGCGCGCTTCACGCCGCGGTCGGCGTTGGGCAGGCGGCCCATGAGGGCGTGGTGCACGGTGTTCGCGAGCGTGAAGTTCACCGGCTCGAGGGCATGGCCGGCCTCGGTCTCGCGGTCCCGCGCCATCACGACATCCTGCCCGCTGGGCGGCGCGCCGAGCGGCGAGATGGCGTAGGTTTCCAGGCCGTTCGCGGCGGGTTTCCAATCCGCGGAATTGTAATGGATGCTCACGAAGATCGCGCCGGGAATGCGGTTGGCGACGCGGGGGCGGTTTTCGAGTTCGATGAACGTGTCGGAATTGCGGGTGACGACGACGCGCAGGCCGGCGGCCTCAAGTTTTTTGCGCAGCCGGCGCACGGTATCGAGGGTGAATTCCTTTTCCGAGCCGTAGGGGGAACGCGCGCCGTTGTCGTGGCCGCCGTGGCCCGCGTCGAGCACGACGGTCCGCACCGGGCGCAGGCCGGCGACCTTGTCGGGACGCAGCGCGGGGTCGATGGTGCGCCGGAGATCCACGGTGGAGACGGCCGGCGCGCCGTTCGCCAGCCGCGCGGGAAAGGAGAGCCAGTGCCGCACGCCGTCGATGATCGCCTCGCGGCTGTCGACCTCCACCTGGAGCGATTTGCCCCCGCCGCTGGCCGCAAAAATCTTCGCCCCGCTGCGCGCCGGCGCCCCCATGCCGTAGAACGTGGCCACGCTGGCCAGCGGCACGTAGTCGCGGCCGTCGACGGAAGTGACCGGCCAGTCCGCCGCCCGCAGCAGCGCGGGCAGGGCGAGGAGAAAAATCAGAAGGCGCGCCATCTGCCCGCAGGCTGCCACGCGCAGCCCGCGCATTCAAGCCGCCGCACGGACCCGCTACGGCGAGTTGCTGCGGAAGGGCGAAGCAGGCAGGCCGGCGGCGTTCACAAGGTTGCCGGTCGGGACGTTCGCCCAGGCGTAACGCACGGCCGCCGGTGCCGGCACCGCGGGCGCGGTGACGACGACGGTCTCGCCGACGATCTTCGCCTCGGCCGGGACAAACTTCCCGTCCGCCCCGGCGAGTTCAAAACCCGTGAGCGGGCCATCCTTGGCGGCGAGGCCGGCGGCGTGATCAAACGCAACCGTCACGTGATCGCCCTCGACCCGCACCGAGGTGAAGGCCGGGCCCGAATAAGCCAGCGCCTTCTCGCCGTAGGCAAGGGCGCGGGCGGCCAGCGCGAGGCGGACGCCGACGGGGCCCTTCCGCGTGGGGTGAATGTCGTTCGCGTCGCCCACGTCCGTGGTAACGACCATCGCCGTGCCGGGCACGGTGCGTCCGGTGAGGAACTGCGCCTCGCGCAGCTCGGGATTGTTGCTGCGGTAGGGGGCGAGCTGAACGAAGAGGAACGGGAAATCCCCCTCCCCCCAGGCCTGCCGCCAGCTCGTGATGAGCGCGGGAAACAGCAGCCGGTAACGCGCGGGGTTCCCGCAGTCGGATTCGCCCTGATACCAGATCACCCCGCGAATGCCGTAGGGAATGAGCGGCGCGATCATCGCGTTGTAAAGCACGGTCGGCCGGCTCGTGCCCGTGCGGGGATCACGCGGCGGGCCGGGTTTGCGCGGCGCGGGCTTGCCCTCCTTCGTCGCGGCGTCGCTCTCCGCCTGCCACTTGGCCAGCAGCGCCGCCTCCTCGGTCTGATACTTCGCCAGCGCCGCCGGATAGTCGGCCTCGGCCTTCGCCTGCTCGGCAAAAACCTCCCGCAGCGCGGGCGAGGCCTCCAGCGTGGCGCGGCTCATCCACGCCTGGGCCTTCGTGCCGCCCACCGACGAGAACAGGAGCCCGACGGGCACGCCGAGTTTGCGGTAGAGGTCCCGCGCAAAGAAAAACCCGACCGCCGAAAAATCCTTCGCCGTCGCGGGCGAGCACACGAGCCACGATCCCTTCACCGCGCTGCGCGGCTCGTTCTCCATGCCGGGCTCGACGCGGAACTGCCGGATCGCGTCAAACGTCGCCGCCGCCGCCTCCTGCTCCCAATTCTCGATCGGCAACTGCGGCGGCCGCAGCCCAAGCTGCCGCTCCATGTTCGACTGCCCGCTGGCCACCCAAACCTCACCGACCAGCACGTCCGCGATCGTCACGACATTGTCGCCGCGGATCGTCAACTCATGCGGCCCACCCGCCTTCAGCGGGGCCAGCTTCACCTGCCAGCGCCCGTCCGCCCCGGCCGTGGTCGCCACGCGCTGACCGGCAAACTCCACGGTGACCTTTTCCCCCGCCCGCGCCGTTCCCCACACGGGAATCGGCCGCCCCTGCTGGAGCACGGCGTGATCGGAAAAGAGCGGATTCGGCACCACCTCCGCCCAAACGGGCAGAGCGGAGAGCAACAGAACGACGAGGAGGGCGGGGGTTTTCATAAACTGGAGCGGCGGTCTATGACCGCCGAATCGGGCGATTGCGAACGAAGAACCAAGAACAACGAACCAGGAACGGGAACCCTAAAACGTCACGCTGCACTGCGCGCCCAGCACGAGGGCATTCGGAATGTTGTGCGCGCCGCCGGGGTTGATCACGTATTGGAGATTCGGCTGAACGTAGAGCCACTGGTTGAACTGCACGCGGTAGCCCCACTCGAAGACAAGTTCGTATTCGGGCGAACCGCCGCCGGTCGCCTCGGTCGCCGCCGCGTAGTCGTCGCTGAACTGACCGTAAACCACGCCAAAGACCGTCTGGTCGTTGTCGCGCGTGGGGATCAGCCCCTTGTAGGCCAGGCCGCCGTTCACCTGGAACGGCAGCTTCGCGATGTTCTGCTGCGGCGAAAGCACCACCGCGCTCCAGATTGTGAGGCCCTGATCCGACCCCGGCGCCTCCTGGAACACCATCTGGTCCGCATGCCAGTAAAAGCCGTAAGAATTCGTCGCCGTGTCCGTCGTGCCAAACTGCGCAAACTGCCACGGCGAGTAGTAAAACCCGAACCAGTAATGGCCCGGCAGCCCCTTGCGCACCATCTCCACCGGCTGCTTGAAGCTCTTCGCCTCCGTCTTGCCGTCGGGTGCCGCCGCCGGTTTCCCGGCCGGCTCCGCGGCGGGCACGTCTCGCTTGAAAAACTCCGGCGTCCAGCCGAACTGACTGATGAGCAGCACGCCGTCGTCCGGGCGAATGCTCCAGTCCACGCCGTTGTAGGCGCGGTTGAACACGCGGTTCGACACCTGATACGCGCCAAACATCGCGCTCAGCTCCGGCGTCGGCTGCACCTTCACGCGCGCCGCCCACACCGCCCACGGATACGCGGAGAATTGCGTGTTCACCGGCAGCGCCTGGGGATTCCCGTCGATGCCGTTGTTCATGTAGAGCCAGTAAATCGGCGAGCTCGCAAAATCATCGCCCGTCGAAAACCGCCCGACCTTGATCCCGATCTTGTCGTCCAGCAGCCGCTGCTCGAAGGCCAGCGCGTAATACATTGCCGTCTGCCCGCCGTAGACTTGCTGCACGGTAAACTGATTGCCAATCGCGATCTCCGACAGGCTCTGCCCCGCGCGATTCAGCCCGCTCACCGTGATCATCCCGCCCGTCCAACCGACGAGCTTCTCCAGGTCCACCGACACGCCGAAGCCGACGTTGTCGCAATACGTCATGCTCTGCTGCTTCCCGCCCACCGGATTGCCCGCGATGTTGTTCGTGTAGGTGAACGAAAATTCCACGCCGTTCTCCTGGTCGAGCATGTTGCGAATGCCCCACCAATCCCCGCTCAAGGTCTCGCCCTCCCACCACTCGCGGGACCCGATGTAATTCGACGGCTTCGGATTGTAATAATCCCAAAACCGCGAGTCCGCGGCGCTCAGGGGGGAAATCGAGGAAATGCCGAGCAAGCCGGCCAGCACCAGGGCAGGAGATACGTTCATGGGAGGAGGGCGAACGCCCGCGATCATGCCCGGTCCATGGGCCCCTTGGCAAGCGCGCCCACGCCCCTCCCGCCAACCCGCCCCCGTGGCGGGAAATCAAAGGTTGCGCCCCCGTTGCTTTTCGACTTATACGCTTCGGCCAACCATGAATTCCCGTCTCTTTCGGACGCTTCGCGCGCCCCGTTTTTTCCTTCTCGCCGGCCTCGCGTTCGGCCTGGCGACTTTCACCGCCCACGCCGCCCCGACCCAGGAATACACCCTGAGCTACTCGGTTTCGCCCGGCGGCTCGGGGAAGATCAACACGAGCGTCACCCCGGGAGTCTACGCCGCGGGAACCAACATGACCTTCACCGCGGTCGCCAACCCGGGTTACTTCTTCACGGGATGGCAGGTAAACGGCGTTTCCGGCACCACTGCGACCCAAATCAGCTTCGCCCTCAACGCCAACACGGCCCTGACCGCCACCTTCTCGTTCGATGAGGAAGGGTTCCCCTCGCCCTCGCCGACTCCGAGCCCGTCGCCCACTCCAAGCCCGTCGCCTACCCCGAGCCCGTCGCCTACCCCGAGCCCGTCGCCTACCCCGAGCCCGTCGCCTACCCCGAGCCCGTCACCTACGCCGAGCCCGTCACCTACTCCGAGCCCGTCGCCTACCCCGAGCCCGTCGCCTACCCCGAGCCCGTCGCCTACCCCGAGCCCGTCGCCCACGCCGAGCCCGTCACCAACGCCCAGCCCGTCGCCGACCCCGTTCCCGAGCCCGACGCCCTTTGAGTCGCCCAGCCCGTCGCCCAGCCCGTCGCCGTCGCCCAGTGCCTCGCCCTCCCCGAGCCGTAAACCCACCCTCCAGCTCGGCAAGCGCGGCGTCATCGACGGCAAGTTCACCACGAACGACTCCTCCTACG
>JAIYAZ010000075.1 GCA_027488755.1 Verrucomicrobiaceae bacterium | reverse complement strand
TCACCGGCACCTTCGCGGGCCGCGCCAACCGCACGCCCTTCACCGCCTCCGGCCGCACCTGGTATCTCGACTACGCCGCCGGCTCCGGCGGCGACGTGGACCTCGTCCTCGCCAGCAACCTCGAACTCTGGCGCCTCTCGACCTTCGGCACGCTGTCCGCGACGGGCAACGCCACCGACTCCGCCGACCCCGACGCCGACGGCGTGAGCAACTTCTTCGAATACGCCCTCGGCGGCAACCCGCTCCTCGCCGACGCCTTCCGCCTGCCCACCTCCTCGCGCGACGCCTCCCGCCTCCAGCTCACCTACCAGCCGACGCGCGCCGAACTCACCTACACCGTGGAAGGCTCCTCCGACCTCATCACCTGGTCCCCCATCGCCACCAACCCCGGCACCATCGGCCAATCCGTCACCGTAAACGACACCCTCACGCTTTCCCCCGGCCTCCCCCGCCGCTTCCTGCGCCTGCGAATCACGCCGCCGTGATCCTCCCCCCGCGCCCGCCCACCCGGGCGAACTAGCGCACGAGAAAACTCCGCACCACCGGCCCGCCGGTCTGAACCCTCGGAGCGACCGCGCGGCCCCAGTTCCAGGCTCCCACCGTGACCGTGATCGGCCGGCGTGCGCGGGGCGGCGGCGCGGTCAGCCGCAGCGTGTCGCCGTCGATTCCCGCCGGCCCTTCGATCACAAAAAATTCCACCGGCAGCCCCGCGCTCGACGTCGCGTCCAGCTTCACGCTCCGCGCCTCCGCGGATTGATCGGCGATCGGCGCAAACGTGATCGTCTGCGCCTCCCCCTCGGTGAGCCGGGCGGGAAACTTGATGTTCACCGGCTGCTCGTAGGGCGAGAACCGTTCATCCCCGGGATGCGAGGCGATGACCATGACGCTGTTCGAAGGCTTCACCCAGCTGAACCGGTCCATCGCCGGGCGGAACGTGTCCGGTCCCGTCTGCCGCCCGCCGCCCGCCCAACCGCCGATCAGCCGGTAGCGAATCGCTCCCGCGGCGTGGCCGATGGATCGCGCCGCGGGAATCGAAAAATCCGCGGACGTTTCGTCCAGAAATCCCGCCTGCACCCGAAAGCTCGCGCCGTCCTCCAGCGGACGAAACGGCGCCTCAATCATCCAGTCCGGCTCCAGCGCCCGGCCCTCGTCGAAAAAGGTGAGCTGCTGAAATTCCCGCCCCTTCCCGCCCGCGACGAACGCCTCGTTGGCCCGCGCCAGCTCAGCGTCCAGATGCCAGAACGCCAGCGACGGATCGCCCGCGTAGTCGCGGAACGCCGCGGTCGCATGCCGCGAGCCGCCGAAAAAATCCGCGTCGCTCAGCCATCCCTCCTCCGCCGGAATATCCCGCAGCTTCGGGAATTCTCCGGCGGGTGGCCGCTCCTTGGGCAGCCGCGCCGCGGCGGCCTTCTCGATGAACATCGCGACGTAATCCGCCAGCTCCGGATACCAGCTGAAATGCCCCGTCCCCGGCTCCACGAGCACGCTGGCCTGCGCGTTCCGCCCGATCGCCCGGTCGCGCAGCAACCCGCCGCGCACCCAGCGCCAGTGATACTCCGGCGTGCGCCCCGAGTTGTTCCAGGCCTCGTATTGGCCGGTCACGACAAGGATCGGCACGTGGTTGAGGATCGGCGCGCCATCCCCCTTCTCCGGCTTGAATCCGGGCGGCGCGGGGATCGGCGCCGCCTTCAGGCCGATCACGCCAAAGACCCGCTCCGGCATGCCGTAGGCCACGTTCCAGGCGAAAATCGCGCCGCCGCTGTGGCCCAGCGTGAGCAGCGGCGCCTGCGCGATCTCGGCGTAACCCGAGACCTCCGCCAGTCGGTCGAGGATGCCCTGCAACCGCTTCCGCCCCTCGCTCCCCTCGGAAAAATCGGGTCCGTTCCCGATCGTGCTTTTCATGTCGAGCACCAGGGCCAGCCCGGCGCGCGCCGCGGCCGCACGGATGGCCGGATCCTCCAGCACGTTTTTCTCCAGAATCACCTGCCCGCTCAGGACAACACCGCGCACATGGTCGCAGTCGGGCGGAATCCACAAAAACGCCCGGCCCTTCCCGTCCGCCGTCGGCACCGAGAACTGCCACTCGGCGGCGAACGCCGCGGAAGTCGCGAGCAGCAGGGCAAACAGGAGAGCTTTCATGGACGCGGAAAAGAAGCGGTGTCACCGGACGCGCGCTACGGCGCGCGCGGGGCGGGGGGCTTGCCCGCCAGTTGCCCGGGCGAGGTGCGGCCGGAAAGGTAGAGCGCATCCACGGTCGAGGCGGGCAGGCTCGCGTCGAAGAAGTAGATGTCGGTGAACGCGCACGCGTTCTTGTCGGAACCAAGCACTAGGTCGCGTCCCCACGCCGTCTTGCGCCCCTCGATGGGCACCGCCATGAGCAGCCGGCCGTTGCGATAGAGGCTCAGCGTCGTGCCGTCGGAGGTCACCGCAAAATGCGTCCAGCCCGTGAGCATCGAGCTCGCGAGCGACCCGCCCAGCGCCCAGGTTTTGAGCGCGTTGAACCGCATGCGGCTCTGCACGAGGTCGAAGGTGAGGCCCATGTGGGCGTTCGACGCGAGGATGGTGCCGCTGTCGTCCGCCGCGGTTTTCACCCAAAACGTGAACGTGAAGTTGCCGGAAAGCCGGTCCGCAAACGGCATCGGCAGCGTGACCGCGTTGCGGAAAAGCGCGACGGAATTTCCGCCCGGGCCGGGCACGGGTTGCGCGTCGCCGACGGGCACGCCCGGCGTGCCTTCCGCGCTGCCCGCCACGGGCGGAAACGCTCCGTCCTTCACGCCGTTGAACCGCCAGCCGGCCACGAACCCGGGCAACTGCTCGGCCTGGAACTTCGCCGCGCGCAGCGCGTTCAGCCGCTCGGGGATGGTGCGCAGAGCGCCGGTGAGTGCGTCCGTCTCGGGGTCGTTGAGCGTTTCGACCGCGCGGTTCAGCGTCAGGAGATTTTTCCCGCCGCGGTCGATGGCGATTTCCGTGCGACCGGAGGCCGCGGGCTTGAAGCGAATGAGGTCGCTCTGGTCGGGGAAACTCACCGCCAGCGTGTCGCGGGCGGCATTCCATTGCGTCGTGGGGAGCGGTTCGCCCCCGCGGAAGGCGTGGAGGAGGACCTTGAAGTTCGGGGACTCGGCGACCGTGCTGATCGTGAGAAGATTCTGCTTCTCGCGCGGGCCCACCACCACCGGCTGGCGGCGGCCGTCGGCGTTCACGACGCGCAGCAGCAGGGCGGGCTCGCCCGCGGTGAGATTGCCCTCGGCGTCCACGCTGTCCTTGCCGGCGAGGATGACATCGCCGGCCGCGGCGGCCTTTTCCGCGCCGGGGACCCGCACCAGATCGCCGGGCAGCGTGAGGTTCCAGTCGTAGCGGGCCGGAAGGTTGTCGCGCTGGATGTCATCGACCACGAGCACGTAGGGCCGCGGGCCGCGGATGATCCCCGCGCTGCGAAAGGAGCGGAGCACGGGCGTGTTCACCTGGCGGATGTAGGGGTTGTAAACGCCGTCCGGGGCGATCCAGGAGGCGTTGTATTTGAGCGGCCGCCGGTAGATTTCCTGTTCGCTTTTGGTCCAAGCGAAGTCGTTGAAGGATTGCTCGACGGGCTTCCACGCAAGGCCGGTCTGAATGTTGCTCCGGTCGACGTCCTCGCGGCGCACCTCGGTGCCGGCCGTGGTTTTCGGGGCGGTGCTCCACACCCAGTCCCAGGAATACTTCGAATCGCCCGTGAGGAACGTGGCCGTCGGGGCGTCCACGAAGTCCACGACCCGCGCGGGCGTGCTCGCGTTCTGCCCTGCGCCGTCGATGCTCACCGTGTTCATCGCCCAGCTGCCGATGTCCTTGCCCGGGATGGTCACCCACGTGCGGCCCTGGCCGGACATCATGATGCCGTTGCGGTCTGGATACGGGTGCCCACCGCTGGCCCCGCGCACCTGCATCGTGAGCATCGTGGCGTTTTTGTCCCACGACGAGCGCGTCATCATCAGCGCGCGCTGGCCGCAGAAAAACGTCAGCCCGAGTTCCAGTTTCTCGGGGTCGACCTCCGGCGAATACGCCGTCGCAAAAATCGCCGAAGTGATGGCCTGGTGCCAGTGGAAGTGAAGCTCGCTTGGCAGCGTGCGGTAGTCGTCGCCGACGAGCGCGCGGTAAACGAAATCCGTCGTCTTGTCGCCGGGGAAAAGGTAACGCGCGACGACGAGATCCTGCGGCGTGGTGAAGCCGCCGCCCATCGTGCCGAGGATGTCGAACACCGCGAACTTGTCGCGCGTCGGCAGCATCGCGTAGGCGGAGAATTTGCCGTAGTAGGAGCGCGGCAGCGGATGCTGCGTGAGTGGCTCTAGGTCGTATTTCCAGCCCACGCGGTCAAACGCCACCGCCGCATCCAGGCCGAAGAGCAGCTTGCCCTCGGCCTCGTAGGCCGCACCGCTGTCGAAGAACGCGTAGGTGTAAAAATTCCGCCAACCGCGGTAGAGGCCGAGGAATTTCAGGTCGTTGAAGCCGGGCTCGCCCTCGATGGCCATGAGATCAAACACCCAATACGAAAACGTCGCCCAGTTGCTGCGGCTCGCCTCGGCGTTGTTGAACGTCCCGTAGTTGTCCGCCCACGCCGAGAGCGTCACGAGCTCGTCGTGCAGGATTTTTTTCTGCTCGGGCGTGAGGTAGTTGAAGATGAAGTCGTAGATGAATCCGAGCGCGCAGGCGTCGGACCGGCTCGTGGACGGGCGCGGCGGCTCGCCCTCCTTCCCGGGTTTGTCCTCCCGGGCGCGGCGCTCCTGCTCAAGCTTGATGGCCGTAACGGTGGCCTTCGCCAGCTTCTCGGCGCCGGCGCGGTCGTCGTCAATCAGGCAGCGGAACGCCTCGGTCGCCCCCGGTTTGAAAAATCCCGCCGGCGAACCCTTCGCGTAGGTCTCCGGCCGACCGCCCTCGGCGAGGATGCGGTAATAGTCCTCCCGCTTCGGGTCATAGCCGCCAATGCGGAAAAGCGAGGGCACGCGGCCCTTGACCCGAAAGCCTCCCTTCGCCCAGTCCGGCTGCGCGTAGTCAGCGGTCTCGTCGTAGGTGAGCTTCATCGCGTTGGACCATGCGAGGATCGTTTTCCACGCGGCCTGTCCGCCGGGGTCTTCCTTCAGCCGGCGGCGGATTTCGGGAAGGTCCTCCGGCGAGAAAAAGATGCGCGGATGCACGCCGGGCGCCGGCACGCGCCCGACCGGCCGCACGCCCTCGGCGGAGAAAGCCACCCTCGACGAGCCGTAATCGCGGGGCCGAAATTGCGCCCACGGCATTGGCTTGCCGTCCCCGTGGTAGGACCACACCGTCTTGTCGCCGTAGGCCGAGGCCTGCACGAGGGGGTCAACCTCCTCGGCCGGGGCGGAATGGAGGGAGAGCACGCCGGCGCCAAACGCCAGCGCCAGGGGCAGCGCGATTCGGGGGATCATGTTTCCTTGGGGGGAGGGAAGTCTCCTACCTAATCCAGCGACCGCGGAAGGCAAAGCGAATGTTACTCGCGCGGGCGGCGGAGGCGGGACTTTGCTTGCGGTTCGGCGGCGGCGGCGCGATTTTGGTCCCGATGAATGCTCCCCGTCTCTTCCGTGGTTTCGCCGTCTTCGCGCTCCTGCTCTGCGCCTCCCTGGCCGGTTGCGCCAGCTGGGGCTCCAGCAACGAGGAGTCGCTCCTCTCCGCCGCCGGCTTCCGCACGCAGGCGCCCAGCACGCCGAAGCAGTGGGCGTTCTACAACCACCTCGATCCCTTCTCGCTCCAGCGCGACACGGTCAACGGCCGCGTCGTTTACGTCTACGCCGACAAAAAGAACGAACTCGTCTACTTCGGCGGCGAGACGGAATTCCAGCGCTACAAGGCGCTCGCCCTCAAGCAGTCCATCGCCGAGGAGAACCTCATGACCTCCGAAATGGATGAGGAGGCCTCGATGAACTGGGGCGCGTGGGGCCCGATCGGTTTCTGGTAGCCGGGAGTCTCGCCGGGGCCCGGCGAAGTTTTTGCTGGGAAAAACGGGAGGCGGGAGAGACCGTGTCGGCTCCCCCGTATGAACCCGCAAATCCCCCTGCTGGTGTCGGGAGTCGTGCTCTGCCTTGCAGCCTCGACCCTGGCGCAAACCCCCGCTCCCACCCCCGCGCCGCTGCCCCCGCCGCCGCAAAACCTCGGGCTCCCCTACACCCAGTCCGCCTTCCGCGAGCCGCTCGCCTCGATCCGTGACGGCATCGCGGTCCGCCCCGGCAGCCGCTACGGCTACGTGCGGGGAGCCCGCGTCCGCCTCGACGAAACTGACCTCCTCCGCGGTGCGGCCGTGGCCAAAGGCGAAGACGTGTTTGTCCCCGCGTCGTTTGCCGCGCTCGTGCTCGGCCCGACCGTCACCCCGCCCGCCGTGCCTTCGGACCTCGCGTCCATCGCGGATCGTTGGGTCTACCGGCCCTCCGAGCTAACCAAGACCTCCGCGCCCTTCGCCGCCCCCGCCGGCGTGGCCACCCTCGAAGTGCGCGGGCAGACCTGGTTCTCCTTCGCCGACCTCGCCCGCCAGGCCGGTCTCACGCTTCGCACCACCCCGGATGGCGTGCACTTTGCCGGGCCGGCCGGCGCGGATTTCCCCCCAAAGGCGGAGGCCGCGCGCCAGAGCCTCGTCACGCTCTTTGATACCCCCGACAAGCTCGCCGATCCCTCGATCGCCGCGGCCTCGATCCCCCTGCTCACGCGGCAGGAGGAATGGACCAAGCACGTCAAGGTCACCCCCGCGCAGTTGGAAATCCTCAACGGCCCCGAGACCGAGTGGCCCACCGTCCCCGCCTCGAGCTACGACCTCACCGGCTTCGACGCGAAGCGGCTCGGCTCGAAGGTGCCGCCGCCCGGTGTCTACCCGCGCCTCCTCTTCAGCCCCGACGACGTGCCCGCCCTCGCCGCCCGCGTGAAGGGTTCCCTCATCGGACAAAAATCGCTCATCGAGATGAAACATCTCTTCGCGAAAACCTGGTGGGACCCGAAAACCGACGACGGCCGCCTCTTCGTGAAACTGGCATCCGGCGACCTCGCCGGCCTCGAATGGGACGCCCCGGCCGGCACGCCGCTCAACGGCATCCCCCACCAGTTCAAGGGCTACAAGTTCGGCATCCACAATTCGCACGTCGCCTACGTGCCCGAGTGCCTCACCACCATGGCCGTCTACGCGCTGCTCACCGACGACGACGCGCTCGGCCGCAAGGTCGCCACTGCCCTCGCGAACTACTTCCTCCTCCGCGAGCCGCTCCTTGACCAATGGCTCACGCTCAGCGACTCGCAGTTCGGCTCCTCCTACGTCGACGAGGCCGGGAACATCGTCGCCATGAACGGCAACGGCGCCCGCACCCACTGGCGCAACATCCACGGCGTCGTCGCGCACATGAACCTCGCCTTTGCCCTCGACTTCGCCGGCCGGTGGATGACGCCCGCGCAGATCGACACCATGCGACGCGTCATCTCCAAGGCCACCTACGGCCGCCGCAGCTACGCGCAGGACGCCCCCGTCCGCTTCCGCGACGTGAACTGGTGCACCTGGGACCTGCCCCACTTCCTCGCCGTGGCCTCCATCGAGGGCCTCCCCGGCTTCGACGCCGAGGCCTTCGCCTCGGGGGCCGAAACCGTGCGCGCCTTCTGCGACTGGGGCATCGACGACAAGGGCGTTGTCTTCGAAAGCAACGGCAAGACGCCCGGCAGCTTCCAGTTCCACCTGCTCTCCATGGTCACCCTCGCCCGCCGCGGCGAAAATCTCTTCGGCCATCCGCACTGGCGCCGCCTGCTCGAAGGGCAGGTTCAAATGACCTCCCCGACCGGGCTCGTCACCATCAACAGCGGCACCCAATACGCCCCTTATAGCCGCCAGCCGCTCTCCCTCAACCTCATCAACGAAATCAAGGGCTTCTTCCCCCAGAGCCGCCTCGCCGACTACCTCATCACGAAGGCCATCTCGCAGCCCGGCGCCGAGAAGGATGAGTATCTCCGCAGCTGGCCGCAGCCGGGCTTCGACCCCGCCGCCTACGAAAAATCCGTGGCCGCCCGCACCCGGCTCCGCCTTCCCAGTCCGACCTACCCGGGCTTTGTGAATGCCGTCCTCTTCGACGGGGACATCGTGCCCACCACCCGCGCCGACCTCGATCTCCCGCTCGACTTCAACTCCCCCGTGAGCGGCCTGTTCTCGAGCTACAGCGACCGCACGCCCGAGGCCGTCTGGATGAACCTTTACGTCCGGCCGAACCACTACCTCGGCGCCGGCCACCACCACGCCGACGCCGGCATGTTCCACTTCTCCGCCCTCGGCGTGGATTGGTTCACCGAGTCTCCGTTCAGCCAGTCCTTCGACGGCAAATACACGAATCTCGTCCTCGTCGACGGCGAGTCCCTCCCGACGTCCCTTCCGGAGTGCAAAATCCTCGGCTACAACGCTGCCGCCACCTACCTCGGCGCCACCCTCGCGCCGCAGGCCACCGTCGCCAGCGCCGACCTCACCTACGCCTACTCCTGGCGCTGGCTCACCCAGCCGCCGCAGGAATGGTCGCCCGCCCTCGTGGCCCTCGGCTGGGAGATGGAGCCCTCGCCCCGCATCGCGCAGATCTTCGCCGGCACCGCGCACTCCAAGCTCCGCCCCTGGTGGCCCACCTACACCTTCGGCAATTACATCGCCACCAGCCGCGCGCCCTTCAATCCCATGAAATCCGTCTTCCGCAGTGCCGGCCTCGTGCGCGGCGGACACGCCTACGGCTTCGTCATCGACGATCTCAAAAAGGACGACCGCTCCCGCCTCTACCAATGGGCCGGCATGCTCAACGGCGGCGTCTGGCAGGCCGACGTCCCCGGCCTCGCGCCGAACCAATGCGCCCTCGCCTACCGCGCCGGCGATCCCCCGCTCGGCGAGGCCGCCGCCCCCGCGCCGATCAAGGTCCAGCCCGGCGATCCCCTCCTGCTCGTCTGCGCCCTCGGCATGGAACGCAGCGGCGAGGATGGACTCCCGCTTTTGCAGGTGGAACGCCGCGCCGGTCCGCCCGACAAAAAGAACCAGCCGCAGTATTTCAATCGCCTCGTCATCAACCAGCGCGCCCCCGAGGTCGCCTACCGCGTCCTGCTCCTGCCCGTGCGCGCCGGCGAACCCCTGCCCACCGTGAGCTACGACGCCAAGGCCGCCGTCGCCATCGTCCGTTGGGGCAAACAAACCGACGAGTTCCGCTTCGCCAAGGGCGAGGACGCGCGCACCCGCGTCACCATTCGGCGCGACGGCCGCGATCTGGCCGTCACGCCCACCCCATGAGCCCCGCCGCCGGCCGCGCCCGCGGGGTTGTCCTGCTGGTCCTCGGCCTGGCCGCGACGGCCAAGGCCGCCGGGCCGGTGATCACCCGCGATCCCGAGCCCGGAACGCCGGGCACGGAATCGTGGACGGTCGAAAGCCCGTTTCTTCCCGGCGCGAACAAGATCGAGGTGCTCCTCCCGGATCCCCGGGAGAAAGGGCGCGCCTACCCCGTGGTCTACCTGCTCCCGGTGAACGCCGGCACGAAGGGCGATTGGGGTCATCCGCTCGAGGAGGCCCGCCGGCACAATCTCGCGAACCGGCACCAGGCGATCTTCGTCGTGCCTTCGTTCCCGGTTCTTCCGTGGTTCGGCGACAGCGCGACGGACCCCCAAATGCGCCAGAACCGGCATGTTTCCGAGGTCGTCGTGCCGTTCATCGACCGCACGTATCCCACCCTCGCCAAGCCCGAGGGCCGGGCCCTCATCGGCTTCAGCAAATCCGCCCTGGGCGCGCTCCAATTGTTTCTGCTCGAGCCCGACCGGTTCGGCGCCGTCGCCGTCTTCGAGAATTGGTATGGCGTTCCGAATGACCTCCAGTGGAACACGTGGGGATTCGCCGAGTGCTACGGCACCCGCGCCAACTACGACGCTCTGGACCCCCAGAAGTTGCTGAACGCAAACAAGGACCGGTTGATCTCCGCGCAACGCCCGCTCGCCGTGCTCATCGGCGGCCCCGGTCCGCGGCTTGGCACCGACCTGCTGCTCCTCCAGCTGCGCGGCAACGGCATCCCCCACGTCGAAATCCGTGATGCCTCCTGGGGCCACACGTGGACCAGCGGCTGGCTGCCGCTCGCCGTCACCGCGGTCATGGACGGGGATTCCCCCGCTCAACCCTGACGCCGCGGCCGGTAGACGAGCAGGCGCAGGCCGTTCAGGCAGACCAGCACGGTGCTGCCCTCGTGCCCAACCACGCCCAGCGGCAGCGGCAGGGCAAACCCCAGCGCCGCGGCCACGAGCACAACGATCACCGACGTGGCAAAGATGAGATTCTGCCAAAGCACGCGCCGCGCGTGCCGGGCCAGCCCGAGGAGCAGCGGGATGGATTCCAGCCGGTCGCCCATCAGCACAATGTCGGCGGTCTCCATCGCGACGTCCGTGCCCGCCGCGCCCATGGCCACGCCGAGGTCCGAGGTCGCCAGGGCCGGCGCGTCGTTCACGCCGTCGCCCACCATCATCACGCGGCCCTGCCGCTTGAGCTCGCGGATGGCCTGCACCTTCGCCTCGGGCAGCAACTCCGCGCGCACGTCGTCCACGCCCGCCTCCTCCGCGATGGCCCGCGCCACGGCCGCCTGATCGCCCGTGAGCATCACGACCTTTTTCACGCCCAGCCGGCGCAGGTCCGCGGCGATGCGCCGCGCCTCGGGGCGCAGCGTGTCGGCGAGCGCAAACACCGCCTGCACCGTCACGCGATCCCCCGTACGCCCGCCCATCCAAACGCAGGTCTTGCCCTGCGCCAGCAACGGGGCGGCCGCCGCCTCCAGCGGTTCCATGCCCTCCGCGCCCAGCTCGCGAAACAATCGCTCGCTGCCGATCACGACGCGCTCGCCCGCCACCGTGGCCTCCGCTCCCTTGCCGGCCGTGGATTGAAAATCCACCGCCGTCTGCCCCGTGGCCCCGGCCTGCTCCGCGCCGCGCACGATGGCGGCCGCCAGCGGATGCTCGGACTTCGCCTCCAGCGCGGCGGCCGTTGCTAGCAATCGCGCGACGTCCGGCGGCAGCGGCTGACTGAGCGGATGCGTGCCCGCCGGGGTGAGCACCTCGGTGACCGTGGGCTTGCCCACCGTGAGCGTGCCGGTCTTGTCAAAGGCGACGATGTCAATGTGGGCCGCGCGTTCCAGGTGCGAGCCGCCCTTGATCAGGATGCCGCGCCGCGCCGCGCCGCCGATGGCCGAAAGAACCGTCGCCGGCGTGCTGATCACCAGCGCGCAGGGCGACGCGACCACCATCACCGTCATCGCCCGGTAAAACGCCTCCGCAAAGGGCTCCCGCAGCAGCAGCCAGCCGACGAGCAGCACCAGCGCGGTGAACCCGATCACGCCCGCGGCGTAACCCTGCTCGGCGCGCTCGAGGAATCGCTGGGTCTGCGATTTCTCCGCCTGCGCCTCCGCCACCAGCTTGACCATGCGCGCGAGCGTCGAGTCCTCCGCGCGCTTGCCGACGGCGACCTCGAGCCCGCCGCTCTGGTTCAGCGTGCCGGCGAAAACCGTCCCGCCCACCGCCTTCGATACCGGCATGGATTCCCCGGTGAGGCTGGATTCATCAATGCTGCTGGCTCCCTCGGTGACGGTGCCATCCACCGGAACATGCTCGCCGGGCCGCACCAGCACGACGTCCCCAACGTCCAGGTCCTCGACGCGCACCTCCTCGGTCGCGGCCCCGCGCTTTCGCAGCGCGATCTCCGGCCGCAGCGTGAGCAGGGATTCAATCGCCCGTTGCGTGCGCTCCATCGCGTAACGCTGGAGCACGTTGGAAAAGCTGAAGAGGAAGAGCAGCAGAGCGCCCTCGAAGGGCGAACCAACGATGGCCGCGCCGATGGCCGCCAGCACCATGAGCACATCCACGTCCAGCGTGCGCTCGCGCAGCGACGCGATCGCCGAGCGCACGCCCTGCTGACCGCAGAACAAATACGCGCCGCCGTAAAGCCACGGCAGCGCTCCCGCGTGGCGGGCCGTGCGGTCGACAATGAACGCCGCCGCGAGGCACAGCGTGCCGATGGCCCAGGAAATCTCCTCGTTCCGCTCGCCCGCGCGCACGCCGGCCCAAAAGCCCGCCGGCGGCTTGCGCTGGAGCGGGTGGGCGTTCGCGCCGGCCGCGCGCACCTCGCGCAGCACCTCCGCCGCCCGGGCGGTGGGATGGTCAAACGTGAGGCACAGCACGCGGCCGATGTAGGTGGCCGTCGCCCGGCGCACGCCCGGAATCCGCTCCACCCTTTTCTCCAGCCGTGCCGCGGCGGCCTCGCAGGCCTCGCCGTCGAGGCGGAACGCGAATCGCGCCGGGCCGGACCGCACGACCTCGACGTGCTCGCGGGCGATGCGGCGCACGTCCTCCTCGCTGAGCCGCGCGGGGTCGAATTCGATCTGCAGCGCGCCCTGCTCCGGGAGCGGATGCACGCCAACGAGGCCCTTGTGATCAGTGATCGAATGCCCGGCCGGTT
The DNA here is from genome assembly GCA_027488755.1 of Verrucomicrobiaceae bacterium. GTDB lineage: Bacteria > Verrucomicrobiota > Verrucomicrobiia > Chthoniobacterales > JAATET01 > JAATET01. The sequence goes on along the minus strand of JAIYAZ010000075.1, from coordinate 244,188 downwards.
CTTCGTTCATGGCGCGGACCCATTACCCGCCCCCGCCCCGCCGCCGGCAAGGGATTTCTATGCGTGGCTTGCGATGAAGCGTTCGAACGCGGCGAGCGTCTCCGGGCTCACGTGATGCTCGATGCCCTCCGCGTCGGCGCGCGCCACCGGCGTGGAAACCCCGAGCGCCTCAAGGAACGCGATCACCGTCTGGTGGCGCACCTTCGCCTTCGCGGCCAGCCGACGGCCCGAGTCCGTCAGAAAAATCGAGCGATACGGCTGCGTGGTCACAAAGCCGTCGCGCTGCAGTCGCTCAACGGTGCGGATCACTGTCACGTGCGAAACCCCCATGCGCCGCGCGAGGTCGGTCGCCCGGGCCTCGCCGCAGTCGGCGATGAGGTCGGCGATCGCCTCCACGTAGTCCTGCGCCCGCTCCTGCGCATGCTGCTGCCGGGTGCGCCGCTGGTGCGCGGCGGAATCGGCCGCGCGCTGGGTCGCCGTGGCGGCGGGGGCGGTCGCGGAGGTCGAACGGGGCATCCCTGCCTTGTCGCACAAACAATCCCGGTTGACAACCCAGGCTTCATTCCGTAGCTAATCCCTCAAGATGTAGTCAGAGCTACAAAACGGGGATGAACATGATGCGATTGCTGCGGGTTTGTTTGGTGGGTATGGCGGCGGGATTGCTGCCGGCGGGGGCGCTTTGGGCGGACAAACCGCGCGTTCTCACGACGTTCACCGTCATTCAGGACATGGCGCAGAACGTGGCGGGCGACCGGGCAGTGGTGGAATCCATCACCAAGCCGGGCGCGGAGATCCACGAATACGAGCCGACGCCGCTCGACATCGTGAAGGCGCAGCGGGCCGATCTCGTGCTCTGGAACGGCATGGGGCTTGAGCGGTGGTTTGAGAAATTCCTCGGCGGCGTGCGCGGGGTGCCCAGCGCGGTGCTCACCGAGGGAATCACACCCATCGGCATTTCCGAGGGGCCCTACGGCGGGAAGCCGAACCCGCACACCTGGATGTCGCCGGCCAACGCCGTCATTTACGTGGAGAACATCCGCCGCGCCCTCACGCAGATCGACCCCGCCAACGCCGCCGCCTACGCCGCGAACGCCGCCGCCTACACCGAAAAGCTGAAGGCCATCGACGCCCCGCTGCGCGCGAAGTTGGCGGAGATTCCCGCCAACGAACGCACGCTGGTGACGAGCGAGGGCGCGTTTTCCTACCTCACGCGCGACTACGGCCTCGGGCAGCTTTACCTCTGGCCGGTGAACGCCGACGAGGAGGGCACTCCGCAGCAGGTGCGCAAGGTCGTGGACGCCGTGCGCGCGGCGAAGATTCCCGTCGTGTTCAGCGAGAGCACGATCAGCGACAAGGCGATGCGCCAGGTCGCGAAGGAAACCGGTGCCCGCTTCGGCGGCGTGCTTTACGTGGACTCGCTCACCGGCCCCGACGGGCCCGCCCCGACCTACCTCGACCTGCTTCGCTATAACGCCGACCTCATCGTGAAGGGATTCACCACGCCATGAACGAAGCCCCGATCGACGTGCGGGTGACCGACGTAACCGTCACCTACAACAACGGCCACACCGCCCTGCGCGACGCCTCGTTTGCTCTCGCCGCCGGCTCGATCTGCGCGCTCGTCGGCGTGAACGGCAGCGGCAAGTCCACGCTCTTCAAGGCCATCATGGGTTTCGTCCAGCCCGGGCGCGGCACCGTGACGATGGGCGGCCTGCCCGTGCGGCAGGCCCAGCGGCGCAACTGGGTCGCCTACGTGCCGCAGGCCGAGGAGGTCGACTGGACCTTCCCCGTGAGCGTGCACGATGTCGTGATGATGGGTCGCTACGGTTACATGAACTTCCTGCGCCAGGCGCGCGCGGAGGACCGCGAGCGCGTGCGCGAAAGTTTGGAACGGGTGCGCATGTGGGAGTATCGCGACCGCCAGATCGGCGAGCTTTCCGGCGGGCAGAAAAAGCGGGTGTTCCTCGCGCGGGCGCTCGCGCAGGGCGGCCGGGTGATCCTGCTCGACGAGCCTTTCACGGGCGTGGACGTGAAGACAGAGGCCGCGATCATCGACCTGCTGCGCGAACTCCGCGCCGCCGGCCATATCATGCTCGTCTCCACGCACAACCTCGGCTCGGTTCCGGATTTCTGCGATCAGGTCGTCCTCATCAACCGCACCGTGCTGGCCAGCGGGCCCACGGCGGAAGTTTTCACCGAGGAGAATCTCGCCCGGGCCTTTGGCGGCGCGCTGCGGCACTTCCGGCTCGATAAATCCACGGTCGACGACAGCGACGGCCGCGCGGTGACGCTGCTCACCGACGACGAGCGCCCGGTCGTTTTCGGGCGCGGCGGCCACCTCGAACGCCGCACGGACAAGGAGGACTGATGGACGCCCTGCTCGTGCCGTTCCACTACGAATACATGCTCAAGGCCATGTTCGTGAGTGCGCTCATCGGCGGGGTGAGCGCGTTCCTCTCGTGCTTCGTCACGCTCAAGGGCTGGTCGCTCATGGGCGACGCGCTCTCGCACAGCGTTGTGCCCGGCGTGGCGCTCGCGGCGATCCTCGGGCTGCCCTTCGCGCTCGGCGCGTTTTTCACCGGGCTGCTGGCGGCATTTGGCATGGGCTTCGTCAAGGCGCGGACCCCCGTGCGCGAGGACGCGGTGATCGGCGTGGTCTTCACGACCTTCTTTGCCGCCGGCCTGCTCTTGATTTCGCTCTACCCTAGCAACATCAACCTCAAGACCGTCGTCTTCGGCAACATGCTGGGCATCTCGGACGGCGATATCCTCCAGGTGCTGATCATCTCCGGGGTGAGCCTGCTCGTGTTGGCGCTGAAGTGGCGCGACCTGCTGCTTTTCTGCTTCGACCCGCATCAGGCCCGCGCCATGGGGCTCAACCCCACCGCGCTGCGTTACCTCCTGCTGGCTCTGCTTTCCGCCACCGCCGTCGCGGCGCTGCAGGCCGTCGGCGCGCTCCTTGTCGTGGCCATGCTCGTCACGCCGGGGGCGACCGCCTACCTGCTCACCGACCGGTTCGGGCGCATGCTGGGCATTGCCTGCGCGCTGGGAACGGTCGTTTCGTTTGCCGGGGCCTACGCGAGCTACTTCGTGGACGGCTCGGTGGGCGGGTGCATCGTCACGCTGCAGACGCTGGTGTTCGTGGCCGCGTGGGTGTTTGCGCCCAAGCACGGCGTGCTGGCGACGCGGCGGCTGCGGGGCCGCGAGGCGACGGAGGTGCCGGCATGAGCGCGGCGTGGGAACTCTGGTGGGCGGACCCGCTCGCGCCCTTCCAGTTCGGCTTCATGCTTGAGGCGCTGCTGGTCGGCGCGGTGGTGGGCGGCGTGTGCGCGGTGCTCTCGTGTTACCTTGTGCTCAAGGGCTGGTCGCTCATGGGCGATGCGGTGTCGCACGCGGTGCTGCCGGGGATCGTGCTGGCGTATCTCGCGGGCGTGCCGCTGGCGCTCGGCGCGTTTGCCGCGGGGTTGTTCTGCTCGGTGGCGACGGGTTACATCCGCGCGCACAGCCGGGTGAAGGAGGACACGGTGATGGGCGTGGTGTTCACGGGTCTCTTTGCGCTGGGGCTGGTGATGTTTTCCAAGATCGAGACGGAACTGCACCTCAACCACATCCTTTTCGGCAGCCTGCTGGGCATCGCGCCGGAGCAGGTGTGGCAGACGCTGGGGATGGCCGCGGTCACGCTCGGCGTGGTCTTCGCGCGCCGGCATGATCTGCTGCTGTATTGCTTCGACCCGAGCCACGCGCGGGCCCTCGGGCTGAACGTCGGCGTCCTCCACTACACCCTGCTCGCGCTGCTGGCGCTGACGATCGTCGTCTCGCTGCAGGCGGTGGGAATCATTCTCGTGATCGCGATGCTCATCACGCCGGGCTGCGTGGCCGGGCTGTTGACGGACCGCTTTTCGCGCATGCTCGGGATCGCGGCGGCGAGCGCGGTGTTGTCCTGCGTGGCGGGGGTTTACGTGAGCTTTTTCATCAACGGCGCGACGGGCGCCTGCATCGTGCTGGCGCAGGGGCTGCAATTCCTGCTCGCGATGCTCTTTGCGCCGAAGCGCGGGATGTTTGCGGTGCGGCGGGCGGCGGCGGCCTAGAGCCGCTCGACGACGTGGAGCGGCACGCGGGCGTTGCGCGGGAGCTCGAGCGCGTGTTCGAAGATCTCGCGGCGAACGGCGCGTTTGAGGTCCGCCAGGGACGCGGGGTGGCGGTTGAGGAGCTCGGCAAGCGGGCGGAGCGGGGCGGCGGTTTCCTCGCCGGCCTCGAGGCGCAGACTGGCGGTGAGCAGGCGGCGCAGGCGGTAAAAGGGCAGGTAATGCCCGGCTTCGAGCCGCTCCCGGCAGCGGAGGAAAAGGTCGAGCGCGGCGTTCCAATCCTGCCCGGCAAGAAGGTGCGCGCGCAGGTCGAGCAGGTCATTCCAGGTCTCCGGCGGCGTCGCGGGAAAGAGCTCCTCCACGACGCGGGCCGCCTGGGCGCGCCACGGGGCGGGAGCGGGGGCGGCGGAAGCGGCGTCGTTCATGGAAAGCTCACTTTATGCGACTGAGATCGAGTCGCAATGAGCAAATCATCCCGGGGACAAAAAAAGGCGCGCCGGGCCGGGGGCCGGGCGCACCTGGAAGGGGCGGGTGTCGCTTAGAGGTTTTTCAGGAAGCTCTTGAGCATCCAGAGGGTTTTTTCGTGGGTCTGGACGCGCTTGATGGCGAGGTCCTGGGTCTCGAGGTCGCCGGCGGCTTCGCTGGCTTTGCGGAGTTCCAGGGCGGAGCCGACGAGGATTTCGTGGGATTCGATGAGGTGGGCGACGAAGTCCTTCGCGGGGGCGGGACCGACGGTCTGCTCGGTGATGGCAGAGCCCTTCGCGAGGGTGGTGAGGCCGCCGGGGGCGTAAACGTCGAGGGCGCGGAGGCGTTCGGCGATTTCGTCGATGGCGGTGAAGAGTTCCTCGTATTGGGCCTGGAAGGCGACGTGGAGCTGGAAGAAGGCTGGGCCTTCTACGTTCCAGTGGGCGAGGTGGGTCTGGCCCATCAGCGCGTAGGAATCGGCCAGCAGGGTGGCGAGGGATTTGGCGACGGCGTCGGAGGTGGTTTTGGTGGCGGTGGTGGTGCTCATAGGTGCAGGATTTAGAATGATTCTAAAGTGATATCGCAACTTTCGCAACCCGGGGATGCGCGGTAACGTGACGTTTTCGTGCCATGGCCAAAACCCTCTGCGACTGGTCCAAAAAGGACCTCGAAAAGCGCGCCGATGCGCTTGCGGAAATCGTCCGCGAGCCGCGGTGGTATTGCCGGAAGTGCGCGCGGGTGGCGAACACCTCGAAGGTGCTCTGCAAACCGCGCAAGCTGCCGGGTCTGGAGCCGGCGCTGGACGACCTGACGGATTGAGTCAGATGTCGCGCAGGCCCGCGGGGGCGGGCTGCAGGGCGCGGAGCGGGAAGTCGGCGGGGAGGTGGATGGCGAAATCGTCGGCGAGGCGCGCGCGGAGTTCCGCGGTGGTCGTCAGCGTGGCGCGGGCGGTGGTTTGGCCGTCGAGGGCGCGGACCTTGAATTGATCGGCCACGAGGAGGCGGCGTTCCGTCGGCGTCGTGCGCACGACGATGAGCGTGCGCGTGAAGATCGAATCGGGCGACCGGGAGATGAAGTGGTTGAGGACGTGGGAATCGACCGGCAGAAAGGGCTCGAGGGAGAAGGCGTAGTTCGGAAACCAGCCCGTCGGGCGGGCGTGTTCGAGCCGGTAGCCGTAGGTTTCGTCGGCGAGCAGGCGGTAGCGGCCGTGGGACTGCGTGACCTCGACGCCCGCGCGGAGGGGGATCGGCTCGATGAGGCCGTTGCCGCCGAAGCCGACGTCGCAGAGCCAGGGCTGGCCGGCGATTTCCACGGTGAGGATTTCGTGGGTGCGGGGTCCATACACGCCGGGGCTGGTGGCGACGCGGGCCATGAGGCGGCGGGGGCGGAAGCCGGCGGCGGCCAGGGCGTGGTGGAGCAGGCCGTTGAGTTCGAAGCAGTAGCCGCCGCGGCCGGGCGCGAGCAGCTTGGCGGCGAGGCGGGCGGGATCGAGCTCCGCGGGGATGCCGCACCAGGGGTTCACGTTCTCGAAGGGGATCGCGAAGAGTTGGTGGCGGTGCAGGGCGGTGAGCGTGGGGAGATCCAGGGCGACCGGGCCGGACCAGCCGATGCGGGCGAGGTAGGCGTCGAGCGGGAAGGGAGTTTCAGCGGACATCGGTGAGAAAGGGCGCGAGGGCCTCGAGCGCGCGGGCGGCGGGGTCGTGCTGCCGGATGCGGCGGGCGAGTTCCGCGCAACGGGCGAGGCGGGCGGGATCCGCGAACGCGGCGAGTTCCCGCGCGAGGTGGGCGGGGCTGAACTCGTGCCGCCAGAGCCGGGTGCCGACGCCGAGGCGCAGGAGTCGGGCGGCGTTGTCGGGCTGGTCGTGCGAAAACGGCTGCACGAGCTGGGGGATGCCGGCGGCGAGGGCCTGCGCGGTGGTGCCGATGCCGCCGTGGTGCACGAGGCCCGCGCAGCGGGGCAGGAGCGCGCTGAAGGGGGCGTAGGGTGTGACGAAAATGTCCGCCGGCAGGTCGGCGGGCAGGCGCGCGGGGAATTTCGTGGCGAAGATCGCGCGGCGGCCGGTGAGGCGGACGGCTTCCGCCGCGACGGCGAAGAAGCCGGCGCCCTGCGCCATGGCGGTGCCGGCGGTGAAGACCACCGGCGGGGCGCCCGCGGCGAGGAAGGCCTCCAGTTCCGGCGCGGGCGGGACGTGGTCGGCGAGGTCGTAGAGCGGGAAGCCGACGGCGGTGGCGCCTCGCCACTCGGGCTGCGGGGGGCCATACCATTCCGGCCAGAGGCAGAGCGCGCCGTCGGGGGATTGCCACCAGTCGCGGAAGGGATGGCGCGGCGCGGGCACGCCGAGTTCGTGGGCGGCGCGGCGCACGCCGGGGGTGACCTCCGCGCCGATGCGGGCGCGGATGCCGGCGAAGAGGGCGCGTTTGAGCGGGGCGGGCAGGGCGCGCAGCCAGCCGAAGCCGCGGGCCACGTAGGCGGTGTCGCCCACGGTGAGGTAGATGCACGGCTGGAGGTGCACGGAGACGACGGGCAGGCCGAGGGTCTGGCGCGCGATTTGCGCCGCGAAAGCGGTGGCGGGCGCGAGGACGAGCGGACGGTCGGTGCCCGCGGCGGCGGCGATGAGGTCGTAGTGGCGGCGGGTGACGTCGCCGGCGTAACGGAGGACGAGCGGCGGGCCCTTGATGGGGTCCCAGACGTCGGGGTGATCGAGGAGGGCGTGGTATTCCGCCTCGTCGCCGAATTCCGCGAAGTCGAGGCCGAGGCGGCGGATGGTGTCGCCGAAGACGGCGTTGGCGAGGACGGTGACGGCGTGGCCGCGGGCGTGGAGCAGGCGGCCGAGCCAGAGGAAGGGATTCACGTCCCCGGAGCTGCCGATGGGCAGGAGCAGGACGCGGCGCATCAGCGGCGGAAGACGTTGAGCAGAATGGTGATCACGATGCTGAGGACGATGCACGTTACGACGGGGAACGCGAAGGTGTTGCCGCCGCGTTCGATGACGATGTCGCCGGGCAGCCGGAAGCCGCGCCCGAGCCACATCCAGGCCCCGACGGCCGCGAGCACGAGGCCGGCCACGACGAGGAGTTTGCCCATTTCCGCCATGCGGGGAGCGAACACCGGGGGCGGGGCGGCGTCAAGGGGGCGTCGCGCCAGCGAGGTCGGGCTCGATTTTTGCGCGGGGGCCGGGCAGATTTCGCGGCCATGGAGGCGACGGCAAAGCGGGCCCGCGGGGTGGCGGCGGTGTTTGTTTTCGGCGGGGTGTTTCTCGCGGCGGGGCTGGCTATGTTTTGGTTTTTTACGGTGCCGGCATGGCGGCTGGCGTGGGAGTCGCGCGGGTGGGTGTCCACTCCGGCCACGGTGGTGGCGAGCGAGGTGCGGCAGAGTCGAAGCCGCGAGAGCACGACCTACCGGGTGCGGATCGAGTATCGGTATCGATACGGCGGGCGGGAGTATGCGTCGGATCGCGGGTCGGCGATGCCGGTGAATTCGAGTGGTTACGAGGCGAAGGCGGAGGTGGTGCGGCGGCATCCGTCGGGAACGCCGATCACGTGTTTTGTGAATCCGGCCAACCCGGGGGAGGCCCTGCTGGAGCGGGGTTTCGGGTGGTCGTCGCTGTTTGGATTGATGCCGCTGGTTTTCGTGGGGTTGGGGTTGCTCGCGGTGCGGGTGGGTCTTTCCGCGGGGAAGGGGGAGCGGAATCCGGCGGAGGCGCTCGCGCCGGTGGTGAAGGAGGTTGGGCCGTTGAAGGCGGCGGCGTCGCCCGGAGAGAAGGTGCTGGGCGCGTTTTTGGCGGCCGTGATTTGGAACGGGATTACGGGGGTTTTTGTGGCGGAGGCGGTGGCGTCCTGGGCGCGGGGGCGGCCGGATTGGATGCTGACGATTTTCATGCTGCCGTTCGTTCTGGTCGGGGTGGGGTTGATCGCCCTGCTGGGTTACACGCTGCTCGCGCTGCGCAATCCGCGGGCCGCGCTGCGGGTGGAGTCGGGCCGGGCCTGCCCGGGCGGCACGCTGCGGGTGGCGTGGGAATTCACGGGCACGGTGTCGAGGTTGCGGCGCATGGGGATTTTTCTGGAGGGCGTCGAGGATGTGACGATCCGGCAGCAGAAAGGCACGCGGCAGGAGCGGGCGGTGTTTGCGCGGCTGCCGATGGCGGAGGTGGATGGCTCGTGGATTGAAATGGCGCGCGGCACGGCGGAGGTGTCGATCCCGCGCGACGCCCCGCCGACGTTTGACCTCGGGAACGCCCGGATTCGGTGGACCATTCGCGTGTGGGGGGAGGTGCCGAACTGGCCCGACCTGCTCGACGACTACGAGCTGCGGGTGGAATCCCCGGGAGCCTTGAAACCATGAGCCGGCTGCACATCGCCCCGGAGCGGGGCAGTTATCAACCGGGGGAGACGATCACCGGCGAGGTGAGCTGGACGCTCGCCGCCGCCCCGCGCGCGGCGCGGTTGCGGCTGGGCTGGCGTTTGGAGGGGCCGGGGATTGCGAACCTGGGCGAGGCGGAGGAGGTGGGTTTTGAGCAACCGTTGGCGGATGACCGGCGGGCGTTTTCATTCGTGGCCCCGGCGCTCCCGCCCAGCCTGCGCGGGCGGCTGTTCACGGTCGTGTGGGGGCTGGAGCTCACGCTCGATGAGGGCGGCTCGCACCGCGAGGATTTGGTGATCGCGCCGGACGGGGCGGAGATTGATCTCCAGCGGGAGGACTGGCTGGTGGCGGCGGAGCCGCCCTTCGCAAAGGGCTGGGGGTTTTTCCCCGCCGGGCGGACGCCGCCGAACGACTCATGAGTCCGCGAGGAAGCGGGCGCGCTCCGCGGGGGTGAGGAGGGCGCAGGCGGTGGTGCGGCCAAAGAGCGCGAGCCGCGTGCGGGCGATGAGGCGGTAGACGCCGTCGCGAAGGGGGCGGGGAACGAGCAGGCCGAGGCGGCCCCAGCACCACGGGGCGGGCAGAAGCGCGATGGCGCGAAGCGTGGCCTCGCTGCGCACGAAGAGTTGCCCGCCGAGCACGAGGGCGACGGTGCCGGCAGGCGGCGGCGGCAGGTGATGCGCGGCGAGCAGGGCGGTGGCGGCGGGGGAGCCGAGGGCGGCGAAGCGGAGGCGGGCGGCCGGGTCGTGGCGGATGAAGAATTGCGCGGCGCGGTTGCAGAGCACGCAGTCGGCGTCGATGAGCAGGACGGCGGCGGTGGGTTCCACGGACTCACCCTGCGCCGAAAGTCGCGCCGGCGCCATGGGGAATCATTCCGTTGCGGGGGGGTGCTGCCAGTCCTGGCCGAAGCCGAATTTGAGGGGGGCGTCGGCGGGTTGGGGGTGGGGGACGGCTTCGAAGCCGCGGTCGCGGGCGAGTGCGAGGGTGGCGGCGAGGGCGGGGCTGGCGGGGTCCGCGGTGAAGACGACGACGCGGGTGGTTTTCGGGTCGAGCGGGTCGAGGGATTTGGCGGCGGGCGGCGGAACGGGGGCGTCGTCGGCGAGGGTGAGGTCGAGGTTGCCGGAGAGGGAGGCGCGGAGGTTCACGCGGTAGCCGCCGACGACGAGGCGTTGGTCGGTGATGGCTTTGATGTAATCGACGTTCACGCGGCCAAACTCGGCGAGGCGCTTGCGCAGGGCCGGGGCGGCGACCGCACGGGCGGCGGCGATGGGCACGGGGTAAAGGCGGTCGCCGCGTTGCTCGAAGTGGACGTTGCGGCGGGGAGGCGGGCGGTCGGCGCGCGGGCCGGCGAAGGAGGCCCAGGCGGGCTTCGCCTCGCCGGCGGGATCGAAGAACGCGAAGGCCTTCCACATGCCTTCGCCATACCATTCGGGGCTCCAGTAATAGACCGAGGCGATGTCGGGGTGGTGCGCGCAGAACGCGAGGAAGTCGGCGAGCCAGCGGCGCTGGCCGTCGGGCGAAAGCGGGTAGCCGGGGACGGCTTTTTTCCAGCGGGAGAATTGGCCCTTGAAGTCGGCAGTGCTCGGGTAGGCGGTCTCGGGCACGATGACGGGGCACTTCGCGGCCTGGGCGACGCGCGTGACGACGGCGCCGAATTGCTCCATTTCCAGCGAGCCGCCGATGTTTGACGACGGGAAATACGAGAGGCCGGCGTAGTCGAGCTGGACGCCCTGCGCGCGCATGAACTCGAAGAACGCGACGCAAAACTCCGGGTCCCACCAGTGCGCGATGTGGAGGAGGAACTTCGCGTCGGGGTCCGCGGCGCGCACGCCGGCCTGGCTGGCGAGGATGAGCTTCGCCGCCTGCGGCCAGCAGGAGCGGGAGAGGGCGGCGGGGGATTTTTTCGCGCCCTTGCTCGGGTAGACGCCGGCGATGCCGTAGTCGATTTCGTTGCCGATTTCGTAGAGGTGGCTGCGGAGGCCGTTTTTGCGGAAGTGGGTGACGACGTCGCGCGAGTAGGCCTGCACGGCGGCGAGGCGTTCGTCGAAGGTGAGGCCCTGCCAGATCTTTGGCAGCGGCTGCTTCATGAGGTCGGCCCAATCTTCGCTGAGGAAGATGACGAGATAGGGCTCGAGGGCGGCGGCGCGGGCGCGTTTGACGACCTCGGTCGCGTAGTCCCGGCCGTTTTGGCCCTCGTCCCCGGTCCAGAGTCGGACGCGAAAGCCCTGCACGCCCGCGCGGGCGATGCCGGAGAAGAGGTCGTCCGCCTTGCCGTCCCAGCGCCAGGTTTTGCCCTCGCGCTCCATGCCGAGGGAGTAGTTGGCGTCCACGCCGGTGAAGACGGGCGCGGCGGCGTGGACGGAGCCGGCGAGGGTGACGCCGAGGAGCAGCGAGGCGAGGAGGCGGGGGCGCATGGGGCAAGCGGCATTGGCAGCGCGTTTCGTGCCAGTTGCCCCGGGGCCCCGGCGCTACGCGTGGTATTCCTGGAGGCTTTTGACGTGGAGGCCGTGGTCGCGGATGGCGCGGATGGCGGCGGCGCTGGCGCGGGCGGCGCGGAGGGTCGTCATCGTGGCGATGCGGTTGCCGACGGCGGCGCTGCGGATCGTGACTTCGTCGCGGCGGGTCTGGTCGCCGCTGGGGGTGTTGATGATGAACTGGATCTCCCCGTTTTTGATCATGTCGAGGACGTTGGGCCGGCCTTCGTGGAGGCGGTGGAGCGTTTTCGCGGCGATGCCTCCGCCGGCCAGCGCGGCGGCGGTGCCGGCGGTGGCGTAGAGGGTGAAGCCGAGGTCGGCGAATTCCTTCGCGATGGAGACGGCGGCGGCTTTGTCGCGGTCCTTCACGCTGATGAAGACGTTGCCCTGGTCGGGCAGCGCGGGCTGGGCGGCCATCTGGGCCTTGGCGTAGGCACTGCCTAGGTCGGCGTCGATGCCCATGACTTCGCCGGTGGAGCGCATTTCGGGGCCGAGGATGATGTCGATGCCGGGGAATTTGATGAACGGGAAGACGGCTTCCTTCACCGAGAAATGCGGCGGCACGATTTCCTCGGTGAAGCCGAGTTCCTTGAGCGTGCGGCCGGCCATGATTTTCGCGGCGAGCTTGGGCAGGGGGACGCCGATGGCCTTGCTGACGAACGGCGCGGTGCGGCTGGCGCGGGGGTTCACTTCGATGATGTAGACTTCCTCGTCCTTGACTGCGAACTGCACGTTCATGAGGCCGCGCACGTCGAGTTCGCGGGCCATGGCCTTCGTGGCGGACTTGATCGTTTCGAGCGATTTCGCGGAGAGGGAGAAGCTGGGGATGACGCAGGCGCTGTCGCCGGAGTGAATGCCGGCCTGCTCGATGTGCTCCATGATGCCGCCGATGACGACGTCGGCGCCGTCAGCGATGCAATCGACGTCGACCTCGGTGGCGTCCTCGAGGAAGCGGTCGACGAGGATGGGGCGCTCGGGGCTGGCCTCGGCGGCGCGGCGGATGTAGCCGCGGAGTTCGTCCTCGGCGTAGACGATTTCCATGGCGCGGCCGCCGAGCACGAAGCTGGGGCGCACGAGCACGGGGTAGCCGATGCGGGCGGCGACGGCGACGGCTTCGTCCTCGTTCGTCGCGGTGGCGCCGGGGGTCTGGCGCAGGCCGAGTTTATCGAGCATGGCGGCGAAGTCCTTGCGGTCCTCGGCCATCTGGATGCTCTTCGGCTGGGTGCCGATGATGGTGCAGCCGTTGGCCTGGAGGGCGGCGGCGAGGTTGAGCGGGGTCTGCCCGCCGAACTGCACGACGACGGCGTCGCATTGCTCGTTCTCGTAGATGTTGAGCACGTCCTCGAGGGTGAGGGGCTCGAAGAAGAGTTTGTCGCTGGTGTCGTAGTCGGTGGAGACGGTCTCGGGGTTCGAGTTCACCATGATGGTCTCCCAGCCTTCCTCCTTGAGCGCGAAGGCGGCGTGCACGCAGCAGTAGTCGAACTCAATGCCCTGGCCGATGCGGTTCGGGCCGCCGCCGAGGATCATGACCTTCTTTCGGTCGCTCTTGCGGGCTTCGTCCTCGTCGCCGTAGGTGGAGTAGAAGTAGGGCGTGTAGGCCTCGAACTCGGCGGCGCAGGTGTCGACGAGGCGGTAGGTGGGGACGACGCCGAGGTCCTTGCGCGTCCGGCGGATGGCGGACTCGGTCTCGCCGGTGAGCTGGCCGAGCTGGCGGTCGCTAAACCCCAGCTTCTTCGCGCGGCGGAATTCCGCGGCTTCCGTGAGGCCGCAGCCGAGCGCGGCGATTTTCTCCGAAGCGTCGGCGATTTCCTTGAGGTTGTGCAGGAACCACGGGTCGATCTTGGAGAGTTCGTGGATGCGTTCGACCGAGTAGCCGGCGCGGAAGGCTTCGCGGATCGCGAAGACGCGGCCGACGGTGGGCACGCGGAGCAGGCGCTCGATTTCGGCGGGTTCGAGCGGGGCGTCCTTGCCGTCCGACCCGAAGCCGAAGCGGCCGATTTCCAGGGAGCGGAGGGCTTTTTGGAAGCTCTCCTTGAACGTGCGGCCGATGGCCATGGCTTCGCCCACGCTCTTCATCTGCGTCGTGAGGGTCGGGTCAGCCTGCGGGAATTTCTCGAAGGTGAAGCGCGGGATTTTCGTGACGACGTAGTCGATGGTCGGCTCGAAGCAGGCGGGCGTCTCGCGGGTGATGTCGTTGCGGAGTTCGTCGAGCGTGTAACCGACGGCGAGCTTGGCGGCGATCTTCGCGATGGGGAACCCGGTGGCCTTCGACGCGAGCGCGGAGCTGCGGGAGACGCGCGGGTTCATTTCGATGACGATCATGCGGCCGGTCTGCGGGTGCGTGGCGAACTGGATGTTCGACCCGCCCGTTTCCACGCCGATGGCGCGGATGACGGCAAAGCTCGCGTCGCGCATGGACTGGTATTCCTTGTCGGTGAGCGTCTGGATGGGCGCGACGGTGATCGAGTCGCCGGTGTGGACGCCCATGGGGTCGAAGTTTTCGATGGAGCAGATGACGACGCAGTTGTCCGCGCGGTCGCGCATGACCTCCATCTCGAATTCCTTCCAACCGAGGAGCGACTCCTCGATGAGGACCTCGGTGGTGGGCGAGAGGTCGAGGCCGCGTTTGACGATTTCCTCGAATTCCTCGCGGTTGTAGGCGATGCCGCCGCCCGTGCCGCCGAGCGTGAAGGCGGGTCGGATGATGAGCGGCATGGTGCCGATTTTCGCCGCGACGTCGCGGGCCTCGTCCATCGAGTGGGCGGTGCCGGAATGCGGCACGTCGAGGCCGATCTCGAGCATGATGTCCTTGAAGAGCTGCCGGTCCTCGCCGCGCTGGATCGCGTCGGCCTTGGCGCCGATCATCTTCACGCCGAGCCGGTCGAGCACGCCGGAGTGGAAGAGGTCCATGGCGCAATTGAGCGCGGTCTGGCCGCCGAGGGTGGGCAGGAGGGCGTCGGGGCGTTCGCGTTCGAGGATTTTTTCGACCACGGCGGGGGTGATCGGCTCGATGTAGGTGCGGTCGGCGAACTCGGGGTCCGTCATGATCGTGGCGGGGTTCGAGTTCACGAGCACGACCTCGTAGCCTTCCTCTTTGAGCGCCTTGCAGGCCTGCACGCCGGAGTAATCGAATTCGCAGCCCTGGCCGATGATGATGGGGCCAGAGCCGATGAGGAGAATCTTGCGGATCGAAGGGTCTTTGGGCATGGCGGGAGAGAGAGCGGAAAAACGGTCCGCAGCCTACGGGAAGCGCGCGGAGGCAGGCAAAGCGATTTCCGAGAATCGTGTGCACACACGGGAAATTTCCCCGCGAAGACGCGAAGGGCACGAAGGCCGTGAAGCAACAAGGCACATTTTGATCCGGAGGAAACCGAGGAAACGGAGAGCGCCGGGAGGGCGAGGCTCGGCCCGCGCCGCTGTTTCCACCGAAGGTCGCAAGGGGCGCGAAGGGGAAGCCATCCGTGGCCGCCCTGCCGCGCACCACCCAGACCGTCGTCGTGAAGCGCCGCCCGCTGGAGCGGCGGTCTGTGACCGTCGCATTTTTTTGCGCGGGGAGCGGGGCTCGCCGGGTATGGGCGTTTGCGGTAGGAGGGGCGCGGGATGGTCGAGAATGATCCGGATTTCCAGTGGAGCAATGCGTGGTGGCGCAAGATTCTCCTCGGGTTCGTGGGCTCGTCGGCGTTGGCGCTGGGCGGGGTCGCGGCATTGGTAACCGGGAAGGCGTTTGCCGTGGGGTGGACGGGCCGAAAGCGGGGTTGGGGGTTCGTGCTCGTGGAGGGGCCGGCGGCGCAGGCGATGGCGGTGGCCTACCTAGGGTTTGCGCTGGCGGCGTTTGCGTATGGCTACTCGCGGAATCACCGGGTCCTGAATCCTTACGCGGACGGCTTGCTGGCCGTCGGGTTGCTGATCGCTCTGGCGGGCATGGGGCAGTGCTTGTGGTTGCAGTTTCCCTGGTAGGACGGCAGGGGAGCGGGCGACCGGCGGTCATAGACCGCCGCTCCAGGGGGGCGGGGGTTACGCGTTGTCTTTTTCGACGGCGGCGTGGAATTCGGGGAAGAAGTCGGGGCGGGCGTCGGCGACGCGGTTCCAGTTCGGGATGAGCGGGGGGCCGAGGGGGTCGGCGAGGTAGGCGTCGGCGGCGTGGCGGAGGCTTTCGACGAAGCGGGCGGCGATGGCTTCCTCTTCGTGGCGGTCGCAGTGGAGGCCGTTGAGGGTGGCGTCGGCGGCGTGGTAGCGGATGGCGTCCTCGGCGGTGCGGAGGTAGAGGGCGAGGAGGGCGTCGAAGTGGGCGCGGTCGAGGGCGATGCCCTGGAGGGCGAGGGTGCGGAAGAGGCGGGCGGCGACGTCGAGGGCGGTGCGTTCGAGGCCGGGGCGGCCGGCGGGGGCGTGGAGGGGGTGGTGGCGGTGGTCGTAGCGTTCGGCGATGTCGACCTGGCAGACGGCGCGGGGCGGGACGAGGCGGTGGGTTTCCGCGAGGAGGCCGACTTCGACGCCCCAGTCGCCGGGCATGCGCATGCGGCGGAGGAGGTCGGCGCGGAAGGCCATTTCGCCGGAGAGGGCGTAGCGGAAGGCGTCGAGGTAGGCGAGGAGGGGCTGGGGGCCGAGGAGGGTGGTGAGGGAGCGGAGGAGGGGGGTGAAGAGGAGGCGGGTGACGCGGCCGTGGAGGCGGTCGGAGTAGCGGGCGCTGTAGCCTTTGGCGAAGTCGAAGCCGAGGGTGGGGTTCGCCACGGGGTAGCAGAGGCGGGCGAGGAGGGTGCGGTCGTAGGTGAGGATGTCGCCGTCGTGGACGGCGACGACGTGGGCGCGGTCGGCGGCGAGGAGGTGGCCGAAGCAGAGCCAGAGGTTGCGGCCTTTGCCGGCGGGGCCGAGGGCGAGGCCGTCGGCGTGGAGGCGGGCGAGGAGTTTTTTCAGCCGGGGGCCGTCGTGCCAGAGGAGGCGCGCGGGGAGGCCGGCGAAGAGGCGGCGGGCGGTGCGCCACGCGGCGGGGCTGGCGGCGTCGAGGCCGACGACGATTTCGGAGAGGTAGGGGACGGCGCGGAGGTGGGCGATGATGCCGGCGAGGGCGGGGCTGCCGAGCTCGCGGGCGTGGCAGGGGAGGACCAGGGCGATGGGGCGCTCGGCGGCAAAGGCGGTGAGCTCGCGCTCGAGGCGGGCGAGGTCGGGCTCGCCGAGGCGGTGGAGCGTGGCGATGGTGCCGGTCTGGAAGAAGTCGGCCATAGGTTAAGGCGGTAGGCGGGTTTGGCGGAAAAAGCGAGCGGGGGATTTACCATGGAGGGCATGGAGAACATGGAGGGGAGGGGGGGAGGGGATGAAGGGATGAAAGCGATGAAGGGGGGAGGGGAACCACGAAGGGCACAAAGGACACGAAGGGGGATGGAGGGGAGGGAAGATTTCTTATCTCCTCTTTGTGCTCTTCGTGCCCTTCGTGGTTCTTTCCTTCGCGGGCGTCCGTGGTAAGGCTGGGCGCGTTGTTCATGGGCATGGCTTTTTCGCGCGTTGGTTTTGTTTCGACCCGGTTTGCGGGGACGGATGGCGTGACGTTTGAGGCGGGGAAGTGGGCGCGGTTGCTGGGGGAGCGGGGGGCGGAGTGCTTTTGGTTCGCGGGGCAGCTGGAGACGCCGGCGGAGCGGAGTCATCTGGCGGAGGAGGCGTTTTTTTTGCATCCCGAGGTGCTGGCGGTGCAGGCGGGGCTGTTTGGCGTCGCGGCGCGGTCGGCGGAGACGGAGGCGCGTGCGGAGGCGCTGACGGAGCGGCTGGCGGGGGAGCTGCGGGCGTTCGTCGCGGGGTTCGCGCTCGATGGGCTGGTGGTGCAGAACGCGCTGGCGATTCCGATGAATGTGCCGCTGGGCCGGGCGATTGCGCGGGTGATTCGCGAGACGGGGCTGCCGACGATCGCGCATCACCACGATTTTTTCTGGGAGCGGGACCGGTTCGCGGAGAATGCGTGCGGGGATTGGCTGGAGGAGGCGTTTCCGCCGCGGCTGCCGGGCATGGCGCATGTGGTGATCAACTCGCTCCAGCGGGCGGCGCTGGCGGAGCGGTGCGGGCTGGACGCGGCGGTGGTGCCGAACGTGCTGGATTTTGACCGGGTGGCGCCGGAGCTGGACGCGTATGCGCGGACGTTTCGCGGGGAAATCGGGTTGGAGCCGGGGGATTTGCTGGTGCTGCAGCCGACGCGGATCATTCCGCGCAAGGGGATCGCGCACAGCGTGGAGCTGGTGCGGCGGCTGGGGGACCGGCGGGCGGTGCTGGTGCTCACGCATCCGGCGGGAGACGAGGGGCCGGAGTGCCTGCGGGACCTGGAGGCGCGGATCGCGGCGGCGGGGATTCGCGCGGTGTTTCTGGCGGGGCGGGTGGGGCAGCGACGGGGCGTGGACGCAGCGGGGCGGCGGGTCTACACGCTGGAGGATGTGTTTCCGCAGGCGGACCTGGTGACGTATCCGTCGAGCTGGGAGGGGTTCGGCAACGCGCTGATCGAGGCTGTGTATTTTCGCCGGCCGCTGGTGGTGAACCGGTATCCGGTCTACGTGAGCGACATTGCGGCGCGGGGCCTCCGCGCGGTGGAGATGGATGGCGCGGTGACGGACGCCGTCGAGGCGCAGGTGCGCGCGCTGCTGGATGATCCGGCGGAGCGGGCGCGCCGAGCGGAGGAGAACGTCGCCGTGGGGCGGCGGTGGTTTTCCTTCGCGGAGGCGCGGCGCACGCTGGATGGGGTGCTGGCGAAGCTGCTGTAGCGGCGGTCTATGACCGTCGGAACGTTAACGATACGGCGGTCATAGACCGCCGCTACATGGAGGCGGTTACAGGCCCTGGAGGACTTCGACGATTTTGTCGAAGTTCGGGAGGTCCTTCGGGGTCGGGGTCTGCTCGCTGTGGACGATCTGGCCGGCTTTATCGATGACGAAGGCGGCGCGGGCGGAGGTGTCGCCGATGCCGGCGAGGCCCGGGAAGAGGACGTCGTAGGCTTTGGTGACGTCCTTGTTGAGGTCGCTGGCGAGCGGGAGGGTGATGCCTTCTTTTTTCGCCCAGGCGGCCTGCGCGAAGGGGCTGTCGACGCTGATGCCGATGACCTTGGCGCCGAGTTCCTCGTAGCGGGCGAGGCCGGCGGAGGTGTCGCAGAGTTCCTGGGTGCAGACGCTGGTGAAGGCGAGCGGGAAGAAGAGGAGGACGACGCTGCTCTGGCCGCGGTGGGCGCTGAGGGTGAGGTCGGTGAGTCCGTCGGCGGTGGCGGACTTGAGGGTGAAGTCAGGGGCGAGGGTGCCGGGTGCGAGGGCCATGGTGTGGGATGGTTGGGGTTCGAGGGCGACTAAATGAGGGAATGATTGGTGCCGCAAGGGGAATCTGGTTTCCTTGTGGTCATGGAGTGGAGGCGGTGCGGGCCGGAGGCGGTGATGTTCGATCTCGGGGCGGAAGCCGGGGGCGACGGGCGGCGGGCGGTGCTGCGGTGGCTGGAGGAGGCGCGGCCGGAGGACGTGGTGGATTTTTCGGCGGCGTTTGACCGTTTGCTGGTGGAGTTCGCGCCGGGGACGGCGGCGGAGCGGCGCGCGGGGGAATTGGCGGCGTTGTTCGCGGGGCTGGGGCCGGTGCCGGCGGAGGCGGCGGATGTGCGGGAGATTCCCGTGCGTTACGATGGGATGGATCTGGCGGAGTTTGCGGCGCGGCTGGGGCTGGGGGTGGGCGAGGTGATCGCGCGGCATGCGGCGCCGATTTACGAGGTGGCGCTGCTGGGGTTTTCGCCGGGGTTTCCGTATCTGGCGGGGCTGGATCCCGCGCTGCACGTGCCGCGCCGGGCGATGCCGCGGGCGCGGGTGCCGGCGGGCGCGGTGGCGGTGGGCGGGAGTCACACGGGGATTTACAGCGTGGAGTCGCCGGGCGGCTGGCATTTGCTGGGGACGACGCCGCAGCGGATTTTTGACCCGGGTCGCGAGCCGGAGCGGATGTTTTTGCTGCGGCCGGGGGACCGGGTGAAGTTCGTGCCGGTGGATTGAGGCCATGGACGCGCTCGAAGTTCTTCATCCCGGGCTGGGCGCGACCGTGCAGGATCTCGGGCGCGTGGGGTGGAAGCGTTTCGGCGTGCCGCCGAGCGGGGCGATGGATCCGCACGCGGCCCGCTGGGCGAACCGGCTGTGCGGCAACGCGGACGGTGCGCCGGTGCTGGAGTTGCTCATGCAGGGGGCGGCGCTGCTGGTGCTGGCGGAGCGGCGCTTCGCGGTGACGGGCGCGGAGGCGGGCGGGGTGATTCCCGCTTGGAGCGCGGCGACGCTGCCGGTGGGGGCGCGGCTGGATTTTGCCCGCAACGAGCGGGGGCTCTGGACCTACGTGGCGGTGGCGGGCGGGTTTGCGGCGCCGCGGATTCTGGGCAGCGCGAGTGTGTATCCGCGCGGCGGGCTGGGGCGGGCGTTGCGGGCGGGGGACCGGCTGACGCTGGCCGAGCCGGATTTGCCGGGGCCGCGCGGGCGGGCCTGGGTGGCGGAGGGCGAGCGGCGGGATTACGCCGAACCGCCGCTGCTGCCGGTGTGGCGCGGGCCGCAGTGGGAGTGGTTCGACGCGGCGGAGCAGCGGTTTTTTCTTGAGGCGGAGTGGGAGGTCTCGCTGCGCAGTGACCGGGTGGGTTACCGGCTGGAGGGGGCGCGGCTGAATCCGCCCGAGCGCGAGATGCGCAGTGAGCCGGTGCTGGTGGGGTCGGTGCAGGTGCCGCGCAACGGCCAGCCGATCGTGACGATGCGCGACGGGCCGACGGTGGGCGGGTATCCGAAAATCGGCGTGATCGATCCCACCGCGCTTTCCTGGCTGGCGCAATGCCGCCCGGGCGTGCGATTCCGTCTCGTGGCCGCCGAATGAAACTCAACGCCGACCTCGGGGAACACGAATCCCCCGCCCGCACCCGCGCGCTGCTGCGGCTGGTGGACCTCGCGAACATCGCCTGCGGCGGTCACGCGGGGGACGCCGCCACGATGCGCCGCACGGTCGCGCTGGCGCGCGAAAACGGGGTCGCGATCGGCGCGCATCCGGGGCTGGCGGCGGATTTTGGCCGGGGCGCGGCGGACGTGACCCCGGCGGCGCTGGAGCGGCTCGTGGTGGCGCAGGCGGGCGCGCTCGCGGCGCTGGCGCCGCTGCACCACATCAAGCTCCACGGCGCGCTTTACCACGCGACCGAGCGCTCGCTGCCGTTGGCGCGGCGCTACGTGGCGGCGGTGCGGCGGATTTTCCCGGGGGTGAAAATCGTCGCGTTGGCGGGCGGGCGCGTGATCGCGTTGGCCGGCGAGGACGGGTTGGCCGAGGTGTTTGCCGACCGGGGTTACCGCGCTGACGGCTCGTTGATCCCGCGGGGCGAACCCGGTGACGTGATCACGCGCCCGCGGGAAATCGTGGCGCGGCTCCCGACCCTGCGCGGGCAGACGATCTGCGTGCATGCCGACACGCCGGATGCGGTGCGCATCGCCCGCGCGGTGCGGGCGGCGTTGGGCTAGATTTCGTCGGGACGGACTCCGGCCTCGCGCAGCGCGCGCAAGCTGCGGGCGGCATCGCGCTTGGCGAGGCGGCGGCCGGCGGCGTCGCGCACGAGCGGGGCATGATAAAACGCGGGCGGCGTCGCGCCGAGCGCGCGGTAGAGGAGGAGTTGCCGGGCGGTGGAGGTGAGCAGGTCCTCGCCGCGGACGATTTCGGTGATGCCCATGGCGACGTCGTCGGCGACGACGGCGAGTTCGTAGGCGGGCACGTCGTCGCGCCGCCACACGACAAAATCGCCGAAGTCACGCCCGGCGACGCGTTCCACCCGGCCGCAGCGCTCGTCGGTGAAGGTGATTGCCTCGCCGTCGGGCACGCGGAAGCGCCAGTTCGTCCCGGCGGGGGACGGCCACTCGGCGGCGGGGGCGGGCGGCTGGCGCCATTCGGGCGGGAAGAGGGGTTCGTCCTCGTGCGGGGCGAGCGGGGCGCGCTCGAGGTCGCGCCGGGAGTGCGGCGAGGGATAAATCCAGCCGCCGTCGCGGAGGAGTTCCCAGAGCGCGAGGAAGCCGGCGCGGCGTTCGCTTTGGAAGACGGGGCCGTCGTCCCAGGTGAGGCCGAGCCAGCGGAGATCCTCGAGGCAGGCGGCGGCGAATTCCGGCCGGCAGCGCTGGGGGTCGATGTCCTCGATGCGCAGCACGAGGTGGCCGCCGGCGGCCCGGGCGCGGTCGTGCGCGAGGCGGAAGGTCGCCGCGTGGCCGGCGTGGAGCGGCCCGGTGGGCGTGGGGGCGAGGCGGCCTCGGTAGGCGGACATAGGGGGCATGCTAGCCGAGGCGCGGGGCCGATGCAGCCCCGCAAGATTGCGATGGCCGGGCGGGCGGCGCGTGCTAATTTTTCGGCCATGCTCCCGTTGTCGCGTTCCCGCCTGCTGCCGCTCGCCCTGGGCGTGGCCTGCCTGCTGGGCGCGCGGCTGAGTCCGGCGGGCGCGACGGAGGCCCGGTCGAACATCCTGGCCGGGCCCTACGACGGCACCTTCGATGCGGTCGTTTCGGTGAACGAACTCGCGGGCGCCTACCCGTTCTACAATTCCGGGTTCTTCGGGCAAAATGTCATCATCGCCAACGTCGAGGCCGGCCACGTCTGGGGCGGGCACGAGGTGTTTGACCGCACGGGCCTGTCCGCGCCGGCCTCGCCCGCGCTTTTGCTGGACGCCGGGCGCGACGCGCTCGCGGCGCCGGATCTTGGCGACGTGGATTTTCACGCGACGATGGTCGGCCACGTCCTCGCGGGCACGGGATTGCTCCCGAACGGCGATCTCTCGCTGCTCGGTGCGGGCCTTGCCCCGCTGGCCACGCTGTGGTCGGGCGCGATCGCCACGCATTTCGACCGCACGGAGGAAAACATCGGTTCGTTCGAGATTTCCGAGGAATCGTTCCGCCTGCCCTACGAGGCCTTTTTCCGCGGCACGGTGGCGGGGCGGGCGGACGTGATCAACAGCAGCTGGGGATTCGACGATCCCGCGGGGATCTCCGCGGAAAACCGCCGGCTCGACGCTCTCGCGGCGGAGAATCCCACCGTCACCTTCGTGCGCTCGGCCGGCAACGGCGGGGCCGCGGCCGCGCCCGGCGTCGGCTTCAACGGCATCGTCGTCGGCGCGCTCGGCGGGGCGGATTTTCTCACGCCCTCGGAGTTCACCTCCCGCGCGCCGGGTGACTTTTTCAATCCCGCGACCGGCCAGACCCTCGTCGGAGTGCGCGCCAACGTCACGGTGGCGGCTCCCGGCGAGACCTTTGCCCTTGCCTACTACGGCGGGAAATCGGGCTCGCTCGCCGATCTCGTCGGCGCGGGCGACCCGGCGACGGACAAGTATTTCGTCTTCAACCAGAGCGGCACGAGTTTTTCCTCCCCGGTGGTCGCGGGCGGCGTCGGCCTGCTCAAGAACGTGATAAAGAGCGGGTTCTTCGGTCTCGGGAATGAGGCGCTCGACACGCGCGTGCTGAAATCCCTCCTCCAGGCCGGGTCCCGCCCGACCGTCGGCTGGAACAACGGCCAGCAGCTCGTGGCCGGGGTCGTGCGCACCACGCAGGCGCTGGATTACGCCGTCGGCGCCGGCCGGCTCGACCTGAACAACTCCGCGAACCTCCTGCTCGGGGGCACCACCGACGTGCCCGGCGCCGGCGGCGGCTCGATCCGCCCCGAGGGCTGGGATGCCGGCAGTTTGACCGGGGGGACGGCCAATGATTACTTCTTCGACCTCGCCTTTGACGGGCTCGTCCAGATCACCATCTCGCTGAATTGGTTTGTGCCCGCCACCTTCGACGCGGCGGACGATCCGCAGGACGCGTGGTTCGCGGACCTGAATCTGAGCCTCTGGCGGGCGTCCGGCTCGGTCTTTGACGACCTCGTCGCCAGCTCAGAAAGCCGCTACGGGAACTCCGAGTTTCTCCGCCTCACCGTCCCAGCCGGCTCCTATGGCATCCGCGTGAACCACACCGGCTGGATCTACAACGTGAGCGCGACCACCCCCTCCGCCGAGGCGTTTGGCCTCGCGTGGACGGCGACGAGCCTGCCGGTCAGTTCCGTGCCCGAGGGGGACGGCTGGTTCCTCCTCGCGCCCGGGCTGCTCGCGTTCGTCCTCATCCGGCGCTGGCGGGGGGTGCGGAAAAGGAAATTTGCAAACTGAGCCGAGTTTGCGAGGCTCGGCGCCGATTTCCATGTCCGAGTCCTCCGTTTCCGTCGTTGGCGTCGTTATGCCCCTCTACAACGAGGCGGCCACCGTGCCCCGTGTCATCGCCGCCGTGCTGGCCCAGCCGTGCGTCGCGCAGCTTGTTGTGGTCGATGATTGCTCGGCCGACGGCTCCGCGGACGTCGTCGAAAAACTCGCCGCGGAGGATCCCCGCATCGTCCTCCTGCGGCACGGCGTGAACCAGGGCAAGGGCGCCGCCGTGCGCACCGGCCTGGCCCGCGTGGATGCGCCCATCGTGCTCATCCAGGACGCCGACCTCGAATACGACCCGGGTGATTACCCGCGCCTCATCGCGCCGATCGTCCAGGGCCATGCCGACGTGGTGTTCGGCTCGCGCTTCATCGGCTCCGAGGCCCACCGCGTCCTCTATTTCTGGCACTCGCTGGGGAACTCCGTGCTCACCATTTTCTCGAACATGGTGACCAACCTCAACCTCACCGACATGGAATGCTGCTACAAGGTCTTCCGCCGCGAGGTCGTGCGTCAGATCACCATCGAGGAGAACCGCTTCGGCATTGAACCCGAAATCACCGCCAAGGTCGCCCGCCTCGGCGTGCGCATCTACGAGGTGAGCTGCAGCTACCGCGGCCGCACCTACGCCGAGGGCAAAAAGATCGGCTGGAAGGACGGCGTGCGCGCCCTCGTCGCCATCGTCAAATACGGCTTCGGCGCCGCGAAGTGATGGCCGGCTTCCGGGCCCTGTCCGCGTTCTTCGCGCGCCACCCCCTCCTGCGCGACGCGCTCATTTGGTCCCTGCCCGCGCTGCTGTTCGGCGCCTGGCTCCGCCTGCTGCTCCTCCACTATTCGCCCTACGCGTATTGGGGCAGCGATTCGCGCTCCTTCTTCGGCTTCACAAACGGCGTGATGACCGACTTCTACTTTTCCCTCAACGAAAAGCGCCGCTACCTCTACCCGATCTTCCTGCTGCCCATCACCCTGCTGCCCGGGCCCGCCCTGGTCGCGCTCGCCTGGATTCAGGCCGTAATGGGCCTCGCGACCGTCGTCGTCTTCGGTTACATCGTGCGTCGCGTTTTCTTCGCGTGGAAATGGGTTATCGTCCCGCTCACGCTCCTGCTCGCCGGTCTCCCGATCTTCATCTGGCACGAGCACGAACTCATCGGCGACACCTTCCTTTTCAACGGCCTCGTCTGGACCGTCGCCGGCTGGGCGGCCTGGACCAGCCAGCGCGATCCCGCCCGCGCCCGCCGGCTCTGGTGGGTGTTTTTTGCCGCCTTCGCCTTCATCGTCCTGAGCAAACCTTCGGTGAAATTTTTCTGGCCCGGGTTGGTGCTCGCGCTCGCCTTCGCCGGCGCGTGGCGCACGCTGCGCTGGCGGCATTGGGCCGCGCTCGGCGCGCTGTTTCTCGCCGGGCTCACGGTCGGCGACGATGAACAGGGAGCCTGGCTGATTTACAACTCCGCCTTCCCGCTCACGCGGCTCGACACCCCGGCCCACGCCGAGATCAAGGCCGAGCTCCGCGACTGGATCCTCGCCAAACGCGCCCGCCTCAACGCCTACGCCGGCGAGGATTACGAGGTGCAGAAATACCTCCGCGGGCCCGAGAAGGACGCCTCCCGCCCCCGCCTCCAGGCCCTCGCGCAGGACCGCGCCGCCCTCAGCCGCACCTACCGCGACCTCGCCGTCGAGGCTTTTTCCTCCGACCCGCTCGGCTGGCTCACCATTGCCAGCCACCGCTTCCTCGGCTCGTGCAATCCCTCCGACCTCGACCCGAGCCGCTTCCGCGCCGACTACTTTGCGAGGCGTCTCGACGAATCCCTCGCCAACCGGCGCAACCCCGAAAGCATGCTGCGACTTGCCTTTGGCCTCGGCGCGCAGGAGCCGTTCCCCACCCGCGAGCAGTTCCGCGCGTGGATCAATCCCCGCCCCGACTCCTGGGCCGCCCAATGGCTCCCCGCCTACGCTGACGCCTACCAGCAAGCCGGCACCCTCGTCCGGCGTCCCGCCAGCGCGCTCAGCCCGCTCAGCGACTTCCGCCTCACGCCGCTCGGCTGGTGGGTTCTCGTCGGGCTCATCATGTCGTTGTTTGCGCCGTTCCGGGTGCCGCTCGGCGTGTGGGTCTTTGCGGTTTTCGCGGGAATTTTCGGCGCCTACCTCGTGGGCATTCAACAGGTGCGCTACTTCGCGCCCGCCTGGCCGCTCGTGATCCTCGCCCTCGCCATCCCGCTTGATGCCGTCGCGCGCTGGTGGGCGCGCCCGGTCAAACCCTGAGCCGCCCGCGCGGAAAATCACTCGCCACGCCCGGCCCGATTTTCTACGACAACCCCGTGCGCTTCCCGCTTCCCCTTTTCGCCGCCGCCCTGCTCGCCGGATGCGCGGGCAGCCCCCCCTCAACGCCGCCGCTTCCCCGCGCGACCTACCAGAAACCCGTTGTTGCCGCCTACGCCGGCGCCTCCTCCGATCCCGCGCAACCCTCCGCCACCGCCCGCGGCACCCGCTACCGCACCAGCCCCGTGGCCAGCGCCGCGGCCGATTGGTCCCGCTGGCCCGCCGGCACCGTCTTCCGCATTCTCTCCACCGGCGAGATCTACGAAGTCGACGACTACACCGAGGACGTCGTCGGCACGAACACCATCCTCCTCTTCAAGCCCGCCACCGCCTCCCTCCCCGCGGCTCCGCGCGAGGTCACCATCGAGATCGTCCAATGGGGCAGCCCCCGCGACAGCGCCGCCATCCTGCACACCCAGCGCTCCAGCACCGCCAAAAAAATCCTCACCGAACTGCTCGAACGCTACCCCGAGCGGCGATGATCCCCCGCTTCGCCCTCCTGCTCCTCCTCGCGGCCGCCCCGCTGCCCGCCGCGCCGGTTCCGCATCACCTCGTGGATGTCGGCCGCCTCACGCCCCCGCCGCTGCTCGAGATCCGCTACGCCACGCCGTATAACTTCACCGGCGCCGTGCTTTATCCCGCCGCCCGCGCCTACCTCCACCGCGACGCCGCCCGCGCCCTCCAGGCCGTCCAGCGCGACCTCGCCCGCGACGGCCTCGGCCTCAAAATCTACGACGGTTACCGCCCCCTCTCCGTGCAGCAGAAAATGTGGGACCTCGTGCGCGACGAACGCTACGTCTCCAACCCCGCCGTCAACCGCGGCCGCCACACCCGCGGCACCGCCGTCGACGTCACCCTCGTCGACCGGCACGGCAACGAACTCGCCATGCCCTCCACCTTCGACGCCTTCACCCCCGCCGCGCACCGCGATTCCGCGACGATGACGCCCCGGCAGCGTGCGAACATGCAGCGCCTCTCCGCCGCCATGGAACGGCGCGGCTTTTTGCCCTACCCGTTCGAGTGGTGGCATTTTGATTTCCGCGGCTGGGAAAAATTCCCCGTGCTCAACGTCACCTTTGAGCAACTCGCCCGCGGCGAGACCCGCGCCGAGCCCGTGCCCTAGCCTGGCCCCGCGGGCTCACCGCCGCTCGTTCCACGCGGCCGTCCCGTAGCGCGTCCGCACCAACTCCGCAAAAACCGCCCGCCACGCCGCCGGCGGCTCCCATTCCCGCACCACCCGACCGAAAGCGCCCGCCACGTACGCGTCCGCCGTTGTGAGGCTGCCCTGATACAGCACGCCCTCCCGCGACCGCCGCAACGCCCCGCCGGCAACCTTGCGAGCCCCATCCAGCACGTCGCCCGGCGCCGGGTGCGCGAAACACGCCGCTCCCGCCGTGGCATCCGCCGGCGTCGCCAGCCGCAGTGCCCCTCCCCCCAGCGCCCGGCGGATCGCCTCGTGAATCGCGCCATACATCTCCGTCGGCCCCCGCCGCGCGAACGGATGCGCCGCCGGCACCGCCAGCGCCACCGTCAGATCCGTCCCATGCTCCACCCATCCCCCGCCCGTGCAGCGCCGGGTGAGGGGACGCCCCGCCGCGAACACCTCCGCATCCGCCCACCGCTGCGGATACCCAAACGTCACCTCCGCCCGCGCCCAGCGGTAAACCCGCAGCGTCGGCTCCACCGCCATCCGCAGCAGCGTCTCGTCCAGCGCCATCTGCTCTGCGCCGGTCCCGCCCGCGGGCGGCGACCACACGGCGATCTCGGCAAAGGGAAAGTCCGGCTCGGGCATGGAATTGACCTTCGTGATCCCGGGCGGGCACGTTCAAGTTGATTTGCACGCGCCCGCTCCCTAACCTCAGGCGTTCCATGGCAAAACCGGCGCTCGGCAAAGGACTCGGAGCCCTCATCAATACGAGGGTCGCCGCGCCTGCCCCGGTCGAGGCCGACGGCGAACGCGTCCAGACGATCGCCCTCGCGGACATCATCCCGAGCCCGCTCCAGCCCCGGCAGGAGTTCCGCGCCGACCAGCTCAACGAGCTCGTCGAATCCATCCGCGAACGCGGCATCATCCAGCCCCTCATCGTCCGCAAGGTCGACGGCCACTACGAACTCATCGCCGGCGAACGCCGCTGGCGCGCCTCCCAGGTCGTGGGCCTCACCGAGGCCCCCGCCATCGTCCGTAAAGCCAGCGACCAGGAAGTCCTCGAACTCGCGCTCATCGAGAACCTCCAGCGCGAAGACCTCAACCCGATTGAGGAAGCCACCGCCTACGCCCGGCTCTCCCGCGAATTCAGCCTCACCCAGGAGGAAATCTCCCGCCGCGTCGGCAAAAGCCGCGCCTCCGTCGCGAACGCCATGCGCCTCCTCGACCTCGACCCCGAGGTCCAGAGCATGGTCCGCCAGGGCCGCATCTCCGTCGGCCACGCGAAGGTCCTGCTCTCCCTCAAGTCCCCCGAGGAACAGCGCCTCCTCGCCGACATCATTATTCGCCAGTCCGCCTCCGTGCGCACCGCCGAGAAACTCGCCGCGGCCCAGCTCGCCAAAAGCCCCGGCGCCACCCCGGCCACCGGCCGCAAGCGCGCCGCCCCCGGGGCCGCCCCGGCCATTCTCCACCTCCAGAATAAACTACAACACCGTTTGGCCACGCGTGTCGTAATCCAGCATGGTGAGAAACAAGGCAGTATCACCATCGATTATTATGGAAACGACGACCTCCACCGCATCCTCGACGAACTCGGGGTGCGCGCCGACTGAGCCGCCGCCCCGCCCCGGGATCCTCCGGCGTTTCGTCAACCTCATCGACTCCGACTACTTTCCGCAGGGCGCGGACCGGGTGCGCGAGCTCCCCGAGCGCTTCGAGTGGTCGCGCGCCATTCCGTTCCTCGTCCTCCACCTCGGCTGCCTCGGCGTGATCTGGACCGGCTGGAGCTGGACCGCCGTCGCCGTCGCCGCCGTCCTCTACGTCGTGCGCATGTTTGCCGTCACCGGCATTTACCACCGCTACTTCTGCCACCGGGCCTACAAAACCTCGCGCCCCGTGCAGTTTGTCTTCGCCCTGCTCGGCCTCACCGCCATCCAGCGCGGCCCGCTCTGGTGGTCCGCCGTTCACCGCCACCACCACCAGCACTCCGACGACGAGCACGACGTCCATTCCCCGGGCTGGAAGGGCTTCCTCTGGTCCCACGTCGGCTGGCTCACCAGCAGCCGGAACTTCCCCACCGACTACAGCCGCGTGCGCGACCTCGCGAAATTCCCCGAACTCGTCTTCCTCAACCGCTTCGACCTCATCGGCCCCATCCTGCTCTTCGGATTTCTCTACGGCACCGGCGCGCTCCTCGCCGCCTACGCCCCGCAGCTCGGCACGAACGCCTGGCAGCTCGTCGTCTGGGGCTTCTTCATCAGCACCGTGTTCCTCTTCCACGGCACCTGCGCGGTGAATTCCTTCGCCCACACCCTCGGCACGAAGCGCTACGACACCGGCGACGAAAGCCGCAACAGCTTCCTGCTCGCCCTCATCACCCTCGGCGAAGGCTGGCACAACAATCACCACATGCACCACTCGACCGCCCGCCAGGGCTTCTTCTGGTGGGAGATCGACATCAGCTACTACCTCCTCCGCGGGCTCGCCGCCCTCGGCCTCGTCTGGGACCTCCGCCCCGTTCCCGCCTCGGCCTACCAGGTCGAAACCCGCAAGACCGCCTGATTCCGTGGAGCGCATCGCCATCATCGGGACCGGCATCGCCGGCCTCGGCTGCGCGTGGAATCTCCGCGCCCACGCGCGGATCACCCTCTTTGAGCAGGACGCCCGCCCCGGCGGCCATACGAACACCGTCGTCGTCCGCGAGGGCGACCGCGACGTGCCCATCGACACCGGGTTCATCGTCTTCAACCATGTCACCTACCCGAACCTCTGCCGCCTCTTCGACGAACTCGGCGTCGAAACGCAACCGAGCGAAATGTCGTTCAGCGTCCAGCACGTGCCCGACAACCTCGAATACAACGGCATGGGCGTGCGCAAAGTCTTCGCGCAGAAACGCAACCTCCTCCGCCCCCGCTTCCACCGCTTCCTCGGCGAAATCCAGCGCTTCTTCCGTGTCGCCAACGACGCCCTCGCGCAGGACACCCTCGGCGAACTCACCGTCCGCGAGTTTGCCGGCCGCCACGGTTTCGGCCGCGACTTCCTCGAGCACTACCTCGTGCCCATGAGCGCCGCCGTCTGGTCCTCGCAGCCCGGCGGCATGCTCGACTTCCCCGCCGCCATGCTCCTGCGGTTCTTCCACAACCACGGATTCCTCGGCGTGGACACCCACCACCCGTGGTTCACCGTCACCCGCGGCGCGCGCAATTACGTCCGCCGCATTCTCGGCGAAATCGCCGACCTCCGCCTCGGCGCCCCCGTCGTTGCGGTGGACCCCGACGGCCTCGTCCGCACCGCCGACGGCGCCGCCGAAACCTTCGACCGCGTCATCGTCGCCACCCACGGAGACCAGGCCCTCCGCCTCCTCGCGCGGCCCGACGCCGACCAGGAGCGCCTCCTCGGCGTTTTCCGCTATCAGGCGAACCACGCCACCCTTCACACCGACGCCTCCCTCATGCCGCGCCGCCGCCTCGCCTGGGCCGCGTGGAACTACCGCATCGACGCCGCCGGCCGCCCGTCGCTCCACTACTGGATGAACGCGCTCCAGCGCGTCTCCCCGCACCGCGACTACTTCGTCTCGCTCAACTCCCGCGACCTCATCGATCCCGCCACCGTCCTCTACGAGACCGAATACGAGCACCCCGTCTACACGCTCGAAACCCTGCGCGCCCAGCGCGAGCTCGCCACGCTCAACCACCGCTCGCCCCGTCAGCGCCTCTATTTCTGCGGCAGCTACTTCCGCTCCGGCTTCCACGAGGACGCCTACTGGTCCGCCCTCCAGGCCGTTGACGCCGTGCGCGAACACCAGGCCGCCGCATGAACTCGGCGCTCTACGAGTGCACGGTGATGCACCGCCGCCTCGCGCCGAAACGGCACGAATTCGTCTACCGCCTCTTCCTTTTCTGGCTCGACCTCGACGAGCTCGATCGCCTCCGCATCCCGCTCCTCTCCGTCAACCGGCCCAACCTCTACAGCTTTCACGACGCCGACCACTTCTCGCTCGGCCTCCCCACCGCCCGCGAAAACGCCGTCGCCTGGCTCCGCCAGGCCGGTGAGACCCGCGAGCCCGCCGCCGTCCGCCTCCTCACCCTCCCGCGCCTGCTCGGTTACACCTTCAACCCCATCTCGATCTTCTTTTTCTACGACGAGAGCGGCGAACCCTTCACCTCCCTCGTCGAGGTCGAAAACACCTTCCTCGAACGCAAGCCCTACCACGTCCCCCGCGTCGGCCCCGGCTTCCACCGCCGCGTCACCAAGCACTTCTACGTCTCGCCCTTCTCCGACCTCGACCTCGCCTTCGACTTCCGCTTCGACGCCCCCGGCGACCGGCTCCGCGTCCTCATCGACGACTACCGCGGCGACGAACGCGAACTCCTCAGCTCGCTCACCGGCCGCCGCGTCCCCCTCACCGGCGCGAACCTCGCCCGCTTCAGCGTCCAATACCCCCTCGTCACCCTCAAAGTCATCGCCGCCATCCACTGGGAAGCCTTCCGCCTCTGGCTCAAGCGCGTCCCCTTCCGCCGAAAAGAAGTGAACCGCCACCTCCAACGTGACGTATTCAACCGCCGGGAAGACCCGAACCAACCCGCCCCGTAAATCATCCGTGCCATCCGTGAAATCCGAGGTTTCCCTCCTGCCATGAAATCCTTCCGCAAAGAACTCTGGTTCGACGTCACCCAGCGGCGGCAGTTCCTCAACATCACGCCCGACGTTGAGGCCTGCGTCACCGCCTCCGGCGTCCGCGAAGGCCTCTGCCTCGTCAACGCCATGCACATCTCGGCCAGCGTCTTCATCAACGACGACGAGGGCGGCCTCCACGCCGATTTTGAAAAATGGCTCGAAGGCCTCGCGCCCGAAAAGC
Source organism: Verrucomicrobiaceae bacterium (assembly GCA_027488755.1). Lineage (GTDB taxonomy): Bacteria > Verrucomicrobiota > Verrucomicrobiia > Chthoniobacterales > JAATET01 > JAATET01. The sequence goes on along the minus strand of JAIYAZ010000075.1, from coordinate 212,329 downwards.
CCCACGCCCAATACCTCCACAACCGCACCGGCGAGGACAACGCCGACGCCCATCTCAAGCGCACCATCATGGGCCGCGAGGTCGTCGTCGCCATCACCGCGGGCCGGCTCGACTTCGGCCCCTGGGAGCAGATCTTCTACGGCGAATTCGACGGCCTCCGTCGCAAGCGCGTCCTCGTCAAAATCATCGGCGCATGAAACCCCTCTACCGCAAACTCGTTCTCAACTCCCTCCGCCCCCTTCAGCGCGGCGCGCTCGAGCTCATCCTGCCCGACGGCGCGCGCCTCCACTTCGGCGGCCTCGACAAAAAACTCACCGCCCGCATCGAAATCCGCGACGAGGATTTCTTCCGCCGCAGCGTCCTCTTCGGCCCCATCGGCTTCGCGGAGTCCTACCTCGACGGCCAGTGGGAAACGCCCGACCTCACCCGCGTAATCGCCTTCTTCATCCTCAACGCCGAGGACTCCGCCGCGATGAAAACGCGCGGCGGCCGCCGCTCGCCGTTCTTCAACCTCCTCAACGCCACCAACCGCCTGCTGCACAAGCGCCGGCCAAACAGCACCCGCAAGGCCCGCGAAAACATCCGCGAGCACTACGACCTCTCGAACGACTTCTTCCGGCTCTGGCTCGACCCGTCGATGACCTATTCGTCCGCCGTCTTCGACCCGCCCACGCTTGATCTCGCCGACGCCCAGCGCGAAAAAATCGACCGCCTATGCCGCAAGCTCCACCTCCAGCCCGGCGACCACCTCCTCGAGATCGGCACCGGCTGGGGCGCGTTCTCCATCCACGCCGCGCAACACTACGGCTGCCGCGTCACCACCATCACCATCTCCGAGGCCCAGCTCGCCGAGGCCCAGGCCCGCATTGCCGCCGCCGGCCTCGCCGACCGCATCGACGCCCGCCTCGAGGACTACCGCCACCTCCGCGGGCAGTTCGACAAGATCGTCTCCGTCGAAATGATCGAGGCCGTCGGCGACGCCTACCTCGACGAATACTTCGCCTGCTGCCACCGCCTTCTCGCCCCGCACGGCCTGCTCGCCCTGCAAATGATCACCTGCCCCGACAACCAGTTCGCCATCCTCCGCGACGGCGTCGACTTCATCCAGAAGCACATCTTCCCCGGCTCGCTCCTCGTCGCCAACGCCCGCGTCACCCAGGCCCTCAACCGCACCGGCGATCTCAACCTCCACGCCTGGGAGGACATCGGCCCGCACTACGCCCGCACCCTCCGCCTCTGGGCCGAACGCTTCGAAGAGGTTCGCGAAGACGTCCGCGCCCTCGGCTTCGATGAGTGGTTCCTCCGCAAATGGCGCTACTACCTCCGCTACTGCGAGGCCGCCTTTGGCACCCGCCACCTCTCCGTCGTCCAGGCCGTCTACTCCCGCCCGAACAACCTCGCCATCCCCACTCCCGTCTATGATCTGGTTTCTTAGAATCTACTTCCTCGCCGTGCTCGCCGCCATGCTCTCCGTCACCACCTGGGCGAGCCTCCGGCAATCCCTCCTCGCCATCCCCGCCGAGGTCACGGGCAACCCGTGGTTCATCGCCACGATGTTCGACGCCTACTTTGGCTTCCTCGCGTTCTTCATCTGGATCGCCTACCGCGAGCGCGGCTGGCTGCCCCGCGTTGCGTGGTTCGTCGCCCTCATGCTCCTCGGCAACATCGCCATGGCCATCTACGCCCTTGTTGCCCTCTTCCGCGTGCCCGCCACCGCCTCGCTCCGTGACGTGCTGCTCAAAAAGGAGGCCGCATGAACGCCGACGCCTTCTGGTTCCTCCTCACCGCCGGCTTTGCCGTCTCCATGGCCCTCATGGTCGGCGTCTGGATCTTCGCCCGCGCCGTGAACAACGCCGGCGTCGTCGACGTCGCCTGGTCCCTCGGCTTCGCGCTCCTCGCCGTCGTTTATTTCCTCCTCGGCGTCGGCGACCCCACGCGGAAGCTCGTCATCGGCCTCATGGCCGCCGTCTGGAGTCTCCGCCTCGGCCTCTACCTCTGGGTCCGCGTCGCGAAACATCACCCCGAGGAGGACGGCCGCTACGCCACCCTCCGCGCCCAGTATCCGCGCCACACCTGGCTCATGTTCTTCGGCTTCTTCCAGCTCCAGGCCGTCCTCCTCGCGCTCCTCAGCGTGCCCTTCGCCCTCGCCGCGTCGAACCCCGACGCCGGCCTCGCTCCCGTCGAATGGGCCGGCGCCGCCCTCTGGCTCGTCGCCATGCTCGGCGAAGCCCTCGCCGACGCCCAGCTCAACGCCTTCCGCTCCCGCCCGGAGAACAAGGGCCGCACCTGCCGCCTCGGCCTCTGGCGCTACTCCCGCCACCCGAACTACTTCTTCCAGTGGCTCATCTGGGTCGCCTTCTTCCTCTTCGCCCTCGGCACCCCGGACGGCTGGATCACCATCTACTGCCCCGCCCTCATGCTCTTCTTCCTCTTCAAGGTCACCGGCATCCCCGCCACCGAGGCCCAGGCCCTCAAGTCCCGCGGCGACGACTACCGCGACTACCAGCGCACCACCAGCGCCTTCATCCCCTGGTTCCCGCGTAAATAATCTCCCTCCTCCCTCCATGTTCTCCATGCCCTCCATGGTTCATCCTTCATGATCACCCTCGACGATCTCCTCGCCAAAAACCTCCTGCCCGACGCCGCGATCCGCCTCGGCATCCGGAACCTCCTCGCCCGCAAACTCCGCGACGAGGACCGCGGCGACGTCGAGAGCCAGCAGCGTGCCCTCCTCGACTTCGTCCGCGCGCTGAAGGCCAGCCCCATCGCGATCAATACCGCCGACGCCAACGAGCAGCACTACGAAGTCCCCACCGGGTTCTTTCAGCTCTGCCTCGGCCCCCGCATGAAATACTCCTCCGGCTACTGGCCCCGCGAGGACACCACCTTCGCCGAAAGCGAGGAGGCCATGCTCGCCCTCAGCTGCGAACGCGCCGAACTCACCGACGGCCTCGACATCCTCGAACTCGGCTGCGGCTGGGGCAGCCTCACCCTTTGGATGGCCGAAAAATACCCCCGCGCCCGCATCACCGCCGTCTCGAACTCCGCCACCCAACGCGCCCACATCGAGGCCCAATGCGCCGCCCGCGGCCTCGGCAACGTCACCGTGCTCACCCGCGACATGAACGACCTCGCTCTCGACCCCGCGCAGTTCGACCGCGTCGTCAGCGTCGAAATGTTCGAGCACATGAAAAACTACCAGCTCCTTCTCGCGCGCATCGCCACCTGGCTGCGCCCCGGCGGCAAGCTCTTCGTCCACATCTTCACCCACCGCGAATACGCCTACCACTTCGAGGGCACCGACCCCTCCGACTGGATCACCCGCTACTTCTTCGCCGGCGGCACCATGCCCTCCGACGACCTCCTGCTCTACTTCCAGGACGACCTCAAAATCGAGGACCACTGGCGCGTCTCCGGCACCCACTACCAGCGCACCTCCGAGGCATGGCTCGCCTCCATGGACGCCAACGCCGCCGCCATCACCCCCATCCTCGCCGCCACCTACGGCCCCGACCAGGTCGCCAAATGGCGCGCCTACTGGCGCGTCTTCTTCATGTCCTGCGCGGAACTCTGGGGCTACCGCGGCGGCCAGGAATGGCTCGTCTCCCACTACCGGTTCCGAAAATGAAACGCCTCGCCCTCGCGCTCCTCGTATCCCTTGTCATGGATGCCTCCGCCCAGCCCGTGACCGAGCTCATCGCGCAGGGCGACGCCCTCGACGCGAAAAACCGCAACGCCGAGGCCGTCAAAATCTACCTCCAGGCCGACGCCGCGAAGCCCGGCGACGCCGAGATCCTCCGCCGCATCGCCAAGCAGTATTCGCAGCAGATGGTCAGCGAATCCACCACCCCCGCGAACCGGGAACTCGGCCGCAAAGCCCTCGACTACGCAAAGCGCGCCGCCGCCGCCGACCCGGACAACGCCTCCGCCCGCCTCTCCCTCGCCATCTGCTACGGCAAGGTCGCCTTCCTCGAATCCCCCCGCACCCGCATCGAATACTCCCGCCTCATCAAGCAGGAGGCCGACGCCGCCGTCCGCCTCGACGCCACCCAGGACTACGCCTGGCACGTCCTCGGCCGCTGGAACTACGAACTCGCCAACTTCAACCCCGCCCTCAAATTCCTCGCCCAGACCATCTACGGCAAATTCCCCGACGCCTCCAACGAACGCGCCGCCGCCTGTTTCGAGCGAGCCGTCGCCCTCCGCCCCGATCGCGTCATCCACCAGATCGAACTCGGCCGCACCTACGCCGCCCTCGGCCGCAAGGAAGAAGCTCGCGCCGCGTTGAAAAAAGGCCTTAGCCTTCCCTCCCGAGAAAAGGATGACGACGAAAGCAAGCAACGCGGGCGCAAGACCCTCGACCAACTCTAGCCACGCCTCCGCCCCCGCCCGCGCCTCCCGGCCATGAAGCGCGTCCTCATCCTCACCGCCGGCTTCGGCGAAGGCCACAACACCGCCGCCCGCGCCATGCAGGAGGCCCTCGAAGCCACCGGCCAGGCCGAAGTCCGCGTCGCCGACCTCTACGCCGCCGCCGTCCCCGGCATGAACGCCACCATCAAGGTCGGCTACTCCTTCGCCATCAACCGCGCCCCCTGGCTCTGGCGCCAGATCTTCCTCTGGCTCGACCGCCCCGGCTGGATGGAAAAAACCATGTGGGCCGCGAACCCCCTCCGCGACGAACTCGACCGCACCCTCCAGGATTACCGCCCCGACCTCATCCTCTCCACCTACCCCCTCTACCCCTACCTCTACCGCGACATCCAGCGCCGCCGCCTCGGCGTCCGCGCCCCCATCGTCACCATCATCACCGACTCCGTCGGCGTGAACACCGCCTGGCACCGCTGCCTCTCCGACGCCTTTGTCGTCGCCGACCCGGAAACCGCCGACCTCCTCCGCTCCCGCGGCGTTCCGTCCCCCCTCATCCACGCCCTCGGCTTCCCCGTCGCCCGCGCCTTCGCCGTAAATCCTCCCGCGCCCCTCGCGGACGGCCCCCCCTGGCGCCTCCTCTTCATGCCCTCGACGAAGCTCGACCTCACCCTCCGCCAGGTCCGCTCCCTCCTCGCCCTCCCCGGCATCGCCCTCACCATCGTCACCGGCCGCCACGCCCGCCTCCACGACGCCCTCCGCGCCTCCGGCCTCGTCGACGGCGAACGCTGCCACCTCCTCGGCTGGACCTCCGAAATGCCCCGCCTCCTCGGCGCGCACCACGCCTTCATCGGCAAAGCCGGCGGCGCCATCGTCCAGGAAGCCATCGCCGCCCAATGCCCCTTCCTCGTCAGCCACCTCGTCCCCGGCCAGGAGGAAGGCAACATCGCCCTCCTCGAACGCCTCGGTGCCGGCATCCCCGCCTTCGGCCGCCCCGGGCAGCTCGCCGACGCCGTGCACTCCGCCTTCGCCGGCGACGCCGCCCCCTGGCGCGCGTGGAAGGCCGCCCTCGCCCGCGCCAGCCGCCCCGACGCCGCCGACCACATCGCCCGCTTCCTCCTCGACTTCCCCGCCGCCAAGTGACCGCCGCCCTCCGCCGCTACGCCGAGATCTACGGCCTCATGCTGCGGAACTCGCTCATCCGCGACATGAGCTTCAAGGCGAACTTCCTCCTCTGGATCGTCGTCGAGCTCCTTTGGTTCCTTGGGCAGATCGTCTTCATCGAAGTCATCTTCTCCTTCACCGACAGCCTCGGCGGCTGGAGCAAATGGGAAATGGTCCTCCTCATCGGCACCCACCAGCTCATCACCCAGATCTTCCAGGCCTTCTTTTACCTCAACCTCGCCGACATCCCCGAGCTCGTCCGCACCGGCCGCATGGACTTCCTCATGCTCCTGCCCGTGGACGCCCAGTTCGCCACCTCCGTCAAACGCTTCGGCCTCGACAGCCTCGTCAACGCCGCCGTCGGCATCGCCTTCGTCCTCGCCGCCCTCTGGAAGCTCGGCCTCGTCCCCACCGCCGGCCAGATCGCCCTCTACGTCGCCTGCCTTGGCCCCGGTGTCATGGTCCACTACGCCATCATGCTCCTCCTGGCCACGGTCAGCTTTTGGACCGTCCGCGCCGATGGCCTGCTCCACGGCTACTACACCCTGCTGAACCTCTCCCGCTACCCCGACTCCATTTACCGCGGCACCTTCCGGTTTGTTTTCACCTGGGTGCTTCCCATCATCTTGGTGGCGAACGTCCCCGCCCGCGCCCTCGGCCGCTACGCGGAAACCCCCTGGCCCGGCGTGCTCCAGCTCGCCCTCGTCACCGCCGCGCTCCTCGTGATCACGCGCCTCGTCTGGCTCGCCGCCCTCCGCCGCTACGGCAGTGCGAGTTCGTAAGGGTGTCCTGTAGCGGCGGTCTATGACCGTCGCACTTCTACCCAACCAGCCAAAGACCGGCGGTCACAGACCGCCGCTACAGGCCGAATGGCCCGCGCTACTGCGCGCGGAGCAAGTTGCCGGCGGGCTGGCCGGGGATCTCGAAGGTGCCGCCGGCCACCGCGCCGCCGCCGGGCAGTGCGGCGAGGGCGCGCACGGTGCCGGTGCTGGTTGCGGCTTCGTTCACCGGGCCGACGAGGGTGCCGTCGGGGTTGAAGCGGGCGACGTTTCGGCAGGGTGTGTCGCCGACCTGCGAGAATTGACCCCCGACGACGAGCTGGCCGCTCTTCTGCACCGCAATCGCGTAGACGGGGCCGTTCGGGCTCTGGTTCTGCCCAAAGGCGGGGTCGCGCTGGCCGGCGAGGCTGTAGGCGACGAGGTTCTGCGCGGGCTGGCCCTGCGCGGAGGTGAAGTAACCGCCGACGGCGATGCGGCCCTTGCCAAAGCGGGCGAGGGCGTAGACGGCGCCGCTCACGCCGTCGGTGGGCGCGGCGAGGAATTTCGGGTCCAGCGTGCCGTCGGGCGCGATGCGGGCGAGGTTCAGGCGTGCCTGGCCGTTCACGCGGGTGAACTGGCCGCCGATGATGGTGCTGCCGTCGGCGAGCGCGAGCACGGCGTAGACGGAGCCTTCGACGCCCTGGCCGTCGGCAAAGACCGAGCCCGTGGCGGCGGGGGCGGCGCTGGTGGTGACCTTGGGTTTGGCTTCGAGGCCCTGCTGCTCGGCGAGGCTGGCGGCGCTTTGGTCGGAGTCCTGCCCGGCGGGTTGTTCGAGCCCCTGCTGGGTGGCGAGCGAGGCGGCGCTCTGGTCGGTGGCGGTGGAGCCGTTGCCCTGGAGGCCCTGCTGGGTGGCCAGCGCGCCGGCGCTTTCCTCGGGGTCGGTGCCGGGCGTGTTGTCGCCGAGGCCCTGCTGGTCCGCGAGCTGGGCGGCGCTTTGGTCCTGATCCGCGGCGGGCGTCGCGCCGAGGGTCTGGTCGGCGAGCTGCTGCGCGCTTTCGTCGGCGGTGGCGGCGAGGAGCGGAAGGAAGGCGAGCGAGGCGGCGAGGAGTCCGGCGGGGATACGCTTCATGCGGGCAGTCCAGCCCCGGGCGGCGGGGAAATCAAGCGCCGATGCCGCGGGCTAGAAGCGTTCGAGGTAGTCGAGGTCCTTGCCGTGGGTTTCCTCCAGTCCGGCGAGGGCCCAGGCGGCGATGGCGAGGCAAACGACGCCGACGATGAGCGCGGAGGGGATCATGCCGACGGCGTCCTTCAGCAGGCCGAAGCTGAGCGTGATCGGCACGAGCGAGGCCCGCACAAAATTCGGCACGGTGGTGGCCACGGTGGAGCGGATGTTCGTGCCGAATTGCTCGGCGGCGATGGTGACAAACAGCGCCCAATAGCCGATGCCGAGGCCGAGGAAGAAGATGATGCCGTAGAAGCCCGCGGCGGGCAGGCCGGGCACGAGGAGGTAGGCGAGGATGCCGGCGAGGGTGAGCGCAAGGAAGCCGCCGACGACGCGCCGGCGCGAGCCGAGGAGCTGGCTGAGCGCGCCACTCGCGAAGTCGCCGACGGTGAGGCCGAGGTAGGCGGTGGAGACGGCGAGGCCGGCCACGACCTCGCCCTGCACGCCGAGGAGCTTGGCGAACTCGGGCGAGAATGCGACGAGCACGCCGATGACGAACCACGTGGGCACGCCGATGAGGATGCAGCGGAGGTATTTGAGGAAGCGGGGCACGCTGGTGAAGAGGGCGAGGAATTGCCCGCGCTTCACCCCGGCGGCGGCGGGCGCGTGGAGCGCGGTGAACATGCCCGATTCGGCCACGCTCACGCGCAGGAGCAGCAGGGCGAGGCCTAGGCCGCCGCCGAGGAAATAGGCAGTGCGCCAGTCCATGTGCTGCGCGACCCAGCCGCCGACTACCGCGCCGCTCACGCCCACGGTGGCAACGATGGTCGTGCCCCAGGCGCGGTTTTCCTTGGAGAGAATCTCCGATACGAGCGTGATGCTGCCGCCGAGCTCGCCGGCTAGGCCGACGCCGGCGATGAAGCGGAGGACTTCGTATTGCCAGAGCTCGGTGACGAAGCCGTTGAGGATGTTTGCGACGGAGTAGAGGATGATGGAGCCGAAGAGCAGCGAGACGCGGCCGCGGCGGTCGCCGTAGATGCCGAAGATGATGCCGCCGACGAGCATGCCGATCATCTGGAGGTTCGCGAGGTGGATGCCGAGGTCGACGAGTTGCTGGCCGCTGAACCCGAGGTCGGTGAGGCTCGGCTTCCGCACGATCATGAAGAGCGTGAGGTCGTAGATGTCGACGAAGTAGCCGAGCGCGCCGACGATGACGGCGGGCTGGAGGATTTCACGCAGGCGGGATTTCACGGCCCCAAGGGGAATACATGAGCGGGCCGGGGGAGGGAAAGCCGGGGGTTGGCGGAGTCTTGCAATCGCGCGGGCGCTGGGGGATAGTCCCCCTTTGCGCACCGGTAGCTCAATTGGATAGAGCGCTGCCCTCCGAAGGCAGAGGTTGTGGGTTCGACCCCCGCCCGGTGCAGTTTTTTTGCCCGCGTCGGGAAAGGGAGTGCTCCGATCGCCCGGCGGGTTTCGCCTGGTGGGCTGGCGTCCGCGCTACACGTTGAAGCGGAATTCCATCACGTCGCCGTCGGCCACGACGTATTCCTTGCCTTCGATACGGAGGCGGCCGGACTCGCGGGCCTTGGCGTGGGAGCCGAACTTGAGCAGCTCGTCGAAGGCGACGGTCTCCGCGGCGATGAAGCCGCGCTCGAAGTCGCTGTGGATGACGCCGGCCGCGGCGGGGGCCTTGTCGCCGGCGTGGATGGTCCAGGCGCGGGATTCCTTCGGTCCGGTCGTGAAATACGTGCGCAGGCCGAGGAGATGGTAGGCGGCGCGGATGAGCTGGCCGACGCCGGAGTCGTCCACGCCGAGGCCGGCGAGGAATTCCTTCGCCTCTTCGGGCGGGAGTTCGGCGAGCTCGCTTTCGATCTGCGCGCTGATGACGACGACTTCGCAGCCGAGGTGCTCGGCGGCGTATTTGCGAACCGCGGCGACGTGCTGGGCGGCGGGTTTATCGCCGGTGAGGTCGGCGAGGTCGTCCTCGCGGACGTTGCAGGCAAAGAGCGTGGGCTTGGCGCTGAGGAGGAAGAACTCGCGGAGCACGCGCTGTTCCTCGTCGGCGAGCTCGATGGTGAGGGCGGGTTTGCCGGCGTCGAGGTGGGGGAGGAGTTTTTCGATGAGGGCGAGCTCGGCCTTGGCGACCTTGTCGCCGGAGCGGGCGCCCTTGGTCTGGCGTTCGGCGCGTTTTTTCAGCGCGGCGAGGTCGGCGAGGATGAGCTCGGTGTTGATGACCTCGATGTCGCGCACGGGATCGACGGAGCCGGAAACGTGGTGGATGTCCTCGTCCTCGAAGCAGCGGACGACCTGCACGACGGCGTCGACCTCGCGGATGTGTGCGAGGAACTGGTTGCCGAGGCCTTCGCCCTCGCTGGCGCCGCGCACGAGGCCGGCGATGTCGACGAATTCGATGGCGGCGGGCAGGGTTTTCTCGGACTTGCTGAGCCGGGCGAGTTCGTCGAGGCGGGCGTCGGGCACGCTCACGATGCCGACGTTGGGCTCGATGGTGCAGAAGGGGAAATTGGCCGCGGCGGCTTTGCGCGTGCGGGTGAGGGCGTTGAAGAGGGTGGATTTACCGACATTCGGCAGGCCCACGATTCCGGCTTTGAGCATAGGGCGGGGAGGGTAAAGGACTTTGGGGGAATTTACAGGAATAACCGATTTCATCCCTGACTGGACGACCGGGAGAATGCCGGGCAGTTTCGGGGCAATCCCCCACGCACTCCCCCCATGCTGCGTCTTGCCCCCCTGCTGTGCACGGCCTTTGCCGTGGTGCCCACCCTGTTTGCCTCCGTCGAGCCCGTGCTCTGGTTCGACCAGCCCGCGCGCACGGGTTCGCCTGACGCCACGTCCGACGCCGACCCGATCTTCCGCGTCGCCAAGGGCCGCGGCGGCGGCAACGGCTCGCCCTTCATGAACGAGGCGCTCCCGGTCGGTAACGGCCGCCTCGGCGCGCTCGTCTTTGGCGGCACGGATCTGGAGCGGCTCGTGGTCAACGAGATCAGCCTCTGGAGCGGCGATCAAAATCCCGACGGCAACTACGACACCATGGGCAGCTACGAGACCCTCGGGAACGTCTGGCTCCAGCTCCCCGGTGCCCGCGACGTCACCGACTACCTCCGTCAACTCGACCTGGCGACCGCGACGGCCGGCGTCACCTACACCTCCGCCGGCGTCCGTTTCACCCGCGAAATCATCGCCAGCGCCCCCGCCAACGTCATCGCCTGGCGCCTCACCGCCGACCGCCCCGGGCAGCTCACCGGGCACCTCGCCTGGCAGGACGCCCACGCCGCTCCAACCGTCGTCACCGGCCGCGAAATCCTCGCCGCCGGCGCGCTGCCCAACGGCCTCCGCTTTGCCACGGGCATCCTTCTCGTTCCCGTCGGCGGTCAGGTCGTCGCGGACGGCAACGGCCTCGCCTTCCGCGACTGCGATGAATTGCTCGTCCTCATCTCCGGCGCGACCGATTACGCGATGGACCATGCGAAGGGCTACCGCAGCGGCATCGACCCCGCGGCCACCGTGCGGACCGATCTTGCGGCCGCCGCCACGCTTGGCTGGGACAAACTCCGCGCCACCCAGCTTGCCGATTACCAGCGCCTCTTCCAGCGCGTCCGGCTCGACCTCGGGCCCGCCGATTCCGCCCGGCGCGCGCTGCCCGTCGATCAGCGCCGATTGGCCGCCGCGACTTCCGCTGATCCCGAAATGGACGCCCTCCTCTTCCACTACGGCCGCTACCTCCTCATCAGCTGCTCCCGTCCGGGCTCCCTTCCCGCCAACCTCCAGGGCCTCTGGAACGACGTCGTCAACCCCGCCTGGCACTCCGACTATCACACCAATATCAACGTCCAGATGAACTACTGGCCCGCCGAGACCGCGAACCTCGCCGAGCTGCACACCCCTCTCTTCGCGCTCATCCTCAGCCAGATCGAACCCTGGCGCAAAGCCACCTTCGCCTCCCCCGAGTTCAAGCCGACCGCGACCGCCACTCCCGCCCTCGGTTGGGCCGTTCGCACCTCGCACAATATCTTCGGCGGCGGCGGCTGGAAGTGGGACAAGACCGCCAACGTCTGGTATGCCCACCATTTCTGGGAGCACTACGCCTTTGGCCGCGACCGGGAATGGCTCCGCACCGTTGCCTGGCCGCTCATGCGCGAACTCGCCGAGTTCTGGCTCTCCCGCCTCAAGCCGCTGCCCGACGGCACGCTCGTCGTCCCCAACGGCTGGTCACCCGAGCACGGCCCGACCGAGGATGGCGTCGCCTACAGCCAGCAAAAGCTCTGGAACCACTTCACGAACTGCCTCGACGCCCTCACCGTTCTCGGCGGCGAGGAGGACCTCCGCCGGCGCCTCGTCCACGCCCGCGACCACCTGCTCGCCCCACGCGTCGGCAGCTGGGGGCAACTCCTCGAATGGAGCACCGAAAAGGCCCGCCCCGCCTTTTTGCTGGACGATCGCTGGCGGGAGAAGGGCCCCGCGGCCCTTGCTGGCTTCATCGCCGCGGCCACCAAAAACCCCCGCTCCCCCGCGGGCCTCGTCTGGTCCCGGTTTGACTCGGACCGCCGGCGCCAGCTCACCGCCGATCCCGGCGATGTCCCCGGCTTCCTCGCCGGGCTCAACGCCCTCGTTCAGGGCCCCGACCTCCTCGACGAACCGGGCCTCGCGGCCGGTGCGCCGCCCATCCTGGCTGACCTCCAACGGCGCGCCGCCGCCACGCCGTCGCTCCTCCCGTGGATCAATTGGTGCGTCCTCGTGCGCGCCGCCGGACTCACCGGCATCGTTGCGCTGGAGGACACCCCGCTCGACACCCATCGCCACACCTCCCACCTCTTCGGCGTTTATCCCGGCCGGCAGATCACCCCCGACCTCACGCCCGCGCTCGCCGAGGCCGCGCGCGTCTCGCTGCTCGCCCGCGGCGACACGGGCAACGTCACCGAATGGGCCTTCGCCTGGCGCGCCGCGCTCTTCGCCCGCCTGCGCGACGGCGAGGCCGCCCACCGCCAGCTCCGGGGTTTCCTCCGCACCACCTGCCCGAACCTCTTCGGGAATCACCCGCCCATGCAGATCGACGGGAACTTCGGCGTCACCGCCGCCATCGCCGAAATGCTCGTCCAATCCCACGCCGGCCCGGTCGAACTCCTGCCCGCCCTGCCCGCCGCCTGGTCCACCGGGTCCGCCGCCGGGCTCCGCGCCCGCGGCGCCATCAGCGTCGACCTCGCGTGGAAGGACCACCGGCTCACCAGCGCCACGTTTTTATCCCCGCGCGGAGGCCAGATCCCCGTCGTCTGGCAGGGCCGCCGCGCCACCCTCACCCTTCCGCCCGGAAAGCCCGTGACGTGGAGTCCGCCCCTCGCGGCGCGTTGATTGACAGTCCCCGCGCATTCAAGGAAACGTCAGCTCATGCAACTCGCCGATGTGGTCGCCTATCTAGACCGGGAACTTCGCACCGCGGAGATCAAGGATTACCCGAACGCGCACAACGGTCTCCAGCTCGCCAACTCCGGCGTGGTCACCCGCGTGGCCTGCGCCGTGGATGCGAGTGAAGCCGCGGTCGATGCGGCCGTGGAAGCCGGCGCGGATTTGCTGATCGTTCACCACGGCATGCTCTGGGACGGCGCCCAGCGCATCGAGGGTCCGCTTTACCGCAAGCTCGCCCGCGCCATTCGCGGGAATCTCGCGATCTACAGCTCCCACCTCCCGCTCGACCTCCACCCGAAGTGGGGCAACAACGCCCTGCTCGCCCGCGCCCTCGGGCTCCGCAAAACCGAGCCCTTCCTCGAGGTCGGGCTGGCCGGCCCCATGAACATCTCGCTTGCCGCGCTCATCGACCGCGTCGAAGCCCTCGTGCAGGCCCCCGTGCACCTCACCCCCGGCGGCCCCGCGCGCGTGCGCCGGCTGGGCATTTGCTCCGGCGGCGCGGGCAGCGCGGTCGCGAAGGCCGCCGCGGCGGGCGTGGACACCTTTCTCACCGGCGAGGGCTCGCACGCCAGCTGCGTCGCCGCCGCCGAGCTCGGCGTGAACCTGCTCTTCGCCGGGCATTACGCGACCGAAACCTTCGGCGTGAAGGCGCTCTGCGCCGAGCTCGAGCGCCGCTTCGGCCTGCCGTGGGCCTTCCTGGATCATCCCTCGGGCCGATGACCGCGCCCGCCCAATCCCCCTTCCGCCGCTACGTCTGGCCGCTCATGTGGCGCGAGCGGTGGCCGATCCTTGGCGCGATCTTCCTCGTCGGCATCTGCGGCGGAGCCGTGGCGCTGCAGAACGTCTACCCGAAGTGGCTCATTTCCTGGGTGCTCGAGCCCCGGGAACTTCCGCTGGCCGTGCGGTGGGAGCGGGTGGCCTGGCTGGCGGGCAGCTACGTCGTCGTCGCGGTGATCCTGCGGATGATCTTCTGGCACCTCGGTTACCGCCTGTTCACCCGCGCGCGGGAGAAAATCATCTTCGACCTGCGGGCGCGGTTTTTCCGCCACGTGAATGACCTCTGCCTGCGCTTCCACGGACTGCACCCGTCGGGCGAGCTGTTCAGCTACCTCTTTGGCTCGCCGCTGAACAGCGTGATGGAGTTTTTCCGACAGGTCTCGATGTCCGTGCCGGGCTCGGTGGTGATGCTGATTTTCACCCAGGTGCTGTTCTGGCGGTGGGATTGGGTCGTGGCGTGCGTGTTGTTCGCGTTTTCGGTGACGAGCGTGCTCGTGATGATGCGCTCGCGGCACTACGTGGAATTGATCCAGAAGGACTACCAGTCCACCGAGGGCGACGTGAGCGGACGCGTGGCGGATCTGCTGCGCGGCAACCGCGCCGTGAAGCTCCACGCGATGGAGGATCGCGTGATGCGGGATTTCGAGACGCAGGCCCGGATCATCGCGCACAAAAGCTACGAGCGCGACATTCGCTCGCACTTTGAGCAAATGAAGCAGGAGGGGCTGAGCTACGTGTTTTACGCCGCGGTGATGGGCGTGTGCGCGTGGCGGTATTTCGGCGGGCACATCGACCTGGGCGTGGTGGCGGCCTGCCTTGTCTCCTACGTCGGCCTCACGTGGCCGCTGCAGACCATCTTCCTGGCTGTCGTCTCTTGGGGTGGCGCGGCGGCGGCGCTCAACCGCATCGGCGCCGTGCTCGATACCGGCAGCACGACGCCCGATCCGACCGGACCGCCCGAGGCCGTGCCGGCGCGCGGGGCGTTTGAGTTCGACGCGGTGAGTTTCGGTTACGAGCCGGGCAAGCCCGTGCTGCGCGATCTCTCGCTCGTGATCCGGCCCGGGGAGCGCATCGCCTTTGTCGGGCCCTCGGGGGCGGGCAAGACGACCATCGCGCAGATGATGCTGCGGCTCTACGACCCGCAATCCGGCGCGGTGCGGCTCGACGGCATCGACCTGCGGCGGTTCTCCGGCGCGGAGCTGCGGCGGCAGTTTGGCGTGGTGCCGCAGGATCCCTTCATTTTTCAAACCACGCTGCGCGACAATCTCCTCGTCGCGCGGGCCGACGCGACGGACGCGATGATCCGCCGGGCCTGCGAGCTGGCGAACGCCTGGGAATTCATCGCCGCGCTGCCCGAGGGGCTGGATGCGCGGGTCGGCGAGGGCGGGGCGTCGCTCTCCGGCGGTCAGCGTCAGCGGCTTGCCATCGCCCGCGCGCTGCTGGCCGAGCCGCAGTTTTTCATCTTCGACGAGGCGACCAGCGCGCTCGACACGCTCAGCGAGCGACTCATCCAGGAGGCGCTGGAGCAGAACCTCGGCGAGGGCACGGTGATCTTCATCGCGCACCGTCTTTCCACGGTGAAGCACTGCGACCGTATTGTCGTGCTGGCCGGCGGGCGCGTGGTCGAGCAGGGGAGTTACGACGAACTCATGCGGGAGCACGGGTTGTTTGCCGAACTCGTCCGCGGGCAGCAGCTGCGCGAATGATTCCGCGGGAGTTTTTCGAGCGTTCGCCGCGGGTCTGCGCCCGCGAACTCATCGGCGCGGAGCTCGTGTGGGGCGAATGCCGCGGCCGCATCGTGGAGACCGAGGCCTACGAGGAATTTGGCGACTCGGCCTGCCACACTTTTTCGCGACCGGGCGCTCGGGCCTTCGTGGAGCGGCATCCCGCGGGCACGGCCTACGTTTACCTCAACTACGGCATGCACTGGCTGCTGAACGCGTTGGTGAAGGGGCCGCGGAAGCGCGGGTTTGTGCTGATCCGCGCGCTGGAGCCGCTTGCGGGCGGCGGGGTCATGCAGGCGCGGCGGGGCATGGCCGCAGAGCGGAAGTGGTGCGCGGGTCCGGGCCGGTTGACACAGGCGCTCGGGATCACGGGGGAGTGGTACGGGCGCGATCTGTGCGGCGATCCGGAGCATGCCTTCGTGGCGCGGAGCGGGCGTCCGCGCGTGGTGGCGGACGGGCGCATCGGCATCTCGGTGGCGGCGGATCGTCCGTGGCGGTTTACGCTTGAGGGGAGTCCCTTCGTGAGCGTGCGGCCGCGCGTCGAGGGTGGGAAAAAATAAAGACCGGAGCGATTCGAAGAACCACCCCGGTCTAAATTTTTAGCGGCAAAGCCGATGGGTTACTTGGAGTAACCAACGCTGGCCGGAGCCGGAGCCGGCTTCTTGCTGGCGCAAGCGCCGAGGCCGAGCGAAGCGACCGCAAAAGCGGCGATGGCCGCAAATTTGACGAATTTCATGGATTGTTTTCCCCCTCCTTTCTTCGCGAGTAGCTGGGGGGGATTAAGGCACATCGCGACGGTGAGACAATGAAATTCGCCGCAATCAGCCGAGGATTTCCACGGGCGTTCCGGCGGGCACGCGGGCGAAGAGGTCGATGATGTCGGCGTTGCGGAGGCGGATGCAGCCGTGGCTGGCGGGCGTGCCGATGAGGTGCTCCTCGTTGGTGCCGTGGAGGTAGATGTAGCGGTCGCGCGTGTTGGCGTTGTGCGGGTCGAGGCCGTGCAGCCAGAGGATGCGCGTGAGAATGCCGTCGCCCTCCCAGCCGGGGTGGGCGATTTCGCCGGTGGGCTGGCGGGATTTGAACACGGCCCAAGCCGGCGCGCCGTCGCCGATCCTGGCGTCCACCACAAAGCGGCCGAGCGGCGTGCGGAAGCTGCCGGGCTCTGAGCCGAGGCCGAACTTCGAGGTCGAGACCGGGTAGCTCGCCAGCACGGTGTCCCCCCGAAGAAGGTCCAGGCGCTGGGCCGGCACGTGGACGCGCAGGGAAATTCCGGGTTGGCCGGGGGCGGAATCTGGGGTAGTCATGGACCTCTTTTCTTATGAGCAGGCAGTATCACGTGGCAATCGTCGGGGCAACCGGCGCGGTGGGCATCGAAATGATCAACGTCCTCACGCGGCGCAACTTCCCGGTGGGCAAACTCACCCTGCTCGCTTCGCCGCGCTCGGCCGGAAAGACCCTGACGTTCCGCGGGGAGGAGATTCCCGTCGAGGTGCTTACGCCGGATTCCTTTGCCGGGGTGGACATCGCGCTGTTCAGCGCGGGCGGCGGGATTTCCAAGGAATACGCCCCGCACGCGGTGAAGGCCGGGGCGGTGGTCGTGGATAATTCCTCGGCGTTTCGCATGCAGGACGACGTGCCGCTCGTCGTGCCGGAGATCAACGGCGAGGACGTGAAGTCCCACCAGGGTATCATCGCGAACCCGAACTGCACCACGGCGATCACCCTCATGGGGCTCTTTCCGCTTCACCAGAAGTTCCGCGTGAAGCGGGTGTTCGCCTCGAGTTACCAGGCCGTCTCCGGCGCGGGCGCGCAGGCCGTGGAGGAACTCCGCCAGCAGGTGGGCGCCCTCGCGGCGGGCCAGTCGCCGGAGGCCGCCGTGTTCGCGCACCAGATCGCCTTCAACGTCATTCCGCACATCGATGCCTTCGTGGAGAACGGCTACACGAAGGAGGAGATGAAGATGCAGAACGAGGGCCGCCGCATCATGCATCTGCCGATGTTCCGTGCGTCGGTCAGTTGCGTGCGCGTGCCGGTTTACCGCGCCCACTCGGTGGCGGTGAGCGCGGAGTTTGAGCGGCCCGCCAGCGTGGCCGAGGCCCGCAAGGCCATCGAGGCCTTCCCCGGGGTGCGGATCGTGGACAGCCCCGCCGACAAGCTCTACCCGATGCCGCTGAATGTCGCGGGCCAGGACGATTGCGAGGTCGGCCGCCTGCGCCTCGATTGCGCGATGGAAAACGGACTCTCCTTCTGGGTGTGCGGCGACCAGTTGCTCAAGGGCGCGGCACTAAATGCCGTGCAGATTGCGGAACTCGTGTAACCTCCGCAGCCTCAAACCCCTGCCGCGGCGTTTTTGGCAGGAATCGTGCTGCCTACCCGCGGCATGGATCCGTTGTCCGCCTGCGCTGATAAACCTGAAGTTTCGGCAAACGCCCGCTCGCCTTTCCGGCCGGCGGGAGTTAAGCCGAACCGCATGACCTGGTTATCCCGCGCTCAATCCCTCGGCGTGGCCCTTCTCCTGGCAGCGCCCGCGCTGGGCCAGGCGGCGGCCATTGGTTTCAACGGCACGACCTACACGCAGGACTTCGACACCCTGCCGAACTCCGGAACGAACCCGATTGTCACCGTGGCGAAAACCGCCCCCGCGGACGTGCCGACCGCGACCGCCAACGTCTCGCTCACCGGCTGGAGCTTTGTGAACTCGGCGGGAACGGGAACGAACTCCATGTTCCGTTACGACGACGGTTCGTCCACTACGGGAGCCGTTTACAGCTACGGGGCCAACGCCTCCACCGACCGCGCCCTCGGCTCGCTGGCCAGCGGCACGACCATTTCCAACTTCGGCGCGCAGTTCACGAACACCGCATCCGCTCCCTTTACCTCCTTCACGCTGAGCTACACCGGCGAGCAGTGGCGCATCGGGTCCTCCTCCGTCGTGAATCGCCTGACCTTCGGCTACAGCCTCACCGCGTCGGATATTGCCACGGGCACCTTTACCGCCACCCCCGAGCTGAACTTTACGGCCCCGATTAGCGGCGGAGGAAACATGGCCCTCAACGGCAATGACCCCGCCAACCAGGCCGCCCTCTCGTTCACCGTGAGCAGCATCGTCTGGAGTCCCGGGCAAACCCTCACGCTCCGCTGGGTGGACGTCAATGACACCGGCAACGACGACGGCCTCGCCATCGACAACCTCACCTTCTCCGCGATTGCCAGCACCCTCAACACCCTCACCTGGGCCACCGCCAACGGCACATGGGACACGACCTCGCCGAACTGGACCGGTGACGAGACGACCTTTGCGGACGGCGACATCGCGCAATTCACCGATGCGGCGGCCGGTGACGTGGAAATCGAGGCGGAGGGCGTGGCCCCGGCGCAGATCAAAATGCTCAACGAAACCGGCGACTACCGCTTTTTCGGGGGCAACCTCACCGGCGGCGGCTCCCTCGTCCTCGCCGGCAACGGCACCACGCAGCTCGACGCGGAAAGCCAGCTCACGGGCGGCACCGACATCCAGCGCGGCACCCTCGTCCTCGGCGCCGACGAACGCCTCGCCGACAGCGCCCCCGTCTCCATCGGCGAAGGGGCCATTCTTGCGCTTGGCAACTTCACCGAAACCATCGGCGGCCTCTCGATCAAGGGCGCGAGCGTCACCGCCGAGTCGGGCAAGCTCGTGCTCGCCGGTAGCGTCTCCGTGCTCTCCAGCGCGCTCACTTCCTTCCTGGAGGGCGCGCTGGACGTCGGCAACGGAAATTCCTTCACCGTCGCGAACGGCGCGGATCCCGTCGACCTGCTCATCAATGCGAGCATCCTCGGCATCGGCCGCGTGGCGTTCTCCGGGGCCGGCACCACCGAACTTGGCGGCGACAACTCGCTCTTCACCGGGGGCTTTTCCCTCAACTCCGGTGAGCTGCAGATCGACTCCCCCGTCTCGCTGGGCACCGGGTCGTTTTTCTTCAACGGCGGCCGACTCACGGCCAACGAGCCGCTCACCGGGGTCAACGCCGTGACCACGCCGATCAGCGTGGGTGGCAACGTCACCATCGACGCGACGAATCCCCTCGAGTTCACGAACTTCGGCGCGTCGTTCGGCAGCACCGCGCGGGTCATGACCATCCTGGGCAACCTCACGATTTCCGGCCCCGTGGGTGGAGCCAGCGTGATCAACAAGGCCGGCAACGGCACTCTCATTCTCACCGAGGTGAACACCTACACGGGCAACACGACCGTGCAGGCCGGCACCCTCAAACTCGCGGGCAACGGCACCCTCTCCGGCACCCCGGCCATCCGCGTCGACGCCGGTGCCCTGCTCGATCTCGTCGACCTCCCCGGCGTTTATGAAATTCCCGCCGGCCAGGTCCTGCGCGGTGGCGGCACGATCATCGCCCCGGGCGGCGGCCTCACGATCAACGGCACGCTCGCCCCGGGCGGCACCGCCGCCACCTTCTTCACCCAGACCCTCAGCTTCGAGGGCGGCAACGTCACCCTCACCGCGAACGCGATCTTCCAGATCGAACTGGCCGGCACCGCCGCCGGCAGCTTCGACCGCGTCGGGCTCGTCCCGGCCATCACCCTCGACGGTCAGCTCCAGATTTCGCTCCTCTCCGGCTTCGTTCCGGCGGGCACCGACACCTTCACGATCCTCACCGCCACCGGGGGCGTCAGCGGATTTTTTACGAACGTGTCCGCGGGGCGCGTGAGCCTCACCGAGGGAACCTTCGCGGTGACGCAGACGGGAACCAGCGTGATTCTTAGTGATTTCGCCCCGGTTCCCGAGCCCTCCGTTCTCGCGCTTCTTACTCTGGCCGGCGGGGCAGCCGCCTGGACGGCCCGACGAAAACTTCGCCTCCGCGCCTGAGTCGGCACGCCCCGTGCTGAATTGGGAACTAACTTGACGAAAATGTTGCCAACGAAAGTTGGCGACTTCTCGCTCTCACGCGGACATTCCACCCGAATTATCAATCCATGAAAAAAGCTGCCCTTGCCCTTCTTGCGACCCTCGCGGTCTCCGTCCTTTCCGCCAACGCGCAATTGATCTTCACGCAATATTACGAAGGCACCTCGAACAATAAATACCTCGAGCTCAAGAACATCGGGACGGAATCCGTGGATCTGAGTCTTTACACGCTTTCGGTCTACTCTAACGCGAACGCGGAAGCTTGGAAGGTCGGCAATGCGACCACCACCGTGAGTGGAAATTTGACGCTCAGCGGAACGCTGAATGCAGGTTCGGTGTTCCTCCTCGGCAACACGGCGGTCGCCCTGCCGTCCTATGCGCCTGCTCTGGCAACCCTCTCGGGCAGTGCGACAAACTTTAACGGGAATGACAGCATCACCCTGTGGACTGGTTCGACTTACAGCAGCACCACCCAGCTCGTGGATGTCCTGAGTTTTACCAACCTCGGGAACGAAGGGCAGGACAAAAGCTTCGTGCGGCTCACCGCAGATGTTGGTTGGAATCTGACGCCCGGCTCCAACATTACCCAATTTCCCACGGTTTGGTCGCAAGAGACCTTGACCAATGTAGCCGATGCCACGGCCGGCACGGATAACTATTTGAGTTCGTCCACCGTCACCGCCGTCCCCGAGCCGGGCACGGTGGCTCTCGTTGGCCTCGGTCTCGGTGCGGTCCTGCTCGGCCTGCGCCGCCGCAAGGCCTGATCGTCCGGTCTTTTTTCGAGCCTCCGCCTGGTTTTCCCGGGCGGGGGCTTTTTTGTTTCGGGCGGCGCCGGGGAAAAACCGTTTGTGCTTCGGGCCGGGTCGAATAGCCTTTCATCTTATGCGTCTGAAATTGGGAATCGCCGGGCTCGTTCTCGGCCTGGCCACGGCGGCCGCGGCATTTGCCCAGATGGGGGCGAGCTACCGATTCGTGGCCTTCACGGGGCTGATCGGTCCGGCGGGTGTGCCCTACCAAGCCTTCGGCCTGCCGACGATCGGCGAGGACGGCACGGTCGCGTTTTTTGAGTCCGAGTCCCGGCAGCTCGACGTCAATCCGCGGGTGTTTGCCGAGCGTCTCGGCGTGACCCGCATCGTCGCCACGCTGGAGCAAACCGCCCCGGGAACCAACGCCACCTTTGCCCAGTTTACGGCGGTCTCCGTCGCGTCGGACGGCCGGGTGGCCGTGAATGCGCGCCTGGTTCCCTTCGAGGCGGAATCCAGCCAGCCGGGGGTGAGCGTGGAGGGCGGCGGCACGTTCGGCCTGACGGGTAACACCAGTTTTCTCGACCTCGGCCCGGCGAGCTTCCGGGCGGGGCGCGAGCTTTACGTGAAGGGCAACCGCGACTTCGGCAACGAAACCATCACGCCCCTCGCGGCCGGGCTTTCCGCCAAGGGCCTCAACCCGTTGGTAACCGTGGGCGAGAAGCTCCCCGGGCCGGGCGAAAGCGCGCTCTACGTGTCGGCCGTGAACGGGAACGAGAGCATCACCTACGAGGGCGACATTTCCGGCGTGGGGGACATCATTGATGCCACCGAAACCGGGGCCGTCGCCCTCAAGGTGAAAACCTCGCCCTCGCCGTCGAACACGCCCGCGCCGCTGCAGACGATCTACGCGGGCAAACCCGGCGACCTGCGCTTCGTCGCCCGCAGCGGGGACATGGCTCCGGCCCTGCCCAGCTTTTATCTCAGCGACCTGTCGCCCGCCCCCTCCATCGCCGGGCAGGACCGCCTCGCCTTCGCGGCCTCTCTGACATTCGTGGACGGGAATGCGACCGGGACGCCCGGGGTGAGGCCTTCCGCGGTTTTTGCCGGCCGCATCGGCGAGCTGGCCCCGATCCTCGTGGCTGGTGCGAAGGTGCCGACCACCTCGGATGTGGTCTTCAGCGACCTGTCGCTGGGCGCGGTCACCAACGAAACCGGCGACGTCGTGTTCAAGGCGAAGATCCTCTACACTAACGGCGGCGTCCGCACGGGTTTCTGGATCAAGCGCGCGGACGGCGACCCGGTGCTACTCGCGGTGGACGGCATGGAACTACCGACGCCCGGCGGCAACCGCACCGTGGACCATGTGGACTTTGCCGGCCCGGGCACGTTCAACGGCCTCCACCAGTTTGCCTTCCGCGCCCGGTTCTCGAACGGCGACGGCTACGACGAAGGAATTTACCTCGCCGACACCCGGGCGATGATTCCGTGGGTGCGGGTCAGCTACCCGCGCCAGGCCCGGGACCGCGTGACCCGTGCGGCGTCGATCACGATCCGCGGCGTGGCCATCGACGAAACCGGCATCGACAAGGTCGAATACACCGTGCTGGCGGAGAAGAAGCGCGGCGGGAAGGCGCCCACCAAGCGCCGGCTCGTGCCGCGCCTCGCGAAGGGCGACCGCAAGTGGGAGTTCACCGTCCCGCTCGCCCTTGGAATCAATCGCATCGCCGTCACCGCGACCGACAAACTCGGCAACGTCTCCGAGCCCCTTTTCCTCGCGATCCTGCGCTACTGAGCGCGGCGGCGCGGCCGGGCCGGCTCGGGCGCGGCCAGCGCGAGGAGGATGTCCGCGGCGAGCCGCGGGCTGATGCCCGGCACCTCGGCGAGCGCCTCGGCGGTGGCCCGCCGGATGCGCTCCACGCTGCCGAAGCGGGAGAGCAGGGCTTTTTTGCGCGCCTCGCTCACGCCGGGAATATCGTCCAGCCGGCTTTCGCTGATGCGGCGCTTCAGCAGCAGGCTGTGGTAACCGTTGGCAAAGCGGTGGGCTTCGTCGCGGATGCGCTGGAGGAGCTTGAGCGCGCCGCTGTCGGCGGGGAGGCGCAGCGGAAGCGGGCGGGCGGGGCGGTGGATTTCCTCGAATTCCTTGGCCAGGCCGATGATCGGCACGTCGCTCAGGCCGAGCCGCTGAAGCTCGCGGCACGCGCTGGAGAGCTGGCCCTTGCCGCCGTCGACGACGATCAAATCCGGCAGGCCGGATTTGGGAAGATCGGAGGGGGAAGATGGAAGATGGGAGGAGAGGCGTTGGGCGGCTTCGAAGGGGGATTCCTGGGAGAATTCGGCGTCGTCGCCGGCGGCGGCGTGGAGTTCGCCGAGGATGCGGCGGTAGCGGCGGCGGACGACCTCGGCCATGCTCGCGAAGTCGTTCTGCCCCGGAACGCCGGCGATGCGGAAGCGGCGGTAGCTGGCGCGGTCGGGCACGCCGTCGCGGAAGCGGACCATGGAGGCGACGATGTGGTTCGAGCTGATGTTCGAGATGTCGAAGCACTCCATGACGGCGGGCGGACGGGCGAGCTGGAGGGCGTCCTGGAGGGCGACGAGGTCGGCCTGCGGGTCGATGGCGCTGGGCAGGGCCTTGTGGATGTAACGCGTCATCGGCTTCGTCGTGGCCTTGAGGTCGTCGAGCAGGTTGCGGAGCTGGGCGGCCTTTTCGAAGTCGAGCTTCTCGGCGGCGGCGCGCATCTCGGCCTCGACCTGGGCGACCATGCCCTGCGACTGCCCCTCGAGGAGTTCGCAGGCCTCCTCGACGCGGCGGCGGTATTCCGCCTGCTCGATGCGGCCGACGCAGGGGGCGGAGCAGTTTTTGATGATGTCGTTGCTGCAATGCCGGTAGTCGGTTTCGGTGGGCGCGAGCGGGCGGCAGGTGCGCAGGCCGAAGCGCTTGCGGATGGCGTTGAGCGTGGAGCGGAGGGCGCCGCTGTGGGCGAAGGGACCGAAGTAGCGGGCGCCGTCGTCCTTTTTCAGCCGGGTGAGGCCGAAGCGGGGGAAGGGCTCGGCGAGGTTCACGCGGACGAGGAGGAAGCGTTTGTCGTCGCGGAAGCTGACGTTGTATTTCGGGCGGAATTCCTTGATGAGCCGGCCTTCGTAGAGCACGGCCTCGGCGTCGCTTTTCACGACGTGCCACTCGAAGTCCCAGATGCTGTCGATGAGCGCGCGGGTCTTCGGGTCGGCGGTCATTTTCCGCGAGGGCATGAAGTAGTTGCTCACGCGGCGGCGCAGGTCGCGGGCCTTGCCGACGTAGATGACCTTTTTGAAGCGGTCGCGCATGACGTAGACACCCGGTTTGTGGGGCACGTCGCGGAGCTTGGCCTGGAGGTCGATGTCGGGCATGCGAAGGGGAATTTTAACACGGAGGACACGGAGGGCACGGAGAGGATGAATTTTTTTCTCCGTGCCCTCCGTGTCCTCCGTGTTTGAATGCGTTGGTGCCCTCCTATCCTCGCGAGGCGTTTAATTCGCACTGGTTCAACCTGTTCAACGCGATTGCGTTTCAGATCATGATGGGTGCGCCGATCATCCTGTTCGCGAAGTCGCTGGGGGCGAGTTCCACGGTGCTGGGGGTGATCGCGGCGTTCACGCCTTTGATGACGGTGATGCAGTTGCCGGCGGCGCGGTTTCTTGACCGGTATTCCTACCGGCAGTTCGTGGTGAATGGCTGGGGGCTGCGGACGGTGTTCATCTTTGTCGTGGCGGTGATTCCGCTGCTGGGTTTTCTCGACGCGATCTCGCAGCTCGGGCTGCTGCTGGCGGTGCTGTTTATCTTCAACCTGCTGCGCGGGATTTCGTCGGCGGGGTGGATGCCGTGGATCACGGCGATCATCGATGAGCCGGTGCGGGGGAAGTTCCTCGCGCGCGACCAGCTGTTTGCCTACATCGGCAGCCTGCTGTCGCTGGTGGCGTGTGCGTGGGTGATGCACGGGCACGTGGATCCGTGGGAATACGCGGTGGTGTTTCTGATCAGCGCGCTGGGCGGGGCGGTGAGCCTGTGGTTTATCAAGCGCATTCCGGACGCGCCGCCGGGCGAGGTGATGCGGCGTTCCGCGCAGCCAGTGCCGTGGCTGGCGATGCTGGGTTACCGGCCGTTTCTGATGCTGCTGGGGTTCACGGTGCTGTTCATGGTCGTGGTGGGCAGCCTGGGGGTGTTCACGGTTGAGTATCTCAAGGAATACCAGCACTTCGACGCGGACCTGGTGATCCTGCTTTCCGCGGCGGCCTTTGTGGGACCGATCCTCACGCTGATGTTGACGGCGCATTTTATCGACCGCACGGGGAGTAAGCCGGTGCTGCGGTTCGCCCTGGGGTTGCTGGCGGTGGTGCTGGCGGGGTGGGCGTTGATTGCGGGCGGGGTGCTCCCGTGCTCGGTGCCGATCGTGCTGGCGCTGAATTTTCTGAGCGGGCTGGCGGGCGCGAACTTCTCGGTGGCGAACATGCGGATGGCGATGGCGACGATGCCCGAGATGGGTCGCAACCATTTCTTCGCGCTCTTCACGGTGATCACGAGCCTCGGGCTGGGCGCGGCGCCGGTGATGTGGGGCGTGACGCTGGACGCCATCGGCAGCTACGAACTGGCGGCGGGGTGGTTCACGTGGCGGCGGCATAGCATCTACTTTGTCGCGCTGCTGGTCGTGAACGTCGTCGCGTTTCTGGCGGTGTCGTGGCTGGTCGAGGGACCGCCGCGCGCGGGGAGTCAGGGCATCGGCGGACGTTTCGGCCGGCTCTCGCGCATCTGGATGCGCTGAACGAAAACGGGCCGGCCTCCGTGGGGAGAACCGGCCCGGGAAAGGGGTGAACGATGGCGTCAGCGGACAACGCGGGCGCCGCCGCCGGCGATCTGCTTCTCGACTTCCTTGCGGCTAGCCATGGAGGTGTCGCCGGGCGTGGTGGACGCCAGCGCGCCGTGGGCGGCACCGTATTCCACGGCCTTCTGCGCGTCGTTGAATTCCATGAAGCCGAACTGGAGGCCGGAGGCAAAGCTGTCGCCGCCGCCGACGCGGTCGAGAATTTCGAGCTCCGGATACTTGCGGCTTTCGTGGAACTGGCCGTCGTGCCAGAGGATGGCGCTCCAGTCGTTCTTGGTCGCGGTGATGACGCGGCGGAGCGTGGTGGCGGCGACCTTGAAGTTCGGGAACTCCTTGACGGCGGTCTCGATCATGTCCTTGAAGGCGTCGATCTCGATCTTGGAGATGTTGTGGTCGGCGCCCTTGACCTCAAAGCCGAGGGAGGCGGTGAAGTCCTCCTCGTTGCCGATCATGACGTCGACGTATTTCGCGATCTCGCGGTTGACCTCCTGGGCCTTCTTGAGGCCGCCGATGGTCTTCCAGAGCGAGGGGCGGTAGTTGAGGTCGTAGGAGACGATCACGCCGTGCTTTTTGGCGGCCTTGACGGCTTCGACGGTGAGTTCGGCGGTGCTTTCGGAGAGCGCGGCGAAGATGCCGCCGGTGTGGAACCAACGGGAGCCGAGGGTGCCGAAGATGTGGTCCCAGTCGAAGTCGCCGGGTTTGAGCTGGGAGGCGGCGGTGTTGCCGCGGTCGGGCGTGCCGACGGCGCCGCGGACGCCAAAGCCGCGCTCGGTGAAGTTCAGGCCGTTGCGGACGGTGCGGCCGATGCCGTCGTCGTCGCGCCACTTGACGAAGTCGGTGGCGACGCCGCCCTGGAGGATGAAGTCCTCGAGGAGGCGGCCGACTTCATTCTCGACGAAGGCGGTGCAGACGGCGGTCTTGTAACCGAAGCATTTGCGGAGGCCGCGGGAGGTGTTGTATTCGCCGCCGCCTTCCCAGGCGGTGAAGTGGCGGGCGGTGCGGACGCGACCTTCACCGGGGTCGAGGCGGAGCATGACTTCACCGAGCGAGATCTGGTCGTAGACGGTGGATTTGGCGGGTTTGACGGGGAGGCTCATTGGGCAGGGGATTGGGATTAATGGGATGGAGAATTCGAGAACAATGTTTCGAGGCTTGGGATGATACCGCGCAGTTGGATGGCGGCAAGCCGGGCGCTCACGGCGGGCACGAGGCCGGGGAGGAGCGAGAGGTCGCGGCCGCCCCAGAGCGGGGCGTGGGCGAGGGCGGCGCGGGTGAGGGTTTCCGGGGAGGTGTCGGCGGCGGACCAGAGCGATTGGAGGAAGGCGAGGGCCTCGGGGGTGTCGCGGATCGGATACGTCGAGCCGTCAGCGCGGTGGCCGAGGAGGGCGCCGTCGCGGAGTTCCGTGCCGCGGGTGAAGGCGAGCAGGGCCGCGAGGGCGAAGGTGAGGCCGGGGGGCGGCGCGGCGTGGCGTTCGAGCGAGGGGAGGAGGCGCGCGGTGAATTTGCTCGTGGAGTTGAGCGAGATGCTGAGGAGCGCGTGGTGGACGAAGGGATTCGCAAAGCGTTCGAGCGTGGCGGCGGCGAAGGCTTCGAGGTCGGCGCGGGGCAGGTCGAGCGTGGGGAGGATTTCGTCGTGGAGGGTTCGGCGGAGGAACGCGGCGAAGCGGGGGTCGTCGAGGGTTTGTTTGACGGTGACGTGTCCGGCGGGGAAGGCGGCGAGGGCGATGAGGGTGTGGGCGCCGTTGAGGATGCGCACCTTGCGCTCGCGGTAGGGGCGGACGTCGGGGGTGAAGGTGACGTTGAGCCCGGCGTGGGCGAAGGGGAGTTCGTCGGCGAGGTGGGCGGGGCCTTCGATGATCCAGGCGTGGAAGGGTTCGCCGGTGTTGAGCAGGGCGTCGGTGTAGCCGAGGCGCTCGGCGAGAGCGTCGGCTTCGTCCGCGGGGAAGCCGGTGACGATGCGGTCGACGAGCGTGTTGCAGAAGAGGATGCGGGCGTCGAGCCAGGCGAGGAAGTCGGGTGGGAGCTGCCAGCGGGCGGCGGTCTCGCGAACGCAGGCGCGGAGGGCGTGGCCGTTCGACTCGATGAGTTCGCACGGGAGGATGATCATTTCGCTGGCGGGTGTGTCGCCGAAGGCGCGGTGGCGTTCCACGAGAAAGCGGGTGAGTTTGCCGGGGAAGGAGACCGGGGGCTCGGCGTCGAAGCGGTCGTCGGGGTGGCAGGCGATGCCGGCCTCGGTGGTGTTCGACACGATGTAACGCAGCTCGGGCTGGCGGGCGCAGGCAAGGAGGGCGGCGTAGTCCTTCGCGGGGTCGAGGGCGCGGCGGATGGAGCGGACGATTTCGATTTCCTCAACGATCTCGTGATTCACGAGGCCGCGCTGGATGA
Source organism: Verrucomicrobiaceae bacterium (assembly GCA_027488755.1). Classification (GTDB taxonomy): domain Bacteria; phylum Verrucomicrobiota; class Verrucomicrobiia; order Chthoniobacterales; family JAATET01; genus JAATET01. The sequence goes on along the minus strand of JAIYAZ010000075.1, from coordinate 184,080 downwards.
AGGTGAAGAGGCCGTCCTGGGCGTTGAGGCGGGCAGCCTTGTCGCTGGGGCGCGGGGGCACGACGAGCACGCTGCCGTCGAAATGGCCGGACGCGTTGAGGCGGTGGACCATCCAATCCACGAAGCCGCGGAGGAAAACTCCTTCGCCAAATTGGAGGAAACGTTCGGGACGTTGATTGGGCGGGCCGCCGGCGACGGCGAGGGTGAGGCGGGGCGGGGGCACGGAGTTTACAGCGTCACGCCGTCCTTCCAGATGGCGATCTCGCGGTGGCCGCGGGTTTCGTTGCGGGTGGCGGCGCGGCCGGAGGCGACGTCGAGAACCTGCTGCCAGAGGGCGTCGGTGAGGGCGTCGAAATCGGCGGTGCCGTCGGCGATGGGGCCGGCGTTGAAGTCGATCCACTGCGGCTTGCGGGTGGCGAGGTCGGTGTTGCTGGAGATCTTCACGGTGGGCACGGGAAAGCCCATGGGGTTGCCGCGGCCGGTGGTGAAAAGCAGGAGGTGGGCGCCGGCGACGGTCATGGCGGTGCCGGAGACTCCGTCGTTGCCGGGGCCTTGGATGAGGGCGACGCCGCCGAGGCCGGCGGTGGCGGTGGCACCGTAGGGGAGGACCTGCGCTATGGGGGCGTGGCCGCCCTTTTGGACGCAGCCGAGGGATTTTTCGGCGAGGGTGGTGATGCCGCCGGCTTTGTTGCCGGGGGAGGGGTTTTCGTCGATGGGTTCGCCGTGGCGTTGGAAGTAGGCGCGGAAGTCATTCACGAGGTCGATGACCCCGCGGAAGGTGGCTGCGTCGGCGGCGCGGCCGAGCAGCACGCGCTCGGCGCCGAACATCTCGGGCACTTCGGTGAGGAGCACGGTGCCGCCGGCGGCGGCGAGGCGGTCGGCGATGCGGCCGACGAGGGGATTCGCGGTGATGCCGCTGAATCCGTCGGAGCCGCCGCACTTCATGCCGAGGATGAGCTCGGAGACGGGAATGGGTTCGCGGTGAAACCGGCGGGCGTAGGCGGCGAGTTCGCGCACGGCGGCGACGCCAGATTCGATTTCGTCGGAGACGTCCTGGGCGTTGAACCAGCGGATGCGCTCGGCGGCCTGGGGACCAACGCAGGCGAGGAATTCCTGCATCTGGTTGTTTTCGCAGCCGAGGCCGAGGACGAGGACGGCGGCGGCGTTCGGGTGGCGGGCGAGGCCGGCGAGGACCTTGCGGGTGTAACCGAGGTCGTCGCCGAGTTGGGAGCAGCCGAAGGGGTGGGGGAAGGCGTAGACGCCGTCGATGCCGGTGCCGGCGAGTTCCGCGTGGGCGGCGGCGGCGATCTTTTCCGAGGCGACGTTTACGCAACCGACGGTGTTGACGATCCAGATTTCGTTGCGGGTGGCGGCGCGGCCGTCGGGGCGGCGGTAGCCAAGGAAGGTTTCGACGCGGGCGGGGGCGGCGGCGCGGACGGGCGCGGGGGAGGGCGGGATTTCCTCCAGGCGGTCGGCGAGGGCGCTGCGGAGATTGTGGGAATGGACGTGGGCGCCGGCGGGAATGTCGGTCGAGGCGAGGCCGAGGGGGTGGCCGTATTTGATGACGGGCTCGCCGGCGGCGAGGGCGCGGAGGGCGATCTTGTGGCCGGCGGGGATGGGTTCGCGCGCGGGGACGCCGTCTGCGTCCGTGCCGGCGGGGACCTCGCGGAGGGCGACGGCGACGTTGTCGGCGGGGTGGATGCGGAGGAAGGCGGGGGACATGGCGTTACGCGAGGCGGTAGAGGCGGCGGGCGTTGCCGCCGAGGATGGCGGCGCGTTCGTCGGCGGAGAGCGGGGCGATCCACGTTTCGACGAGGGTTTTCCACGCGGCGTAGTCGATGCCCGCGAGGCAGACCGGCCAGTCGCTGCCGAAAAGGAGGCGGTCGGGCCCGAAGGCTTCCAGGGCGACGTCGAAGTAGGGGTGGAGCTGGGCGGGGGTCCACGCCCGGACGTCGGCTTCGGTGACGAGGCCGGAGAGCTTGCAGGCGACGTGGGGGCGCCGGGCGATTTCGCGGAGATGTTTTGCCCAGGGTTCGATCTCGCCGGCGGCGATGCGCGGTTTGGCGAGGTGGTCGACGATGAAGATCTGGTCGGGGTGGCGATCGACGAGGGCGGTCGCGGGCGGGAGCTGGCGTTCGACGATGAGGATGTCGTAGGCGAGGCCGCGGGCGGTGAGGGCGCGGATGCCGTTGTGGAAATCGGGCCGGAGCATGAAGGCGTCGTCGGGTTCGGCCTGGAGCACGTGGCGGGCGGCGCGGAACTTCGGATGTTCGATCAGTTCGTCGAGCACGTCGTCGACGTCGGGATCGACGAGCGGGACCCAGCCGACGACGCCGCGGATGAGGGGATCGTGGGCGGCAAGTTCGAGCAGCCAGCGGGTTTCCGCGAGGGTTGTGCGGGCCTGCACGGTGACGACGCCATTTACGCCGGCGGCGCGGGTGACGGCGTGGAGGTCGGGGGGGAGGAAGTCGTGGCGGACGGCCGGCCATTCGGGCGGGATCCAGCCGTATTCCTCCGCGGAGTAGCGCCAGAAGTGGTGGTGGGAATCGATGACGTCCATGTCGTGCGGGGGAGGTTTAGAGTTCGACGTGAATTTTGGTGATCGCGCCGGGGTTGGCCGCCCAGGCGGCGAGGGCTTCGCCGGATTCCGCGAAGGGCACGGTGCGCGTGATCGTGGCGGGGAGCGGGTAGCGGCCGGACTCGAGCAGCGTGACGACGTCGGTGAAGTCGTCGCGGGTGGCGTTGCGGGAGCCGAGGAGGTCGAGCTCCTTCATCACGAAATACTTCGTTTCGTAGGAGACGGGGGCCTTGGCGTAGCCGATGTAAACGACGCGGCCGGCGAAGGCGACGAGGTCCACGCAGGCGGTGAAGGTGGCGGGCAGGCCGACGGCCTCGATGGCGACGGCGGGGCCGTGGCCGTCGGTGAGTTCCTGGACGCGGGCGGGGAGGTCCTCCGTGCGGGAGTTGATGACGTGCGTGGCGCCGGCCAGGCGGGCGACGGCGAGCTTTTCGTCCTCAACGTCGACGGCGATGACGGTGGCGCCGCGGTGAAAGGCGGAGCCGGCGATGGCGCCGAGGCCGATCATGCCGCAGCCGAAGACGAGGACGGTGTCGGCGGCGGTGACGCGGCCGCGGGCGGCGGCGTGGAAGCCGACGGCGAGGGGCTCGACGAGGGCGAGGCCGGCGAAATCCAGCGCGCGGGGGGCGATGAGGTTCTGCCAGCGGGTGACGAGGAATTCGGTGAACGCGCCATCCTGCTGCACGCCGAGGGTTTGGTTGTGGCGGCAGGCGTTTGTCCGGCCGGCGCGGCAGGAGGAGCATGCGCCGCAGGTCGTGTAGGGGAGCAGGGTGACGGCCTGGCCGACGGTGAACGCCGCGGGCACGCCGGGGGTGACGGCTTCGATGGTGGCGGCGATTTCGTGGCCGGGAATGCGGGGGAAGGTGACGAGCGGATTGCCGCCGCGGAAGGTGTTGAGATCCGTGCCGCAGAAGCCGAGGCGGCGGACGCGGAGGAGGACTTCGCCGTCGGCGGGCGCGGGAATCTCGCGCTGGCCGTAGGAGAAGCGGCCGGGCGCGTCGATGACGAGGGTGCGCATGGCGGCGATCAGTTGTTCTCCGGGCGGCCGGAGGACCACGTCACGTTGTGGACGGGGGCGAGGATGCGCTGGACCTCGGCAAGGAGGTCAGGATCGAGCGGGGCCTGGGCGTCGGCGAGATTGGCGAGAACCCGGTCGGGGTTGGCGGTGCCGACGATGTGGGTGTGGATATCCGGGTTGGCCATGGCGAATTGCAGCGCGAGTTTTCCGATGGACGTTCCTCGGGCGCGGCAGAGCGCGGCGGCTTCGGCGCACTTTGCGCGGAGTTCGGGCGGGGCGGGGTGCCAGTCCGGAAGGGGCTCGTCGCTGAGCAGGCGCATGGCGAGCGGGGCCGAGTTGAAGATGCCGACGCGTTTGGCCTGGAGGTAGGGGAGGATGTCGGCGAGCGCGGTGTCGTTGAGGCAGTAGTGGCAGTAGCTCTGGATCTGGTCGACGTCGACGCGGTCCATTACCTCGCGAAAGAGGCGGACGGGCAGGCAGGAGATGCCGACGAAGCGGGCCTTGCCGGCGGCCTGCACGCGGCGCAGGGCGGGGATGGTCTCGTGGACGATCTGGTCGAGGGAGCCGAACTCCATGTCGTGGACCTGGATGAAGTCCACGTAATCGACGCCGAGGCGGGCGAGGCTTTCGTCCACGCTGCGGGTGACGCGTTCCGCGGAGTAATCAAAGTCCTCCGCGTTCATTCCATAGCGGGCGACCTTGGTCGCGAGGATGTAACGGTCCCGGGGGACGCCTTTGAGGGCGCGACCGAGGACGGTTTCGGCCTTCGTCAGACCGTAGTAGGGCGCGGTGTCGATGAGGTTGATGCCGTGGTCGAGCGCGACGTGGACGGATCGGATGCCGGCGTTCTCGTCGATCGCGCCGAACTGGGAACCGAGGGACGAGCCGCCGTAGGCGAGGGCGGAGACTTTGACGCCGGTGGCGCCGAGGGTGCGGTATTGCATGGGGGGAGGGTGCTGGGGGTCAGGCGGATTCGAGAATGAGGTTGCCGTATTGGGTGGTGTCGCCGGTGCGGATGAGGCCGATGGCGTGGGGGACGCGCTGTTTGAGGGCGACGTGGGATTCGAAGGTGACGGCGAGTCCTTCGAGGCTGGCGAGGTGGCGGGCGAGTTTGGCGGCGTCGTTCGCGGAGTGGAGTTCCTCGGCGGCGAACGCGCGGCCGAAGACGTGGTTGGCGCGCAGGGCGGTGACGACCTGGGCGACGGTGGGCACGTCGTCAACGAGAGAGAGATCGACGGTCTCGATTCCGGGCCAGAAGGGGAAGCCGCGGTCGGCGATGACGAGGGTGTTCGTGTGGCGCACGCGGGCGAGGAGGCTGAGGACGTGCGGGTTGAGGAGGCCGGTGCGGATCATTGGGAGCGAGGATGAGGTTATGTGAGGATGGAAAAAGCGGGAATGGCGCGACTTCGCGTGGATATGGCTAATTTTTGCGCGGTTTTGGGTGGTTGGCGAGGTGGCGCGTCTGAAAATCGCGGGGGCTGCAGCCGAAGTTGCGGCGGAAAACGCGGGAGAAGTGGAGGGCGTCGGCGAAGCCGGCGGCGGCGGCGGCTTCCTTGACGAGGATGGGGCCGGTGGCGAGGAGGCGGGCGGCGGTGTCGAGTTTGCGGCGGGTGAGGCAGCGTTGCGGGGTGTCGCGGCGGAAGCGGGCGAAGAGGCGGCAGAGATGCGCGGGGTTGACGTGGGCGGCGGCGGCGAGGTCGGCGAGCGAGTGGAGTTCGGCGTGGCGGGTTTCGATGACGCGGAGGGCGCGCTGGAGGGTTTCGAGGGCGCGGGGGGAAGTGGACGGCGACGCGGGGCGTTCGCGGGCCTTGAGCAGGAGGAGGCGGAGGTAGGTGGCGGCGAGGTCGGCGCGGAGGGCGTGGGGTTTTTGCGCTTCGCGGATGAGTTCCTCGAAGAGCCGGCGCATGTTTTCGGGTTCGGCGACGCTGAGGAGGGCGGGTGGGGTGAGGCGGGAGGCGCGGCAGAGGGCGGCGGTTTCGCGGCCGAAGAAGTCGACGAAGTATTTCACGAGCGGGCGGCGCGGGGAGCTGGTGATGCCGTGGGGGACGCGGGGGCCGTAGGAGAAGAGGTGGCCGGGCTGGAGGCGGTGGTTTTTTCCGGCGAGGGTGAGGGTGCCGGTGCCTTCGACGACGAGTTCCAGGGCGAGGCAGGCGTAGCCGGAGCGGTCGATGCGGTAGCCGGGCAGGCAGCGTTCGCGGCCGGCGCAGGAGACGATGAGGCCGTCGGCGGCCCGGGGGTGCATGTCGAGCGAGGCGTAGCTCGGGTCGGCGACCTGCGCGGCGAAGGCGGGCAGGGCGGGCGGGGGCGCGGGGCGGCGCGGCATGGGCCGGGGGAAATCAGTCGTGGCGCGGGGCCACCTGGATCTCCTGGCGGAGTTTGGCGATGCTGCGGGCGGGGAGCACGCCGCGCCATTGCGTGCCGGGGTAGATGATGCTGTCGCGGCCGATGATCGAGCCGGGGCTGAGGACGGCGTTGCAGCCGATCTCGGCGCGATCGCCGACGATGGCGCCGAATTTGCGCATGCCGGTGTCCACGGGGCCTTCGGCGGTGGGGATGGTGACGGGCCGGCGGTCGAGGCGGACGTTGGAAATGATGACGCCGGCGCCGAGGTGGGCCTTGTGGCCGAGGATGGCGTCGCCGACGTAGTTAAAGTGGGGGATCTGCGCGTCGTTGAAGACGAGGCAGTTTTTGAATTCGCAGGAGTTGCCGGCGACGACGCCGTGGCCGAGGATGACGTTTTCGCGGAGGTAGGCGCCGCTGCGGATCTCGCAATTGTCGCCGATCCAGGCGGGGCCCTTGATGACGGCGCCGGGTTCGATGACGGTGCCGCGGCCGATGTAGACGGCGTTGCTGATGTAGGGGCGGCCGATGAGCCGGCCGTGGATGGCGGGCTTGAGGCGGAACTTGAGGTAGGCGGCGATTTTGGGCAGCGCCTGCCAGACGTGCTCAACGTCCTCGAAGAGGATGCCGTGTTCGGTTTCGGCGAGATCGAGGAACTGGTCGGGCGCGAACATCTCGAAGCGTTTTAAACCACAGAGGGCACGGAGGGCACGGAGGATTTGCTGTCTTGAGGTGCGCGGAGACTAGGCCGGGGTGAGTTTTTGGCCGTCCTTGGTGTCTTTGACGGTCCAGCCGAGGGCGGCGAGGGCGTCGCGGAGGCGGTCGCTTTCGGCGAAGTTTTTGGCGGCGCGGGCGGCGGCGCGGGCGGCGGCGAGGGCTTCGACTTCGGCCGGGATGGCCACGGTTTCGGGTTGGAACTGGAGAACCGCGTTGATCTGGTCGCGCCAGTCGGCGAGGGCGCGGACCTCGGCGGCGGTAAGGGTGCCGGCGTCGAGGCGCTTGTTGGTGTCGCGGATGACTTCGAAGAGGGCGCCGAGGGCGGCGGAGATGTTGAGGTCGTCGTCTAGGGCCGCGCCGAAGGCGGAGAGGTCCAGTTGATCGTTGATGGTTGATCGTTGAGAGGGGTCGAGCGGCTGCGCCGGGTGGAGGGCGAGGTGGTCGTCGAGGCGGCGGCTCCATTCGTCGAAGCGGGCGAGGGCGGAGCGGGCGGCGGCGAGGCCGTCGAAGGTGAAGTTGAGGGGCTCGCGGTATTTGACGGAGAGGAGGACGAAGCGGACTTCGCGGCCGGTCCAGCCCTTGTCGATCAGGTCGCGGAGGGTGAAGAAGTTGCCCGCGCTTTTGGACATTTTCTGGTTGTCCACGAGGAGGTGCTTGCAGTGCATCCAGAGGCGGACGAAGTCGAGGCCGGTGACGCATTCGCTCTGGGCGATCTCGGCTTCGTGGTGGGGGAAGATGTTGTCCTCGCCGCCGCAGTGGATGTCGATCTGCGGGCCGAGGATGCCGGTGGCCATGGCACTGCACTCGATGTGCCAGCCGGGGCGGCCGCGGCCCCATGGGCTGTCCCAGGCAACGGCGCCGTCGGCCTCGGTCCAGGCTTTCCAGAGGGCGAAGTCGCCGAGGCTTTCCTTGTCGTATTCGTCACTGGCGACGCGGGCGCCGGGGCGGAGTTCGTCGAGGTTGAGGTGGGCGAGGCGGCCGTAGGCGGGGAAGCTGGCGATGCGGAAGTAGACGCTGCCGTCGTCGGCGCGGTAGGCATGGCCGCGCTCGATGAGCGTGGTGATCATGGCGATCATGCGCTCGATGTGGTTGGCGGCGGTGGCCTCGGGGAAGTGGCGGGCGCGCTGGATGCGGAGGGTGTCGAGGTCCTCGAAAAAGGCGCGCTTGAAGGGCTGGGTGAACTCCGCGAGGGGAACGCCGGCGGCTCGGCAGCCGCGGATGGTTTTGTCGTCGACGTCGGTGAGGTTCATCACGCGGGTGACGTGGTAGCCGCGGAACTCGAGGTGGCGCTGGAGGAGATCCTCGAAGACGTAGGCGCGGAAGTTCCCGATGTGGGCGTAGTTGTAGACGGTCGGGCCGCAGGTGTAGAGCGAGACGCGGCCGGGCTCGCGGGGCGTGAAGGGCTCGACCTGGCGGGTGAGGGTGTTGAAGAAGGAGAGGCCCATGGGTGGCGCGACTAACTCCGTTCGACGCTGGCGACGGCGAGGGCGGCGATGCCTTCGCCGCGGCCGACGAAGCCCATGCCTTCGTTGGTGGTGGCCTTGATGCCGATGCGGTCGGCGGGGAGCGCGAGGGCTTCGGCGAGGGCGGTTTTCATGGCGTCGAGGTGGGGAGAAATCTTGGGCTCTTCGGCGATGAGGGTGGCGTCGACGTTGAGGATGCGGATGGCGCGGGTGGTGAGGACCTCGCGGGCGCGGCGGAGAATTTCGAGGCTGCTGATGCCGCGGATGGATTCGTCGGTGTTCGGGAAGAAGTGGCCGATGTCGCGTTCGCCGGCGGCGCCGAGGATGGCGTCGGCGATGGCGTGGCAGAGGACGTCGGCGTCGGAGTGGCCGTCGAGGCCGCGGTCGTGGGGGATCTCGACGCCGCCGAGGACGAGCGGGCGGTTTTCCGCAAAGCGGTGGACGTCGTAGCCGATGCCGGAGGTGGTCATGGCATTATTTGAACCACGGAGGGCACGGAGGGCACGGAGAAAGGCGGAAAGATTTCTGCTTCTCCCGCTTAAATTCCGAAGTCGATGCGGCCGGTGGTGGCGGCGATGGCGTATTTGTCGGGCAGGGTGGCGTGGGGGCGGAGGTCGATTTTGCCGCCAGCGGTTTCGACGAGGAGGAGGCCGGCGGCGATGTCCCAGAGGCTGATCTGGCCTTCGATGTAGGCGTCGAGGCGGCCGCAGGCGACGTAAGCGATGTCGAGGGAGGCGGAGCCCATCATGCGGCATTTTTTGGCTTCGCGGACCATGCGCTGGAAGAGGGGCAGGCTGGCTTCGACGGATTCCAGGGTTTTCGAGACGCCGACGGAGACGATGGCGTCGGAGAGTTTCGCGCGGTCGCTGACGCGGATGGGGAGACCGTTGAGGGTGGCGGGGTGGCCGCGTTCGACGGCCCAGAGTTCGTCGCGCATGGGGTCGTAGATGACGCCAACGAGGATGTCGCCGCCGCGGCGGCGGAGGGCGATGGAGACGGCGAAGTGGGCGATGCCGTAGAAGAAGTTCACGGTGCCGTCGATGGGGTCGATGATCCACTGGTATTCGCTGTCCTGGTCGCCGCGGAGGCCTTCCTCGCCGTAGATGGCGTGGTCGGGGTAGCGGGCGAGGAGGAGGGACTCGATGAGGGTCTGCGAGCGCCGGTCGAGCTCGAGCTTGATGTCGTGGGCGAGGTTTTCGTCGACCTTGGCGGCGAGGCCGAAGTTGGCGCGGAGCAGGCCGCCGGCGGCGTGGGCGGCTTCGATGGCGGAGTGGAGGAAGTCGGACATGGGCGTGGGCGGAAAAACCTTACGGGGCGGCGGGGGAGGGGCTTGCCGCGGGCGAGGGTGTGGGGCTGGGGGAGGGCGTGGGGGTCGGCCAGGGGGGGATGGTGTTTTCCCAGACGTGGAGACGGGTGGGGGTGAGGCCGAGCTGGGCGAGGAGGTCGTTGCAGCGGGCGCTCCAGGCGGCGAGGTCGGGAGCGGAGGCTTTGGCGGCCTTGCTGCCGGGGAAGACGAGGTAGGTGACGTTCAGCGCGCTGACGGGGCGGGAGTTCGCGGAGGAGCGGGGGTTGATCTGCTCGCAGAGGCGGAGGGAGGCTTCGCCGAATTTATAGGAGGGGCCGGCGTCGCCGAGGATGGCGGGGTAGACGATGCCGTCGTGGATGACGGCGGCGTAGTCGCCGATGGCGGGTTTGAAGGGGCCGTCGGCGCGGAACATGAAGAGGGGGAGGACGATGTAGGGATCGGCTCCGGCGATGAGGAAGCTGTAGGTGCGGAGCTCGTAGAGGGTGGCGTCGGCGTGGCGGGCGATCTCGGTGAGTTCGGCGCGGCGGGCGGCGGTGAGTTCGGGGCGTTTGAGTTCGGCGCGGGCGTCGGCGAGGCGTTTTTGGAAGCGTTCGGTGAAGGGGTTGAGGCGGTCGGTCTGGCGGCGCCAGCGGTAGCTGGTCTGGGGCTGGAAGAACATGGAGGAGCCGTCGACGGTGAAGTTGCGGTCGCCGTCGGAGCCGTCGGTGTTGACGTCCATGTCGCCCTGGAGGAGGAGGGCGCGGGCGCCGGTGGCGGGGTTCTCGAGTTCGAGGATGGTCTCGCAGTCGTAGAAGTTGTGCGGGGAGAGGAGGGCGTCGAGGCGGGCGAGGCGGGATTGGAGGAAGTCGAGCTTGAGGGCGTAGATTTGCTCGAAGGCGGGGGAGACGCGGGCGGTGGCGAGAAGGCCTTCGAGGCCGGGGAGGGCGGCGGCGAGGGTGGGGTCGTTCGCGCTGATTTGGGCGAGGGTGCGGCTGGCGGTGGGGACGGTGGCGCGGACGGTGAGTTCGAGCTGGTAGCTGCCGGGCTGGGTGCGGTCCTGGGAGGCGGTTTCGTTGCCGCGGACGGCTTCGACGCGGCTTTCGACGCGGAGGCCGCTGAAGAGGCGGGAAGTTTCGAGCCGCTTGTTTTCGATGCGGGGGATCGGCGTGGGCGTGGGGGGCGGCGTGGCGGTGGCCGCGGGGGTGGGCTTGGGTTTGGGCGGCGGCGGGGGGGGTGCGGGTTTTTCGCAGCCGGCGAGAAGCAGGGCGGCGGCCACACCAACCACCAATGACCAATGACCAATGACCATGACTACGTGTGCACGACGAAGGCGGCGTAGACGTCGGGCGGGATGTCGATCATGTGGTAGTCGGACGAGGAGACGAAGAGGAGGCTCTGCTGGCCTTTGCCGAGGAGCTGCTGCTGGGAGTCGTAGATTTCGTGGGCGAGGGTGACGAATTTGCGGTTGAAGCTGGCGATCTTGATGCGAACGCTGACGGCTTCGAACTCGCGGGTCTCGCGGACGAACTTGTGCTCGAAAGAGCGGGTGAGGATGTAGAAGGGGGTGTCCTTGAGGTTGAACTTGGGCATCACCTTGTTGAAGAAGAGCTCGCGGGTTTTGCCGACCCACATGGCATACATGCCGAAGTAGACGTTGCCGACGGAGTTGGTGTCGGCGTAGGTGGCGACGAACTGGTGGATGAACCACTTGCCCTCGAAGTGGCCGGTGAGGTCGTGGATGCCGAGGGCGGCGGCGGCTGCGGCGACGGGGTGGCTGGCGGGCGAGGGGATGACCGGCGAGGGGGCCATGGTGCCGGGCTCGGCGGGGCGGGCGGCGGCGGTGTTCGCGGGGGATTCGAGTTCGTCGGCCTGGGAGACGAAGTCCTCGGCGGAGGTGGGTTTGATGAGCAGCCAGAGGACGTAACCGAGGGGGAGGAGCGAGCCGATGATCTGGAGGGCGGGCTGGTGGAGGAAGTAGCCGAAGGCGAAGATGACGACGGCGACGGAGCCGATGCAGAACATCTTCACCTGCGGGATGGCGTTGGCGGGGCTGAAGACGTAGCAGCGGGCGATGCCGAGGGCCTCGTAGCCAACGAGGAAGGTCGCGAAGAAGATCATGAAATACTCGAGCTCGAGGCCGAGGACGGCGGCGGCGAGGGCGACGATGCCGCAGAAGAGGTAGATCGGGATGGGGGAGGTGACGAGCCGGGTGGGGATGAGGGAGAAGATGGCGTGGTTGCTCGTGTTGACGTTCGACTGGAGGAACCAGCGGAGGGCGATGTAACCGCTGTCGAGCGTGGTGAGGATGCAGACGCAGACGAAGACGCAGTAGGCGATGAACATCACGGGGTGGGAGGTGATGTTCTCGAAGAAGTAGCGCATGAGCATGTCCTGCCCGTAAGTGTAGCCGGCGAGGCCTTCGCGGATGAACTCGCTGGCGCCCTTGCCCTGGGCCCAGAGGGTGAGGCCGCCGTGGAAGAGGAGGAGGGCGAAAAACTCCAGGCTGCCGAAGACGTAACCCCAGCCGACGGAGACGCGCTCGCGGTGCATCTGGATGGCGCGCTGCCATTGCTGGAGGTCGAGCCAGGGGCCGACGAGGAAGCCGATGATGATGGGGACGACGTAGCCCCAGAAATCCCAGCCGGAGACGGGGAGGGTGGGCAGGGTTTTTTCGGAGACCGAGGGCATGCCGGGGGCACCGAGCACGAGGACGGCGATGGCCGCGGCGAGGAGGAGGAAGAGCGCGCCGTGGCTGTATTTGATGCGCTTGATGTTGAACTCCTCACCGAAGAGGACGGCGGCGGCGAGGACGATGAGGAGGGTGAGGGGGAGGTAGAGGACCTGGGGCTCAAGGCCGAGGGGCTGCCAGACGTAGTGGATGATCGCGAAGATGGTGAGGGTGATCGCGAGAATCTGGTAGAGGAAGAAGATGAGCCGGAAGGGGCGCGACCAGCTCACGAAGAAGCTGGCTAGGGCTTCGGAGCCCTTGCCCTTGTGGCGGTTCGCGATGTGCTGGGTGATGAGCCCGAAGGCCATGAGGCCGATGAAGTTCGGGATCGCGAAGGTGAGCAGGCCGAAGAGGCCGAACTGCGTCGTGAACTGGACGGAGAAGAAGAGGCCGAGGCCCCACATCCAGGATAGGGCGACGGAGTTGCCCCAGAGGAGGGTGGCGAACCAGCGGGGAAGCGAGGAGGTGGAGGTGCCCATGCGGGTGGGAGGTGGCGGAAATTGGGTGGGTGCTGGCGGCGTCAAGCCGGCGCGCACGACCGGTTGGCAGCTTGCGTGTTGGGCGGGGGGTTCACAAGTCGCCAGTGACGACTTTCACGCGGGCGCCGACGCCGACCAGGTCGTAGAGTTCGATAACGTCGGCGGAGCGCATGCGGATGCAGCCATAGCTGGCGGGGGTGCCGATGGTGCGTTCCTCGGGGGTGCCGTGGATGTAGATGTGGCGGGAAAAGGCCTGGCGGTTGGCGGGTTCGAGGCCGTCGAGCCAGAGGATGCGGGTGACGATGGGGTCGCGACCGGGGGCGTTGACGGCGAGGATTTCGCCGGTGGGTTGGCGGGATTTGAAGACCGCGCCGGCGGGGGCGTCGTCGCCGATTTTTTTCCGGACCTTCATGAGGCCGGGCGGGGTGCGGTAGGTGCCGGGGCCGTCGCCGATGCCGAATTTCGACGTGGAGACGGGGTATGTGGCGATGGGGCGGCCCTTGTCGAGGACGGTCATGCGCTGGGCGGGCACGTCGATGACGAGGACGTGGCGGCGGTCCTCGGCGCAGCCGGCGAGGAGGATGAGGGTGAGCGCGAGGGGGGCGAGGCGAGGGATCACGCCGCGGCAGCGGGTTCGCGTTCGGCAAAGCCCCAGCGCTGGAGCCAGAAGCCGACGGACTTCGAGGCGACGTAGCTGAAGCCGACGAAGAACATGAGGGTGAACGGAACGGAGGTCCATTGGCCGAGCATGATAGCGTGCCAGGCGCAAAAGGCAAAATAGCCGGCGAAGAGGAGCTCGAGGACGGGGAGGAGGGAGGCGAGGGGGAGGTAGGATTTGCGCCGGGTGAGGGTGGGCTTGCGGGCGTCGCCGTATTTCGGGGTGCGGTTGAAATCGGACTGCTGGTTGAAGACGGCCTCGAGGACGGCGCGGGCGTTGTTGACCGACATGCCGATGGCGAGGGAGATGAGCATCGGGAGGAGGAGCATGTCGCGCATCCAGCCGCGGGGGTTCAGGTGGCGCTGGGCGCAGATGTAGAAGGTGGCGATGGAGACGGTGGTGGCGAGGAAGATGGGGACGTCGACCAGCCAGGTGTGGGGCGCGGCTTTGCCCGAGATGGTCTGCGGGAGCATGAGGACGCAGAGGAGGGCGAGGAGGAGGTAGCCGAAGTTCGAGGTGAGGTGCATGGTGGCCTCGACCTTGAGGAGGAAGGGGATGGGGGCGCGCCAGATGGTGCCGAGCATTTTGATGCAGGTCTGGATGGAGCCCTTGGTCCAGCGGTGCTGCTGGCTCTTGAAGCCGTTCATGTCGGGCGGGAGCTCGGCGGGGATGACGATGTCGGGGAGGAACTCAAACTTCCAGCCGGCGAGCTGGGAGCGGTAGCTGAGGTCGAGGTCTTCGGTGAGGGTGTCGTGTTCCCAGCCGCCGGCGTCTTCGATGGCCTGGCGGCGCCAGATGCCGGCGGTGCCGTTGAAGTTGAAGAAGCGGCCGCTGCGGCAGCGGGCGGTTTGTTCGAGGAGGAGGTGGCCGTCCAGGAACATGGCCTGGATGCGGGTGAGGAGGGAGTCGTTGCGGTTGAGGTGGCCCCAGCGCATCTGGACCATGCCGATGGCGGGGTCGGTGAAGTAGTCGATGGAGCGCTTGAGGACGTCGGGTTCCGGGACGAAGTCGGCGTCGAGGATGAAGATGAATTCGCCGGTGGCGGTGCGCAGGCCGTTCTCGAGGGCGCCGGCCTTGAAGCCGGTGCGGTCGGTGCGGTGGAGGTGGACGATGTCGAGGCCCTCGGCGCGGAGGCGTTCGCATTCCGCGGCGGCGATGGCGCGGGTCTCGTCGGTGGAGTCGTCGAGGACCTGGACCTGGAGCTTTTCGCGGGGGTAGTCGAGGGCGGCGACGGCGTTCAGCAGCCGGCGGATGACGTAGTATTCGTTGTAGAGGGGGAGCTGGACGGTGACGGCGGGGAGCTCGGTGAAGTGGCTTTTGGGCTCCACCTGGCGGCGGATGTGCTTGAGGAATAGATAGATGATCGACCAACGGTGGATTCCGTAAGCCGACAAGCCAATGAGGACGACGAGATAGGACGCGCCCCAGAAATAGTGATTAAAAACCGCTTCCATTGAATCGGTCAGTGATTCCCCTCATTCAAAACGCGGCGAAGGAATCCAAAAGCCCCGGGCAGGTCAAGCGGAAAACCGGACGGGGCGGGGCGGTCGGCGGCGGCTTTGCGGGGGGTCAAGGGGCGGATTTTGGCCGGGTGGGAGGCCGGGGAGGGGTGCGGTCGGAGCGGGAGGAAGCCGCGGGCGATGGCTGGCATTTTGCCGGGGGCGATGGTAGCGTGAGCCATGGTTTCTCCCACCTTGCAGGAACTGCGCCAAAAGGACCGCGCGCATCACATTCATCCCTTCACCCACCATGGCGACATGCACCGCGAGGGCACGCGCTGGATCAAGACGGGGGACGGGTGTTATCTCATCGACGAGAATGACCGGCGGTTGCTCGACGGGCTGGCGGGGTTGTGGTGCGTGAACGTGGGTTACAACTGCACGGCGATCGTCGAGGCGGTGCACCGGCAGATGGAGCAGTTGCCCTATTATCCGTCGTTTTTCAACACGACGACCGAGCCGCCGGTGCTGCTGGCGGAGTGGCTGGCGGAGCGGGCGCCGGCGCGGTTGAAGCGGGTGGTGTATTCCAACTCCGGCTCGGAGTCGAACGAGACGGCGCTGAAGATCATCCGCGCCTACTGGAAGCTGCGGGGCAAGTCGCAGAAGCGGAAGGTGTTGTCGCGGAATTTTGCCTACCACGGCGTGACGCTGGCGGCGACGAGCCTGACGGGGCTGCCGAATTGCTACGAGCCGTTCGATTTGCCGCTGGAGGGTTTTTTGAAGATTCCCGCGCCCTACGCGTGGCATGACGGCGCGGCGGCGACGGAGGCCTACGGGGCGGACGTAATCGCGCGCACGGCGGAGATCATTGACCGGGAGGGGTCGGAGACGATTGCGGCGATGTTTGTGGAGCCGATCCAGGGCGCGGGCGGCGTGATCGTGCCGCCGCCGGGTTACCTCAAGGCGCTGCGCGAGCTCTGCCGCGAGCGGGACATTCTGTTTGTGGCGGACGAGGTCATCACGGCCTTTGGGCGGCTCGGGTGCTGGTTCGCGAGCGTGCGGGACGATCTGGATCCGGACTTGATGAACATCGCGAAGGGGCTGACCAGCGGCTACCTGCCGCTCGGGGCCACGCTGGTGAGCAACGAGATCACGGATGTGATTCACACCGGCGGTTACTTCGCGCACGGTTACACCTACACGGGCCACCCCACGTGCGCGGCGGCCGGTCTGGCCAACGTGCGGGTGATCGAGAGCCTCGGGCTGATCGACGCGGTGCGCACGGACGTCGGTCCGTATTTCCAGCAGAAGCTGCGGGAGTTGGCGGATCATCCGGCGGTGGGCGAGGTGCGGGGCGATCACCTGATCGGGGCCGCGGAACTCGTGGAGCCGGGCGGAACGCGTCCCCCGGGCAAGCTGCTCGGGCTCAAGGCGGCCGAGCTCATCCGCGAGGAGGGCGCGATCGTGCGCGGCATCCGCGACCTGATCGCGCTGGCGCCGCCGCTGATCATTACCCGGCCGCAAATCGACGAGCTTTTTGCGGCGGTCCGGCGCGGTTTGGACCGGCTGACGGCTTGAGCCGCCGGCCCGCGCGGCGGGGTCGGGTAACAAAACGGTTGAGGGGCACCCCCTTTCGGCTGTATTGGCAGGGAGACCGACGGGTGCTTTTGCCATGAACGACCTCACCGCCACCGCCGAAGCTCCCGCCCCGCGCCCGGGCACGTCGGCGATTGAGGGCGTGCCGACCACGCGGTCTTTTTTTCGTCTAGTGGAGGGGCGCCCGATGCCCTGCGACGAGGCGGACGCCCAGATCATCGCCTACAACAACCCCGGCCCCGCCGAGGAGGCGGAGCTGCTCGCGCGGTTCAACATCGACAGCCACACGCTCCAGTCGGCGCTCGATCCGGAGGAAATCTCGCGGTTGGAATACGAGCCCGATCACGCGGTCGTCATTTTCAAGCGGCCGAAGAGCTACTGCGCGGACGATAATTTTTTGCTGAAGGTCACGTCGACCGGGGCGTTCCTTTACGCGGACGTGCTGGTGGTGGTGATGCCGGACGACGCGCCGCTTTTCGAGGGTCGGGTGCCCTTCCCGGTGAACTCGCTGCAGGACGTGATTCTGCGGTTGCTCTACCAGTCCATCTCGCATTTCGAGGGGCACCTGAAGGCGATCAACATGCTCTCGGATTCGCTGGAGAAGCGGATCGCGAAGTCGATGGAGAACAAATATCTCCTCAACATGTTCGCGCTGGAGAAGAGCCTGGTTTACATCCTGAACTCGCTGAGCTCGAACAGCAGCCTGTGCGAGAAGCTCCGGCTGGCGGCCTCGCGGCTCGGCTTTGACAGCGACCAGGTGGGCGTGCTGGAGGACATCTCGATTGAGAACAAGCAGTGCTTCCGGCGGGCGCAGATTTACTCCGAGGTGCTGGGCGGGCTGATGGATTCCCGCGCCTCCATCGTGAGCAACAACCTGAACCACCTCATCAAGAAGTTCACGATTGTCTCGATCGCGATCATGATGGCGAACCTCGTCGTCGGCGCCTTCGGCATGAACGTGAAGGTGCCGTGGCAGGAGATTGACAGTTGGTGGCCGTTCGTTGTGGCGACGTTTGTGTCGGTGGTTTCCGCGCTGGCCGTGCTGTGGCTCTGGCGGGCGCGGAAGTGGTAGCCGGGGCCGGGCGCGGGGCGGGTTAGTTTCGCTCGGGGTCGTCGGGCATGCCGGCGAGGAGGCGATACATGGGCCCCAGGTGGCGCATGACTTCGTGCCAGACCGTGTCGGGCTGGGACATTTCGATGAGCGGGCGCGTGGGCGGCAGGAGGATCCAGGCCTTTTCGGCGATCTCGCTTTCGAGCTGACCGCGGCTCCAGCCGGAGTAGCCCTTCCAGGCGCGAAGGCCGGGCTGGAATTCGGGGGGGATGACCGGCTCGTCCTTGATGCGGCCGAAGCCGCGGAAGGCGAGGGCGCTGGGGGATTCCTGCCATTGCATGCTGGCGAGGAGGATGTCGTCGGGCTCGACGGGGCCGCCGTAGAAGACGGGGACGCGGGGCAGGGCGGCGGTTTCGCCGGGGGTGGCGGAGAGGTCCGCCATGGTTTTTTTGAGCGGGCGGTTGAGGACGAGGCCGATGGCGCCGTCGTCGGCCTGGTGGTGGGAGAGGAAAACGATGGTGCGGCGGAAGTTGGGGTCGCGCAGGTTGGGGTGGGCGATGAGGAGCGAGCCCGTCATGTTTCCCGCGGAGGGCGTGTCGCGCATGGGGGGATTTTACGGCGGCGGGGTCGGGCCGCAAGCGCGCAGGGCGCGGAGGCGGCTGGGGGGGATGCGGCCGCATTGGGTGGCGAGGGCGTGGAGGGGGTCCTGGCGGCCGGCGAGGTCGCTGACGCCGAGGGCGCGGCAGAGTTCGGCCTCGAAGTGGGTGATCGCGCGGGGGGCGGCGCGCTGGGTGCGGAGGTAACCGACGGCGCGGTGGAGCAGGTCGTAGACTTCCTCCGCGTGCCCTTCGGTCTCGGTGGCGCGGTCGATGAGGTCGGCGAAGTAGGCGGCGACGGCGAGGTTGGCGTAGTGTGGGCCTTCGCCGTCGAAGGGTTGGATGAGGGCGACCTCGCGGAGGGCGTGGATGTCGCCGGAGCGGGCGCGGGCGAAGGCGATGTCGGCCTCGTAGAAGAGGTCGAGTTTGCCGGCGAAGGCGCTGCCGGGCCGGAGCGCGCCGCGGGCGGAGGTTTTGAGTTTGGCGTGGTGGCGGGTGAGCCAGACGCAGATGAGGCTGGTTTCCGAGAAGCGGATGCGGCGCAGGAGGATGGCGGGGGTTTTGTCCACCTAGTCGAGCTGCTCAATGAGGCATTGCTGCATGAAGGCGTAGAGGTTGACGCGGAAGGCCTTCATGCCGGCGTCGGTGGAGAGGTCGGGGGTGTCGCCGGCGGCGAGGGCGCGTTCGTCAAAGCCGAGGTCGGCGGCGAGGGCGAGGCGGGCCTGGTTGAGGACGTTGAGCCAGGCTTCGGCGTGCGTGAGGGGGAGGGTGAATTCGAGGAGGTCCTTCTTTTTCGCGGTGAGGGTCTTGAGGTCGGCGAGGACGACGTCGCGGTTCGAGCGGAAGAGTTCCTGGAGGCCGGGTTCCACGAAGGCCTTCCAGTCGGCGTGGAGTTCCTCCTGGTCGGCGGCCTGGGTCGGCGGGGGGTAGAAGCGCTGCTCGGCGGCTTCGCTGAGGTGTCCGGGTTCGACGAGGTCGGGCAGGGTGCGCACGAGGTCGGCGAGCAGCGGGTGGATGTGGCGGAAGCCGAGGCGGCCCTTCCCGGGGATGAAGAACTCCATGGGGGTCTCAGTCGGCGGCCCGCTCGAGGGTGGCGAGCAGGAGGTGGCCGTGGAGTTGCTGGACGTAGTGCTCGGCCTTTTCGCGGTCGCCGGTCCAGAGGATGGAGCGGCCGAGTTCGTGGACTTCGAGCATGTGTTTCTGGGCGCGGGCCTCGGGGTAGCCGAAGACGCGGCGGAAGACCAGGGTGACGTAGCTCATGAGGTTCACCGGGTCGTTGTGCACGACGACGTTCCAAGGGGTGGTGCGCGCGGTCGCGGCCTCGGTCTCGGGGAGCTCGGTGGTTTGGGTCGCCATGGCGATTCCCGAGTGTGCGGGAAATGCGAAAACTTTCAAACGCAACGTGCCGGGGGCGGCGGTGGTTTTGGCGTGACGGGGCGGGCGGTTCGGCGGAGAAGGAGGAGAACCCGCCCGTTCTCCCCATGTCGCACAAATTCCCGCTCCGCGCCACGCCCCCGCAGGTTTCGACTCCGCTGGGCACCAAAATCCAGGCCAACCGGGCGAACTTCCCGATCCTGCGCGGCCTGTCGCTTTACCGGCTGACGATAACGGCGGGCTGCTTTCGCGAGCCGCACTGGCACGCGAACGCGGACGAGCTGGGGTATTGCCTGGCCGGGCGGCTGCGGGTGACGATTTTTGCGAGCGGCAACCTGCACGCCCGCTTCACGGTGACGGCGGGCGAGATGTATTTCGTGCCGTCGGGGGCGTTGCACGCGCTGGAGAACGTGGGGCCTGACGAGGCGGAGGTGGTGATCACGTTCTCGGACGAGCAGGTGGAGGATTTTGGCCTGTCGGGTTTTGTCGGCTGTCTGTCCACGGCGGTGATGGGCAACACGTGGAACCTCGACGCGGCGGCGCTGGCGGGGTTGCGGCGCTCGCCGGAGAGCGTGGAATTTGGCCGCGCGGAGGGCGCGCCGGAAATCACCGAGGAGGACGGGTATCCCTCGCCGTTCAAGTTTGCCATCGAGGCGCGGGCGCCGCTGGTGGCCAATGCGGACGGCTCCGCGATCGTGGCGCGGCGGGATACGTGGCCGGCGCTGCGGGCGCAGGCGATGTATTCGGTGCGGATTCACGGCGTGGGCATGCGGGAACCGCACTGGCATCCGGAGACGGCGGAGCTGGGCTTCGTGCGGCAGGGGCATGCGCGCATGACGGTGCAGAGCCCCGGGGGGAGCGCGGACACGTATGAGCTGCACGCGGGGGATATTTATTTCATCCCGCGGGCGTATCCGCACCACATCGAAAACCTCGACGGCACGGAGGTGCATTTTTTGATCTTTTTTGACACGCCGGACGTGCAGGACATCGGGCTTACTGGGGCGATTCCCGGCTTCCCCGCGGGTGTGGTCGGTCCGACGCTGGGGCTGGCGGCGGAGCAGGTGGCGCGGATTCCGCGGCTGCCGGCGGATCTGCTGATGGTCGGCCGGGTGAATCCGGTCGACTAGGCGGCGCGAAGGGCGCCGGTGGTACCGAGGGGCTCGAGGCAGGCGGCGACGAAGGCGCAGACTTCATCGACGCGGGCCTGCGGGGCGCCGGCGCAGAGTTCCTGGAAGAGGTAGGCGCCGATGGCGGTGCGGTCGGGCAGCGAAAAGGCTCCGCAGCGGGCGGCGAAGATGATGGCGAGGTGGCCGGGGGTCGTGCCCGCGTGGACCTGGGCGGCGAGGCGCTGGAGGAGGCGTTCGCCGCGGAGGTCCGTCCCGAGGGCGGCGAGGCGTTGGCCGGCGCGGGTGCTGCTCGGGAAATGGCTCGGGCCGAGGTCGGCGGAGAGTTGCCGGTCGAGGTCGGCGAGTTCGCGGGCTTCGCCGCGGCGGGCGTGGGCGAGGGCGGCGCGGAGCGCGGGGAAGAGCCGGGGGCGGAAGAGGGTGTCGTGCCAGGCGTCGGCCGAGAGGCGGAAGACGGGGCCGGAATGGAAGGTGACCGCCGGGCAGGTGGCGAAGTCGGGATTGGCCACGCGGGTGGCGGCCCAGATCGGGCCGAGGCCGTGACGGATCTCGCCGGGATGCTCGAGTTCGGAGATGACGGTCATGCGTTGGCCGGCACTCTACGCTGACTTGCGCACGGCGTTCAAAATTTTTGCCTGCCGGGCGCGCATTTGGCGGGCGTGGGCGGGGGTGAGGTCGTCGTAGCCCTGGAGGTGGAGGAGGCCGTGGATGAGGTAGAGGGCGAGTTCGTCGTCGAGGGACTGGTGGTAGAGGGCGGCGTTTTCGGCGGCGACGGCGGCGCAGACGAGGATTTCGCCGTAGTCGAAGGTGATGACATCGGTCGGGCCGGCGAGGCCGAGGAAGTCGACGTGGACGCGGGCCATGGCGCGGGGGGAGACGATGGCGGCGGTGACTTCGGGCAGCGTGCCGAGGAGCGCGGGAAGGGGGCCGGCGGCTTCTTCGAGGCAGAGGGGCAGGGCGAGATCGATGAGCCGGCGGATGCGGGCGAGGTCGAGGCGGTGGGCGCGCTGGCGGTTGGTGACGGTAAGAGCGGGACGGCGGAGGATCGTCGTCCCTACCGGGGGAGGCGAGTTACGCCGCGCTTTGCTCGGAGCGTTTTGGCGCGGCATCGGCGGAGTCGCGGGCGTCCTTTTTCGGCTCGCGGCGGGCGGGGTAGGCGACGCGGGAGTGCATCATGCTGCCGAGGGTGGAGCGGAAGCTGTCGGCGACGCGGCGGATTTCCTCGAGGGTGAGCGGGCATTCGTCGAGTTGGTGCTCGGCGATGCGGCGGTCGATGATGCCGTTGACGAGGTCCTCGATGCGCTGGGCAGTGGGGCGTTCGAGGGAGCGGGAGGCGCTTTCGATGGAGTCGGCGAGGCTGACGATGGCGATTTCCTTCGTCTGGGGGTTCGGGCCTGGATAGCGGAAGCTTTCCTCGTGGACGTCGGGGATGTCGTCGTCGCGGAGGTTCATGATTTTGCCGCCGAGGCGGGCGTCTTCCTGCTGGCGGAGGGCGCGCTGGTGGAAGTAGCTGACGAGGGAGGTGCCGTGGTGCTGGCGGATGGCGTCGATGAGAAGGGGATTCAGCCGGTGCTTGAGGGCGAGGTCGACGCCTTCCTTGACGTGCGCGATGATGATGAGCGCGCTCATGGTGGGGGTGAGTTCGTCGTGGGGATTGTGCCCGGGGGGCATGTTTTCGGCGAAATACTCGGGCTTCACGAGTTTGCCGATGTCGTGGAAATAGGCGCTGACGCGGCAGATGGTGGGGTTGGCCCCGACGGCTTCGGCGGCGGCTTCCGCGAGGTTGGCGACGGCGAGGCTGTGGTGGTAGGTGCCGGGGGCCTCCATGGACAGGCGGCGGAGGAGGGGGTGGTTCATGTCCGCCATTTCGAGCCAGGAAATGTCGGTGGTGATGCCGAAGAGGGTTTCGAGGGCGGGGAGGATGCCGCTGACGATGATGGCGGTGGTGAGCCCGACGCCGACGGCGAAGAGGCTTTGCCAGCCGATCATGCGCCAGTCGGTGCCGCCTTCCCAGCGGATGGGGCTGATGAGGCCGAAGGTGGCGGCAAGGATCCAGGTGGCGATGCCGACGTAGATGCCGGCCTTGATGAGGCGGCTGCGGCGGCGGACCTGGAGGGTGACGAAGACGGCGATGAAGCCCGTGATGAGGGAGAGGACGACGAAGCTGGGGTCGATGCGGGGGAGCAGGAACATGCCCCAGAGGCTGCAGAAGAGGGCGGCGAAGAGGCCGTGGTGGCGGCCGATAAGCACGGAGAGGACGAGGGGCGCGAAGGCGTAGGGGAAGAGGAGCGGGGCGAGCTCGGGGTTGATGGCGTTGGTGAGAATGAGGCGGACGCCGAGGAGCTGGAGGAAGCAGACGCTGAGGATGAGGAGGAGGCGGGAGTTGCGGTCGAAGCTGTGGGGGTAGTTGATCCAGAGCGCGGCCATGGCGGTGCCGAAGACGAGCAGGCAGATGAGGAAGTGTTTGACCGGCTCGGGCTGGGCGCCGCTGAAGATGAGGAGGGCGAGCCCGACGTTGAACGCGAGCATGATGGCGACGCGGGCGGGCCAGCCGGTCTCCAGCTTTTCGAGGACGGGGTTTTCGACCTGCCGCAGGCGCGTCTTCGGGCTGCAGAGGCCCTGGTTGATCAGGCGGCGGCGTTGGAGAAATTTCCACATGGGGCGGTTTGCGCCGGGCGGCGCGGTCGCGGCGTTAGAGCATGGAATCCTGCAGGCCGCGGTGTTTGCGGTAGGCGCGGAGGATGCGCTGGACGAGCGGGTGGCGCACGACGTCGGATTCCTGGAAGACGTGGAAGCCGATGCCGTCGACGTGGCGGAGGGCTTCGACGGCTTCGACGAGGCCGCTGCGTTTGTTGCGCGGAAGATCGATCTGGGTGCGGTCGCCGGTGACGACGCATTTGGAATCCGCGCCGAGGCGGGTGAGGAACATGAACATCTGCTCGGTGGTGGTGTTCTGGGCCTCGTCGAGGATGATGAAGGCGTTGCTGAGGGTGCGGCCGCGCATGTAGGCGAGCGGGGCGATCTCGATGACGCCGCGGTCCATGAGGCGCTGGAGTTCCTCGACTTCGAGCATGTCGTGGAGGGCGTCGTAGAGCGGGCGGAGGTAGGGGAGGAGTTTTTCCTGGAGGTCACCGGGGAGGAAGCCGAGGGCTTCACCGGCCTCGACGGCGGGGCGGGTGAGGATGATGCGGCTGACCTTTTCCTGCTTGAGGGCGGAGACGGCGAGAGCCATCGCGAGGTAGGTCTTGCCGGTGCCGGCGGGGCCGATGCCGAAGGCGATGTCGTGGGTGCGGATGGTCTCGACGTAGGCGCGCTGACCCTCGGTTTTTGGAACGATGGGCGGCTTGCGGCTGGAGCAGAGAATTTTGCTGTCGAGCAGGCGGGAGAGCTTGGCGGGCTCGACGGCGGGAATGCCGTCCTCGGAGGGGGCCGGGGTGTCGGTGACGCTTTTGAGGGCGTATTGGAATTCGTGGCGGCGGATGGTGAGGCCGCGCTTGCGGGCTTCGTCGAGTTCGGCGAAGAGGCGGCGGACGCGGTCGATCTGGCCGGGGTCGCCGTCGATGCGCAGGACGCTGTCGCGGGCGACGACGCGGACGCCGAGGGCGGCTTCGAGGTCCTTGAGCAGGCGTTCGTCGTTGGCGTAGAGGGCCTGGAGCGCCCGCGCGTTTTCGAACTCGATCGTGGTTCCCTCGGACGAGGCGGAAAGGGGCATGGCGTTATTTGTAGCCGTAGACGAGGGCCCAGGGGGTGCGGTCGGCGGGCGATTTTTTGACCTCGATGATGGCGTAGTAGGTGCCGGTTTGCTTGGGCGTGATGGCGGCACCGGCGAAGCGGCCTTTCTGCCAGGCGGAGGATTGGGCGAGTTTGCCCTTGGCGTCGTAGAGGTTCACGGTGACGGTGGCGCCGTCGACGTCGGTGCCGAGGGTGAACCAGTAGGCGTTGCCGCGGAAGAGTTGGGCGGTGACGGCCTTCTGGTCGCCAACGCCGAGGTCACCGCCCCAGGCATCCTCGCGGAAGGTGAAGCCCTGCTGCACGTAGGGGGTGGCGGCTTCGTAGGCGAACGACAGGGCGTCGTCGACCGTGGCCCGGGACAACCCGGGAACGGCGAGGAGGGCGGTGAGAGCCAGGAGGAGGCGGGTTTTCACAAAGGGGGACGGGGTTCAGGCGTCGGTCGAGGTGATGGTGACGACCATCTTGCTGGTGACGGTGTGGATCCGCTCGACGCTTTCGGGGCTGATTTTGCGGCCTTCGCCTTCGAGGATGAGGGGGCGGATTTCCGCGAGCATGGCGCGGAGCTGGGTGACGAGTTCGCTCTTGCGGAGGCGGGGGCTGAGGTTGTCGAGGCGGCGCTCGAAGTAGTTCAGCAGTTCGGGCTGGTGGAGGAGCTCGGCGCGGTCGCGTTTGTAATCCTTCTGGACGATGGAGGTGAGGACCTCGGTGCCGCGGATCCAGCCGCCGAGGCTGACGAGCTGGGCGAGGTCGTCGTCGTTGAGTTCGATCATGGCGCCGCGGACGTCCTGGAGGGCGCCATCGAGTTCGCGGCGGGTGCCGGTCCAGTCGCGGGCCTCGGCCTTGTCGACGATGGCCTTGCTGCGGGCGACGACGGCTTTCTGGACGCCGACGGCGGCGGAGAGTTCGAGCACGTCGCGGCCGATTTGTTTCACGCGCTCGCTGTCCTCGGCTTCGACGGCGATGAAGCCTTCGGCGATGACGGTGCCGAGGAGGAGGGCGACCTGGGCGCGGTTGCCGGAGTTTTTCCCGAGGGAGTCGCGGAGTTCGCCCTTCCAGTTCGGGGAGCCGAGTTTGTCGAGGACGTTGAAGATTTCGCTCGGCACGGGGACGACGACGTCCTGGACGGCGGCGGCGGGGAAGCTGGAAAGGTCGATCTGCTCGGGGGCGGATGTTTCCGCGCGGAGGGACGTCATCGCCAGGGCGGCGGTGAGCGCAAAAATGGAGATTCTCATAAGCGGCGCGTTCGGATTTAAAGTGGCGGGCGTCCGCGTGAAGGCCGGACGCCGCTGTATCCTTAATGAATCGAGACAGAATACACAATATCCTTGGCGCCGCATCCGCGAAGCGGATTCTGGTGATTGGGGACGTCATGCTGGATGAGTTTGTCTGGGGCAAGGTGTCCCGCATTTCGCCGGAGGCGCCCGTGCCGGTCGTGGAGGTGGCGCGCGAGAGCAGTTATCCCGGCGGCGCGGCGAACGTGGCGCGGAATCTCGCGGAGTTCACAAGCCACGTGCGGGTGCTCGGCGTGGTGGGGGCGGACGTTTACGGGCGTCAACTGCGGGATTTGCTCACGGGGGAGGGGATTGGCACGGATTGCCTCGTGGAGGCGGCGGATTTTCCCACGATCGTGAAGACGCGGATCATCGCCCGGCAGCAGCAGGTCGTGCGGGTGGACCGCGAGAAGCGGGTGCCGCCCACGGCGGAGACGGCGCGGGCGATCCTGGCGCAGGTCGAGCGGGTGCTGCCCGAGACGGACGCGATTATCTTTGAGGATTACGGCAAGGGGCTGCTTGGCCAGGCGTTGAAGGACGCGGTGGCGGGGCTGGCGGCGGCGGGCGGCGTCGTGCTGGCGGTGGATCCGAATCCGGGCAATCCCCTCGACTGGTCGGGGGTGGACGTGATCAAGCCGAATCGTTCGGAGGCCTTTGCGGCGGCGGGCGTGCCGGCGTGTGAGCCGGGCGAGGATCCGCTGACCGACGGGCCGCTGCTCGAGGTGGGCCGGCGGTTGATCGAGCGCTGGGGGGTGAATCAGCTCCTGATCACGCTGAGCGAGCATGGAATGATTTTGTTTGAGGCGGGTCAGCCGCCCTACCACACGCCGACGCGGGCGCAGGAGGTCTTTGACGTTTCGGGCGCGGGCGACACGGCGATCTCGCTTTACACGCTGGCGCTTGCCGCCGGGGCCGCGCCGCGCGAGGCGGCGGAGGTGGCGAATCACGCCTCGGGGATCGTGGTCGGCAAGCTGGGCACGGCCACGGTGCATCCGGCGGAGCTGGTGGAGAGTTTTCCCGCATGAACGCGGCGGGGCGGCTGGCGGCTCTGGCCGTGGTGGCGCTGCTCCTCGCGGGGTGCGGCGGCCGCACCTACCCCGGCTACAAATACAAACCCTACACCCTGCGCGGGGAGTATTATGAGCCGCTGCATCCGCGGGATGCGGTGGGCTACACAGAGGAGGGCATCGCTTCGCATTACCGCGAGGGGTGGTTCATCTTCCCGGGCAAGACGGCCATCGGCGAGCCGCTCTACGGCTGGACGAGCGCGGCGGCGCACAAGACGCTGCCGCTCCCGTGCAAGATCCGCATCACGAACCTCGAAAATGGCCGCAAGACCGTGGTGCGGGTGAATGACCGCGGGCCCTTCATTGACGGGCGCATCGTGGATGTGACGGCGCCGGTGGCGAAGCGGCTCGGGTTTTACCATAAGGGGCTGGCGCGCGTGCGCATCGAGGTGCTGAGCGTGGGCGACGGGCGCTACCGCATCCGGCAATGAGCGGGGGTGAGCTCGGCTACGCGGTGGGGATGGCGGCGACGGCGGCGTTTGCCATCACGGCGGTCGCGGCGATCAAGGACCGGGGCGTGGATTTGTTCGGCGTGCTCGTGCTGGGGGCGATCACGGCCGTGGGCGGGGGAACGGTGCGGGACGTGATCTTGCGGGAGCCGGTGTTTTGGGCGCAGGATTTAAACTACCTCTGGGTGGCCCTGGCCGCGTCGCTGCTGGCGTTCGTGGCGCGGGGGCTGGTCACGCGGGGGCAGACCTACGCGATCCTGCTGTATCTCGACGGGCTGGGCGCGGCGCTGTTTGCGCTGCTGGCGGCCGATAAGGCGTGGCGGCTCGACTTTGCGTGGCCAGCGGGGCCGGTGATCCTGGGCGTGATGACGGGGATTGGCGGCGGTTTGCTGCGCGATGTGCTGGCGGGGCGGCCGACGCTGCTGATGTCGCGCGAGCTGTATGCGGTGCCGCTGCTGGTGGCCTGCGCGCTCTACGTGGCGCTGCTGGCGTGGGCGCCGCATTATCGCGTGGCCGGGCTGCTGGGCGGGGTGGCCGTGAGCTTTGCGCTGCGGGCGGCGGCGATTCGCTGGAATCTGGCGATGCCGCGCTGGCTGCTGACGCGGGCGTGACAGCCCGGCATTGACGCGACCGCGTGGCCGCGAAATGGTGGCGCATGGATTTTGATTTCAAGTTCACGGCCGACGGGCTGATTCCGGCGATTGTGCAGGAGGCGGTGCCCGGCGCGGCGCAGCCCACGGGGCGGATTTTGATGTTTGCGTGGCTCAACCGCGAGTCGCTCGAGAAGACGCTGGAAACGGGTTTCATGCACTACTGGAGCCGGTCGCGGGGCAAGCTGTGGTTCAAGGGCGAGTCCAGCGGCCACACGCAGCGCGTGGTGCGGTGGTATCAGGACTGCGACCGCGACGTGCTGCTCTTTGAGGTCGAGCAGGCGGGCGGGGCGTGCCACACGGGGCACCGGAGCTGTTTTTTCCAGGAGCTGGACCGCGGGGCGAAGGCGCTGCCGGTTCGCGAAGAGAAGGTGTTTGACGACGGCGCGGTTTATTCGGCCTGACGGGCGGCGAGCCAGTAGCTGTTGAAGGGCGTGCGGCCCCAGAGCGGGCTCAGGTCGCAGGGGCAGCCGGCGGCGGCGAACGGGGCGAGGAGTTGCTCGCGGGTCGGGAAGTTGAAGTGGCTGCGCGAGGGGATCCAGCCCGAGAGGCGGGTCCAGGATTCCTGCGCGACGGTGAGGCGGAAGCGCCAGGAGGCGTCGCGGAGGGTGACGCGGATGAGCACGCGGCCGCCGGCACGGGCGCGGGCGGCGAGGGTGGTGAGCAGGCGGTGCTGGTCGGGGAATTCGAGGTAGTGGAGCACGTCGAGCAGGACGATCGTGTCGGCGGCGGGCGTTTCGTGGGCAAGGTCGCCGACGGCGAAGGTGACGTCGCGGAGCCCGCCGCGGGTGGCGGCGGCGCGGGCGCGGGTGATTTTCGCGGCGTCGAAGTCGGTGCCGTGGATCGGCAGGTCGCAGCCGGCGTCGCGGAGAAAATGGGCGAGGAGGCCGAGGCCGCAGCCGACGTCGTGGATGGGCGCGGTGGTGTCGCGCACGGCGGCGAGCACGGCGGCGTAGGCGGGGTCGCTTGCGAGTTTGCCGGCGATGTAGCCGCGGGTGGGAAGGGCGACGCCGAAGCGGGCGGCGATGCGGCGAAAGCGGGCGCGCTTGGCGAGGAAACCTTCGGCGGGATTTAAGCCATGGATGGGCACGGAGGGAACACGGATGGGGGGAATTTCTTCGCCGTTCATCCGTGTTCCCTCCGTGCCCATTCGTGGTGGCTCAGAGCGGGCGGGCGACGAGGTCGTAGACCTGGGTGCCGGTGACGCGGGCGTCGATGAAGCGGCCGACGGGGGCGTCGGATTCGAGGATGACCTTGCAGTCGACCTCGGGGGCGTCGTGCATCGTGCGGCCGACGCGGGGCGATTCGGTGAGCACGCGGATCGGGCGGCCGACCTGGGCGGCGGCGAGTTCGGCGGCGATTTTCTGCTGGAGCTTCATCGCGCGGCGGTGGCGGCGGTTTTTCGTCGCGGTGGGGATTTGGTCCTCCATCTTCGCGGCGCGGGAGCCTTCCTCGCGGGAGTAGGCGAAGACGCCGAGGCGCTCGAAGCGGACGCGTTCGATGAACTCGAGGAGGCTTTCGAAGTGTTCCTCGGTTTCGCCGGGGAAGCCGACGATGAAGGTGGTGCGTATGGCGAGGTTCGGGATGCCGGCGCGGAGGCGGAGGATGAGGTCCTCGATGTGCTGGCGGGAGGTCTCGCGTTTCATCGTGCCGAGCAGGTCCTGGTGGATGTGCTGGAGCGGCATGTCGATGTAGGGGACGACGCGGGGGTTGCGCGCGATGGCGGCGATGAGCTCGTCGCTCCAGTGCGCGGGGTGGGTGTAGAGGAGGCGGATCCAGAATTCCTCGCCGTCGCCGAGGTTGGCGAGTTCGTCGAGGAGGGAAACGAGGGTGGGGCCGCGGGAGCTGTCGACGGGCTGGCGCGGGCCGGCCTTTTGCTCCCAGAGGTCCATGCCGTAGTAGGTGGTGTCCTGCGAGATGAGGTTGATCTCGCGGACGCCGGTGGCGAGGCGTTCGCGCACCTCGCGCACGACGGAGTCGATCGTGCGGCTGCGGTGCCGACCGCGCATTTGGGGGATCACGCAGAAGCTGCAGGGGTGGTTGCAGCCCTCGGCGATCTTCACGTAGGCGGTGTGGCCGGGGGTGAGCTGGAACTTCGGCGTGGTGTAGTCGGGGATGTAGCGGGAGCCGCGGGTGACGAGGTTGACGGCGCTTTCCTCCTGATCGGCGTTGAAAAGGGTGTCGAAGATCGTGCCGGCCTGGGCGACCTGATCGAGGCCGATGAAGGCGTGGACCTCGGGGAGTTCATTTCGGAGTTCCGTCGAATAGCGCTGGGAGAGGCAGCCGCTGACGACGAGTTTCTGGCCGTCGCGGAGTTTGGCGCCGGCTTCGAGGATGGCGTCGATGGATTCCTGCTTGGCGGTGTCGATGAAGCCGCAGGTGTTCACGACGATGATGTCGGCGTCGTCGGCGTGGGGGGTGATTTCGTAACCGCGGGTGGCGGCGTCGCCGAGCATGACCTCGGCGTCGACGAGGTTTTTGGCGCAGCCGAGGCTGATCATGCCGACCTTGCGGGTGGCGGCGGATGGGGACGGGGTGGCGGGCGGCATGCGGCGGAACGGATAAGGGCAACCGGAAGCTTAGCGTGGGTGGGCGTCTCATGCACGCTCGGCGTGAGTCCGGTTTTACGAAGTCGGCGGCGGGCCTCGGAAAGGGCTCGACGCTTGCTTTGGAGCCTGATTTAAGGGGCCTTGTCCTTCCGACGACGAGTCGTTCGATAGCGCGGAGTTTTCAACCAGAAACCCACCCCCGACGTGAATCGCGTGGCATACCCCTCCGGCAAATGGATCTTCCGGCTCTTTTTTTCCGGGTTTTCGCTTCTTGATGCCTCGGCCCAGGTTTCCGTTTCCGGCAACGTTCTTCCCGGCTCCCCCACAAGCCCGACCTGGACCATCAACGGCAGCCTCACGGTCGGCAGCTCCAGTTCCGGCAACCTGACCATTGCTGCGAACGGCACGGTCTCAAACACCAGCGCCCTCATCGGCAACACCTCCGGCGGCAACGGCACCGTCGCCCTCACCGGCGGCAATTGGACCAGCTCCGGCAACGTCACCGTCGGTAACAACTCCGGCTCCACCGGCCGCATCAACCTCACCGGCGGCACCATGACCGCCCCCCAACTCGCCGAGGGCGCCGGCAACGGCACCGTCACCTTCAACGGCGGCACCCTCCGCCTCTCCGCCAACCAAACCACCCTCTTCTCCGGGTTCGAGTCCGGCGACGTGACGCTGGCAGGCTCCGGCGGGTCGATTGACACCCAGTCTTTTTCCGTCGCGACGAGCCTTGGGCTCACCGGCTCCGGCTCGTTGACCAAGCATGGGAATGGCACGCTCACCCTCGCCGGCAGCAACTCCTACGCGGGCGGCACCACCGTGCGCGCCGGCACCCTTGGGCTCACCGGCTCGCTCAGCCACGTGGCCTCCGCCGTGACCATCGGTAGCCTCGCGGCTGACGTTGCCTCCGTCACATCCAACGGCACCCTCTCCGCCTTCGAAACCATCCTTGGGTCCGCCGCCGGCTCCACCGGCAGCCTCAGCGTGACCGCCGGGAGTTGGACCAACTCCGACACCTTCACCGTCGGGGATTCCGGCAACGCGACTGTCAGTCACACCGGGGGAACGATCTCGACGGACTTCACCAACATTGCCATCCGGGCCGGCTCGAATGGCAACGTGACCGTCAGCGGCGGGACCTGGAACAGCTCGGGAGACATCACCGTGGGCTTCGGCGGAAACGGCAGCATGACCCTCAGCAGCGGCTCGATCTCGAGTGCCGGTATCTTGATCGGCGTTGGCGGCGTCTCGCGCGGAAACCTCACGATCAGCGGTGGAAACTGGGCCAATACCGGCAGCGTCGCCCTTGCCGCCGGGGCGAACAGCACCGCCGCCCTGAACCTGCTTGGCGGCACCCTCACCGCCTCCCAAATCTCCGAGGGCTCTGGAAACAGCACCGTCACCTTCAATGGCGGCACCCTCCGCCTCTCCGCCAACCAATCCGCCCTTTTCTCCGGCTTCGAGCCCGGCGAAGTTACCCTCACCGCCTCGGGCGGCACCCTGGACACCCAGTCCTTCTTAGTAGCCACGGCCCACCCCCTCACCGGCAACGGCTCCCTCTCCAAGACCGGCACGGGAACCCTCACCCTCTCCGGTAACAACTCCTACACCGGAAACACCACCATCCTTTCGGGCACCATCGAAGTCCCCACCGGCGGTTCCATCAACAACTCCGCCGGCGAGCTCCGCATGAGCTTGGACAACTTTTCCAACTCCACCTTGAAGGTTTCCGGCGGCACCGTCTCCAGCTCCCTCATAAGCGTTGGAGAAGGATACGGCTCCTCGGCCACGATCAATGTGAGTGGCGGCAGCCTCAGCACCGGGTCAATGACGATCGGCCAGAAAGGCGACGCCACCCTGAACCTCTCCGGCGGCACCGTCTCCGCCTCGAGCATCACTCTCTCCCGCATCGACTTCGAAGGAGTTATCAACATGACCGGCGGGGCATTGCTCATCTCCGGAGACTTTCGCATCGGCGGCCTCAATGTCGGCACCTTGAATCTTTCGAATGGCACCCTCTCGAGCGCCTCGAGCACCCTCGGGTCCTCCTTTTTCACGAGGGGCACCGTCAACATGAGCGGAGGGGATTGGACAAACTCGGGACCCCTCTTCATCGGGGGATTCGGTAACGGGACATTCACGCTTTCCAACGGCACCCTCTCGTCGGGCACGGTTCTCCTCGCCGAGAATGCCACCTCCGGAAGCACCCTCAGCCTCCGCGGCGGCGTTCTCACCACCGGCCAGCTCTCCGAAGGCGACGGCAACGGCACGGTCACCTTCAGCGGCGGCACCCTTCGCCTCACCGGCAACCAAACCGCCCTCTTCTCCGGCTTTGAAGCCGGCGACGTCACGCTCACCGGCCCCGGCGGTGGAACCATTAACACGCAGTCCTTCGCCGTCACCACGGCCCTCACGCTCACCGGCAACGGCTCGCTCACCAAGCAGGGCACGGGCAGCCTTACGCTCAGCAGCAACCAGACCTTCTCGGGCGGAACGACCATCGCCGGCGGCAGCCTGATCGCGCAGGGAACCCTCGGCAACGTGACCGTCAACGCCGGCGGAACCCTCGGGGGCAACGGAACGGTGGGCGCGATTTCCCTCGCCGGCGGCCAGCTCGCCCCCGGCCCCGGCGCCGGGCCTGGTCAACTCAACGCGGGCAGCCTGGCGTGGAATTCCGGGACGCTGGTGTTCGAACTCGGCGCGAACGCCGCCGCGTCCGACATGGTTTTGATGGCCGGCTCGTTGACCGGCGGAGCCGCGCCGCTCCGATTTACCTTCGTGAACAACGGCTGGGTGCTCCGGCAGACCTATACCCTCGTCGGTTTTGGCAGCACGAACATCCCGATTGGAAATTTCGGATTCACCAATGCCGACGGTTTTGAGGGCGAGTTTTCTTATGTCGGGAACACCCTGCAATTCGTCATCATTCCCGAGCCGCGGATCGCGGTGCTGCTCGTCCTTGCGGCCTGCGTGCTGGGGGTATTCGCCAAGCGGCGGCGGCGGCGTTCCGGGGTTTGACCCGAGCGGAGGGATTTGAGGGGGCGGCTGAGGGGAGAGCCACGGATGGGCACGGATGCCCACGGATGGGGGTCTAGCGGCGGGTGGGTTGCCGGCGGAGGCGGTGGGCGAGGAGCGCGGCGGCGCAGAGGACGAGGATGGCCCAGGTGCCGGGCTCGGGGACGCCGGTGACGGTGAATTGGAGGGTGTTCCCCTGGTAGCCAAAATGGCCGTCGAAGCCGCCGGCGTTGGTGAACGTGAAGTTCCCGAGGGCGATGTCGGAGCTGCTGAAGGTGATGAGGTCGTAGGCCGCTCCAAACACCCACCCCTGATCGACAAACGTGAACGCGTAGCTGGTTCCGCCGCCCTGCAGGGCCCCGGTTTGGATGAGGTCGGACGTGGCGGGCGTGGGGCCGAGGTCGAAAAGAATGCCGCCGCCCGTCCAGAGGAGGCCCGCGGTGGTGAGCGTGCCTGCGGTGACGCCGGGCGAGAGGGTGCCGCCGGCGAGGCTGATCGCGCCGACGGGGCCGGTGCCGCCGAGGGTGCCGCCGGCGTTGACGGTGACGGTTCCGCCGGAGAGGTTGCCGGTCACGCTGAGGGTGCCGGCGTTGATGGTGGTGCCGCCGCCGGGGGCGAGGGCTTGGTCGAGCGTCCAGGTGCCGTTGCCCGCCTTGACGAGTGAGCCGTTGAAGGTCGTCGCGCCGGTGACGGCGGCGGAGTAGGTCTGGTTGCCGAAGCCCGCGAGGGTGAGGGTGGAGCCGGCGTTGGGGCCGACGTTGAGGTCGCCGTCGATCACGCCGCCGGCGAGGAGGGTGACGGCGTTGGGGGCGTTGCCCATGGCGACGCCGCCCTGGATCGTGCCGGCGTTGGTGAGGCTGCCGTTGCCGCCGGCGAACGAAACGCCGGTGCCATTTCCGCCGCCGACCCCCGCCCCGGAACCGCCCGAGATGGTGGCCCCGGCGGCGTTGGTGAGCGCGCCGCCGGCGAGGAACGCGACGCCGGTGCCGCCGGTGCCAAACGGGGTGGCACCGCCGGCGATGAGGGCGCCGGACTGGTTCGTCAGCGAGCCGCCGGCCTCAAAAACCACGCCGGCCCCGCCGTTCGCAAAGCCGTCCGTGGCGGCTCCGCCCTGGATCGTGGCGGCGGAGGGGTTCGTGAAGGTCGCGTTGCCGAGGAAGCGGATGCCCTCGCCGCCGTTGCCGCCGGTGAAGTCGGAGGCGCCGCCCGCGCCGCCGGAGATTTGGGCGCCGGTCGCGTTGACGAACGTCGCGCCGCTGCCGACAAGGATGCCCGCGCCGCCCTGGCCGCCCGTGGTGATCGCGAGGGTGCCGGAACTCCCGCCCGCGCCGCCGGTAACGGTCATGTTCGCGGCGCCGGTGAAGGTTGCGCCGCCGCCGAGGATCACGCCCGCGCCGCCCGCGCCGCCATTGGCGAGGTCGCCGCCGTTGCCGCCCGCGCCGCCGAGGAGGGACGCGCCGGCGGTGGGGGCGAAGGTCGCGTTGCCGCCGAGCGAGACGCCGGTGCCGCCGTTGCTGGTGCCCTCGGAGGAGGACCAGCCGAGGCCGCCGGCGATGGTGCCGTTGAGATTCAGCGTGGTTCCGGCCGCGGTCGCGACACCGGTTCCCGCGGTGCCGCCGGGGCCGGTGCTCGCGGCGCCGGTGACGCGGCCGGGGGAGGCGGGCGTGCCGATCTGGAGCTGGCCGGCGGAGAGCGTGGCCCCGCCGAACGAGTTGTTGCCGGTGAGGGTGAGCGAGCCGGTCCCGAGCTTCGTGAGGGAGCCGCCGCTGCTGGTGAGGGCGGTGCCGAAGGTCACGGCGTTGCCGTTGGTGTCGATGAGGAAGCTCTGGCTCGCGACGGGGCTGAATTGCGGGGAGAAGTCCGTCGTGAGGCCCGCGGCGTAACGCAGCGTGCCGCCGGTGAAGCGGATCGCGCCCGATCCGAACGCGGCGGCATTGGCCGCCTCGAGGATGCCGCTTTGCAGGGTTGTCCCGCCACCGAAGTTGAACGCCTGATCGAGCGTCCATTTTCCGCTGCCCTGCTTGACGAGGGAGCCCGCGAACGTGGTCGCTCCGGTGACGGCGCCGGAGTAGGCCTGGTCGCCGGAGCCCGTGAGGGTGAGGGTGGAGCTGGTATTGCCACCGATGGAAAGGTCGCCGTTGATGACGCCGCCGGAGAGCAGGGTGACGGCGTTGGCCACGGTGGCCATGGTGACGCCGCCGTTGATCGTGCCGGAGTTCGTGAGGTTGCCGGCGGTGGCGGTGAAGAGCACGCCGGTGCCGTTGTAGCCGGGCTGGTTGTTGTTTCCGCCGGTGATGGTGCCGGCGTTCACCAGGGTGCCGGGGCCGCCGGTGAAGACGACGCCGGAGCCGCCGTAACCTTCCGGGGTGGAGCCGCCGGTGATTTGTCCGCCGGATTCGTTGGTGAGGGAGCCGCCCGCCTCGAAGACCACGCCCGTGCCGCCGTAGCCTTCCGGGGTGGCGCCGCCGGTGATCTGGCCGCCGTCTTGATTCGTCAACGAGCCGCCCGCCTTGAAGACGACGGCGTTTCCGCCGAGGGCAAATCCCGCCACGGCGGCTCCGCCCTGGATCGTGCCCTCGGCCGGGTTCACGAAGTCGGCCGCGCCGAAAAAGCTGACGCCCACGCCGCCGTTGCCGCCCTGGTTCGGGCCGAAGCCGCCGGCGCCGCCGGTGATGGAGCCGTTGACCAGATTCAGCGTGGCCCCCGGGGCGACGATCACCCCGGCGCCGCCCGGGCCGCCCGTGTCGCTGCCGGTCGTGCCGTTTGACCCGATGAGCGTGACGGTGTTGAAGCTGCCGACCACCGTGCCGAGCTGGAGGTTGCCGCCGGAGACCGTGGTGCTGCCGGTGAGCGGGGCGAATCCGGTGAGGACGAGCGAGCCCGCGCCGAGTTTGTTGAGGGTGGCTCCGCTGCTGGTGAGCGAGGAGGCGAAGGTGACGGTGTTGCCGTTGGTGTCGATGGCGTAGCGCTGGCCGGCGGCGGTGCTGAATTGCCCGGAGAAGTCCTGCGAGACGCCCGCGCCGTATTGCAGGGTGCCGCCGGCGAAGGTGACCGGGCCCGTGCCGAGCGCGTCGGAGTTCGCGGCCTGGAGGATGCCGCCCGCGAGGGTCGTGCCGGCGGAGTAGGTGTTCGCGGCGGAGAGCGTGAGGGTGCCGAGGCCGAGCTTGGTGAGGCTGCCGCCGGAGCTGGTGAGGGCGGTGGCGAAGGTGACGTTGTTGCCGTTGGTGTCGACGGAATAAAGCTGGCTCGCCGCGGCGCTGAATTTGGCCGAGAGGTCGGCGGTGGTTCCGGCTCCGTATTGCAGGGTGCCGCCGGTGAAACGCAGGTCGCCGTCCCCGAGCACGCCGGGGCTGAAGAGGCGCAGCGTGCCGGCGGCGAGCGTCGTCGCGCCGGAGTAACCGAGGATGTCGTCGAGGGTCCAGGTGCCGGTGCCCTGCTTGATGAGGGAGCCGTTGAAGATGAGGTTGCCGGTGACGGCGGTGGAGAGGCTTTGGTTGCCAGCGCCGCCGAGGGTGAGGGTGGAGCTGGCGTTGCCGCCGACGGAAAGGTCGCCGTTGATGACGCCGCCGGCGAGGAGGGTGACGGCGTTGGCAAAGCTGCCCATGGTGACGTCGCCGTTGATCGTGCCGGCGTTGGTGAGGTTGCCGGCTCCGCCGAGGAAGGCCGCGGCGACGCCGGTGGGTCCGGTTCCGCCGCCGCTGATCGCGTTCTCGCCGCCGAGGCCGCCGTTGATCGTCGCGCCGGCCGCGTTGACCAGAGTGCCGGCCGCCTGGAAGACCACGCCGCGCCCGCCGCTGCCGCCGAGTCCGTTGGCCAAAGCCGCACCGCCCTGGCCGCCGGAGATCGTGGCGCCGGCCGCGTTCACCAGCGAGCCGGTCGCGGAGAAAACCACGCCGTCGCCGCCGGTGCCCCCGTCACCCTCGATGGCGGGCGTCCCGCCGAGGCCGCCGGTGATGGATTTTGCGGCCACGGTGGTGAGGTTCCCGGCGGCGGCGAAGGTGAGGGCCGCGCCGCCCGCGCCGGCGGGGCCGAAGTTCGGGTTCGCGCCGGCGAGGCCGGTGCCGCCGACGTTGGTGATGGCGATGCCGGAGTAGTCAAAGACGAGCGCGCCGAGGTTGGTGACGTTGGCGTAGTCGAGCGCGTTGGTGATCGTGAGGGTGGCCCCGGCGTTGTTGGTGAGCGAGAGGTTGCCGGTCCAGCCGGCGGAGTTGAATTCGTGGAAGCCGGCCGTGTGGGTGAGGATGGCGGTGCGCACGTTGAGGAGCTCGACGGTCGAGGCTCCGGTGACGAGGGCGGCATCCGAGAGCACGAAGTTCGCGCCCTTGGAGGAAAGGATCGTGAGCGGCGCGGTCCCCGGGTTGCCTTCGCTGGTCAGTCGCCCCACGGGGTCGGTGAAACCCGAGAAATCGAACGCGTTCCCGCCGGTGGTCGTGTCATCGAGCACCTCGTTGGAAAGGCCAAAGCCGGTGCTGTTGATGAGGATCGGCGAGGTGAGGCTGGCGGAAAACGGCAGCGGGTTGTTTTCCAGCGCGAAGAGCTGGCCGGAGCCCTGGAAGGTCACGGAGATCGAGGTGACAGGCCCAAAAATCGTGTTCCCCATTCCCGAGCCCCCGACGAAGATGTCGTTGGCCTGATCGGTTGTCGTGGCGACGGCCGAATTGCCCTCCGAGGTCCCGAGCCAGATCTGCAGTTGCCCGGAATTCAGAGCCGTGGCAATCGAATCCGCCCGGGCCGAAGCCAGCAGGGCGGCCAGGCCCAGAAAAACCCGCGCGAATCGCCCGAAGGACCGAAGGCGCTGGCGCGGCGAGGGTGGAAAATTGGCAGGCATGCGGGGGAAAGCTAGCCTCGCTCCGGGACTTTTCCACCTCAGAATCGGTCGCCGGCCCCGGGGGCGGGGCGGTGGCCCGGCGGGCGCGGGCCGCGATTTCGCCCTCGACGGTGGTGGCGCCGAGACGTAAGCAACGTCTTCCAAGAGATGAGAACAATCCTGCCGGTTCTTGCCGTCCTTCTCGCCCTTTCCGGTCCGGTGGAAGCCGCGCCGTTCAAAGTGGCCGCCGTGGAGTTCAACCCGCAGTTTTTCGAGTTCGAGCGGAACATTCCGAGGATTTGCGCGATCATCGAGGAGGCGGCGCAGGGCGGCGCGAAAATCATCGTCCTGCCCGAGACGGCGACGTCGGGATACATCTACAAGGATCGGCGGCAGTTCGATCCGTTCCTCGATTCCGTTCCCGGGAAAACGACCGACGCCATCGCGGCGCTCACCAAAAAATACGGGTGCTACGTCACGATTGGCATCGCCGAGATCGATCGCGCGACCGGCCTGGCCTACAACACGGGCGCCCTCATCGGCCCCGAGGGGTATGTGGGCAAATACCGCAAGGTCGGGCTCAACCCGGACGACCAGCTTTGGTTCACGCCCGGGAACCTCGGGTATCCCGTGTTCGACACGAAATACGGAAAGCTGGCGATGGAGATTTGCTACGACGACACGTATTGGGAAATCGCGCGGACGGCCGCGGTGAAGGGCGCCCAGATCATTTGCTTCATGTCGAGTTCCGACCGGGCGCTGCCCCGCGAGCCGGGCTCCTGGGCGAACCACTCGACCATCTCCGCCGTGCAGGAAATCAACGCCTGGAACGGCGTCGCCCTCATCGCGACCGACCGCAACAACAGCGAGAGCAACCCGACCACCGGGCTCACGGTCTACTACGGTGGCATCGCCTCGATCTGGTCGCCCACCGGCAAAAAGCTGGCCCAGGCCCCGGCGACGAAACCGGACGTCTCGCCCGCCGCCCCGCCGCGGATCCTCACCGCGGAGATCGATCCCGCGGAGTTCCGCAACCCCGCCCGTGACTCGTTCGCCGAACGCCGCCCCGCGATCTACGGCGACCTCGCCTTTTACCGCGCGCCCTTCGATCCGAAGGCCTCGACCACGCGCCACGCGGTCGCCGCCGCCGCCGTCCAGTTCACGCCCGTCGCCGGCGACCGCGAAGCCAACGTCGCCAAAATCAACCGCCTGCTCGGCACGCCCGCGTGGGCCGAAGGGGCCGGGCGGTTGATCGTCCTGCCCGAATACTCCCTCACCGGCCCGCCGGCGGATGCCGCCGCCGCCGCGAAATTTGCCGAGCCGATCGACGGGCCTTCCGTCCAGATTTTTTCCACGCTCGCGAACCAAATGGCGGCCCACGTCGTGGGGAGCATCGTCGAGAAGTCCGGCGCATCGCTTTACCCGACCGCCGTGCTCATTGGCCCGGACGGAAAACTCCTCGGCACCTACCGCAAAACGCACCTCGAGGGAGCCGAGAAATCCTGGGCGACGGCCGGCGACACCTTCCCGGTCTACGACACCGCGATCGGGCGCATCGGCCTGCTGCTCGGCGGCGACGCGCGCTTCCCCGAGGCCTCGGGCATGCTGAGCGTCCGCCGCGCGGACATCATCGCGCTGCCCACCGCGTGGAGCGGACAATACGGCGGCCGGCTCCAGATTTCGCCCGACCTCTTTGCGGAACGCTACCCGGCCAACACGATGTCGCTGTGGTATGCCATTGCCAAAACCGCGCAGGCCTACACGGTCGTCGCCAACGCCGTCGGCAACGGCTTCCTGGGCGGGAGCGGGCTCTTCACGCTGAATCCCGTGGACGCCAAAAATCCGCCCGTGACCGCCTCCTCGGACCGGGAGGAGGCCCTGTTTGTGCGCTTCACCACGCTGGCCGAGCCCGATTGGTGGATGAGCCAGCAGGCGCTCATCACCGGTCGCCGCGTCGATCTCCTCGCTCCGCTCACGTTTCCCGTGGACTCCGCGGCGTTTCAAACGTGGCAGTCCTCGCCGGGGTTTGATCTCTCCGTCTGGGCGCCGTTCCGCCAGGCCCGCTAAGGCGACCCGCCGCATCCGGGTGGGCGCCGCCGGAATCGGTTTTTGACTCCGACGCTGCGGCGGGTGACAGTTCGGCATGCAAACCGTGAAATCCCCCTTCCCCCGTCCCCGTCGAACCCGCGCGCCGCTCGCGCTGCTGCTGGCGGCGGGCGTGCTGGCGGCCGGCGCGCCGCGCGGGCAGGCGGAGGTGATCCTGAGTGACCTCGCGGATAACGCGGCGCCGATTACTTCGTATATCGGCACGGGGTCCAGCCCGGCCTGGCCGTTTGCGGCGGGCAGCGCGAATGCGACGGTGACCTCGGTCGTGGTGCCCATCGGCAGCGGGGGCCCCGGTCCCGAGGTGATGAAGGCACGGATTTACTCCGCGGATGGCGCGGATGGCCGCCCGGGCACCCTGCGCGGGGAATTTGCCTACGCGAGCGCGGCGGACGGCCTTGGAACCTACACGCCGACGAACACGACGCCCTCCGGCGCGGCGCTCACGGCGAACGCGACTTATTGGATCGCCATCAGCAACACGGGCTCGGCGGGCAGTTTTCTCCCGTTTTCCAACACGAATGTCATCAATCGCGGCGAGGCCCTGACGTTCAGCGGGTTGGCGGGTTACGCCTTCACCTCCTCGGAGGTCAACAGCAACGGGGATGCCTGGCCTTCCGCGCCCGGCTCGGACACGGGGCGGCGGCTCATGGTGGGCCTGTTTGGCAACGTCACGCCGGACGCGACGCCCACGCCGACGCCGGGGGTCACGCCGCCGCCCGGCGGGATCGGCAAGCCGACGGTGCAGATCAAGGGGCCGACGCGGATCACGACGAGCAAGGCGCTGGTGCCGCTCTCGGGCACGACGACGAACTCGACGTTTGTGGAGTATCAGGCCGGCAAGCTGCCGGCCCGGCCGACCTCGGGCAAACCGGCGGCTTGGACGGCCATGGTGCGGGTGAACGTGGGGACGACTGTCGTCGAGGTGCGCGCGCGGGGCTTCGGCGGGATGGCCATCGACAAGGTGACCGTGGTGCGCAAGAAGTAGGCCGCCCCCGGCGCTCCGATTGGCGTAAATGCCTGCGGAACCGGGCTTTGCAGACGCGTAAGGGGCCTTTGCAGAGGTGTAAGGGCGCTTTGCACGCCTGCGCGGAGGCTTTGCCGAGATGCGAGATGCCTTTGCACGGATGCGCGGGGGCTTTGCAGTGCTGAGAGCGACCTTTGCAAGGCTGCGCGATCGTTTTGCGCGCGGGCGAGGAGGGTTTGCACCGATGCGCGGGGCCTTCGCGCGGGCGCGAGACGGCTTTGCGCGGGTGCGAGACGCCTTTGCGCGGGTGCGCGGGGCTTACTGGACGGCGGGGGGCTTCGGTTCGGCGGGGGTGCCGAGGAGGAAGGCGCGGTCTTCGTCGGTGGGGCTGGGGGCGGGGCCGCTGGCGACGGTGGACGTCGGGTTCGCGGGGGCCTGGCCGCTGGGTTCCACGAGGCTGGCGGCGGCGTCGAAGATGGCGGGCGCGGCGGTGGGCGCGAGGTTTTCGATCTGCGCGGGGACGGGGGTGGGGTCGGGCTTGACGAGGACAATCTCGGGGGGCGGCGGGGGTTTGTCGAGGCCGGCGGTGATGCGCTGGGCGTTGATGACGAGGTAATTGACGGTGAAGCCGATGGCGACGAGGAGGGCGAGGAGGACGACGCCGACGAGGGGGAGCCAGATGTTGCGGTGGAGGGGGCGGGAGACGAGGTCGCGGCGGACGGAGGGGAGCTCGGCCGGGGTGTTGCTGATGTATTGGTAGCCGTCGGAGCCGGGCTCGCCGCGATCGGGGAGGTGATCGCGGATGGTCTGCATGGGGATGTCGAGATACTTGGCGTAGGCGATGATGAACATGCGCGCGTAGCTCGGGTTCGTGAAGTGGGAGAGGTCGTCGCCCTCCATGTCGCGGATGCGCTGGGGGCGCATGCGGGTCTCCTTGGCGGCCTTTTCGACGGGGATGCCGCGGCGCTCGCGTTCGGCGGCGAGCAGGGCCCCAATGGAGAGCATGAGCTGTCCCTGGGTGGCGGCGGTTTTCATGGCAAGGAATCGAGGTCGACGAGGATTTCGCGGTCTTTCGCGCCGTCCTTGGGGCCGAGAATGCCGCGCTGCTCGAGGATGTCCACCACCCGGGCCGCGCGCGTGTATCCCAACCGCAACCGGCGCTGGAGCATCGAGGTCGATGCCTTGCCCTCCTGCTTAATGATTTCGAGGCACTTTTCAACCAGTTCTTCGTCTTCGTCGCTGATTTCCTCCTCGGGGTCGGCGGTGCTGGAGAGTTTGGCGTGGATGGTGGGTTCGAACTGGGGCTCGGCGTTGGCGGAGACGGCTTCGACGACGCGGCGGATTTCGTCGTCCGTGACGAGGACGCCCTGGGAGCGGACGAGCTTCGAGGTGCCGGGGGGGAGATAGAGCATGTCGCCCTGGCCGAGGAGTTTCTCGGCGCCGGATTCGTCGAGGATGATGCGGCTGTCGAGTTTGCTGGCGACCTGGAAGGCGATGCGGCTGGGGATGTTGGCCTTGATGATGCCGGTGACGACGTCGGCGCGGGGGGTCTGGGTGGCGACGATGAGGTGGATGCCGGCGGCGCGGGCCTTCTGCGCGATGCGGGCGACGGCTTCCTCGACCTCGGCGGGGGCGGTCTGCATGAGGTCGGCGAGCTCGTCGATGATGACCACGATGTAGGGCATGTGCTCGGGGATGATGAGTTCGTCGGCGTCGCGGGGGACGCGCATTTTCGGGGGCTCGGGTTCGTTGACGGCCTCGACGACGTCCATTTCGGGGGCGTCGGGGTGGGGCGCGGAGGGGGCGCTCGTGTCGATCTCGACGGGGCCCTCGGGCTCGGAGGCGGGCGGCGCGGGGACGGAAGCGGAAGTCGGCGCAGGGGGGGCGGTGCCCTCCAGGTCGGACGCGGCTTCGGCGTCGAGCTCGGCCTGGGTCTTGGGTTTGGGGCGGGAGTTGAAGGCGGCGATGTTGCGGACGCCGACCTTGGCGATGATGCGGTAGCGGTTTTCCATCTCGTCCACGACCCAGCGGAGGGCGAGGAGGACCTTTTTGGGGTCGGTGACGACGGGTGTCACGAGATGCGGCAGGGTGTTATACATCTGCATCTCGACGACCTTGGGGTCGATCATGATGAAGCGCAGCTCGGCGGGGGTGAACCGGAAGAGGAGGCTGGCGATGACGGCGTTGATGCAGACGCTTTTGCCGGAGCCCGTGGTGCCGGCGACGAGGCAGTGGGGCATCTGCGCGAGGTCGGCGATGATGGCGTTGCCGTAGACGTCCTTGCCGAGGGCGAGGGGGAGGCGGGCCTTGGCGTTGACCCAGGCGTCGCTTTCGAAGAGTTCGCGGAGGGTGACTTTGACCTTTTTGGCGTTGGCGATCTCGATGCCGACGGTGTCCTTGCCGGGGATGGGGGCGAGGATGTTGATGCGTTCGGCGCGGGTGGCGCGGGCGATGTCGCGTTCGAGGGCGGAGATGCGGTCAACGCGGACGCCCTTGGCGGGGTAGAGCTCGTAGCGGGTGATGGTGGGGCCTTTGGTGATGTCGCCGGGGCTGGCCTGGATGCCGAACTGCGCGAGGGTGTCGAGGATGACGTCCTGTGTGGCCTTGAGCTCGGCGGGATCGGTGGCGACGTGGTCGCCGGCGGCGGGGGCGTCGATGAGGTCGAGCGAGGGGAGTTCGTAGTGCTCGAGGTGGACGCCCTTGAGGCCGGGGGCGAGGGCGGGGGCGTCGACCTTTTTTTTGCGGCCGGTGACTTCCTCGAGGGTGGGTTTGCGCGGGGGCGGGGGGACGGAGGCGTCGATGATGCGGGGCGCGGGGAGGGCGGGGTCGGGTTCGTTCGCGGGGGCGGCGGGCGCGGGGTCCGCGGGGGATTCGGGCTCGGCGCGGCGGCGGATTTTGCGCTCGAGCTTGCGGGCGCCTTTTTCGATTTCGCGCTGGTTTTCGGCGAAGAGGGTTTGTTCGTCGAGCCGGGCGCGGCGGCGTTCGCGGCGGGCAGCGAGCCAGGCGGTGAGCGCGGCAGCGCATTGCTTGACGAAGCGGATGGGGTGGAAGCCGGTGACGAGGATGAGGCTGGCGAGGTAGAGGCCGGAGAGGACGATGGCGGAGCCGACGGCGCCGAGGGCGTTTTCGAAGGCTTTCACGCCGATCCATTTGCCGAACCAGCCACCGGGGCCCTCGACGTGGAAGGCTTCCTTCCAGCCGAGGAGGAACCAGGGCTGGAGCGCGAGCAGGCTGGCGGCGGTGAGGAGGAGGAGGACGACCCAGACGATGCGGTCGGCGAAGCGGACCTTCGGGAAGAACATTTTGCCGGCGCC
Source organism: Verrucomicrobiaceae bacterium (assembly GCA_027488755.1). Taxonomy (GTDB): domain Bacteria; phylum Verrucomicrobiota; class Verrucomicrobiia; order Chthoniobacterales; family JAATET01; genus JAATET01. The sequence goes on along the minus strand of JAIYAZ010000075.1, from coordinate 139,704 downwards.
GAAGCCGAGGAGGACGACGGCGAGGAGGTAGGCGGCGGCGCCGATGAGGAAGTAGAGCAGGCCGCCGAGGAGGACGCCGACGATGCCGATGAAGTTCGAGATATGCTCGTTCGGCGGGGCGACGTGGCTGAAGAAGACCCAGGAGGGAACGTCGGCGGGGTCGTAGGAGACGAGGGCGAGCAGGAGGAGGATGCCCGCGGCCAGCAGAAGCACGCCGAGGGCTTCGCTGACGGTGGTGTTTGCGGGTTTGGCCATCGGGTAGCCGCTACCTATCGCAGAAAATGCGGCCCCGGCGCAAGGGGCGGCGCGGGGGTCAGACGCGCTCGACTTCGCGCTTCTCGACGAAGATGGGGAGGCCTTCGCGGGAGAAGTTGGCCATGAGTTCCTCGGGGTCGAGGTGCTCGGGCATCATGACGCCGCGCTCGGGGATGCGGCCTTCAATGAGGAGGCGGGCGGTGAGGGCGGGCGGGATGCCGGTTTGGACGAGGGTGAGGGAGTAGCCGTATTTTTCGTAGGTGTCGCGGTGGCTGTCCATCGAGTAGACGAAATACTCGACGCGCTTGCGGTCCTTCGTGCCGCGGACTTCGGTGCCGACGCAGGAGTAGCCGTCGACGGTGGCGCCGAGGGCGGCGGGTTTCGGCAGGCTGGCGCTGGCGACGCGGACGGGGGCGACCTCCACGCCGTCGACGCGGATTTTTTTCCAGGTGTCGAGGTTGAGGATCGCAAGGGACTTCGAGATGTTCACGACCTTGTCGGGCACGGAATACTTGAAGACGGAATACCGCACGCCCTTCTCCACGAAGGGCGGGTAGATGCCGAGGCTGACGCCCTCTTCGTGGGCGACGGCGTAGGTTTTCTGGAGGCCGATGGGGTCGGGGAAGCGGACCCATTCGACTTCGGTTTCGAGGGGTTTGCCGCTGGTGACGCGTCCGTCTTTCACGAAATAGGGCACGGCGCCGAGTTCCTCGAAGAAGGTCTCGGGGGAGAAGAGCACGGCGAAGCGGTAGCCGCGGACCTCGGCGTTGTCGGCGTCGAGCACGCGGATGGAGCTGGCGGTGTCGAGGCGGTCCATGGCCCAGCGGGCGAAGACGTTGACGGCGCCGGGGTCCATGCCCATGCAGAGGATGCCGGCGAGGTCGGCGTCGAGGAAGCGCTGGTTGAATTTTTCGATCTCGGCCTCGAAGGAGTTTTTGCCGGGCCGCTTGACTCCGGGGGGCGAGTAGATGTCGGCGGCCATGTCGAGGTAGTGCGAGCCGGCGCGGACGCAGGCCTCGAGGACGGAGTGGTTCGTCTGGCAGACGCAGGCGTTGCAGGTGACCTTGACGTTGTGCTCGCGCATGAGGGCGGCGAGGCGGTCGGTGTCCATCGCGTTGGCCTGCACGACGACGAAGCGGTTTTTCGGGGTTCGCGCGGCGAGCTGCTCGGCGAAGGTGGTGTCCATGTCGGCCAGGATGATCCGGTCGATGCTGTCGTATTCGTGGAGGCGCTGCCCAATGACGGACCCCACGCCGCCAATTCCAATAACCATTGCGTTTGCCATAAACCAAAACCCGCCGTCGCCCGCGGTTGCGGGCTGGGCGGAGTCTCCTTTTTTTTGACGCTACGCCGGAATCGGCAATCCCGCAAGGGGCTTAAATGCTTCCTCGGCGGGCGGGGGTGTCCCGGGAGGTAGAAAACATGGGCTTTTACAGGTGGGCGGGTGGTGGGGAATCTTTTTTCCGGACCGGCAGGGGGTTGGGAAACGGGAATTCCCGTTGCGGGAGGGGTCGGGTCGGGGCATCCTGCCCGCGCCCGTGAAAAAGCCGTTCAGCCTGTTTCTTGCCCTGCGTTACCTGAAGCCGAAGCGCACGTTTGTGTCGGTGATTACCGTGATTTCGATCCTGGGGGTGACGCTGGGGATTACGGTGTTGATTCTCGTGATTTCGGTGATGAGCGGCTTCGAGCTGGAGCTGCAGAAGAAGGTGATCGGCTTCGACGCGCATGTGATCGTGCGGACGGACGGGGTGATGCCCGGCTGGCGCAAGGCGGCGAAGGAAATTGCGGGCATTCCCGGCGTGCAGGCCGTTGCCCCCTACACGCTCGGCCGGGTGATGGCGGAATACGACCACCGGCGGCTGGCTCCGCTCGTGCGGGGGATTGACCCCGAGGAGGAGTCGAAGATCACGGACATCAACAAATACATCGTCGCCGGGGAACTCGACCTGAGCGGCGACACCTGCGTGGTGGGCGCGGACCTCGCGCGGCAGCTCGGGCTGAGCGTGGGCAGCGTGATCAGCCTGACTTCGCCGAAGAACGTGGACGAGATTCTCGGCCAGCTCGACCAGGCGGAGAAGGAGGGCAACAAGGACCCGCAGGTGTTTGAGAACATCAAGCAGCTCGTGCTGCCCGTGGAACTGACGGTGACGGGGATTTTTTCGAGCGGGCGGTATCTTTACGACAGCGAGTTCATCCTCGTGCCGCTGCACATCGGGCAGGAGATGTATGAACTCACCAGTGGCGAGGTGCACGGGTTGGCGGTGAAGACGGATGATCCGTTTTCGGCGGAGCTGACGAAGCAAGCCATCATGGCGCGGATCGGGCCGCCGTTTGTGGCGCTGACGTGGGTGGACCAGAACAAGGAGCTGTTTGACGCGATTCGGATGGAGCGCGGGGTGATGTTTTTTCTGCTGATGTTCATCGTGCTGGTGGCGGCGTTCGGGATCATGAACACGCTGATCACGGTGACGGTGCAGAAGACGCGGGAGATCGGCATCCTGAAGGCGCTGGGGGCGCGCACGGGGCAGATCGTGGGCATCTTCGTGGCGCAGGGGATGGTGGTGGGATTTTTTGGCACGCTGGCCGGTCTGGGCATGGGGATGCTGCTCATCCAGTTCCGCAATGAGGTGCGGGATTTCCTCGCGGCGGTGCTGAACGTCGAGGTGTTCCCGGCGTCGGTTTACCAGTTCGCGGAGATTCCGGCGAAGGTGGTGCCGGGCGACGTCGCGATCATCTGCGTGAGCGCGTTCGTGATTTGTTCGGTGGCGGCGTTGATTCCGGCCTATTTCGCGGCGCGGCTGGACCCGGTGAAGGCGCTGCGGTTCGAGTAGGCGCGGGGCGGCTTTAGCGTGGCGGGCGGACGAGGAATTCGTTGATGCGGTAGGTGCGTCGCCAGACGACGGCGCCGGCGGCGTTGCGGCCGAGGATGAGGAGGTTGCCGCGGGCGGGGAGGGCCGGCAGGCGGGCGGACCAGTTGGCCCGGCCGTTGATGATGGTGCGGGCGTCGCGACCGAGCACGCGGAGTTCGATGCGCTCGATGCCCGCGGTGGCGGTGCCGCGGAAATTGGCGAAGCGGCCGCGGAGGCGGACGACGCGTTCGACGGTGATTTTTTGCGGCGTGGGAGGGGGCGTCGGCGGCGGCGTGGGGGCCGGCGGCAGGGTGAAGCGGGCGGCGTATTCCGGCGAGATGAGCGTGTTGTAAGCGATGTCGGTGAGGGCGGTCTCGACGTTGCTTGAGTAGCGGATCTGCCACCAGAGCTGGTAATAAAATTTCCCGAACGTCGGCTGCGTGCGGGTGAGGCCGGCCACGATGGGGCTGAGCAGGGCAAGGAGCTGGTTGCCGACGGTGAGGTCGGCGGGCGTGCCGGCGAGGTTGAAGGCGGTCATGCCCGCGACGGGCGGCGGATTGAAGTTCTGCGCGGAGATGCGGCCGAGGAAGGCGAAGCGGCCCTTGGGCGTGTTGACGCGGGGCAGCCAGTAAACGAGGTCGGCGGCGGTGGGGTCCGTCCCGAGCGGGACGATGAAGACGTAATAGACGCCGAGGATGAACGCGGCGTCGTCGAGCGCGGGGTCGCCGCCGAGCTTGGTGTCCGAGACCGCGTTTTTGATGTAGTTGATGAGATAATCAACGATGTTGCGGTTGAAGCCGTCGGAGGTTTGCTCGATGAGCGTCTCGGTGGAGGTCGTGCCGGACTGGTTGATCCATTGCGTGGTCCAGAAGCTGAGGTCGGCGTAGGTGGGCGGCACGGCCTCGCCGGGGTCGGCGAGGTTGAAGAGCGCGCTGAGGTTCAGCAGGGAGAAGATGAGGCCGACGTTGAGGATGGGGGCATTCGTGGCGGGGTCGCCGGTGAAGCCGGTGGTGAGCAGGTTGGTGATCCATTCCGCCCGGCGGAAATACGAGAGGAACGCGAGGTCCTGCACGGCGGGGTCGGTCGAGCCGAAGCCGATCCAGACGCGGGCGGCGGTGCGTTCGGCGGGCGTGACCGGGCGCGCGAGCACGTCGAGGAACGTCTGGTCGATGAAGGTGTCGAGGTCGTTGAGCGGGGTCTGGACGTCGTTTTGGAGGACGACGGTGGTGGAGCTGAAGAATCCGAGGCTGGTGCCGTCGTTCGGCGCACTGAGGAGCACGGTGAAGGCGAGCGTGGGCGGCGTGACCGTGTCGGGCGGGTAGACGACCTGGATGAGCTGGATGGGGAGGTTCGCGGACGACTGGCCGGGCGCAAAGGTGAGGCTGCCGGCGGCGGCGACATAGTTCACGCCCTGCTTCGCGGTGCCGTCCATCGTGTTGTAGTTGACGGTGAGGGACTGCGAGAGATCGCCCTGCCGGGTGACGACGAGCGTGGCCGTGCCGGCGTTCGTTCCGAAGACGGACTCCGCCGCGGCGAACTGGACGTCCTTCGGGGCGTTGGCGGCGTCGTTCCAGAGCGTGAGGCTGTCGCGCAGCACGCCGTCGATGTCGAAGTAGAGGAACGAGATGGAGTCGTCGTTCGCGCTGACGAGCTGGGCGCCGTAGTTCTCGACGCGGGAGAGGCTGCCGTTGATGACGAAGTTCGGGTCAAAGCCCTGCTCGGGGACGAAGCCGCCGGCGCCGTTCACGATGTAGGGGATGCGCGGCTTGGTGTAGTCGGGCTGGTTGTTCGCGTCCGCGTCGGGCATGGACAGCCGCTCGTAGTTGTGGACGTGCCCGGTGATGACGGCCGAAGCGCCCCATTCCTGGAACGGCCAGCGCATGGTCTCGTATTGGGCGTCCGCCGCTCCGGTGGCGGAGTAGTAGGGCGGGTGGTGGAAGAGCACGATCTTCCAGCGGGCGGTGGAGGCGGCGAGGCGCTGCTTGAGCCAGGCGCCCTGCGTGGCGAGCACGGTGGCCGAGCAGGTGTTGCCGGCGTTGGAGATCGTTTGGTCCTTCCAATAGCGGCCGTAGGGCGTGGGCTTGTTGCTGTCGAAGAAAAAGAGGTGCACCGAGCTCGGCCCGGTGGCTGCGCCGAGGCGCACGTCGTAGAAGCGGATGTTCGTGGCCTCGGTGAACGGGGCGTAGGTGCCGCAGACGTAGCCGTCCTTGTTGAGGTCGTAGCTCTGGCCGACGGGGTTGTTGGCGAACGTGATCGCGGTGTTCGGCGCCTGCGGGCCGAGGAGGGAATTTTGCAGGTAGTTGATGTAGGGCTGGCTGAGCGCGATTTTTTCCGTGGTCGGCGGGAAGTCGTCGCCCACGTCGGCGTAGTCGTGGTTGCCGAGGCAGGAGTAGAAGCGGTTGTAGAGCGGCGCGCCGCTGGGATACGGGTAATATTCCGGGTAGCCGGTGCCCTTCGGGTAGATGAAGGAGGTGAAGTTTTTCCCGATGTTCGTGTCGATGGTCGAGGCCTCGCCGAGGATGTAGTTGTCGTCGCCGACGGCCACGAGGTAGTCGGGGTTCCACGAGCGGATCATGGCTCCGAGCCGGTCGACGGGGAATTCCTGGTCGCGGAGGGTTTCGCCGAAATCGCCGATGATCGCGAACTGCACCGCGTTGGCGTTGGCGGTCTGGGCGAGGGCGCGGCGGGGGCTGAAGAGTCCGAGCATGCCTCCGGCGGCGAGGGTCGAGCCGGTGAGCGCCGTGAGTTTGAGGAACTGCCGGCGGTCCATGCCGGCGGGCGGTTCGGGCGTTTTTTCGGCGCGCATACGTTCCCGAAGTAAGGAGCGATGAGTCGTTGTGTCAAGAGGTGCCCGGGCTCGGGAGCTCTGGCCAACGGCGCGGCCGTCGGGTAAATCGGGCGGTCATGGATTCGCTCACTCAAGCGGTGCTCGGGGCGGCGGTTGCCGAGGCCGGCATGGGCGGGCGGCGGCTGGGCAACCGCGCGATTGCGTGGGGCGTCGTGCTGGGCACGTTGCCGGATCTCGACGTGCTGGCGCATCCGTGGCTGGACGCGGTGCAGCGGTTGTCGTGGCACCGGGGGCTCTCGCATGCGCTGCTGTTCATGCTGGTGGCGTCGCCGTTGATCGGGTGGGGGATTGCGCGGTTTCACCGCGGGCAGGTGAGCGTGGTGCGGGCGGCGCTGACGACGTTTGCGGTGCTGTTCACGCATGTGTTGATCGATGTGTTCACGGTGTATGGCACGCAGGTGTTCGAGCCGTTCAGCGATGTGCGGGTGGCGTTCAATAATCTGTTCATCATCGATCCGCTCTACACGCTACCGTTGTTGATCGGCGTGGGGGCGGCGTTGTGGCTGCGTCCCGGCGGGCGCTGGCGGTCTAGGATGAACATGGCGGGGCTGGCGCTGAGCACGCTTTACGTGGGCTGGAGTTTTGGCGCGAAGGCGGTGGCGACAACGGAGATCGCGGCGTCGCTGCGGGAGCAGGGGCTGCCGCACGCGAGGTTGATGACGGCGCCGACGCCGTTTAACACGGTGCTGTGGCGCGGGCTTGCGGAGGCGCCGGGCGGATTCTGGGTCGGGTATTATTCGCTGGCGGATCGCGGGCGGCCGGTGCGGTTTGACTTCATCCCGCGCGGGGAGGAGTGGCTGCCGCAGCTGGAGGCGGATCGTGCCGGGCGGCGACTGGCGTGGTTTGCGCAGGGATATCACGGCGTGCAGCCGGGGCCGGACGGGCTGGTGGTGAGCGACTGGCGCTTTGGCGAAACGCGCGAGCGGCGGGCTCCGCTCGGCGCGGACAATACGCCGGAGGCGATCTTTGCGTGGCGGCTCGTGGCGGGGCCAAATGGCTGGGAGCCCGTGCCGGTGCGGGGCACGCGGAGCCGGGCGGAGTTGCTGCCGCAAATCTGGCGGCGCATGTGGGGCGGCGACGTGGGCTGGTAGCGCGGGGCCTCAGGCGCGGGCCTGCAGCATTTCGTCCGCCGCTCGCGAGCAGCCGCGGGGGAGGGCGGCGGGGTCGCGGCCGAGGAGCTCGAAGCCGTCGCCTCGCTTGATGGCGAGGTCCTGGGTCTGCACGGCGGCGACGGACCAGAGGTTGGCGGCATCAAGGAGACGAAGCACGCCGGTTTCGCCCTCGGCGACCTCGCGGCCCGTCGCGGGGTCGACCACGAGTCCCTGGGCCCAGGGCGGGCCGTGGTGCGGGGTGCCGACGCCGCGGGAGTAGAATTGCGAGGACAGCTCGGTCATGCCGTATTCGTTGCCGATGGCGTCGGCGGGCAGCCCGAGGTGCCGGGTGAACCGCGCGTAGAGGTCCGCCTTGGGGAGTTCGCGGCGCGTTCCCTTGTAGCCGCCCGTCTCGACGGCGAGGCTGCCGGGCGGGAGCGCCACCTCGGCGTTGCCGAGGTTTTCAAACCAGTCGAGAAACGCGAGGGCCGTGCCAAAAAGCACCACCGGCTCCGGGGTGCGGCGCAGGTTTTCGGCGAGTTCCTTCCAGCGGGCTTGTCCCCTGCGCACGAAAAATGCTGAATTCCCATCGCACAGCCACGAAGCCATCTGGCTGAGAGAGGAAAACGGCGCTTCCGGCGCGGCCGCGATCAGACTCAAGACCTGATATCCGCCATAACCGGCCAGCTCCCATCCCCTCCGCGCCGCGGCTTCGTAAAGACGTAACGTGCGAAAATGATGCTCCCCGTAGCCCTCCCCGGTCGTGCCGCTTGTGCGGAACGTGCGCATGGTTTCATGCGCCGGGAAGCTCCGGATTGCCGCCTCCTTGAAGGTGCGCTGCGGCAGCGCGGGGATTTCGCGCCAGTCCGTCGCGGCCGGGAACAGCGCGCAGTAGCGGTCGTAGGCCGGGTTCGCCGCGCGCTGGAACGCATGAACCTCGAGCATCATGCGGCCGAAATCCCCGTCGCCGGTGCCGGCGATCCAGTTTACGAGTCGGGATTCGAGATCCGGGGCGCTCATGCGCCGAGCATGGGCGCTGTGGCGAAAATGTTACAGCCGTTTCCCGCGGCGATCCGCTAACACCATGGTTCGCATGTTTCTTCGCCGCCTCTTCGTCCTCGGTGCCCTCGCTTGTGCGGGTGCTGCCGGGGCGGCTCCGGCTCCGGTCGCCGCGCCTGCCCCCGCCGGCGGTGGCGCCGATACCGCGGCCATGACGGCCGAGGAACTCTACGGCGCGATTTTTGCCGCCTTCAACAACGGCCGTTACGCCGAGGCCATCGCGGGCATAAAGCAGTTCGAGCAGGGATTCGCCAGCAGCGAACAGGGTCGCGTCGCCATGGGCAAGCTGCGCTACCCGCTGGCGATGAGTTATCTGCATCTGCAGAAATTCGAGGACGCCAGCGAAGCCATCACCGCCTGCCTCAAGGCCCAGCCGCCGCCGAGCACCGTCCAGCGCGAGGAGTTGCTCTTTTACCAGGGCGTCTGCCAGATGCAGGCCGACGAAAACGAGCCCGCCAAGCAGACCTTCGCCCAGTTTCTGCGGGAATTTCCCGTCGCCCGTCAGGCGCAGGAAGCCGCGCTCCTCATCGGCACCACCGACCTGCTTGCCGGCCGCAACGCCGAGGCGGCCGCCTACTTTGGCTCGATCAAGGCCCGGCTCGATCCGGTGAACCGCGGCCGCGCCGCCGTCCTGCAACTCTACGCCCTCCTCCAGGCCGGCAATCGCGACGCCGCGCTCGCCCTCGTGCTCGAGGAATTTCCCCGCGTCGGCGACATGATCCAGATCGCCACCTTCCAGACGCTCGCCCTCCAGCTCGGGGCGGACTTCCTGGAGGCCGGCGAATACCGCAAGGCCATCCAGTGCCTCCAGCGCGTGTGGAGCCGCGACCGCCTGACCAAGCACCAGCGGCAGCGCCTCGACGTGCTCACCGACGCCCTCGCCGCCGCCGAGGCCCAGCCGAAGGCCGACCCCTACCGCAAGTTCCAGCTCAAGCAGCTCATCGCCAAAATCCGCCGCGAGCTCGCCGGGCTCGAAAAAATCCCGAATTTCGACTCCGCCCTCCGCCTCCGCCTCGCCAGCGCCTACCAGGCCATGCAGCGCTACCGCGAAGCCGCCCTCGTAATGGAGGCCATGCTCGCGGAAATGCCGCCCGACCCCGTCGTCGAGTCCGCCTCCGTCAATCTCATCCAATGCTGGTCGCAGATCGAACGCTGGCCGAAGGCCGCGGAGGCCGCCCGCGCCTTCGTCAAAAAATTCCCGCAGTCCAAGCAGCTCCCGCTCGCCCTTTATCTCGAAGGCATCGCCGAGCAGCGCGCCGGCGACACCACCACCGCCATCGCCACGTTCAACGCCATCCTCACCCGTTTCCCCGAGAGCGACTTCGCGCCCCGCGCCCTCTTCATGCGCGGCTTCACCCAGCTCCTCGCCGAGAAAAACGCCGACGCCGTCGCGACCTTCGACGAGTTTGCCCGCAAATACGGCACCCACGAACTCGCCGACCCCGCCGCCTACTGGCGCGGCATGGGATTCTCGTTCGACAAAAAATACCCCGAGACCCGCGAGGCGATGGACGCCTACCTCGCGAAGTATCCGCAGGGCGCCTCCCGCGGCCTCGCCGTCTACCGCAAGGCCTACGCCGCCCAGTCGCTGCAGGATTACGCCACCAGCATCCGCGAGCTGCAGGACTACCTCAAAAAATTCCCCGGCCACGAGTCGAACCCCGAGGCCCTCATGCTCCTAGGCGATGCTCTCTTCGCCACCGGCGACATCGAGCCCGGCATCGCCGCCTACAAGCGCATCCCGCCCGAGGAAACCCGGTTCTTCGAGGAAGGCTGGTTCAAGATCGGCAAGGCCTACACCAAGATGGAGGAACCCGATAAGCTCCGCGCGCACTTCGAGCAGTTCGTGCGCGAGCATCCCCGCAGCCCTCGCGTCGCCGAGGCCGTTTTTTGGATCGGCAAAACCTACACCCAGCAGGATCAGCCCGAACGCGCCCGCGAGGAATACTGGAAGGCCATCACCACCCTCGGGGATGACCCCACCATTCGCTCCGTCGACGACCTCGTGCCCGCCCTCGTGAAGCTCTACCGCCAACCCGAGGACCGCCGCCACCTCGCCGCCCAGCTCTCCGACCTCCGCGAACGCGCCGACGCCGAGGGCAAAAAGACCCTCGCCATGCGCGCCCTCTGGGCCTACGCGATCGTCCTCGGCAAGACCGACCCCGACCTCTCCCGGAAGTTCCTCGTGCAGGCCTCCGCCCGCGCCGACGTGCCGAACACCAACCCGCTCCTCCTTGCCGACTTCGCCCAGGCCCTCACCGACAGCGGGCAGGCCGAGGCCGGCGAAAAAATGTGGCGCGATCTCGTGAAGTGGAACCCCCGCGCCCCGCAGAAGGACCGCGCCCTCCTCGCCCTCGCCGAGATCGAACTCGCCCGCGGCAACCAGGCCGCCGCCCTTGCCCTCCTCAACCGCTTCGACCGCGAAATCCTCGGCTCCATCCTCGCCCCCCGCATGCACCTCACCCGCGCCCGCCTGCTTGAGAAGCGCGGGGAAAACGCCGCCGCGATCAAGGACTACGAAGCCCTGCTCGCTGAAAAATCCGCCCGCGGCCCCGACAAGGCCGAGGCCCTCTTCCGCATCGCCGAGATTTACATGGCGCAGGGCAAGCCGGAGCTCGCCGTCCCCTACTACCAACGCATCTACGTCATGCACCGCCGCTGGGCCGACTGGGTCGCCCCCGCCTACGTGCGCAGCGGAGCCGCCTTCGAGAAACTCAACGACCCCACCGCCGCCCGCCGCACCTACCAGGAATTCGTCGAAGATCCCCAGTTTGCCGAGCGCGCCGAGCTCCGCGACGCCCAGACCCGCCTGAACGCCCTCGGCGGCCCGCTCCCCACCCCCACGCCCGAACCCGCGGCCCCCGCCGCCACCCCCGCCGCGCAAGGATGAAGCCCGCCGCCCGCCTCGCCCTCCTCCTCGCCGCCGCCGGCGCGCTCACTCTCGCCCGCGCCGAGGACGTCCTCTTCATGACTAACGGCGTCAAACGCGTCGGCACCGTCGTCGCCTTCGACGGCCGCGCCTTCCGCCTCCAGGTCGCCCTCGCCCGGCCCGCCGGCGTCTCCGCCGACTCCCCCGCGCCCATGGCCACCGTCAGCGTGCCCCGCGCCGAGGTCGAACATATCGAATTCGCGCCCGACCCCGCCCGCGACCAATTCCTCAAGGCCGCCACCTCGGCGCAGATCGACCGCGTCGCCGCGCTCTGGAACCGCCAGCGCCCCCTCGCGAGCGTGCCCCGCTCCCCCGCCGCCCGCATCGGCATCACCTATGCCGACCTCCTCCTCCAGAGCGGCAAACCCGCCGACGCCGCCACCGCCCTCGCGCTCTGCCGCGAAATCGAGGCCGCCGCGTGGAGCCCCGAGGATAAAGCCGCCGCCGGCCGCGGCCGCCTCCGCGCCATGATCGCCACCGGCGACGCAAAATCCGCCGTCACCGAGGCCATCGAACTCGCCCGCACCGCCGAGGATCCCTCCATCCTCATCGAGGCAAAGTTCATCCTCGCCCGCGCCGCCGACGAATCACTCCGCAAGCTCGTCGCCGACAACCCCCGCTGGCAGGACGACCCCATCGTCATCCCCGAGCACGCCCGCCTCCTCAACGAAGCCCTCGATAATTACCTCTACCCCGCCCTCTTCTTCGGCTCGGACAACGCCGCTGCCTCGCGCGGACTCGCCGCCGCCGCCGACATCTACCGCTTTGTCGGCGACACCCCGCTCGCCCTCGAAACCACCCGCGACATTCTCACCTTCTATCCCGGCACGCCGGCTGCGAAGTCCGCCACCACCTACCTCGCCACCCTCACTCCGGAACAACAGAAACAAGACTATGAAAAAGACGCCCGAGATGAAGCCCGCGCCACTGGCGATGCGGCGAAATAACCCCCTGGCCGCGCTCGCCGCGCTCGCGCTTGCCGCCCTCCTCTTCGGGCCAAGCTCCGCGTTTGCCGCCGGCGTGCCCACCGACAAGAGCCTCCTCGACCTCTACCACGAGGGCGGGCCCGTCATGCACTTCATCGCGCTCTGCTCGATCGCCACGGTCGCCCTCGGCATCTACTGCGGCATCTCCCTGCGCAAACAGAAGGTCATGCCCGACGCCCTCGTCCTCCAGCTCAGCAACCAGCTCGCCCAGCGCGACCTCAATGCCGCCTACGAGACCTGCAACGCCAACCCCGGCCCGCTCACCCGCTCGCTCGGCGCCGCCCTCATCAAGGCCACCCTCGAACGCGACAGCCTCGACAAAAACGCCATGGAAAACGCCATCGCCGACGGTTGCTTCCGCGAGGAAACCCGCATCATGGCCACCGTGAACTACCTCAACACCTTCGCCGTGCTCGCGCCCATGATCGGCCTGCTCGGCACCGTCTCGGGCATGATCACCAGCTTCAGCGCCCTCACCGCCGGCAAGGCCGAGGCCAGCGACCTCGCCAAGGGCATCGGTGAGGCCCTCATCGCCACCGGCGGCGGCCTCCTCCTCGCCATCCCCGCCATGTTCCTATACTTCTTCTTCCGCGGGAAGGCGTCCGTCCTCATGACCGACGTGCACCAGAAACTCTCCGAAATGCTCGACCTGCTCTTCTCCAGCCAGGTCACCGCGCAGGACGTCTACGCCGTCGCCGGAGAAGCCGCCGCCGAACCCGAACAAGCCTGATCCCTCCCTTGGCCGCCAAAAGTCAGCCGCGCCGGCGCCCCCGCCGGATCGCCCACGAGGAAGTGGGCTTGCAGATCGCGCCGATGATCGACGTCGTTCTGCTGCTGCTCTTTTTCTTCATGCTCAGCGGCAAGCTCACCACCAGCGCCAAGCTCAAGGACATCGCCCTGCCCACCGCCTCCGCCGTGCGGGTGCCCGAAAACATGGGCGACCGCGTCATCGTCAACATCGACCAGCAGGGCAACCTCTTCAACGGCGACCTCCCCGTCTCCGAGAAGCAGCTCGGCGCCTACCTCCGCGAGCGGTTCAAAAACTACCCGCCGCTCAAACTCTACGTCCGCGCCGACTCCACCACGCCCGCCAAACGCATCAAGCTCGTCATGCGCCTCGCCGCCGAATCCGGCGCCGTCGAGGTGGTCTTCGGCGTTCTCCAGGGAGGCCGCTCATGAGGAAAATCGAGCATCCCCAGATCGAGCTGCAGATCGCGCCGATGATCGACGTCTGCTTCCTGCTGCTCTTTTTCTACATCCTCACCTCGAAGCCGGTGAAACCCGAGGCCGACATCAGCATGAGCCTGCCCGGCACCGTCGCGCAGGAGGAAAGCGTAGATATCCCCGACGAGCAGCGCATCGCCATCACCGACGCCGGCCAGATCGTCCTCAACGACCTCGTCGTCGGCGAACCCGGCGACATCAAACTCCCCAAGCTCGTCAAAACCCTTGAGCGTTTCCGCGAGGCCGCCGACGCGAATAAATCCACCGCCCTTGTCACCCTCGACGCCACCGACGCGGCGAAACACCAGCGGCTCGTCGACGTGCTCAACGCCTGCGCCGAAGCCGGCATCAGCGGCGTGACCTTTGCCGACGCCACCGAGGAGGGCGAACCGTGAGCGCGCCCGCCACCGTCGCCCCGGCCCCGGAGAAAAACCGCATCCGGCGGCTCATCATCACCATCGTCATCATCAGTGTCGGCCTGCATGTCCTCGCCGGCATCGTGGCCGGCGTCCTCATCATCGCGCGCTACCTCACCTCGCCGCCCGCGGAATTCAAGGTCGTGAAGGACCTGCGCATCCCAGCCCAGCAGCGCGAGCACTCCATGAACATGGCCGCGCTCGACAGCATGGCGCCCAAGCCCAGCTTCAGCGACAAGATCCAGTCCCTCCGCCCCACCGCCATGGCGCTGCCCGACCTGCCCAAGGTGCCGATGGACCAGATGCTCCCCCTCGACCCCAGCGCCATCGTCTCCGACCAGGTCTCCAGCATGATCGGCACCGCCGGCATGGGCGGCGGCGGGCAGGGCGGCGGCGCCGGCATGGGCGGCACCGGCACCAGCATGAGCTTCCTCGGCGTGCAGACAAACGCCAAACGCGTGCTCATCCTCTACGACATCGCCTCCTCCGTCGTCAGCTCCGCCGCCCGCGCCGGCTACCCGATGGACCGCATCCGCGAGGAAACCAAAAAACTCCTCGCCGGCGTCGGCGTGAACACCCGCTTCGGCCTCGGCCAGTTCGCCCGCAACTACGCGTATTTCCAAAACGAACTCCTCCCCGCCTCAGACCCCAATCGCGCCAAGGCCTCCGAGTGGCTCGACACCTGGTTCGCCGGCGACGCCGGCACCATGAAGCGCAACACGCCCAACATGGTCACCGGCAGCCCCGGATTCATCGAGGTCCTGCGCGCCGCCTTCCGCATGCAGCCCGACGTCATCTTCGTCATCAGCGACGCGGCCTTCGAGCGCGGCACCGGGGCCGAGAACGCCCGCATCCCCTGGCCGGAACTCGCCGACTCCCTCCGCGACCTCCAGAAAACCATGCCCGAGCCGGTGAAAATCCACTTCATCGCCGTCGGAGCCCGCCCCGAGAACGAACGCGAAATCCGCCGCATCATCTCCACGCAGGGCGGCGGCGGCCGCTTCCGCGAGTTGAAGTAACCCAAGGCTTGCGCTGGCCAAACGTCCGATTTTCGCGTCTGCTCCGACCGACAGCGAACCCTGATTCATGACCGATCGCCACCGCGAGCCCAACGCCCCCGTCGACCGAAAGAAACTTGCCGGCATGGCCCTGGCCGCACTGGGGGTGGTCTACGGCGACATCGGCACCAGCCCGCTCTACGCCTTCAAGGAATCGCTGCACGCCGCGCACGAGGGCGGCGGTCCCATGCCGATCCTGGGGATTCTTTCGCTCATCCTCTGGGCGCTCATCCTCATCGTCTCGCTCAAATACATCATGTTCATTCTGCGGGCGGATCACCGCGGGGAGGGCGGCATCCTTGCGTTGGTCGGCCTGCTCTTCGATCCCGATTGCTGCCGGCGCAAGCTCCTCGGTCAGCGCGCGACCATCACCTTCACCGTGGTCGGTATCTTCGGGGCCGCCCTGCTTTACGGCGATGGAATGATCACCCCGGCCATTTCCGTGCTCAGCGCCGTGGAGGGTATCGGCTACGCCGCGCCGCAGCTCAGTTCGTGGGTCGTGCCCATCTCCGTGGTGATCCTGTTTGCGCTCTTCGTGTGCCAGCGCTTCGGCACCGGTCGCGTGGGCAACGTGTTCGGGCCGGTCATGCTCGTTTGGTTCGGGTTTCTGGCGGTCGTGGGATTGTGGAACCTCGTCCAGGCCCCGGGCGTGCTGGCGGCGTTTAATCCCCTGCATGGACTCGCGCACCTTCGCGACCATGGATTCCACGGCTTCCTCGTCCTCGGGTCGGTTTTCCTTGCGGTCACCGGTGCGGAGGCGCTCTACGCCGACCTCGGGCACTTTGGCCGGGGGCCGATCCGGCTCGGCTGGCAGGCTCTGGTCCTGCCCGCCCTCGCGCTCAACTACCTCGGGCAGGGCGCGGCCGTTATGGTCAATCCCGCGGCGGCCGAAAATCCGTTCTATGCCGCCGTCCCGGGCTGGGCGCTTTATCCGGCCATTGCCCTGGCGACCGCCGCCACGGTGATCGCCTCCCAGGCGCTCATCTCCGGAGCGTTTTCGCTGACGCTCCAGGCCATCTACCTCGGCTATTGCCCGCGTCTCGCCGTGCGCCACACCTCCCACAGCCAGCGGGGGCAGATCTACATTCCCGACGTGAACTGGGGCTTGATGATTGCGTGCATCGCGCTGGTGGTGACCTTCCAATCCTCCGGCGCCCTGGCCTCCGCCTACGGCATCGCGGTCACCCTCACGATGCTGCTCACCACCACGCTGTTCGCGGCGGTCACCTACCAGGTCTGGCGCTGGCCGCTCTGGGCCTCCCTCTCGTTCGGCATCTTTTTCGGGATCATCGAGATCGCGTTCTTCGTCGCGAACTCCTTCAAAATCATCCACGGCGGGTGGTTTGCGCTCGCCGCCGCCGCCATCATCTTCCTGCTCATGACGACCTGGAAGGCCGGTCGCAAGGCGCTCTTCCAGCGCATTCAATCCTCGCTCGTCCCGCTTCCCGATTTCCTCCGCGAAATCGCCGGCAACCCGCCGCCCCGCGTGAAGGGCAGCGCGATCTTCCTCTCCAGCACCGCCGGCCCCGTCCCCCTCTCGCTGCTCCACAACCTCCGGCACAACAAGGTGCTCCATGAGACCATCATCCTCTTTTCGGTGAACACCGAAATGCGCGCCTACCTCGACGACAACGAGGACACCATCGAGGTGAAGGACAACGGCCAGGGCTTCTACTCCGTCGTCGCCCGCTACGGCTACATGGAGACGCCGAACGTCCCCGTCGTCATCAGCCTCCTGCCCGACTTCGGCGTCCCGCTGAACCCCGCCGACATCACCTACTTCCTCAGCCGCGAACGCATCGTGCCCGCGCGCGACTCCTCGCTGGGCCGCGTCCGCCGCGCCGTGTTTGCCTTCCTCTCCCGCAACGCCAATTCCCCGGCGGATTTCTTCTGCCTGCCGCCCGGCCGCGTCGTCGAACTCGGCATGCAGGTCGAGTGCTGACCCGCGCGTTTTTCTTGGCACCGGCCGCGCGAGCCTCTACACGCAGGCCGGGGCGCGAACCACGCCCTCCTTTCCATGGCTGAATTCCTCGAGTTTCTTCTCCACGCCGAACGCCACCTGCTCACCTTCATCGAGCACTACGGCACGCTCATCTACGTGCTGCTTTTCCTCATCATCTTCTGCGAGACCGGCCTCGTCGTGACGCCTTTCCTCCCCGGCGACTCGCTGCTCTTCGCCGCCGGAGCCATCGCCGCCCAGGGGCTTATGAACCCCTGGATCCTCGCCGTCGTCATCTTTGTCGCCGCCGTCCTCGGCGACGCCGTGAATTACGCCATCGGCAAATGGTGCGGCCCCAAGGTCTTCCACAGCGAAACCAACCGCTTCCTCAACCGCAACCACCTCCTCAAGGCCCAGGCCTTCTACGAGAAATACGGCGGGCGCGCCATCATCCTCGCCCGCTTTGTGCCCATTGTCCGCACGTTCGCGCCGTTCGTCGCCGGCATTGGCCGCATGAGCTACCCGAAATTTTTTGCCTACAACGTCATCGGGGCCTTCCTCTGGGTTGCCATTTTTGTCGGCGCCGGCTGCCTCTTCGGCAACCTCCCGTTCGTCCGCAGCAACATCAAGATCGTCATTCTCGGCATCATCATCGTCTCCGTGCTCCCCATCGTCTGGGAACTCTGGGTCGCCCGCCGCGAACGCCTCGCCGCCAAAACCGTGGAATAATTCCATGCCCGCCCTCGTCCTTCTGTTTCTCGCCCTCGCGCTCGCCGGCTGCTGCTGCATGGAATAGGGCCGGTTCCCGGGGGGGCTGCGAGAGCCCATTGACACGCCCCCGCCCCCTCGACATAGTGCGCGTCCGCTTTTCGGGCGGGGACTATGGAAAATATTCGCAACATCGCCATCATCGCACACGTCGATCACGGCAAAACCACTCTCGTTGACCAGCTTCTCAAACAAGCTGGCACCTTCCGCGCCAATCAAAAGACCGACGAGCGCATGATGGACTCGATGGACCTTGAGCGTGAAAAGGGCATCACCATTCGCGCCAAGAACGCCGCGTTCCGCTGGAAGGATTACCACATCAACGTCGTCGACACCCCCGGCCACGCCGACTTCGGCGGCGAGGTCGAGCGCATCATGAAGATGGTCGATGGCGTGCTCCTCATCGTGGACTCCCACGACGGCCCGCAGGCGCAGACGAAGTTCGTGCTCCGCAAGGCGATGGAAAACGGCCTCAAGCCCATCGTCGTCATCAACAAGATCGACCGCGACAACGCCCGCCCCCACAAGGTCCTCGACATGGTGTTCGAGCTCTTCATGGAGCTCAACGCGACCGACGAGCAGCTCGATTT
The DNA here is from genome assembly GCA_027488755.1 of Verrucomicrobiaceae bacterium. Taxonomy (GTDB): domain Bacteria; phylum Verrucomicrobiota; class Verrucomicrobiia; order Chthoniobacterales; family JAATET01; genus JAATET01. Next base: position 121,692 of record JAIYAZ010000075.1, on the reverse strand, counting down.
CGCGCACATCTACGCCAGCGCCAAGCAGGGCTTCGCGAAGAACGAAATCGACCAGCCCAGCGAAACGATGGAGCCCCTCTACGAGGCCATCGTGAAGCACATCCCGCCGCCGCCGAAGGCCGACCAGGACTTCTTCCAGTTCCTCGTCTCGAACCTCGATTACAGCGACTACCTCGGCCGGATCGCCTACGGCCGCATCATCAGCGGTTCCGTGAAGGTCGGCCAGAGCATCGTCTGCGTGCACAAGGACGGCCAGAAGGAGCGCAAGAACGTCACCGCGCTTTTCAGCCACGAAGGCCTCGAAAAGATCCAGATCGAGAGTGCCGGCGCCGGCGACATCGTGGGCATCACCGGCTTTGAGGACGTCTTCATCGGCGAAACCCTCGTCGACAGCGAGGACCGCGAGGCCCTGCCGTTCGTGGACATCGACCCGCCCACCATCGCGATGAAGATCTGCGTGAACGACGGCCCGCTCGCCGGCCGCGAGGGCAAACTCCTCACCGCGCGCCAGATCAAGGACCGCCTCATCCGCGAGACCCGCACGAACGTTTCCATCGTCGTCGCCGAGACCGATAACGCCGCCCAGTTCGACGTGAAGGCCCGCGGCGAAATGCAGATCGCCGTGCTCGTCGAGCAGATGCGCCGCGAAGGCTTTGAGATTCTTGTCTCCCGCCCGGAGGTCATCTTCCAGCGCGACGAGGCCGGCAATCTCCTCGAGCCCATCGAGACCCTCTACGTGGACGTGCCGCCCGATAACCTCGGCGACATCCTCCAGTCGCTCGCCAGCCGCAAGGCCGACATCACCAGCATGGAGCACAATCCCCACAGCGTGCTCGTCGAGGCCACTATTCCCACCCGCGGCCTCATCGGCTTCGAGACCGACCTCGTCAACGCCACCAAGGGCCACGGCATCGCCTCCCACCTCTTCAAGGAATATGGCCCCCACAAGGGTGATATTCCCAGCCGCAGCCGCGGCGTGCTCGTCTCCATGGAGGGCGGCACCAGCATGGCCTACGCCCTCGACACCATTCAGGAGCGCGGCCGTCTCTTCATCGGACCGCAGGAGGAAATCTACGAAGGCATGATCGTGGGCGAAAATGCCCGCGTGGACGACATGCCCGTCAATCCCTGCAAGGCGAAAAAACTCACGAACATGCGCTCCCAGGGCGACGGCAAGGGCATCTCCCTCGCCCCCCCGCTCGTCATGAGCCTTGAGCGTGCGCTCGAATACATCGCCCCCGACGAATACGTCGAGGCGACCCCAAAGAGCCTGCGCCTCCGCAAGAAGATCCTCGACGCGAACATGCGCAAACGCGCCTCGCAAAAGGTCGAAGCGTAGTCCGTGGCGTGCTGGGAGGCCGGGCGTGGCGAAAAAAATCCCTGTCTCCGACTCCGCCCAGCCGCTTGCGGTCAATCCGTTCGCGGCACTCGACCTTGGCCCGCTCCCAGCGGGCCCGTCGGGTGACGCCGCCCCCGCGGCCGGTCGACCCGCCCCGGGCCGCGTCGTCCTCCGCCGCGAAAAATCCCAGCGCGGCGGCAAAACCGTGATCGTCGTCGGCGACTTCGCCCCGCACTTCACTCCCGCCGCCCTTGAGGATCTCTCCCGCCGCGCCAAGCAGGCCTGCGGCTGCGGCGGCACCCTCGCCGGCCGCGAGATCGAACTCCAGGGCGACGACCCCGCCCGCATCCGCCGCTTCTTCGAAGCCGAGGGCTTCCGCGTCGCCGGCGTCTAGCCCGGCCCGGGATTTCATTTCTTATTGAACTGTGTGAAGCCCGGGGGCACCATCGCCCCTCTGATGTTGTCGGATTCTCAGACCTCGCAACCTCTCCCGGCCAAGGGCTCGAAACTTGGCCCCATCGAGATGGAGGCGATCGAAATGTTCATTAATTTCTTCCGCCTCCTTGGCCTGCCAAAGTCCATTGGCGAAATCTATGGCCTGCTGTTCGTCTCCCCCCGGCCCCTCACCATGGACGACCTCATGCACCGGCTGAACATCAGCCTCGGCGCCGCCAGCCAGGGGCTGAAAACCCTCCGCTCCTTCGGCGCTGTCAAGGCCGTCTACAGCCCCGGCGAACGCCGCGACCACTTTGTCGCCGACCTCGAACTCAGCCGCTTCGCCTCGACCTTCCTCAAGGAGCAAATCCTCCCCCGCATCGAACAGGCCGGCCAGCGAGCCGAACGCATGGAAGCCGCCCTCGCCAGCCTGCCCGACGCCGAGCGCCAGGTCACCCGCGCCCGCATCAACGAACTCCGCCGCTGGCTCGACCGCGGGCGCTCCATGCTGCCCGTCGCCCTCAAACTGCTGGCCTAGCCGGCCCCAACCCCTTTTGCCGAACCCTCGGCCCCCAACCCCCTCGCTCCGGTCGCCGGCTCCGGCCCCTGACCAAGGGCGGCAGCATGCCCGCATCCCATGACCCCGCTCGAACACCGCCAGTTCGGCTTCCTGCGCGTGGCTACCGTCGCCCCCGAGCTGCGCCTGGGCGACCCCGCCTTTAATGCCGACCGCACCATCGAGGCCCTCGACCAGCTCGGGACCGAGGGCGTCGAACTCGCCGTCTTCCCCGAACTCGGCCTCACCGGCTACTCCTGCGCGGATCTCTTTGCCTCCGCCGCTCTCCGCGCCGCCGCCCTCCGCGCCCTCGCCCGGGTCGTCGAGGCCACCCGCACCCGCCCGATCGTCGCCCTGGTCGGCCTCCCGCTGGAAATCGACGGCCGCCTCTTCAACGTCGCCGCCGTCGCCGCCGCCGGTGAAATCCAGGGGCTCGTGCCGAAATCCTTCCTGCCCACCACCCAGGAATTCTACGAGGAACGCTGGTTCGCCCGCGCCGAAGCCCTCACCCGCGACGAAATCGAAATCGCCGGAACCCCCGTCCCCGTCGGCACCGACCTGCTCTTTGATCTCGCGGGCCGCCCGCATGCCTGCCTCGGCCTCGAAATCTGCGAGGACCTCTGGGCCGTCGAGCCCCCCAGCGGCGCCCTTGCGCTCGCCGGCGCGACCATCCTCGCGAACCTCTCCGCCGGCAACGAACTCCTCGGCAAGGCCGCCTACCGCCGCGACCTCGTCGTCCAGCAGTCCGCCCGCCTCCTCGCCGCCTACGTCTACGCCGGCGCCGGCCCCGGGGAATCCAGCACCGACCTCGTCTTCTCCGGGCATCAGCTCATCGCCGAAGCCGGCCAGCTCCTCGCCGAATCCCGCGCGTTCCAGTTCTCCACCGACGTCGTCATCGCCGACGTCGACCTGCAACGCCTCACCCACGAACGCCTCCGCAACAGCAGCTTCTCCGCCGCCACCGCCGGCGGCTTTCGCCGCGTGCGCGTCCCGCTCGGCGAGCCCGCCGCCACCGGCCTCCGCCGGACCATCGCCGCGCATCCCTTCGTCCCGTCCGACCCCGCCGCCCGCCGCGCAAACTGCCGGGAAATCTTCGCCCTCCAGGCCACCGCCCTCGCGCGCCGCGTGCGGCACACGAACAGCCGCACCCTCGTGCTCGGCCTCTCCGGCGGGCTCGACTCCACGCTGGCCGCCCTCGTGGCCGTCCACGCCCTCGCGAAGCTCGGCCGCCCCGCCGCCGACCTGCTCGCCGTGGTCATGCCCGGCCCCGGCAGCACCGACCGCACCCAGGGCAACGCCGCCGCCCTCGCCGCCGCCCTCGGCGCCACCCTCCGCACCATTCCCATCGGACCCGCCGTCGCCGCGCACCTCGCGGACATCGCCCACCCCGAAGGCCTCCACGACGCGACCTACGAAAACGCCCAGGCCCGCGAACGCACGCAGATCCTCATGGACGTCGCCAACCAGACCGGCGGCCTCCTCGTCGGCACCGGCGACCTCTCCGAGGCCGCGCTCGGCTGGTGCACCTTCAATGGCGACCACATGTCCATGTATCACGTGAACGCCGGCGTCCCGAAAACCCTCGTCCGCCACCTCGTCACGTGGTGCGCCGAAGATGAATTCGCCGACCCCGTCCGCAGCCTGCTCCTCGACATCGTCGCCACCCCGATCACCCCCGAGTTGCTCCCCGCCGGGCAGAACACCGAGGACGCCGTCGGCCCCTACGAGCTCCACGACTTTTTCCTCTTTCACATGGTCCGCCACGCCTGCGGCCCGGCCAAAATTCTCGCCCTCGCCGAACTCGCCTTCGCCGGCCGCCACGACCGCGCCACCCTCCTCCGCTGGCTCCGCGTCTTCGTCACCCGCTTCTTCGCCCATCAATTCAAACGCTCCGCCATGCCCGACGGCCCCAAGATCGGCACCGTCGCCCTCTCCCCCCGCGGCGACTGGCGCATGCCCAGCGACGCCTCCGCCCAGGCCTGGCTCGCCGAACTCGAAACCCTCTAACCGCATCCTTCCATGAGTCTCGAAAGTGGTCACCACCAGGTCAGCATCTACTCCGCCGAAAGCGCGATCCGCAGCCCGGGCCGCCTCCTCCGCGAGCTCTTCACCGACATCGTCCAGAGCCGCAAACTCGGCGTCGCCCTCGCCATCCGCGACATCAAGGCCCAATACCGCCAGTCCCTTCTCGGCCTCGTGTGGCTGGTCGGTCCCCCGATCTTCCTCGCCGTCATGCTCACCGTCGCCCGGTCAAACAACCTCGTAAACCCCGGCGAAACCCATCTGCCCTATCCCGCCTTCGTCCTGATCAGCGTCTCGCTCTGGCAGATCTTCACCGCCTCGCTCAGCGGCCCAATGAGCGCGCTCCAGTCGAACAAGGGCCTGCTCACCAAGGTCCGCTTCCCCCGCGAATCCATCCTCATCGCCGACCTCTGCAAGCTCACCGTCACCATTACGGTGCAGACCGTGCTCATCGCCGCGACCTTCATCTGGTTCCAAGTTCCCGTCACCGCCTCCCTCCTGCTCGTGCCGTTCGGCGTCGCCGCGCTGGTCGCCCTCGGCACCATGCTCGGGCTCTTCCTCGCCCCCATCGGCATGCTCTACCGCGACGTGAGCAACTCCCTGCCCATCGCCACCATGGTCTGGCTCACCATCACGCCCATCGCCTACCCCTATCCCCACTACGCCGGGCTCTTCGCCACCACCGTCCGGCTCAACCCCGTCTCGCCCCTTATCGTCACCATCCGGGAAATGATCGCCGGACAGCCCCTCACGCTCCTGCCGAACTTCCTCCTCGTCGTCGCGATCACGATCCCGCTGCTCATCCTCGGGCTCGTCGTGCTCCGCGTGTCCATCCCCCTCCTCGTCGAGCGCTGGAGCGCATGAGAGTCCTCGTCACCGGCACCACCGGCTTCCTCGGCGGCGCGGTCGCCCGCGCCGCCACCGCGGCCGATTGGACTGTCCTCCCCGCCGGCCGCGCCGAGTTGCGCGACCCCGCCACATGGGCCGCCTGCGTCCGCGCCGCCGCGCCCGACGTCGTGCTCCACTTCGCCGGCTCCGCCTCGGTCGGCGACTCGCTCACGAACCCCGACGCGGACTTCGCCGCCTCCACCGCCCTCACCCAGCGCGTGCTCGAAGGCGTGCGGTCATCCGGCCTCCGCCCCGCCGTCGTCCTCGCCTCCAGCGCCGCCGTCTACGGCTCGCCCGCGGCGCTGCCCGTCGCGGAGACGGCCGACCTCCGCCCCGAATCCCCCTACGGCTTCCACAAGGTCCTCGCCGAGACCCTCGGCCGCGAATACGCCGCCTGCTTCGGCCTCCCTGTGCTCGCCCTCCGCTACTTTTCCATCTTCGGCCCCCACCAACGCCGCCTCCTCGTCTGGGAAATCTTCGAGCAGCTTCGCGCGGGCGGCGTCAGCCTCCGCGGCACCGGCCACGAGGAGCGGGACTACATCGAAGAGCGGGACGCCGCCGCGGTAACCGTTCGGCTCATCGCCCGGCTCGCGCCGCAGGCCCCGGGCTTTCAGGCGGTGAACGTCGCGGCCGGCCGGGCCATTTCCGTTCACACCCTAGCCGTCACCCTGCGCGATCTACTGCGCCCCGACGCCACCCTTCACTTTGCCGGTCAGTCGCACGCGGGGAATCCCTCGCGCTGGTTGGCGGACATCACCACCCTTCGCTCCCTGCTCCCCGACTGGGAGCCATCAAACTTGCGCATCGCCCTCGAATCCTGCATTCACGAGTGGCTCGCCGCCTCTCCCCGTATTTCATGAACATCGATCAGCCCGTTATTCTCATCACCGGCGGCACCGGCTCCTTCGGCCAGAAATTCACCGAGATCGCCCTGCGGGAACTCAACCCCGCCAAGCTCATCATCTTCAGCCGCGACGAGCTCAAGCAGTTTGAAATGCGCCAGCGCTTCGACGGCCCGTCCATGCGCTACTTCATCGGCGACGTGCGCGACGCCGACCGCCTCCGCCGGGCCATGGAAGGCGTGGACATCGTCATCCACGCCGCGGCCCTCAAACAGGTGCCCGCCTGCGAATACAATCCCTTCGAGGCGATCAAGACCAACGTCCTCGGCGCGCAGAACGTCATTGATGCCGCCATCGCCAGCGGCGTCCGCCAGGTCGTCGCCCTCAGCACCGACAAGGCCGCCGCCCCCATCAACCTCTACGGCGCCACCAAGCTTTGCTCGGACAAGCTCTTCGTCGCGGCCAACAACTTCCGCGGCCGCCACGACATCCGCTTCTCCGTCGTCCGCTACGGGAACGTCATGGGCAGCCGTGGCAGCGTCATTCCCTTTTTCCTCGAACGCCGGCGCGATGGCGTCCTGCCCATCACCGACGAGCGCATGACCCGCTTCAACATCACGCTCGAGGACGGGGTCAGCCTCGTTCTCCATGCCCTGCTCTCGATGTGGGGCGGGGAGATCTTCGTGCCGAAGATTCCCAGCTACCGCATCGGCGACGTCGCCCGCGCCGTCGCCCCGGACGCCCGGTTCGAATACGTCGGCATCCGTCCCGGCGAAAAACTCCACGAGGAAATGATCACCGCCACCGACGGACTCAGCGCCCTCGAGTTTGACCGCCACTTCGTCATCACCCCCGCCATTCCGCTTTGGGACGCCGGCGAATACCTCACCCGCTTCGGCGGCCGCCGCTGCGCCCCCGACTTCAGCTACAACAGCGGGGCGAACACCGAGTGGCTCACCGTCGAGGAACTCCGCACCCTCATTCGCGCGCACGTCGATCCGGCGTTCTCCGTTTGATGCCCCCCTTTCTCCCGTATGGCCGGCAGGCCGTGGACGACGCCGACGTCGAGGCCACGGCCGCGGTGCTGCGCTCCGACTGGCTCACCTGCGGGCCCGAGGTCGAGGCGTTTGAACGCGAGTTCGCCGCCGCCGTCGGCGCCACCCACGCCGTGGCGGTGAACAGCGCGACGGCCGCGCTCCACCTCGCCATGGTGGTTGCGGGCGTGGGTCCCGGCTCGCGCGTCGTCACTTCGCCGATCACCTTCCTTGCCTCCGCGAACGCGGCCGCCTTCGTCGGCGCCACCCCCGATTTTGCGGACATCGATCCCGTCTCCGCCACGCTCGACCCCGCGGCCCTTGCCGCGACATGGCGCCCCGACACCCGGGCCGTTGTCGCCGTCGACTACGCCGGCCAGAGCGCGGACCTTCCCGCCCTCGCCGCCGTCGCCCGTGCGCGCGGCGCCGTGGTCATTGAGGATGCCTGCCACGGAGTGGGCGGCGCCTTCGTCCACGACGAACGTCCCTGGAAACTCGGCGGCCACCCCTGGGCCGATCTCACGACGTTCTCCTTCCATCCCGTCAAGACCATGACAACCGGCGAGGGCGGCATGCTCGTCACCGACGATCCCGAATACGCCCGCCGGGCCCGCCTCCTGCGCAGTCACGGCATGGAGCGCGACCCCGCCCGATTGGTCGGACTAGGCGGCGCCGAGACCGGCCCGTGGGTCTACGAGATGCAGGAACTCGGGTGGAACTACCGCATCACCGACCTTCAGTGCGCCCTCGGCCGCAGCCAGCTTCGGCGGCTTCCCGCGTTCGTCGCCCGCCGCCGCGAAATCGTCGCCCGCTACGACGACGCCTTCGCCGACCTCCCCTGGCTCCAACGTCCCGGCCTCCGGAGCGAGGCGGACCGCCCGCACATTTCCTGGCACCTTTACACCGTTCGCCTCGACTTTGGCGCCCTCGGCCGCTCCCGCGCCGACGTCATGGCGGAACTGCGCGCCGCCGGCGTCGGCTCCCAGGTGCTCTACATCCCCGTCCACCTTCAGCCCTGGTATCGCCGCACGTATGGCTATGCCGTCGGCAAATGCCCCCGCGCCGAGGCGTTCTACGCCGAAGCCCTTTCGCTCCCGCTCTATCCCGCGCTCACCGACGCCGATACCGACCGCGTGATTGCCGCCGTGCGTGCCCTCGGTCCGGCGTAGGGTCGCCCCGGTCATGAACTTCTACGCCGTCTTCCACCTCAACCTCATGTTTTCCTCGATTCCCGAGGAAAGCCGCATGGAGGTGATCACCCGCTGTTACTGGCCGCTCCTGCGGCTGGCGGAAAGCGGCGTGCCCGTCGGCGTCGAACTCACCGGCCTCACCGCCGAAATCATCGCCGACCTCGATCCGGCCTGGATCGCCAAACTCCGCGACCTTCTCGCCGCCGGGGCGGTTGAGCTCGTCGGGAGCGGATACGCCCAGATCATCGGCCCGCTCGTTCCCGCCCGCGTCAATCGCGCCAATCTCGCCCTCGGCCAGGACCGCTACCAATCCCTCCTCGGCGTGCGCCCGCGCATCGCCCTGGTCAACGAGATGACCTACTCCGGCGGTCTCGTCGACCTCTACCTGGAGGCCGGATTCGACGCCCTCATCATGGAGTGGAACAACGCCGCCCGCTTCCACGATTGGCCGGCCGACCGCCAGTTCCGCGCCTGCGAGGTGTCCGCCGCCGACGGTCGCGCCCTGCCCCTGCTCTGGGCCGATACCATGTTCTTCCAGCAGCTTCAGCGGGTCGTGCATGGCGCCATCACCGAGGACGACTACCATGACTTCGTCGCCCGTCACGCCGGCCGCCGCCCCGGCGACTACGCCGCCTTCTACTGCAACGACGCCGAGGCCTTCGGCTTCCGCCCCGGCCGCTTCGACACCGAGGAGGCCGTCGGCCCCGCCGAATGGGACACCCTCGCGGCCCAGGTCGGACGGCTGCGCGCCGAGGGGCACCGGTTTCTCTTCCCGTCCGAGGTTCTTGCCTCCGCCGGACCGCGCGAACCCGTCCAACTGGAGTCGCCCGAACAACCCATCGTCGTCAAAAAACAGCGCAAGTATAACGCGAACCGCTGGGCCCTCAGCGGACGCGACAATCTCGCCGTCAACTCGCGCTGCCATCGCCTGGCCCGCACGCCCGGATTTTCCGACGCCGAGTTGTGCGCGCTCTGGTCGAGCGATTTTCGCACTCACATCACCCCGGCGCGCTGGGAGGCCTTTCGCCGCCGGCTCGATGCGGTTCCGATCCCCGCGCCCGGGCCGTTTGCCCGCCGCGGCACCGCGGTGCCCCGCCCCTCCGCGCGCGGCTTCCGCCTCGAGGATGCCTCGGCCTGGGTCGAACTGGACCCGGCCACCGGGCTCACCCTCCGCGGGTTCGGCCGCTCCGGCGAACCCGCCGTGCTCGGCTCCGTGCCGCACGGAACGCTCTCCATCATCGAGTTCGGGGCGGACTTCTTTTCGGGCAATGTCGTCATCCACCGCCCCGGCGAGCGCCTGAAATCCTCCCTGGACCGCCACGGGGGAACCACCGCCGTCACCGCGGGAGAGGATTTTGTCCGCGCCGTCCAGCGGTATGACTGGGCCACCATCGACACCACCGTGGCGCTTCGGGACGGTGCCGTCCTGCTGGCGCGCCGGCTCGAATTGCCCCGCCGCGCCCGCGAGATCATCCGCTTCTTCCATTTTTCGTTTCCGCCCTCAGCCTGGGACCCCGCGACCCTTTTCTACGCCACCCACAATGGCGGCGGGCGCCTCGAGCGTTTCCCGCTCGCCGGCCGTGACGTCGACCACGTCAGCGCCGTTTCCTGGCTCACGTCATCGGAGTTTTGCCTCGGAATGACCGAGGGCATCTTCGCGATCGGCGACCGCCATCGGACCGTTCGCCTCGAGGTTGACCCCGCGGGCGCGTGGATTCTCCCCAAGGTCGCGCACCGCGAATTCGCGAACGGCGAACACGTTCTCCGCCTGGAGTATTCCGCGCAGGAGATCGACGAAACCTTTGTTCCGGCCGATGAACCCGTTGTCATCGAGGCCGCCATCCGCCTTCAAATCCTTGACCCCATCCCATGAGTGACCGCCTCCACCGAGCCCTGAAGGGCGAAGCCATTTACACCATCGCCGAGATCGGCACCAACCACGGCGCCAGCCTCGAGCAGGCCCTGCGCCTCGTCGACGCCTGCGCGGAAGCGGGCGCGGACGCCGTGAAGTTCCAGTCGTGGAAGGTCGCCGAATTCCAAAACCCGGTCGACCTTGCCGCCGCCGGCTCCTGGACCGCCCCTTCCGGAGCGTATCCCGTGCTCGAGCGCTACGAGCTGCCGGATGCCTGGCACGCCCCGCTTCTTGAGCGCTGTCGCGAACGGGGCGTGGACTTTCTTTCCACCCCGTTTGACGTCGAGCGCGTCGGCTTTCTCGTCCGGCTGGGCGTCCCCGCGATGAAGATTTCCTCGAGCGATCTTGTCTACCCCGAGCTTCTCGAGGCGGCGGTCCAGGCCGGTTGCCCGATCCTGCTCTCCACCGGGATGGGCGATCTCGCAGAGGTGCGCCGGGCGGTCGACCTTGTCGCCGGCCGCGTCCCCCTCGTGCTTCTGCACTGCGTTGCCGGCTACCCTCCCGCCCCGGAGGACGCCAATCTCCGCGCCCTGCCGGCGCTCGCCGCCGGATTCGGGCTGCCGGTCGGATGGTCCGACCACTTCACCGAGGACGCCCAGGCCCTCGCCGCCGTCGCGCTCGGCGCGGTCGTCATCGAGAAGCATGTCACCCTCGATCGCGCCGGAGCCGACCCGGATTCCCCCTTCGCCACCACCCCCGCGGAACTGCGCTCCCTCGTCGAACGCATGGAGCGGGTGCGCGTGGGGCTGGGCGACGGGATCAAACGCTGCGCGCCCAGCGAGGCGAACGGCCTGATCTTCGGCCGCCGCGGCATTTACGCCCGGCGCGACCTCGCGCCCGGGGAAACCCTCACCCGCGACGTCCTCAAAATCGTGCGTCCCTGCCGCGGCGAGTTCGCCGCCGCCGACCTTTCCGGCCTGCTTGGCCGCACCCTTCGGACCGCCGTTCCCGCGCATCACCCGATCACGCGGGCCGCGGTCGATTAGTCCGTCGTCCCGACCCGATGCCCCGCGTTGCGTTTCTCTGCGAAGCCTCGGCCTCGGCCGGGCTCGGGCACCTGCGTCGCTGCGCGGTGCTCGCCCGCGCCTGCCAGGCCCGCGGGGCCGAGATCGAATTCTGGGGGGCTGGGCCGCTCGGCGACGACCTGCTCCCCGGGTGGGTCGGTGAAAAGGTGCCCCGGCGGCCCGCCGCGACCGGCCTTGTCGACTGGCTGGTCTGGGATGTGCGTGACCCCCAATCCGCCGCCGCGGCGGCGCAACTCCGCCCCTTTGCCCGACGAATCCTCTCCCTCGATGAACTCGGAACCGCCCGCCTTGCGGTGGATGTCGTGGTGGACGCGCTGATGACGCCGGCGCGGGCCGCGCGCTCCGAGGAAAGCCCGGACACGCGCTACCACTACGGCCTCGCCTATCTCCTCCTCGACGAAGCCCGGCTGCGGCCCGCGCCGGCGGCGGATCGCGCCGGGGTGGTGGTTGCCTTCGGGGGATCGGACGCCGAGAACCTCGCCGTCCGCCTCTTCGACGCCCTCGGGCCCGGGCCGCTGCCCGGTCCGCTGACCGTCGTCGCCGGCCTCGAACACCCCGACCTGCCCCGCCTCCGCAACCAGGTCGAAGCCCTGGGCGGACGTTGTCTGGACTACGCGCCCGATCTTCCCGCCATCCTGCGAACGGCCCGCCTCGTCGTCACCAAGCTCGGCCTTACCACGTTCGAATCCTTCCGGCTTGGCGTGCCCTGCCTCCTCCTCGAGCCCACGCCCGCCCACGAGCAGCTCGCCCGGGAACTCGCCGACTCCTACCCGGACTGGCCGGCCTGGAACCACGGTCTCGCCACCCCGGAAAGCCTTCCCCACGCCGCGCAGCGGCTTCGCGATCTCGCGACCCGGCCCGCCGAACTTGCCGCCGCAACCGCGCGTGCCGCCCGCTTCGTTCCCGCCGGAGGCGGGGAGCGGGTGACCGACCTTCTCCTCCGCTGACGTTTCCATGCCCGCCTCCTCCCATGTGGTCGCCATCGTGCAGGCCCGCTTCGGCTCCAGCCGCCTCCCCGGCAAGGTCCTTCTCGACCTCGCCGGCCGGCCCGCGCTCTGGCACGTCCGCGAGCGTCTGCGCCAGGTCCCGGAACTCGACCGCCTCGTGGTCGCGACCACGGCCGCGGAGGGTGATCGCCCGGTCGTGGAGGCCGTCACCGGCTGGGGGGGCGAAGCCTTCGCCTACGCGGGCGACGTCAATGACCTGCTCGACCGCTACATCACCTGCGGCGAACATTTCGATGCCGACATCATCGTGATGGTGGACGGGGACTGCCCCCTCCTGCATCCGCCCACAGTTTCCCGTATGATCCGCGCGCTGCAGGACCAGCCCGCCGCCGAATACGCCCGGCTCGAGTCCCGCACGATCGAGGGAGGGGTCGCCGTTCTCCGGCTGGCGGCCTACCGCAAAATCCGCCGCCTCCTGCCGGAAATGCCGCCCGACCGCCAGGGGCCCTACCGCGAGCACGCCACGCTGTGCATCATGGAGCGGCCCGAGCTGTTCACCATCGTCGAGGTGCCCTGCTTCCCGGAGCTTGCCCGCTTCAAGCACCGGCTCTGGCTCGACACTCCCGCCGATCTCGAATTCCTTCGCCGCGTCTACGAAACGCACTACCGCGAAGGGGAAATCATCTCCCTGCCGGACGTCGTGGAATTCCTCGCCCAAAACCCCGACGTCCGGGCCATCAACGCCCACGTGGGCCAGAAAACCATCGCTTCGCCGAATGGATTCGTCCGGCTTGGCGGCGATTCCGCGATCACCTCCCTCCTCGCGCGCACCCTGGCCGAGGAATACGGACTCGCCTGCCGGCAGGAGCCCGGCGGCGACGCCCTCGCCGAAGTGGCGGTCACGCCGGGGGAGCCCGGCCTGCGACACGCCTCCGGACCGGACGGACTCCGCCTTACCCTCACCGCGCCCGATGCCGCCGGCGCCGCCCGGTTGGCCCCGCTGCTGGCGGCCGCCCTCGGCGTCGAACGACTGCGCTCCGGCTACTTCGAAGCTGCCGGGTCGGGCCCGGAACTTGAGACCGTGCCCTGCCCGCTCTGCCGCGGCGCGGACATCGGAAAACTCTGGGTCGCCCCCTCGGGAGCGGAGGAGGGGATCTGCGCGAACTGCGGGCACGTGTTCTTAAGCCGCCGCCCCACGCCGGCCCGCCTCGCGGCGAGCTACCGGGCCTACGCGCAGACGCATCCCGAGGCCATGCTCGTGGCGGAAAACTCTCCCTTCGTCGCGGTGGCCCGGGCGCGCGTCCGGCGGTTGATCGATCCCGCCCGGCCGCCCGCTGCGGTTCTCGACGTCGGATGCGGTTACGGCCACTTTCTGCGCGAACTCCCGGTCGGCGGTCGGCGGGTGGGGCTGGAACCCTCCGCGGTCCAGGCGGCGTTTCTCCGCCGGCACGGCTGGGCCGACGAAGTCTGGGCCTGCGGCTACGAGGCCGTCGCGGACGGCTCACCGTCCTGGCCCGCGGGCGGCTTCGATCTCATCACCTCCTTCCACGCGCTCGAGCACGTTGCCGATCCGGCGGAATTTGTCCGCTTCTGCGCGCGCCACCTGGCTCCGGCCGGGCGGCTGGCCCTGGCCGTGCCCGAGTTGGAAACCCTCGGGGCGGACCTCATCGAGGCCCATTATCTCAATCAGGGTTTTCACCTTCACAGCTTTCATGCGGCCAGCCTCCGCTCCGTGCTGGAGCGGGCCGGGCTCGTCGTGCAATCGCTCGAGGCGGAGCCCCCCACCGCCGCGTTGAAAAGCAGCGTGCTCGCCGTCGCGGTCCGCCCGGCCCCGACGGAAGCCTCCGCCCCCGTCGCTGCGCCGTCCGCGGCGGAGGTCGCTCCGGCCGCGCGGCGCACCTTTGCCCGGCTCGAGGCCGCCCTGGAGCGCATTCGTTCCGCCTTTACCGGCTGGCGCGCGCGGGGTTTGCGGATCGCCGTATATGGCGGCGGGGTGCACACCGCCTCGTTGCTCGATGTCGTCGGCCCGGAGGGAGTGGCCTTCATCGTGGACGACGACCCCGCCAAGCAGGGCGAGCGTCTTGCGGGGGTTCCGATTGCCCCCGGCGCCGAGCTCGCGCAGGGCCGCTGGGATGTGCTCGTGGTTTCCTCGCTGGCCAGTGAGGCCGCCCTCCTCGCCCGCCTCGAAACCCCGCCCCGCGCCGGGAAAATCTTCGGCATTTATCGCGATCTGGTGAATGATGCCGCCACCGCGCGATGACCCACCCTGCCATGTCCGAATCTCCCCAACCCCACGTCATCATCATCGGGGCCAGCTCGCTCGTGCTGCCCGCCTACCATATCGCCCGCGAGGAGCTCGGTCTCCGGACCATCGCGGTCGACTGGAATGCCGATGCCCCCGGCATGCGCGTTGCCGACCAGGCGCTTGCCGTCAGCACCAAGGACGCCGACGGCGTGGTCGCCGCGGTGAAGGCGCTGCCGGCCCACGTCAAACCCGTCGGCGTTTACACCTGCGGCGCCGACGTTGAGATCACGGTGGCCCGGGTCGCGGAAGCTCTCGGACTGCCGGGAAACCGTCCCGACGTCGCCGAGATCTGCAACGACAAGATTCGCATGCACGAGCACCTCGATGCGTGCGGCTTTACCGCGAAGCCCCGATACCGCGTGGTCACCAGCGCCGACGATGCCGGCGCGGCTGCCCGCGCGATTGGTCTTCCCGTCGTCATCAAACCGGTCAACAACTGCGGCTCACGCGGGGTCCAGCGCATCGATGCCATTGAGGACGTCGCGACCGCGTTCACCTACGCCGCCGGGTTCAACCTGGGCGACGAAGCCCGGGTGCTCATCGAACAATGCGTGCTCGGCACCAAGCACACGGTGGAAATGATCGTCGAGGACGGCCGCTGGCACCTCGCCTCGGTTGCCGACACCCACTACCTTTCGCCGCGCTGGCCCTGCGAGTCCCGCCTGACGGTCTGCCTCCTGCCCCCGGCCGAACAGGAGCGTCTCTTCCAATTCGCCACCGAGGTGGCCCGCCAGGTCGGCATCGAGGTCGGCGGACACAAGGTCGACGTGAACCTTGCCGCCGACGGCACCCTCACGCTCATCGAACTCACCGCCCGCATGTCCGGCGGCTTTCACTGCCAGTTCGCCTCCCCGCTCGCCTACGGCACCCGCGAAATTCGCGCTGCCCTGCGCCTCGTCACCGGCGGTGACTTTGTGGCCGATGACCTTCGTCACCAGTGGGAGCGTGCCGCCGTCGTGGAGGCCGTCTTTCCCGAGCCCGGTCTTGTCCGCGCGATTCGTGGCCTGGAGGAGGTTCGCAACAGCCCGGGGGTGCGCGAGGTGATTCTTCACACCGAGGTCGGGGCCGAGATCAAGCCCTACCGCAATTCCACCGACCGCGTGGCCTTTCTCATCGTGGACGGCGCCACCGTCGACGAAGCCATCGGCCGCGCGACCGCCGCCGCCGCCAAACTCCACATCGAGACCACGCCGCCGCCGGCCTCCGTTTAATCCCATGAAATACGCGCTCATCGTCCAGGCCGGCCCGGAGGAAATCCTCCAGGTCGACGCCCCCGGAGACCTCATCTTCGATCTCGCCCGTCGCTGGCCTTCGGTCGACGGCATCACCGTCGTCCTGCCCGACCTTGAGGATGCCGCCGCCGCCGCCGCCCGCTGCCGCGAATGGGGGTTCGATGCCTTCGTGGGCGATCCCTACAATGTCGCCCAGCGCATCCTCGATGCGTCGGCCTCCCGGCCGCAGCAGACGTTCAGCGTCCGCGTGCTCGCGATCTGGAAACACGTCGATTTCGCCTACGTCGATCTCCTCGTCGCCACCCTCCTCGAGGAGGGGCTCGATGTCGCCGCGCCGCCGCGGGACTACGACATCACGCTGGCCGCCGACGTCGCCACCCACGCCGCACTCGCGCGCGTCGCCTCGCTGCCCGGCCGCACCCAGCTCGAGGAACGGGCCCGCTTCAATCCCTGGGGCTACATGGAGGTCGCCGGCGAGGAGGCCGAGTTCCGCATCCGCCACGTCGAACCCGCCCCCGCCTATCCGCCGGATCAGGTTGCCGCCATCCTCGCCGACGCCCGCAACCACCCCGAGAACGAGTTCTTCGGCCGCGACTACTCCGGCTCCCGCTACCACCGCCTCGTCGAGCAGCTTCCCGGTCGCTTCCGCCGCACGCTCGACATCGCCTGCGGCTCCGGCTTCGGCTCCGAGCTTCTCCTTGCCTGCTCCGACTCGGTCGTGGGGGTGGATTACCTCGAGAAATACCTCGCCGCCGCCCGCGCCCGCTACCCCGAGACCGAACGCCTCCGTTTCCTTCAGGGGGACGGTGCGGCCTTCCTCCTTGAGGAGGGCTATTTCGACCTCGCCGTCTCCCTTCACACCCTCGAGCACGTGCCCGACGACCGCGCGATGCTCGCCAACCTCCATCGGAACCTCGCCCCCGGCGGTCTCCTCGTCGCCGAGATTCCGCTCCAGGCCCGTCGCCCCCTCGGGGTGCCGATCAATCCGTGGCACCTCCGCGAATACGAGGCGCAGGACTTCATCGACCGCGTGGCGGCCGCCGGATTCTCAATCGAGCGCGTCATCGGCAGCTCCCGCTCCTTCTACGGGGAGCGGGACCAGGCGCGGGATGCCTTGCAGGTGTGGGGTCGGCGGGCATGAGTCAGCCGCCGGCATGGTTCGCGGAAATCCTCCGCTCGCTGCCGCCGGTATCGCCCCAGGAGCCGCGCAACGAGGCGGACTTCTACGGCGCAACCGACCTCATTGCTGCCGCGCTCGGGCTGTCCGCGGCGCCCACGCCCCAGGCGGTCTGGACCCATGGCTGGCACTACAATCCCCCGCAGTTTGTCGAAACGTTCCTCTGGCAGGGTCCTGGTCCCGGCCGGGCCGTGCTCACCCACCGGGAGAATGATGCCGCCTTCCTCCGGGCGAATCAGGCGCCGCTGTCCGTCGCGGTCGGCGCCCCGTTTCTCTATGTGCCGGCCGCATTCGATGGGCCCCGTCTGCCCGACAGTCTTCTCATCATGCCGTTCCACTCGCTCGACGAGACCCGGCACATCCCGGACGAGCAGGCCTACTTCGAGGCCATCGATCCCCACCTCGCCCGATTTGCCCACGTGGCCGCCTGCATCCACCCGAGCTGCGTAAAAAAGAACCTTTGGATCGGCGGCCTCGCCGCCCGCGGCATCCCGTGGGTGAACGGCGCGGAGGTTCGCGATCGCAATGCCCTCCGCCGCGTCCGCTCCCTGCTCTCCCGCTTCACCCACGTCACAAGCAACTGGATCGGATCCCACGTGCCCTACGCGGCCCTTCTCGGCTGCCGCGTTTCGATCTTCGGCCCGCCGCCGGTTTTTCGGCGGGAGGACTACGAGAACCAGCCCTTTTACAAGCAGCATCCGCAGATCCTTGAGCGGGATCTCGATCTCCTCCACCGCGGCTACGTGCGCGAGACGTTTCCGCAGTTTTTCGCCCCGCCGGACGCCGGCGTCGGCGACCCCGCCTGGGCGTGGGAGCAACTCGGAGGGGCAAGCCAAAAGGACCCCGTGACGGTCGCCCGTCTCCTCGGCTGGGGGGCCGAGGACTCTCCCGAACTGCCGTTTTCCACCTGGGCGGAGCGCCTTGGCTGGTCCGGACAATCCGCCGAGCTCGAACGGTTGCGGGATCTGGTCGATCGACTCACCAAGGGGCGGGACGCCTGGCAGCAGCATGCCGGCGGCCTGGAGGAGGAGATCCGACGTCTTCGGCAGGCTGAGATCGATGCGGCAAATGTGTCTCTGACAACGCGCATCGGCCGTTTCGCGCGCCGGCTAATCAAACGGCGATAGAGCGGTGGCGACTTGCGTTTCGTTTCTGGCAATCCGTGGCGGTTTCTGCGCTCATTAACTCCCCGTGATTACCCCGTTGTTTTCGCCCCCTGAGGCCCTCGGAAGTTTGCCTGTTGTCTCCCTGCTCACCGTCGCAGCCGCCCGGTGCCTTGGTTGACATTTCCACGCGTGAAAATCGGATTCATTGACCGCAGCGAGGCGACGTGGACCGCCGGGGCCAGTTACACCCGCAGCGTGACCAGCGCGCTCGCCAGCGCCCTTTCCCCCGGGGACGAACTGTGCGTCCTTTCCGGCTGCTCCGGCGTGCGGGATCTGGCACCGGGCGTCGGGGCCGTGCGCAGCGAAGCCGAGCGGCTGGGGCCGAAGGAAATCGAGACCATGGTGCGCGAGCGCGGGATCGACGTCGTCCTTCCCGTCACCGAACTCCTCACCCGCGACACCGCCTGCGCCCGCATCGGCTGGATCCCCGACTTCCAGCACCGCCGCCTGCCCCACTACTACCGCGAACTGCAGCGCCAGCAGCGCGACCACCACTTCCAAAAGCTCATCGACGAGTGCGGCGGCATGATGTTCTCCAGCGAAGCCGTGCGGGCCGACTTTCGGGAGCTCTATCCGGAATTCCCCGGTCTCAGCGCCTGCGTGCATTTCCCCTCCTCGCTGGCCTACCGGAGTGATCTGCCGTCCGTCGACCCCGCCGAAACCGGCGCCCGCTACGGCCTGCCGGCCGGCTTTGCCCTCGTGGTGAATCAATTCTGGCGCCACAAAAACCACCGCACCGTCGTCGAGGCCGTCGCCGCCGCCCGCGCCCGCAACCCCGCCGTCCACGTCGTGATGGTCGGCATGCTGTCCGATTCCCGCGACGCCACGAACAGCCACATCTCCGAAATCGTCCGCCGGCTTTCCACGGAACGGCTGTATGCCAACCTGAGCATCCTCGGCGAGGTGCCCGACGACGACCTGCTCGCCCTCCTGCGCGGTGCCACACTGGTCATTCAACCCTCCGAGTTCGAGGGCTGGAGCACCACCGTGCAGGATGCCCTGGCCCTCGGCAAACCTCTGGCCTGCTCGGACCTCGCCGTGCATCGCGAACAGGCTCCCGCGGCCGCCTTTTTCGGCGTCCATGCCCCGGAGAAACTGGCGGACATCCTCGCCAAATGGGACTGGAGCCGATCCGGCTGGGCCGGAGCCGAAGCCGAGGAAGCGGCCCTCGCGGCCGAGCGCGAACGCGGCCGACTCTGGGGCGAAGGGCTCATCCGATTCTGCCGCGAGGTCGTCGCCGCCGGCCGCGAAGGGAAGCCGGCGGTGCCCGGCGAGTTCCGGCCCGAGACCCTCAAGGCCGAGAACATCTACGGCTACGCTGAGTATCTCGAGAGCCAGGTGCGCCGCATGGAGGGCGTGGAAGCCTCCCTCCGCGAACACATCGCCGCCCTCGACTCCGGGCTCAAACACGCGAACGACGTCGCGAACGAATGCCGGCTCAACGCCGAAAAATGGAATCGCCGCTACCACCAGGAGCGGGCCAAGCCGCTCCGCCAGCACGTGATCGAGGCCGTGCAAAGCACCTGGGCGGCCCGGACCAAACGAAACGCGAATTGAGCGAGACCTGATCAAGATGGAATCCACGCAAATCATGCCCCCCGGAACGCCGGCCGGCCCTCCCGATGCGGCACCCGCCGGCCCGACCCAGGCCCGTCCACCGGTGATCGAAGCCACCGACGTGTCGAAGCGCTTCTGCCGTGACCTGAAGCGCTCGCTGCTCTACGGCGTCACCGACATCGGCCGCGAAGTCTTTGGCCGCAAGCAGGACCTCTCCCGGCTGCGGGCCAAGGAATTCTGGGCGCTCCAGGGCGTCGACCTTTCCCTCCACGCCGGACAAACGCTCGGCCTCGTCGGCCTCAACGGCTGCGGGAAAACCACGCTCATGCGCGTGCTCTCCGGGCTCGTGAAACCAACGACCGGCCGCGTCGTCGTCCGCGGCCGCATGGCCCCGCTCCTCGCCCTCGGCGCGGGCTTCATTCCGGTGCTCACCGGCCGCGAGAACATTCACATCAACATGAGCGTGCTCGGCCTGACCGAGCGGGAGATCAAGGACCGTTTCGACCAGGTCGTCGACTTCGCGGAGATCGGCTACGCGCTTGATGCCCCCGTGCAGAGTTACAGCTCGGGCATGGTGGCCCGACTCGGCTTTGCCTGCGCCATCTGCACCCAGCCCGACGTGATGCTCATCGATGAGGTCCTGGCCGTCGGTGATTTGAAGTTCCGGGAAAAATGCGTGGAGGCGATCGAAAACCTCCGCTCGCAAGGCACGGCGATGATCATGGTCCACCACTCGCCGGATCTCCTGCTCACCGTCTGCGACCAGGCCATCTACATGGTCAAGGGCGAGGTGCGGGCGACCGGCGGCGCGCCCGCCGTCATCGAACAATACGAGCGCGAGCTCTACCTCACCCGGCGCGCGCCGCGGAACCGCTCGCGTGCCAACGAGCCGGCGGAGGAGGAACTCCTCGAAAGCGAGGAACAGATCCTGGAGGTCCGGAACATGGAGCTCCTCGATGCGAGCGGCACCGTGGTTTCGCGCGTGGAGTGCGGCTCGGTCTGCACGATTGAAATCACCTGCGACGTCGCCAAGCCGATTGAGCAAATGCTGGCCCGCGTGACGATCTACCGCCTGCCCAGCGTGGACAGCGTGGCCGCCACGCAGCAGGAAGTCGTCGTGCTCACGCTCAATTCGGGGCGCGACGGGGTGGTCCTCGGGCCGTTGACCCCCGGTGAACACCGGCTCCAAATCGCCCTGCCGATGCTTGCCCTCCCGCCGGCCCGCTACAAGGTCACCGCGCACCTGCACTCGCGGCGCGAACTCCTCGCGGCTTTCCAGGGGCCGAAATTCGACGTGACGTATATTCGGGACGGCGTCGGTGGCCCCTTCTTTCAACCCCGCGTCTGGCAGCTCAACGACCAGGCCGTGGAAGTCAAACCGCCCGCGACCGGGGAGGCTGCCGAATGAGCACCGGCTCCGCCAAGCGGGCCGAAACCCCGCCGCGCCCGCCCGTCGAGGAGATGTCCGTCGAGGAACTCCGACGCGAAAACGAGGAACTCCGCCAATCCCTCGATCAACGCGAGCGTGCGCTCCGCGAACTCATGCGCGCCACGCGCCACTGGCAGATGCGCAGCCCGTTGTTCTACGTCACCAACCCCGGCATCGCCTGGCCGGAGTGCTGGCGCGGTCTGCACTACCACCTCATCCGCCGCCCGCAGCGGTGGGTTTGGAACTGCTACTCCGCCTTCGCCCGCAGCGGTCAACGGCTTGGCAACCTTCGCCAGCACGACCCCGTGCCGCTCCGGCCCGAGCGTTTTCCCGCCCGCCCCGCGCTGAGCGGCGATCTGCCGCTGGTCAGCATCGTGACCCCCAGCTTCAAGCAGGCCCAGTTCATCGGGCGCACGATTGATTCCGTGATCGGGCAGGGCTATCCCGCGCTCGAATACATCGTGATGGATGGCGCCTCGCCCGACCGCACCACCGAGGTCCTCGCCGAAAAAGCCGCGGCCTGCCCGGCGATGTCCTGGGTCTCCGAGCCCGACAAGGGCCAGTCCGACGCCGTGGTGAAGGGCTTTCGCCGCACCACCGGCGACATCATGGCCTGGTTGAACTCCGACGACATGCTCATGCCCGGGGCGCTGCCCCACATCGTGGATTTCTTCCGCGCGAACCCCGACGTGGACGTCGTTTACGGCCACCGGGTGATCATCGACGAGGAGGACCGCGAGATCGGCCGTTGGATTCTCCCGGCCTACGAGCCGCGCGCGCTCACGTTCTTTGACTTTGTGCCGCAGGAGACCTTGTTCTGGCGCCGCTCCGCGTGGGAGCAGGTCGGAGGTCTCGATACCTCGTTTCAATTCGCGCTCGACTGGGATCTCCTCGTCCGCTTCCGGGACGCCGGCTGCCGCATCGTCCGCCTGCCCTATTTTCTTGGCCTCTTCCGCGTCCACACGAGCCAGAAAACCTCCAGCATCATCAACACCGTGGGCGATGCGGAGATGAAACGCGTGCGGGCGATGACGGGTGCCGACCAATGCCAGGGCGACGAGGCCGCCCGCGCCGCGCTCCGCGAAATGGCCCGCTCCCGCCTCTGCGCGCTCGCGATGCGCGCCGGCATTCGCAGCCGTTCGATCTGATGCTTTCCCTGCGATGAGCCACTCTGAATCCTCCCCCTCGCTGCTTGGCCGGGCCCGCGCGTTTTACCGCCTGCTCAACCGGTTAATCGACGCGAACCACGACTACGCCGCGCTGGACCATGCCCGCACGCTCCTGGATCGCGGCGAACGGCCGTTCGCGTCCGATCCGGCGCTGGACCGGCGCGCGGGCATCTTTTGCCCCTTCTCCGAGTTCGCCTCCATCCTCCAACTGCAGAAGACGATTGAGGATTGGGAGGGGGCCGCCCTCGATGGCGGTCCGCCGGAAACCGCCGCGCAACGCGCCCGTCGGTTTGGCAATGACGGCATGCCCCTGCGGCGGCGCGCCCTCGCGCAGGCCATGCTCCTCCAGGCCCACCGCTCGGACTGGGCGCCTCGTTTCGCCTCGGTGTTTGCGGCTCCCGAGCGCCAGTGGCGCTGGCGTCCCTCGGGCTGGCGGCAGGACTTTGTGTTCGAGGACGGCCCGGCGCTGCTCTTCCAGCCCATCGTGATTGTGATCGCTCCCTCCGCCGGGCTCCTGCTGCGCGCGGCGACCATTCTCGAACAACTCTGCCCGCCGCCGGCGCACGTGCCCGCCGCCGTGCGCCAGGGGGCCGCGTTGCCCCGCATGGCCTACGCCGGGGCCCTGCTTTTGGAATCGGCCGCGGAAAATCCGCCCGAAGTCGAAGAATTCGCGCGCCACCTGATCGCGCTGCGCCGCACGGCGGCCCGGAGCGGCTGGCCGGTCGGTCGCATCGAGATTCTCGTGCTCGGAGGCGACCCGGTGTCCGTCGCGCTCGCGCACTGGGCGCATCTGGGCCACGACGCGCGGGACTTTGCCCCCGCCTGGCAGGCGGCGGAGGATGCCGGTGCAACCCTCGCCCCCCTTTACCGCGCCGCGACCGATCCCGCGGCGGCGCAGCGGTTGGTGGAAAAACTCACCGGCGACGCCCCGGCCGTGTTCGCCGATCCCGCCCCGCAACCCGTGCGCTCGACCGAGAACGACGGCGTTCGCTGCACGCTCGCCCGCGTCGAAAACCTCCACCAGGTCGCCCGCCGATTGCTCGAAAATGCCGGCGTGATCGATCCCGAGGCCGAGGTCATGGATCGCGCCCGGCTAGTGCAAACCGTAACGCTGTTCGCGCCGGAATTCTGCCTGCCGCCCGCGCGGACTCTCCCGGCGGAAACCCTGGCCGCCGCGGGCGCGCAGCCGCTGCCGCAGCGGCTCTTTTCGGCGGAGGAATCCGCGGCGATCCTGCACAAGTGGTCCACGCCCGGCGCCGCCGAGGAGGGGGAGGTCTTCGTCTTCCCGCACATTCCGAAAACCGCCGGCTCCTCGGTGCACTACCACCTCAAGACCAACCTCGAATACGACCGCGCCTACGTTCACATCCCCATCGATTACACGAGCCGGCAGGAACTCCGCGAACGCACGCCCTTCCCGCTTCGGGACCGCCGCGAACGGGCGCACGCCCGCGTGCTCTTCGGGCATGGCATCATTCGCCGCCACGCCGCGCTCGTGCCCGGAAAAATCGCGCGGGAGATCACCACGCTGCGGGACCCGGTGGATCGCACCGTCTCGCACTACAACTTCTGGATGAACGTGCTCGAAAAACGCGGGCAAAAACCCGTGCCGTTCGACGTGTGGTATGCCGGCGAGCCGCGCAACTACCACCTCCACTGGCTCGCGCGGAACTACCTCGAACTCGATCCCGCCGCCTCCGAGCCGGCCGCGCTGTATGAGCGCGTCGCCGCGATGCTGGAGGGCTTCTGGCTCGTCTGCACGATCCCCACGTTCGAAGCCGACATTCAGCGGCTCTTCGACGCCCTCCAGCTTCCGCCGATGAAGGGTCGACAGAATGTCGGCGGCGTCACCCACGCTGTGCGCTTCGAGGCCGACGCCGCCCTGCGCGAACGGCTTGAGGCCGACAACGCGCTCGATTTCAAACTCTACCGCCACTGGCTGGAGCGGGCGCAAAGCCGCCATGCGGCTGCCGCCCCGGCCGGAGGACCTGCGTGATGAATTCCTCCTTCTCTCTTCGTCTCTCCCGCCGCGCGGACCGCGCGCGCCGGCTCGTCGCCCTCGCGGCGGATCTGCTGCGCAACCGCATGTCCGCCGAGAACGCGACGCGCGCGCATCGCTTCCTCACCTCGGTGGGTTACACCGGCTCGGCCGCGGAGGCCGACGTGCTCCGCACCTTTGCGCGCTCCGGCTACACGTTTGATGACTTTCTCGCCGGCCTCGCCTTTCTGCGGGCCTTCGTGCCCGGAGTGCCCCAGCCCACGACCGACGAAGTTTCCGCGCCCCTCGGCACCGTCGCGCGGGCGGCGCTGGCCGACGCCGCGCAAAAGGCCGCCATTCCCGGCATGGATGACCTCCTCGCCGGCAGCGACGGGGCGTTTCTGGAACGGGTGCTCTTCGGGCCGCTCACGCTGGCCGTGTCCGGGGCCGATTCGTCGGCGCAGCAGGCCGCGGACATTCTGAAGGTCACCGGAGCCGGGGCCGCGCTGGTGCCCGTTGCCTTCCCTCTGCCCGAAGGACGCGCCCGCGCGCTTGCGGCGCTGGTGCAGGTGCGGGCCTCGCTGGCCGGGGCCGGGATGAACCTGCCTCCGCTCACCGTCGCTGTGGTCCTGCGCGACCCGATCGAGGTTTGCGCCGAGGAATTTGTCCGCGTGAACGGCGAGGCGGCGACCGTCGCACCCTTCGAGGAGGGATTGCGGGCCGCGGTGGCGAATCCGGCGGCGACCCCGCTCGGCCCCGCCCTGGCGCGGGCCGCGGATGGCGCGACGTTCCTCGCGGAAGTTTCGCGCTTCTTTGGCCTGGAGAATCCGCCCGCCGTCGAGATCGGGGCGAAGGGCTTTTCGGAATGGAGCCACGGGCCGGTCCGCTTCTTTGCCGCCCGCCTGGAAAGCCTGCATCTGCTGGCGCTCCACCTCAAACGCGAGCATGCCGCGCCCGAACTGCCGGGGTGGCTCACACCGCCGCCCGCCATTCCGGCCGGTTGGGCGGGACTGCGCGACCTGTGCCTTGATGCCGACCTGCTCGACCGCGTGGCGGCCCGCTGCACCGGACCCGTGTTGCCGGAGTCGGAACGCGCCGAATGGCGGCAAAAGTGGTCCTCCCCGCCGCCCAGCCGGGCGGACATCGTCTACGTTTTTCCGCACATTCCGAAGACCGCCGGCTCCTCCGTGGCCCACCACTTCCGGGAACATCTCGCCGGCTACGGCGAATACGTCCACGTGCGTCACCTCGCCGATGAAGCGGGCATCCTGCGCGACCACAGCCTGCCCTTCCAGTGGCGCGACGCCCGCCTCCGCTCGCGGGCGCGCGTCGTCTTTGGTCACGCCGTGCAGCGCGCCTTTTGCGGCGCGATTCCCGGCAAAACGGCCCGCGAGATCATCACCCTGCGCGAACCCGCCGAACGCATGGTCTCGCACTACAACTTCTGGATGCACGTCCACGAGCGGCGCGGACTCCCGGTCATCAGCTTCGACGAGTGGTATGCCAACGAGCCGCGCGACTACCAGGTCTTCTGGATCGCCCACAACTACCTCGGGATCGACTACTGGCTTTACTCGCCGGAGACGCTCCACGACATCGTCGACGGCGTGCTGGAGGAATTCTGGATGGTCTCGACCCTCAAAACCTTCGACCAGGACATGTCCCTCCTCATGCGCGAACTGGGGCTGCCCGAAATCAGCGAACGCAAGAATGTCGGCGGCGGCGATCGCTTCAAAAAGCTGATTTCCCTCACCGACGATCTGCGGGCCCGCCTCCAGCGCGAGAACCCGCTCGAATACCGCCTTTACGAGAAATGGCTCGCACGCTCGCGGGCCCGCCACGGAGCCTGAACCGCGCCGAACCCGCCACCAAAACCATGTCTCGATCCCTGCGCGATCTCCTCGGTCATTCGTTTCAGAATGCCCTCAACGCGATTCCCACCCGCATTGGCAACCTGCGCCAATACCCGCCACGCGAGCTCCGCGTCGACACGCTCGACCCGCAGCACTTCAGCGGGCGCTATCCGTCCATCGCCATCGTCACGCCGAGCTTCAACCAGTCCCGGTTCATCCGCCGCACGATTCAGAGCGTGCTCGACCAGGCCTATCCCGCGCTTCGTTACGTGGTCGTGGATGGCGGCTCGACCGACGGCACGCCCGACACGCTGCGCGACCTCAGCCGCGAATACGATCTGCGCTGGATTTCCGAAAAGGACCGCGGCCAGAGCGACGCCATCAACAAGGGGTTCGGCATGGTCGACGGAGACATTATGGCCTGGCTGAACTCCGACGACATCCTGCTCCCGCGCACCCTGCTTTTTGTCGGCAGCTATTTCGCCACCCACCCGGACGTTGATGCCATCTACGGCCATCGCATCCTCATCAACGAGGATGACCGCGAGATCGGCCGCTGGATCACCCCGCCCTACGACCGCGAAGCGCTCAAGTTCTTCGACTTTGTCCCGCAGGAGACTCTCTTCTGGCGGCGGCGCATCTGGGAAAAAGTCGGTGCCTCCCTCAATGTCGATTTCCACTTCGCCCTGGACTGGGATCTCCTCCAGCGCTTCCAGGACGCCGGTGCCTCCATCGTGCGCGTGCCCACCTTCCTCGGCTGCTTCCGCGTTCACCAGGACCAGAAAACCTCCGCGAAAGCCGCCGACCTCGGGCGCAAGGAAATGGGTTGGCTGCGGCCGAACATGGACGCCGATCCCAAGCTCCGCCAGCGCATGGCCCGCATCTACTCCAGCGAGCAAATCAAGTCGCAGGTCAGCAGTCTGCTCCTGCAGTTGGGCATTCGATCCACCCGGTTTTGAGCGGCGCGCCGACCATCAGCCTGATCACGCCCACGCGGAACCAGGCCGCCTTCATCGAGCGCACCATCGCGAGCGTCTGCGCGCAGGACCCGCCGCCCTTCGAGTGGATCGTGTTCGACGCGATGTCCACCGACGCAACGCCCGACATCCTCGCCCGTTACGCCCATCTGCCCTGGCTGCGCGTCATCCGCGAGCCCGACCGCGGCCAGAGCGACGCCATCAACAAGGGGCTGCGTCTCGCCCGCGGCGATTACACCGGCTGGCTGAACTCCGACGACGAGCTGCTCCCCGACGCGCTCCTGCGGGTCACCGCCGCCCTGCAGGACAATCCCGACGCCGTTCTCGTCTACGGCGGCGGCCGCAAGATCGACGTCGACGGCACGCTCCTCAAGCGGGTCGCCCCCCGGCCCTTCGACGTTCGCCGGTTGCGCGGCGCCTTTTACATTTTGCAGCCCGCCATGTTTTTTCATCGCGAGACGGCGCTCGCCGCCGGCGCGCTCGATGAAAATCTCGCCTACGCCATGGACTGGGAACTGGTCCTCCGCCTCGCTGAACGTGGACCCGTCGTCATGGTTCCCCACGACCTCGCGGCCCTTCGCTGCTATCCCCAGACCAAGTCCGAGACGGGCGGCTGGGAGCGTTTTGCTGAAATCGCGCGGATCGGCCGGGCGCGCCACGGCTGGTTCGACGCGAATCACCTCGCCTACCAAATCCGCCGCGCCACCCGCCGGGGCGGCCCCCTGGTGCGGCGGTTGGTGGACGGCGTTCTGTTCCGGATTTTTCCCGCCGGCACCATCATGGTCGTCGGCTGGCCCGGGGAGTCCTCCCGCGGATGAAGCCGGTGAATTCGCCCGTTGCCTCGCCCCGCGCGGCATGCATAATTTCCCCCGACGAAACCCCGATCCCCTGGCCGGCATCCGTCACCCGGGAGGGAATCATCCGTGACCCAAAAATTGGCCTTTTGGTTCACTCAATCGGTGCCTGGCACCGTGCGAAATCCTCCCCGACGCCGCCGCGCCGCCAAGAATCCATCCAGTCCACTCAGGCATGAAGGTCTTTACATTCTATTCCCCCGTTGAAGGTAAACGCGAACGCGAGGAGCGGGAGCTGATTGCCCTCTGGCAGCGTTCCTGGGAGGCCCAGGGTTGGGAGCCCGTTGTGCTCGGCTACGAGTCGCTCACCTTCGACGACGAGATCAATGCCATGGTCGAGAAGTTCAAAAAACTTCCCAGCATCAACCGCCTCAACCTCGACTACTGGTGCTACCTGCGCTGGGTCGCCGTGGCCCAGCAGGGCGGCGGCTTCATGTCCGACTACGACGTGATCAACTACTCCTTCCAGCCGCACGAGCCCGGCCCGCTTACCACCTACGACCGCTATGTGCCCTGCCTCGTCAGCGGCACGCAGACCGAGTTCATGCGGGCCGTCCGCTGGTTCGCCGAGCAAAAGGTCGGCTGGCTCGAACGCTTCTTCCCGCGCGCCCACACCTCCGACATGCTCATCCTCAAGGAGCATGAATCTGAGTTTCAGCAGCTCAGCGCCTGCGTGGAGTATCTCGTGCCCGGCTGGGAAACCGCCCCGACCGTCCACTACTGCAACCGCGTCATGAAACCCATCGACCTCATGCCGCGCCACCAGCACATCGAACGCCTCCGCCCGCTCACCGCCACCCCTCCCGCCGCCGCCTGAGGCCGCCCTCCGGGAAACGCGGCGTTGAACGCCGCCCGGAAATCCGCTACCCGCTACGGGAACGATTGATCATGAAAGTCTGCACGACAGTATTCGGATACGCCGGGGGCACCGGCATCGCGCGTCGCCACCTGCCCATCTGGCGCGCCCACACCGATGAGCTTCTGCTCGTCTCGCCGAGCGACAGCCCGATGACCCTTGAGGGCGTCCGCTCCCTGCACCTCGGAGCCTCCGGCAAGGCGGGCGAACCCACGCTCCGTCGCCAGCTCTTCGGCATGCAGCAAAGCCTGCAGGTCGATGCGGACTACTACGTGTTTCTGGAATACGATTCCTTCCTCATCTCCCGCCCTCGTCCACGCCCGGGCCTCCAGGTCTGCGCCTTTGCCGACCAGGCCCCCAGCGGCTTCGCGTCCCGTTGGTTCTACCACTTCCCGTGGATCATGGACGCCGAAACGCTCCGCCGCTTCGCCGAGGAGGCGACCCTCGATCCTTTCGAGGAAGGCTATGTCGACCGCTGGCTCAGCGCGCAGTCCAGTCGCCTCGAACTCCCCGTGTTCGACCTCCAGGGCGCCAACGAAGGCTACTCCCGCAACACCATCCGCTCTTGGTGGGAATGCATCCGCGCGGTCTCCCTCGCCGCCGGTGGCGCCTACGCCTTCCACGGCGTCAAAACCAGCACCCTGCTCGACGCCATCCTCGAGGCGGCCCGTTCCCGCCGTGAGCTGGCCTCGATCGTGCGCTCGACTTGAGTTCCGCCCTCCCAGCGGCTGACCGCTCCCGCGGCATCCTTTACATCGCGACCGGGCGTCGCCATCTCGGCGAAATGCTCATCTCCGCCCGTTCGGTGCGCCGCCACCTGCCGGGCGTGCCCATCGTCCTTTACACCGACCAGACCGACCTCCCCGCCGGAGTCTTCGACGAAGTCCGGCGCATCGAAAACCCGCGCCACAGCTTCATCGACAAGATCGCTCCGCTCTGCGAGACGCCGTTCGAGCGCACGATCTTTCTCGATACCGACACCCTCGCCTGCGCCCCCTTCGACGATCTCTTCACCCTGCTCGACCGCTTTGAGCTCGCCGCCGCGCACGCGCCCTACCGGCACGACCGGCCGTTCGTCACGCCCAACTGCTTCGCCGAGCTCAACACTGGCGTGCTCGCCTATCGCCGCAGCCCCGCAATGATCGCGCTCTTCCAGGACTGGCTCCGGCTTTACGAGGAGGAGGTCGCCGCCACCGGCCGCATGGACAGCGACCAGCCCGCCTTCCGCGAGGCCCTCTACCGCTCCGCGCTCCCGGTCTACGTGCTCCCGCCGGAATACAATCTCCGCACCGTCATGCCGGCCGCCGTCGGGCGCTGCCAGGTGCGCATCATTCACGGCCGCGGTCCCGACATGGAGGAACTCGCCCGCTGGGTGAATGCCAGCCACCGCATCCGCCTGTTTCTGCCCAGCGTGCTGCAGTTTTCGTCCGCGCATTTTGCGATCCTCTCGCGCCCGGGCCGCTGGGTCGGGGGGCTCTTCACCGCCCTGCTGGCCCCCGTGATCTGGGCTGAGCGCGTGCTCCGGCCCTGGAAACGCCGGATCTTTGGCGCGTGAAGGTCGCGTTTGTTTTTGCCGGCGGCCGCGAAGCCCGCTGGAAGGAGGCCCGCGAAGGAAAGGGTCCTTCGGACTTTTTCTACGGCGCCGTGGAAATGGCTCGCGCCGGCCACGACGTGATCTGCCTCGACGCGCCGGATCCCCGCCGCTCCCCACTCGCCGCGCTCTACAACCTCCTGCGCGACCGGCAAACGCCCGTGCGCACCCGCGGCGAGCACATCGCCGCCACCCGGCGCGTGCTCGCCCGCCTTCGGGATCGCGACGTCGTCGTAGCCGCATCCACCTCGCACGCCAACGCCCTCGCGTGGTGGAAATCCCTCGGCCGCGTGCGCGCCCGCCTCGTCGGCATTCATTGTGGACACGTGAACTTTCCGCTCGCCGGCGCGCGCCAACAGGCCACCGCCGCCGCGATGGCGCGGCAGCAAGTCGTGCTCTTCGCCGAATCGGAGCGCGAGGCCACCGTGCAGACCTGCGGGGTTCCCGCCCCGCGCGTCCACGCGAATGCCTACGGCGTGGACGTCGACTTCTGGACCCCCGGCTCCACCCCGCCCGGGGACTATGTGCTCAGCGTCGGTAACGATGGACGCCGCGACTACGCCACGCTCGTCCGCGCGGTCACCTCGCCCCCGGTCCGCACCCGCATCCTCACCCGGCGGCCGCTGCCCGAGTTGCCCGCCCACGTCGAAAATCTCCGCGGTTCGTGGCATGCCCCGGTCGTCACCGACGAGGAACTCCGCGACCTCTACCGCGGCGCCCTCGCGGTGATCGTCCCGCTGGAGGACTCCCTGCAGCCCTCCGGTCAAAGCGTCGCGCTCCAGGCGATGGCCTGCGGGCGGCCCGTGATCCTTTCCCGCACGCGCGGCCTGTGGACCGGCGACGGCATCGTCGACGGGCGCGACCTTCTGCTCGTCGAGCCCGGTTCACCCGGCGATCTGCGCCGCGCCTTGGACGGTCTCCTCGCCGACCCCGCCCGCCGCGAGTCCATCGGTCGCTGTGCCCGCGAGGCCGCGATGCGCCACGGGAATATTGCCGATTTTGCCCGCCGCCTCACGGCCGTCTGCGCCCTCCCCGAATCCTGATTTTTTCATGTCTCTTTTCCGCCGCAAACCCACGCTCGCCATCAGCCTCCTGCCGCCCCGCTCCTCGTGGGGCGGGGCGGGGCACTTTGTCTCCCAGCTCGCCGACTGCATGTGGCGGCGCGGGTGGCGCGTGACCTTCGACCTCAAGCACGATCCCGACGTCATTCTCGTGATCGACCCGCGCCGCGATCACCCCGCGAAAAAATTCGGCCTCGCCGACTTGGAGCGATTTCGCGAACGGCATCCGCAGGTGCCCATCCTCCACCGTGTCAACGAATGCGATCAACGCAAGGGCACCAACGACATCGACGACCTGCTGAGCAGGACGAACGCCCTTGCCGATCACACCGTGTTCATCTCCGAGTGGCTGCGCGACTACTTTGCCGCCCGTTGGTTCGACGCCAGCCTGCCGCATCAGGTGATCTACAACGGCGCGGATCCCCGCGTGTTTCACCCCCTCGGTAATCACCTGCCCGGCCCGGGGGAGACCGTGCGCCTCGTCACGCACCATTGGTCCGACAACTGGCTCAAGGGCTACGATATTTACCAGCAGGTCGATGAGCTTATTGCGGCCGGCGAATTGCCCGGTATCAGCCTGCGCGTGATCGGTCGCTGGCCGAAAGAGATCCGCTGGAAAGCCACCGAAACCTTCGGCCCCATGACCGGTGGGCCGCTCGCCGCAAAGCTCCGCGAGTGCCACCTCTACCTCACCGCCTCCCGCTGGGAGCCCTGCGGCATGCACCACGTCGAGGGTGCCCAGTGCGGGCTGCCGCTCGTTTATCACGAGGACGGCGGCGGCATCGTCGAGGCCGGCCAGCGCTACGGCATCGGCTTTCGCGACGACGTCGCGGGGGCCATCCGCAAAGCCGCCGATCGGCTCGGCGACCTCCGTCACCGCCTGCTGGACCGCCTACCCTCCGGCGAGCGCATGGTGCTTGATTTCGCCGATACCATTCAGCGTCTCGCCGTCGAATCCGGTCGCCTGTGAACACCTGCATCCTCCTCTCCACCTGCGAACGCTACCGGCCCCTCACGGACTTCACGCGGGCCCGCCTGCGGGAATTCTGGCCCGACGCCCTGCCCCTGCGCCTCGCCGGCATCGGCGGAGACCCGCTCGCCCTACCGCTGCGCGACGATCCCTGCAACTGGATGCGCGTGACGCGCTCCGCCTGCGACGACCTGCTCGCCGAGGGATTCGGGCAGGCCTACCTGCTGCTCGAGGACCATCCGCCACTCGGGCCCTGCCACGCCGAGAATCTCAACGCCGCCCTCCCCGCCCTCATGCGCGAACTCGGCGCCGTAAGCATCGCGCTCTCCGGCTACGGCCAGGGCCGAAAAATCCACGGCGCCATCGTGAAATCCCGGGGCTGGGAACTCGACCGCTGCCGGCCGGACACCCTCTGGAAATATCCCTTGCACCCCGCGCTCTGGCGGCTCGACGCCCTGCGCGAACTGCTCGACCGCCTCATCGCCTGGCTCCCCGAAAGCGAGCAGAATCCCTGGGCCTTTGAGCGCCGCGGCGGTTCGGCCGAAGCGGGCCTGCCCGAAACGCTCACCGCGCACAGCTACCGTATCGAGGGGCGTTCGCACGCCGCCACGCCTGTTCCCGCCGGGCTCGATGCGTTCAAGAGCGCGACGGATCTCTATCGTTACGCGGTCCGAAAGTTTGCCGGCGAGACCGCCCGCGCGGCCGTGGACGACCGTCTCCTCGGCGCCCACCATTACTACCACGGGCCCTACCCGCTCATCTGGAGCGGCCTCATGCGCAAGGGCGAGATCAACCCGAACGCCCTGTTTCTCTTCTCCCTCCTCAAGCGCCCGGAATGGAGCGCGGCGCTCCGGGAAATGCGGTTCGCGTGAAAATCGTCGGCATAATGCTCGTGCGAAACGAAGACCGTTTCGTGGAGTGGGCGATTCGCAGTGCCATCGGGGTCTGCGACGAGTTTCTCGTCTGTGATCACGAATCCAGCGACGAGACCACCGCGATCCTCGGTCGGCTGACGCAGGAGTTCGGCCCCCGCCTGCGGGTGCGGCGCTGCCGCGACTCGGGGGAGTCGCATCGCATGATCGCGGGCTACGCCGGCACCGACACGTGGGTGTTTGGCGTCGATGGCGACGAAATCTACGACGCGGCCGGCCTCGTCCGGCTGCGCCGACGACTGGAGGCGGGCGAGTTCCGCGCGTGGTGGGTGCTCTTTGGCAACGTGCTGAACGTCCGCCGCTTCGTGCCCGGCACCACGCTCGCCGAGGGCCATCTCGCCCCGCCCTGTCGCAGCATGACGAAGCTCTACAACTTCGCCGCCATCGAAAACTGGAGCGGTCGCATTGTGGAACGCCTGCACGGCGGGGAGATCCGCTTTCGCCCCGGCTACGACGCCTCGCAACGCCACAACCTCCAAGACAATACCGCGTGGGCCGAGGCGGACTTCCGCTGCCTCCACCTCTGCTTCCTGCCGCGCTCCAGCCGGGACGCGGACGCCTCCGCGCCGCGCGCCAACATCATGGACCGCCACGCCCTCACCCCTGCCAAGCTTCTTGCCCGGCTCCGGGCCTTGCTGGGTGGCCCCACAGCCCCCGACTGGAAGGAGCAGAAATACGCCCGCGGTCCGCTCGTAAGTGAAGACATCGCGGCATTTTTGACGACGCGTCCGTGAAACGCATCGGCTTCATCATCAACAGCCGCGTGCCCGCTTGGAGTTCGCTCGCGCGGGGCATGCGCCCGCCCGCGCTCCTGTTCGGCTGGGATGATGCGGCTTCGCCAATGAGCTTCATGCGCTTCCGGTGGATTGCCGAGGCGCTCGCGGCCGGGTCTTCCGAATTGCGCTACGAACTCTACCGGCCCGGGCGGCGCTATGCGGCGGTGGTTTTCCTGAAGTCGATGGGCTCGCAGTGCCTCGACCTGGCCCGCCGCCTCCGCGCGCAGGGAACGAAGGTAATCTTCGAGGCCAACGTCGATTATTACACGCACGTCGCCGGCGAGGTGAGTCTGGACGTGATGGCCCCCACGCCGGCCCAGCGAGCCGCGGCGCTTGGCATCACGGATTTCGCCGACGGGGTGATCGCCTCCTCGCGCCACCTTACGCGGGTCTGCGCCCAGGTGAATCCCAACGCCGCGTGGGTGCCCGATAACGTGAACCTCCAGCTCGCCCCCAAGCAACCAACCGGCTCTGGACTCCGCGATGGCCGGCTCCAGGTGTGGTGGAGCGGCATGGCGGCCAAGGTGTTTGAATTCCTCGCCGCCGAGGAGGCGTTCCTGGCGCTGGCCGATCACATTCATCTCCACCTCGTGACGGATGACCTCGACGCCGCCCGCCAACGCTGGCCCGAGGCAGTTCGCGACCGGGTCGATGCGTTCCTGCGCCGCGTGCCGCACACCTGCCACCGGTTCACGGGCGTTCGTGCGCTGCTCGATCTTTACGCGGCCGGCGGAGTGATTGTTTCCCCCCGCTTTCTCGACGTGCCCTACAATCTTTCGCACACGGAGTGGAAGATCACGCTCGGTATGGCGGTCGGCCTCCCGGCCGTGGCGAGTCCGGTGCCCAGCTATCGAGATGTCGCGGATGTGGCTGATCCGGGCGCGGTGGTGCTCGCCGACTCATCCGCCGCGTGGCACGTCGCGCTGACCGATCTTCTGGAATATCCCGAGCGTCGCCGGGAAGCCGGCGAGGCCGCGCGCGCGGTCGTCGCGGCCCGCTACGCCACGTCGGTGGTGGCGCGGGAACACGCGGGTTTCGTCCAACGCATTCTGAACGAATCCGGGACATGAAACGCGGGGCGTATTTTTTCCGCATCGGCGCGTTTTCGTTGATCAACGACGCCGTGGAGCGCGGTCTGCGAGCCGAGTTTCCGGACCTCGCGTGGCGCGTCGTGGACGTGGAGCGCGACATCGTGCGCGGTTCCGCCGGGCTCTTACTCCGCGCGCACGTCGAGGCCGCGTTTCGCTACGGCCCGCGCATCGTGGCGCAACGACAGCCGCCGCGGGATTTCTTTCCGCGTCTGAACGTGGTTGGTCGGGCCATCCACCAATGGGTGGAACGCGAGGTCGACCCGGCCCGCACGGCGTTAGTTTTCCAAACCCAGTCGCTTTTTGATGCCCGGCGTGAGGGCGTGCCGCACTTTCTCTACTCCGACCACACGTATCTCGCGAACCGCCGCTACGCCCAGCCGCGTCCGCTTCTGCCCGTGCCGCGCGGGTGGCTCGAAATGGAGCGCACGCTCTACCGCCGGGCGACGGTGAACTTTGTTTCCAGCGAGTTTGCCGCGGCCTCGGTGCGCGAGGATTACGCGGTGCCGGCGGAGCGCGTGGAGTGCGTATTCTCCGGCCAAAACGTTCCGCTCTCGGCGTCCTCCGCTTCGCGAAATCCCGCCGCGATTCTTTTTGTGGGCGTGGACTGGGAGCGCAAGGGCGGGCCGGAACTGCTCGCGGCCTTTCGCGCGGTGCGGGCCGCGCGGCCGGAGGCGGAGCTGTGGATCGTCGGGTGTTCCCCCGCGATCCACGAGCCGGGGGTGCGAGTTGTCGGGCGGGTGGCACCGGAACGGGTCGCGGACTTCTACCGCGAGGCGGCGGTGTTTTGCCTGCCGAGCCGCATGGATCCATCGGCCTCGGTGATCGGTGAGGCGGCGTTGCACGGTCTGCCCGTGGTCGCCACGCCGGTGGGTGGGAACGCCGAACGCGTGCGCGACGGCGAGACGGGTTTCCTGCGTGCGCCGGAGAGCCTCGCTCCCGCGCTCTTGGAGCTGCTGGCGGACGGAACGCGCCGCGAGCAAATGGGAGCGGCCGCCCGGGAATTCGCCAGCGCGCGCTTCACTTGGGACGCCGTCTGCCGCAGGATGGCCGACCGCATTCGCGCCGAACTCTCCGCATGATTCGCCCCCCCGACCTTCGCTTTGAAATCGACAAGGCCTGGCGTCTGCTCACGGCTCCGTGTCGCGCCCTGCCCGGCTTTGTCATTGCGGGCGCGCCGAAGTGCGGCACCTCCACTCTCTACGACATCATGAGCGAGCATCCCGGCGTGCGGCGGGGCGCCCGCAAGGAGCCGACGAACTTTGTGCATTACCCCGGCAGCCGCCTGCGCGCGGC
Organism: Verrucomicrobiaceae bacterium; assembly: GCA_027488755.1. Lineage (GTDB taxonomy): Bacteria > Verrucomicrobiota > Verrucomicrobiia > Chthoniobacterales > JAATET01 > JAATET01. The sequence continues at coordinate 85,235 of JAIYAZ010000075.1, read as the reverse complement.
GATGAATTACCCGCTGCGCCTGCCGGGAAGCCGGTTTGTCGTCGGCGACGGCAGCGTCGAGTATTTCGTTAATCCCGACGCCCCCCGCAACGTCCGCGCGATCCTGCCCGAGGCGCGGGTGATTTTCCTGTTCCGCGATCCGGTGCGCCGCGCCTGGTCGGACTACCAGATGTTCCGTCGCTTTGGCTCCGACCGCGGGGACTTCTCCGCGAACGTAAGCAGCGCCATGCGCTGGCTGGACGAGCCGTCGGTGCTGCCGCTGGTCGATGCGGCCGCGCGTCATGCCTGGAGCCCCGCGCGCTACGTGCTCTGCGGCTGGTATGCCCGGGCGGTCGAGCGCTGGCTCGAGGTGTTTCCGCGCGAACAGTGTTTGTTTCTCATCAGCGAAGAATTTTTTGCCGATCCCGTGGGCATGGCCCAGCGGGCGTTGGCGCATGCGGGGCTTCCCGCCGTGGATCTTGAGCCCCGCCCGCCCGCGCGCGACGGCGGGTATCAGGAATGGATGCCGGCGGAAACCGAGCAGGCCCTGCGCGCCTTCTACCGCCCGCGCAACGCGCAGCTGGCCGCCCTGCTGGGGCGGGATTTGCCATGGGCGTAAGAATGGTCGAGCCCGTGTCCCCGGTCATCCGGGCGCGCGAATCCGCCGTGGCGCTCGCGCGGCGGATGTATCATGTCCGCGGGCGCCGCGCGTTCCGCCGTCGCCTGCAGGCCCTGCCGCCGCCACCGTCGGGCGGCCCCGCGCTGAACTTTGGCTGGATCGAGGATCCGCTCCGCCCCGAGGAGGCCGCCATTGGCGGAGCCGTGAAGTTCGCGCATCTCCGCGCGCGCTTTGGGGAGGAGCGGAGGCGATTCAACGTCATTTATCTCGTGAGCAGCACGCTGCACCTCGTGCCGCACGTGGAGGAACTTGTCGCCTGGGCGCGCGGGGAGGGGATTCCCCTCATCTGGAATCAGAACGGCGTGGCTTACCCCGCGTGGTGCGGCGGGCATTATCCGTGGTTCAATGAGCCGATGCGCGCCCTGCTCGCGCAGGCGGATCACGTGATCTACCAGAGCGAGTTTTGCCGCGGGGCGGCGGACCGTTATCTCGGCCCCGCGTCGGCACCGGCGGAGGTTCTGTGGAACCCGGTCGATCTCGTGCACTTCTCGCCCGCGCCAGTGCGCCCGCCGCTGAACGTCTGGGAACTCCTTGCCATGGGCACGAATCACTCGTTCTACCGCGTGCGCGCCTCGCTCGACGCCCTCGCGGAGCTGATCGCGCGGGGACGTTCCGTGCGTCTGACCATCGCGGGCGAATTCCGCTGGCCGGGCGGTGACCGCGAGGTGGCGGATTACATCGCGTCGCGCGGCCTGCGCGATCACGTGCGTCTGCGCCCGCGTTTCACTCAGGCCGAGGCTCCCGCGCTCTACCGTGCCGCGCACGTGCTCCTTCACCCGAAATACAAGGATCCCTGCCCCACCGTGCCCATCGAGGCGCTCGCCTGCGGTCTGCCCGTCGTCGCCTCGCACAGCGGCGGGATGCCGGAGCTCGTCCCGGCCGATTGCGGCCGGCTGGTTCCCGTGCCGGATGACTGGACGCAGGACCACGCCCCCGGCGCCGCGGAAATGGCCGACGCCGTCGAGGAAATTCTGAGCGCGCAGGGAAACTTCGCCGCCTCGGCCCGCTCGTGGGCGGAGCGCTCGTTCGACCGCGAACGCTGGCTCGACCGCCACGCGGAAATCTTCCAGGCCCTCTGCCGATGAGCCGTCCCGCCGTTACCATTCTCATGCCGCTCTACAACGGGGCGCGGCATCTGCCGGAAACCCTCGCGAGCGTGGCGCGGCAGACGTTCACCGATTTTGAACTGCTCGTGATCGATGATGGATCGACGGACGACTCGCCGCGCCTGCTTGCGGAGTTCGCCGATCCGCGCCTGCGCGTGATCCGGCACGACCGCAACCTCGGCCTGGTTACCGCGCTTAACCGCGGGCTGGCCGAAGCTCGCGGGGAATGGGTGGCGCGGCAGGATGCCGATGATCTCAGCGCCCCCGGCCGGCTCGCAGCGCAACTCGCCTTCTTGCGGGGAAATCCCGCGGTGCCGCTGCTCGGTTGCGATGCGTGGCTCGTGGATGACCGCGGGGCTCCCCGCGGACGCTGGCGCACGGGCGGTCACGCGGATCTGGTCTCGTGGGATCTCTGCTTCCGGGCACCCTTTGCGCACTCCGCCGCGGTGTTCCGGCGCAGCATCATTGTGAACCGCTTTGGTGGTTACCGCGATCAGCCGGCCTGCGAGGATCTCGACCTCTGGGGCCGCGTGGCGGAGGAGTTTCCGGTCGTCACGTTGCGCGAACCGCTCGTGAAATACCGGCTGCACGCCGCGTCGATCATGGCGCGCACGGATGACGCCGTGCGCCGCCGGTCCGCGGTGCGGGCCGTGCTCGAACGGCACATGGAAACCGTCGCCCCGGGATTTGACGCGAGCCCCGTGATTGCCTCGGCCTGGGCGGAGGCGTTGCCGGGGGACTGGTGGGAATACTTCGAGGCGCTGGCCGGGCTTGAGCCGGCCTTCCTGCGCGGCCGGCGGCCCGCGCCCGGTTTTGCCCGCATGGTCGCCGAGCAATGCTACGCGCTTTACGGCCGGGCCGTCCGGGCCGGGGCGGGCGGCGCTTTTCTGGCCGCGCTCGTGGCGTTTCGTCCGGGCCTGCTTCCGCGAATTCCCTGGCTGCGCATGCTGGCGGCCACCGTGCGGCGATGAAGTTCTGCTTTCTCTCCAGCTACGCGCACCTCGCGCTCGATCCCGCGGCCAATCGCGTCTCCGGCGGCGCGGAGCTGCAGGTTGCCCTGCTCGCGCGGGAGCTGGTTGCTCGCGGGCACGAGGTGGTGATCATCGGTGGCGATATCGGGCAGGCGGACGGCGCCGTCTTTGAGGGCGTGCGCACCCGCAACGGCGGACCGTTCCAAACCGGTGGCCTTGCCGACACGGCGCGCGCGATTCCGCGCGTGCGACGCATCCTCCGCGAGGAGAGAGCGGACTATCTGCTCGTGCTCGGTTGGACGAGCTGGCTGTATCTCCTGCGTTATCTGCGAGCCGGGTCCGAGCGGATCGTCTTCATCTGCGGGCTGGATACCGAGGTGAACGGCGAGTTTCGCCGCGAGAATCCCCTGCGCGGCGCGCTGTTTGAGGCCGGCGTGCGCGCGGCCGATCACCGCCTGGCCATGAGCGATTACCAGGCGACGCAGTTTGCGCGGCAGGGACTTTCCGGCGGAATGTATCGCAACCTCATTCTGCCCCGCGCCCTGCCCCGCACGGCGGCGAAGACGGTTGACCTGCTCTGGATCGCGCGCTGCCAGCCGATCAAACGCCCGCACCTTTTCCTCGACCTCGTGGAGCGTATGCCGGACGCGCGTTGCCGCATGGTCTGTCCGCGTGAGGATGTGACGCTCTGGGAATCGGTCGCCGCCCGCGCGGGCACGCTGCCGAACCTCACCTTCGTCGAACGCGTTCCCTACCGCGACGTGCAGGCGGAATACGACGCCGCGAAGCTTTTTGTGAACACCTCGACCTTCGAGGGTTGGCCGAACAGCTTCATCCAGGCTGGCCTCGGCTCCGCCGCCCTCCTTTCGCTCGACGTGAATCCCGATGACCTCTTCGGGCGCTTCGAGCCGGGGACCTTCGCGGCGGGGGATTTTGCGGCGTTCGAAGCCGCGGCCCGGCGGTTGCTGGGGGACGCGGAGGAACTCGCCGTCTGCCAGCGGGGCTGCGAACGCTTCGTCGCGGAGCTGCACGACAACGCTCGAAACGTGGACGCCTTCCTGGCCGGGCTTGCCTGAACCAACCCTCCATCCTGCCCAGATGAACCCGGGAGACCCTCCCGGGTTTTTTTCTGCCCCGGCGGGCCCTTGCGCTGGAAAACGAATGAATAAACCTTCGGGCTGCGCAGTTATTCGAAACAGAAACCTATGAAACTCCCTCGTGCGTTTTGCGCGTCCCTCGCGTCCCTGATGCTCGTTCTCCTGCCCGAACGAGCCCGGGCCGACATTAACTTCAACGTTTTCTACAACGAACTCGCCCCCTACGGCGACTGGGTGCAGACGGCCGACTACGGCTACGTGTGGCAGCCCGTCGGGGTCGGCGTGGGCTGGCAACCCTACACGGTCGGGCAGTGGGTCTACACCGACGACGGCTGGGCGTGGGTGTCGCAGGAATCCTGGGGCTGGGCCACGTATCACTACGGTCGCTGGACGAACCTCCGCGGCCGCGGCTGGTGCTGGGTGCCGGGTTACGAATGGGCTCCCGCCTGGGTGTCGTGGCGCTCCGGCGGCGGTTACGTCGGCTGGGCTCCCCTGCCGCCCGAGGTCGTCTGGCAGCCCAGCGTGGGCATCTCCGTTGGCATCGGCATCAGCTTCGGCGTGGGCCCTTCCTTCTACCGCTTCTGCCCCGACCGCTACTTCGGCTACGGCAACGTGGGTAACTTCTGCGTGCCGCCGCAGAACAATGTGACGATCATTCAAAACACGACGAACATCACGAACATCACCAACGTGGTGAACAACAACCAGAACGTGATCTACAACGGCGGGCCGGACTACCAGGAACTCAGCCGCGCCGGCAACGTCCGCCGTGCCCGCATTGATCGCGTGGAAACCGTGAACCCGCGAACCGGGCGCGGCCCCAACAGCAGCCGCAACGTTCTCGACGGCGACCGCCTGCGCGTCGTCGCGCCCCGCGTGACGAAAGACCCGGATGCCCGCCCGCCGCGCGTCGCCGCCAAGGTCGGCCCGCGCCAGAGCGACCGGGGTTGGACGGATCTCACGCCCGCCCAGCGCCAGAACGTCCGCAACCAGATGGTGGCCGAAACGCGGAAACCCCGCCCCGCCGCCGCGGGTGCCACGGCCCGCCGCGACCTCCCGGGGAACCGCCCGACGGCCCCGACCGCCGTCCGCCCGAAGCCGCTGCCGGCGGCGGACCGCGCGTCGCGCCCCGCCAGCGTGCCGGCGCCGCGCCCGCTCCCCGGGCAAGCCTCGCGCCCGAATCGCGATACCGTCGCCGCGCGTCCCCGCCCGCTGCCGGATCGGGCGGAAGCGCGCCCGGGAACGAACGTCAATCGCGTCCCGCGGCCGGCAACGGCGGCGCCCGCCCAGGTCACCCGTCCGCGGCCCCTGCCCACCAGCCAGGTGCCCGCGGCCCCGCGCCCCCGCCCCGCGCAGGCGGCCCCGCGGCAGGATTCCGAGGCCGCCCGCCGCTCGATGGAGAGGGTCATCGTCCGGCCGCCGGCGTCCGCTCGCCCGGAGCAGGTGCGCCCGCGCCCGCCGCAGGCCGCGCCCGCCCGCCCGGCTCCGGTGCAGGCCCAACGGCCCGCGCCGCCGCGGAATAACTCCGCCCCGGCGAAGGCGCGTCCGGCGAAGAAGGACAAATCGGACGATTAAGTCCGACCGGTCGGGGCGAAGATTTTTGGTTGCCCTGCGCGGAGCAACCGCGCAGAAAGCTGGCTCGGGTCCGGTCTGGTCGGAAGCCGCCGCCCGGCCAGCACCACCCATGCAACCAGACTTTCGCAAGCGAACCCGGGCGATTTACGCGCTGGGCTTCCTCGCGCTCGTGGGCTTGGCGTTCGGGTGGTTTGTGACCTTTGGCACGGGTAATTTTTTCCAGCGCACGCTGGGCACGCCGTTTGATTCGCTCGGGCTGAGCCTGCTGCGGGGGGAGGTGGATATTCCCGACGGGGCCGTGGTCTACGAGGCCATCCGCTCGGCCGGAAAGAACGTGATCTATTTCGGACCGTTTCCGGCCCTGCTGCGGATTCCGTGGCTGGTGTTTGTGCCGGACACGTTTGGCAAACTGGCTCCGCTGCTTTGCTGGCTTGGGGGATTGTTTGCCGCGACGGCGCTCTTTGTCCTGTTTTGGGAGGCGTGCCGCCAAGCGGGGGCCGGCTTCTCCCGCGGAACCGCGCTGCTGCTCGCGCTCATCTTTGCGCTCGCCAGCCCGATCCTTTACCTCGTCGCGGTGCCGACGATTTACCAGGAGTCGATCCTGTGGGCGCTGGGATTCTCGCTCTGGACCATCGCGATTGGCTACCGCGCGCTGCATCGGGGCTGGAGCACCGCTGCGCTCGTGCTGATGGCGACCTGCACGGCCGGCGCGCTGCTGTCGCGGCTGACCTTTTCCCTGCCGCTTTTCGGCCTGCTGCTTGGCGCCGTGTTTCTGGCCTGCTGGCGGCGGCGCGGGGATGATTCGCCGCGGGTGCCCTGGCGCGGCCTCGCGCTGGCGGCGCTGCCACTGGTGCTCGCGGGGTCGTTTTGCCTTTGGTATAACCACGCCCGCTTTGGGTCGCCGCTCACGTTTCTGACGTGGCAGGGATATGAACTCGAAAGTGCGCAGGTCGCGAAGACGCGGGCGGAACTGGGGACCTTCAACGCGCGCCGGGTTCCGTTCTCGCTCGGGGAATATCTCGGGGTTCACGGGCAATACGTGACGCCGTCCTTTCCCTACCTCTCGCCGTGGACGCCGGCGCGGCCGAACCGCGTGAACCTGTATTTCTCGGATTCCGCCGAGGCGATGATCACGATCCCGATGGCGAGTCCGGTTCTGCTCGTGTTTGCGGGGCTTGGGTTGGTGGCGCTGATCCGGCGTCGTCCGCCGGCGCTCACCTACGCGGCGCTGCTTTTCCTCGGGCAGGTGGCCGTGATCTGCGCGTGGTATTTCATCACCTACCGCTACACGGCGGAGTTTCTGCCGCTCATTGTGGTGCTCACGCTGGCGGCGCTTGAGGATCCGTGGTTCCGAAGCCGGCGGTTGGTGCAGGGCGCGGTGCTGGCGATCGGCGTTCTCTCGGTGGCCACGACGGGGATCTCCACGGCCCGGCTCGTGATGTATCAGACCGGAATTCCCGAGAGTTACCGCGAGCAATTGATCCAAACCCTCGGCAAGGGGCGGTAGCGACCGCGGCCCAAAAGCGGAACGGCTGCCGGGGGGTGAATCCGCGGCAGCCGTTCGGGCGTTTAAGGTTCGTGGGCCGGTCTACTCGGGCGCCTTGGTGAGGGCGGGTTCCTCGGGCGTGGGGACGTTGAGGAAGGTGAGTTTGTCGCCGGCGCGGGACACGGTGACCGTGATGCCGGGTTTGATCGTGCCGCGGAGGAGTTCCTCGGCCATGGGGTCCTCGAGGTAGCGCTCCACGGCGCGGCGCATCGGGCGGGCGCCGTAGGCCGGGTCGTATCCTTTCTCGATGAGGAGTTCCTTGGCGGACTCATCGAGCGAGACGAGGATCGACTTCGTGCGCAGGCGCTCCACGACCTTGCTGATCTCGAGGTCGACGATGCGGACGAGGTCGGGCTTGGTGAGGGTGTGGAAGACGATGATGTCGTCGAGGCGGTTCAGGAACTCGGGTTTGAAGACGCGCTTGGTCTCCTCGAGGATCTTCGACCGCATGGTGTCGTAGTTGTCGTCGAGCTTGGGCGCGCCGAAACCGAGGGAGGTCTGCTTCTTGATGAGTTCCGCGCCGACGTTCGACGTCATGATGATGATCGTGTTGCGGAAATCGATTTTGCGGCCGAGCGAGTCTGTGACCTTGCCCTCCTCGAGGATCTGGAGGAGGAGGTGCATGACGTCGGGGTGGGCCTTCTCGATTTCGTCGAAAAGCACGACGGAGTAGGGGCGGCGCCGCACGGCTTCGCTGAGCTGGCCGCCTTCCTCGTAGCCGACGTAGCCCGGGGGCGAGCCGATGAGGCGGGAGGCGGTGAACTTCTCCATGTATTCGCTCATGTCGAGCTGGATGAGGGCGTCGGGGTCGCCGAACATGAACTCGGCCAGCGTGCGGCAGAGGAAGGTTTTGCCGACGCCGGTGGGGCCGAGGAAGATGAAGGAGCCGATGGGGCGGCGGGGATCCTTGAGATCGGCGCGGGAGCGGCGCAGGGCCTTGCTGATGGCGACGACGGCTTCGTCCTGGCCGATGACCTTGCCCTTGAGCTCCTCGTCCATGGCGAGGAGTTTCTGGCTTTCGCCCTGCTCCAAGCGGCGCAGGGGCACGCCGGTCCATTTCGAAAGGACGTGCATGATGTCGTCCTCGGTGACGTGGACTTCCTGCTCCTCCTTTTTCTGGCGCCACTCGGCGAGCACGGCGTCGAGGCGGTCCTTGGCCTGTTTCTCGGCGTCGCGCAGGGAGGCGGCGCGCTCGAAATCCTGGGCCTTGATGGCGGCTTCCTTGTCGCCCTTGATGACTTCGATTTCGGCCTCGATGTCCTTGACGTTGGGCGGGCGGGTCATGGCGCCGATGCGGGCGCGGGAGCCGGCCTCGTCCATGATGTCGATCGCCTTGTCGGGCAGGAAGCGGCCGGTGAGGTAGCGGTCGGAGAGCTTGGCGGCGATTTCGAGGGCGGCGTCGCTGATCTTGGCCTTGTGGTGCTGCTCGTATTTAGCGCGGATGCCCTTGAGGATGAGGATGGTCTGCTCGACGGTGGGAGGCTCGACCTTGACCTGCTGGAAGCGGCGTTCGAGGGCGGAGTCCTTCTCGATGTATTTGCGGTATTCGTTGAGCGTGGTGGCACCGATGCACTGGAGCTCGCCGCGGGAGAGGGCGGGCTTGATGATGTTGCTGGCGTCCATCGCTCCCTCGGCGGAACCGGCGCCGACGATGGTGTGGAGCTCGTCGATGAAGAGGATGACGTTCTTGGCCTTGCGGATTTCGTCCATCACGGCCTTGATGCGCTCCTCGAACTGGCCGCGGTATTTGGTGCCGGCGACCATGAGGGCGAGGTCGAGGGTGATGACGCGCTTGTCGCGGAGGATTTCCGGGACGTTGCCGGCGATGATTTCCTGCGCGAGGCCTTCGGCGATGGCGGTCTTGCCGACGCCGGCCTCGCCGATGAGCACGGGGTTGTTCTTCGTGCGGCGGCAGAGGATCTGGATGACGCGTTCGATTTCGTCGGCGCGGCCGATGACGGGGTCGAGCTCACCCTTGCGGGCGATTTCGGTGAGGTCTCGGCCGAAGGCGCGCAGGGCGGGGGTTTTGCCGTCCTTTTTGCCGGTGCCGGCTTCCTGCGGGATGGATTCACCGCCGCCCTCGCCGCCTTCCTGGGCGGAGAAGTTCGGGTCGAGTTCCTTGAGGATTTCGTTGCGGGTGCGTTCGATGTCGACCTCGAGGCTCTTGAGCACGCGGGCGGCGACGCCTTCGCCCTCGCGGAGGAGGCCGAGGAGAATGTGCTCGGTGCCGACGTAGCTGTGCTGGAGGGCCTTGGCCTCCTTGCTGGCGAGGGCGAGCACTTTCTTCACGCGGGGCGTGTAGGGAATGTTGCCGACCATCTTGGTCTCCGGGCCGGAGCCGACCTGTTTCTCGACCTCCATGCGGACGGTCTCAAGATCGAGCCCCATTTTTTGAAGGACGTTCACGGCCACGCCCTGGCCGAGCTTGATGAGCCCGAGCAGGAGATGCTCGGTGCCGACGTAGTTGTGGTTGAACCGGTCGGCTTCCTTGCGGGCAAGGGCGAGCACCTGTTGAGCACGCGGAGTGAAGTTATTCATCATCGGTTTGCTTGGAGACTTCGGGCAGCGGCACCTTGGCGGTGTCGGGTGGTGGGAGCGAATTCAGCTTCGCCCGGATAAGGGTGGCCCGCAAGGCGTCGCGCGCCTCGGCGGTCATTTTCTGGCCCTGGGCGCCCTTTTGCAGGTGGGCGGGCTGGGTTTCGATAAAGAGTTCGTCAATGGTGGCGCGGGACGGGGCGGCGTCGCTGTTCGGGAAGATTTCGAGGTCGACGCCGAGCTTGAGGATGGAGAGAAGGTTGAGCGCCTCCTTGGAGGTCATGCTGTGGGCGTGGCAGAGGATGCCGAAGGCGCGGCCGATCTGGTCGAGCACCATCGCGGGGCGTTTCTCGAGGAGTTGCTGTCGGGAGTTTTCCTCGTGCTCGATGATGTGGAGGATGACCTCGTTGAGCCGTTCGATGATCTGCGGCTCGCTTTCGCCGAGGGTGGTCTGGTTGGAGACCTGAAAGAGGTTGCCCATGGCCTCGGTGCCTTCCCCGTGGAGGCCGCGGACGGCGAGGCCGATCTTGTTCACCGAGTTGATGATCTTGTTGATCTGCTCGCTCATGACAAGGCCGGGCAGATGGAGCATGGCGGAGGCGCGCATGCCGGTGCCGACATTCGTGGGGCAGGCGGTGAGGTAGCCGAGGTCGTCGTGGTAGGCAAACTCGAGGCATTCGGCGAGCTCGGTGTCGCATTGGTCGACCATGGCGTAGGTCTCGTGAAGCTGGAGGCCGCAACGAATGCCCTGCATGCGGAGGTGGTCCTCCTCATTGATCATGAAACTGAGCGTCTGTTCGACGTTCATCACGACGGCGCTTCCCGCGCCTTTGGCGGCATGTTCGCGGCTGATCAGATGCCTTTCCACCAGCACCTGGCGTTCCAACGCGGTGAGTTCCGTGAGATTTTGTGCGTAGGATTCACGCATTTCGGGCAGGGACTCGACGGCGGGACGGAGGAGTTCGAGGGTGTGGAGGCGTTCGGCGCGCTTGGCCCAGCCGGGAAAGGGGGTGCGGGCTAGGTTCCGGGCGAGGCGGATGCGGCTGCTGACCACGACCTGACGATGCGGGCCGTCCCCGGAAAGCCACTCTCCCGCGTTGGCGATGATGCGGTTGAGTTTCATGGGATGAGTTCGGCTTCGAGCTGGCGGATCTCGTCGCGGAGGGCGGCGGCTTCCTCGTAGTTTTCGGTGGCGACGGCTTGATCGAGGGTTTCGCGGAGCGTCTGCATGCGGGCGTTGAGCTCGCGTTTGCGGGCGCGGTTGCCGGGGGATTTGCCGACGTGCAGGGTGCCTTTGTGCATGTTGGCGAGCATGCCGGTGAGCCCGTCGGCGAAGGTCACGTAACATTCGCTGCAGCCGAGGCGGCCGGTTTTTTTGAAGTCGCCTTGGGTGAAGCCGCAGACCGGGCACTTGGCTGCGGCGGGGCCTTTTTCCAGCTGTTGGGCGGCCCCGAGGCCCAGCAGCAAATCGGCGAGGGCGAAGCCGGTGGGGTCGTTGACGCCCTTGGCTTTGGAACAGGCTTCGCAGAGGTTCACCTTCTGCATCTTGCCCTCGACGATTTGCGTGAGGAAGACACTGGCTTCCTTCTCTCCGCAAACGTCGCAATTCATGCCTAATAGATCACCGTGCCGGTGTTCTGTGTCAACTCATGGAAGCGTGTCATAAGGTCCCGGGTGACGGGTCCGGGCTTGCCATCGCCGATGGGACGGCGATCGAGGGTGACGACCGGGATGATTTCCGCGGCGGTGCCGGTGAGGAAGCACTCGTCGGCGGTGAAGAGGTCGTAGCGCGTCATGTCCGGCTCGCTGAGCGTAAGACCGGCGGCGGCGGCGAGTTCGAACACGACGCCGCGGGTGACTCCGGCGAGGGCGCCGGAGGCGATCGGCGGGGTGAAGATTTTGCCGCGTTTGACGATGAAGACGTTGTCGCCGGTGCATTCCGAGACGTAGCCCTGTTCGTTGAGCATGAGGCCTTCGCCGGCGCCGGCGTTCTGCGCCTCGATTTTCGCGAGCACGTTATTGAGGTAGTTCAGCGATTTCACCATCGGGCTGAGGGCGCCGTGGGGAATGCGGCGGGTGGCGCAGGTGACGACCATGAGGCCGTTTTCGTAGGCGGTCTGCGGGTAGAGGGTGATCTTCGCCGCGATGATGATGATGGTGGCCTTCGGGCAGAGGGCGGGATTCAGCCCGAGGTCGCCGTCTCCGCGGGTGACCACGAGGCGCACGTAGCCGTCGCGCAGCTCGTTGCGGCGGATGGTTTCGACGGTGGCCGCGGTGAGTTCCTCCTTCGAGAGGGGAATGGTGAGGCAGATGGCGCGGGCGGAGTCGTAGAGGCGGTCGATGTGCTCCTCAAGGCGGAAGACGCGGCCGTTGTAAAAGCGGATGCCCTCGAAGACGCCGTCGCCGTAAAGCAGGCCGTGGTCGAACACGGAGACTTTCGCGTGTTCCTTTTCGTAAAACTCACCGTCGATATAAACCTTCATGAAGAAACCGCCGCCACGGGCGGAGGGTGAATATGCACGCGCCCCGGGGAGGTGACAAGGGAGCTTTCGAGGCGGGAATCAGGCGCGGCGATGAGCTTGGAGGACGCGCGCGAGGGCCTCGCGGCGGATGGGTTTCGTGAGGTAATCGTTCATTCCCGCGGCGAGGCAGCGCTCGCGGTCGCCAACCATGGCGTCGGCGGTGAGGGCGACGATGGGCGTGCGCACGATGCCGTCGGCCTCTTCGCGCCGGCGGATGCGGCGGGTGGCCTCCAGTCCGTCCATGCCGGGCATCTGGACGTCCATGAGGATGAGCTCGAAGCTGCTCTCCTCGAGGCGGGCGAAGCATTCCTCGGCGCTGGCGACGGTTTCGTTTTCCGCGCCCAGCTGGCGGAGGAGCTGCGAGGTGAGGCGGCGGTTGAGCGTGTTATCGTCGACGACGAGCACCCGGGGCAGGTGGTGGCCGGGGACGGCATCGAAGGCCGGCAACTCCAGGTCCGGCGGGCCGGCGGGTCCGGTCATTTGCTCCGGGCCGGGAAGGACGGCGGGCAATTCCAACGCAAAGGTCGCGCCGGCGCCCGGGTGCTCCACGAGACTCAGCTCGCCGCCCAGCAGCACGGCGAGGCGCTTGCTGATGGCCAGGCCGAGCCCCGTGCCGCCGAAGCGCCGGGTGGTGGAGGAGTCGGCCTGCGTGAAGGGCGTGAACAGGCGTTCCTGCTGCTCGCGGCTGATGCCGATGCCGGTGTCGGCGACGAGAATGCGGAGGCGGCCCAGTTTCTCCGCGGCCGGCGCGGGGGTGAGTTCGGCGGTGACGCGGACCTCGCCCTCGGCGGTGAACTTCACCGCGTTGCCGATGAGGTTGAGCAGAATCTGCCGGAGGCGCGAGCTGTCGGTGAGGATGTGGCGCGGGACGTCTTCGTCCACCGCTAGGGTGAGGCCGAGCTTTTTCGCGAAGGCGTTTGGCCGGTGCAGGTCGACCGCCTCCTGGAGGCAGCGCGCGAGATCCGTTGGCCGCAGGTCGACCTGCATGTGGCCCGACTCGATCTTGGAAAAATCCAGAATGTCGTTCAGCAGCACGAGCAGCGCGTCGCCGCTGCTGCGGATGGTGTGGAGGTGTTCGCGCTGGGAGGGGTCAAGCGGGGTGGCGAGAAGAAGGTCGGCGAATCCCAGCACGCTGTTGAGCGGGGTGCGGATTTCGTGGCTCATCATGGCCAGGAAGCTTCCCTTGGCGCGGCCGGCCGCCTCGGCGGCGTTTTTCTGGAGCACGAGTTCCTGCTCATAGGCGCGGCGCTGCGTGATGTCCAGCGAGGCCCCGCGAAAGCCCTTGATCTGCCCGCCTGCGTCGTAGCTGGGAACTCCGCTCGCGCTGATCCAGAGGATGCGGCCGCCCGGCTGTCGCACGCGGTGCTCGAAGTTGCGAAACGCCTCGCCGGCCTCCGAGATTTTCCGCGATCTCGCGAGCACCTTGGGCCGGTCCTCCTCGGGCACGAAATCGAAGGGATGCCGGCCGATGACCTCCTCCGGCGTGACTCCGAGGACGTCCACCACCCGCGGCGAGGCATACGTGAAGCGTCCCTCGGCATCGACCTCCCAGATGAATTCGCCAATGGCCTGGCTGACGTCGCGGAAACGCTGCTCGCTCTCGATGAGCTGGGCCTGCGCCCGCTTGGCCGGGGAAAGGTCGAGGCAGCCGAGCATGAGGACATCGCGCTCCTGAAACACGGCGTGGCGCATGAAGATATCGCAGTCCACGGGCCGGCCATCGATGCGCAGGAACTGCCACTCGAACCGCGCCGAGCTTTCCTCGAGGGTTTGCATCACCTTGTCCGACCAGGTGTGGGCGGAGATTTCGTGATTCGGCTGGCGCTTCGGCCAGAGCATCCAGATCGGGTGTTGCTGAAGTTTGGCGGCGTTCGGGGCCCCAAAGAGCGCGATCGCCGCGGGGTTGGCGTCCACGATGGCGTCGCCGTCGAGCGCGAGGTGCGCCGTGGAGGTTTCCTCAAAGAAGAGTCGTAGTGACTCCTCGGCCATTTGCCGCGCCGAGATGTCCGTGAGCGACCCGGCGAACGTCAGTGCGGTGACGGCTTCATCGACAATGGGCTGCGCGCGATCCGAGAGCCAGGCCACGCTGCCATCCGCGCGCCGGATGCGATACTCGACGTCCATCGCGGTCCCGGTGGCGGTGGCCTCCTGGAACGCGATGGTATACCTCGCGAGGTCGTCGGGATGAATGTGCCGCATCCAAAACTCCACCGGCTCCCCGTCGGCCGAGGGTGGGGGGTCCAGCAGGGCGCCGACGTTTCCGCGCCACCGAAACCGCCGCCGGGCCGGGTTGTAGATGTAAACCACCTCGCCGAGCGACGAGATGATCGCCTCCTCCACGCGGCGGTTGGCTGCGAGCTCCCGCCGGAAGCGGGCCGTGCGGGCGCGCAGTTGGCCGACGACCGCACCCGCGACCGCGCCCGCCAACAGTCCGAGGATGCAGGCGAAGACGAACGAGTCCCGGATGCGCCCCAGCTTGACGCCGACGCGTTCCCGGTCCGCCTCGACGCCGTATCCGCCCACGACGTTTCCGTTGGGGTCGCGAATCGTCCCGAATGCCGTAAGGGCGACGCCATCGCCGAGAACAAGCGGCGCGACTTGCCCGGCGGAAAGCATCGCCCGCACCCGCCCGGCCAGCGGCGGGAGCTTGCCGGGGGCGGGATGGGCGGGCTGTTCGCCCGTGTCGAGCAGGGTTTCCGTCGCCGCGGGATCCAGGGAAAAGCTGTAGACCCGCCCGACCTCATCGGCGCCGCGCTTGAGCGCGACGAGGTTCTGGCTGAAGCGGTTGAAATACGGGGCCCGCTGCTCCGGCGGCAGAGCGGCCAGGGCGTGATGGCCGCTCAGGTCGGCCCCGCGCAGCGTGGCGGCGATTTCCCCCAGCTGCTGGCGGACGTCCTGCAGCTTCTGGTCGCAGGCCCGCGCATACACGATCCAAGCGCCGAAACTGATGGCGGCCGCGACCGCCAGTCCGGCCAGCAGACCGTCCCGCCACGGGCGCACGACATCCGGAGGGGCGGGGACGACTTTCACGGTCGGCTTCTTCTGGGTTGAAAAACTCACAAAACGCCCGGCATGGTATCGCCCTGCCCGCTGCGTTGCCATGAAATCCCTTCCCACCCTCGTTGTTCTCACCCTGCTCGGACTCGGCGCCTTCCTGCCGGGCACCCGGGCGCAGGACGCACCCACCATCACGATCCGCAAGAGCGACGCGATCAACGTCTCGCTCGCCGGCCTCGGCGGGGCGGAGGGCGGCACGGTCGGCTCCGTGCTCCAGAATGACCTCACGCTCGCCGGAGCCTTTGTGCTCGGGCCGGCGGCGACCGCCTCCTACGTCATCAGCGGCACCGCTTCGGGCGGCAGCCTCCAGGGCCAGGTGAAGGATCGCAGCGGCGGCACCGTGCTGGCGAAAACCTACTCGGGCGCGCCCCGCGCCGTGGCGCATCAATTCGCCGACGACATCGTCGAGACGCTCACCGGTCGTCCCGGCATCGCCACCTCGAAGATCGCCTTCGTGTCCACCCGCTCGGGTCGCAAGGAAATCTACACCGCCGACTACGACGGTGCCAACGTCCGCCAGCTCACGAACGACGGCGTCATCAGCGTCGCCCCGGCGATCAGCGCCGACGGCTCGAAGCTCGCCTACACCGGCTACCAGAGCGGTTACGCGGATATCTACCTCATCGACCTCGCCAGCGGGGCGCGCTCCCGCATCGTCAAATTCCCCGGCACGAACTCCGGCGCGGCCTTCTCCCCCGATGGCGGCCGCATCGCCTGCTCGATCAGCAAGGACGGCAATCCGGAGCTCTACGTCGTCGGCGCAAACGGCTCCGGCGCCCGCCGCCTCACCCGCACCCGCGGCGTCGAGTCCTCACCGAGCTGGTCGCCCGACGGCGGCGAGATCGTCTTTTCCTCCGACGAAAACGGCAGCCCGCGGCTCTTCCGCATTGGCTCCGGGGGCGGCACCCCGCAGCCGGTCAGCACCGGCATGGGATTCTGCACCGAGCCGAGCTGGTCGCCGGACGGCCGGAAAATTGCCTTCACCGTGCGCCAGGGCGGCTTCTCCATCGCCGTCACCGATCTCGGCAGCGGCACCGCGCGGGTGCTGGCCGCCGGGGAGGATCCCGCCTGGGGCGCGAACTCCCGCCACCTCATCTACAGCACCGGCTCCGCCCTTATGCTGCTCGACACCCAGAACGGCCGCTCCGTGCCGATCGTGAGCGGTCTCGGCAAGGTCACCGAGCCCAGTTGGTCAAGGTAACGCTCGGTTGGGGGTTGATACTTCGCGACAGTTGCGGTTGTATCCCGCGCATGAAGCTCCCGTATCTTCCCGCCCTGGCCATTTGTGCCGCGCTCTCGCTTTCGTCCTGCGCCCTCTTCAAGAAAAAATCCGCGGAGGAAGGCGGCATTGACGGCGACTACGTCACCGGCACCCCGCTGCCCGAGCGCGTGGAAGGCGCCGGCTTCTTCGGCGGCAATGTGAACCGCGGCCAGTTCGAGCCCGTCTACTTCGGCTACGACAGCTTCAGCGTGTCCGATTCCGAGTTGCTCAAGCTCGAGGCCGCCGCCTCCGGCATCAAGGGCCTGAAGAAGGACGTGATCATCGCCGGCTTCACCGACGACCGCGGCACCGAGGAATACAACCGCGGCCTCGGCGAGCGCCGCGCGCAGGCCGTGCGCGAATCCCTCATCAGCATGGGCGTGCCGGCCGCGCGGCTCCAGACCGTGAGCTTCGGCGAGGAAATGCCCGCCGATCCGGGCTCCGGCGAGGCCGCCTACGCCAAGAACCGCCGCGCCGAATTCGGCGTCGTCAAGTAAGGCGGGCTCTGCCCGCCCAGGGCGGAAATCCCGGAATGCTGAAAGGCTGAACGATTTCCGCGCTTCGGAGTTTCGTTTTCTGCTTTTCCCCATGCCCGTTCCGCTCCTCGACCTCACCCGGCAATACGCGCAAATCCGCGACGACGTTCAGCGCGAAATCGACGCGGTTGTCACCAGCCAGCAGTTCATTCTCGGCGCGCGGGTCGATGCCTTTGAGGCCGAGATCGCGCGGCGAATCGGCTGCGGGCACGCGGTCGGCATGTCCTCTGGCACGGACGCCCAGCTCGCCATCCTCATGGCGCTGGGCATTGGACCGGGGGACGCCGTCATCACGACTCCCTACACGTTTTTTGCCACCGCCGGCTGCATCCATCGCGTCGGCGCGGAGACGGTCTTCGTCGACATCGACCCCGTCACCTACAACCTCTCGCCCGCCCGGCTAGCCGAGTTTCTGCGCGGGCGCTGCACGCAGGACGCCGCCGGAGCCTGGCGCACGCCGGCCGGCAACCGCGTGCGGCTCATCGTGCCCGTGCACCTCTTCGGCCTCTGCGCCGAGATGGACGAAATCGGCGACCTCGCCGCGGAATTCGGCGTGCCCGTGATGGAGGATGCCGCCCAGGCCATCGGCGCCGAGTATCCCTCCCGGCACGGCACCGTGCAGGCGGGCGCCATCGCGCACTCCGCCTACTTCAGTTTCTTCCCGGCGAAAAACCTCGGCGCCTACGGCGACGCGGGCCTGTCGACCTGCCGCGACGAGGCCTTTGCCACCGAGCTCAAGCTCATGCGCAACCACGGCATGGAGCAGCGTTACTACCACCACAAGGTGGGCGGCAACTTCCGCATCGACGCGCTCCAGGCGGCCATTCTTCACGCGAAACTTCCGCACATCGGCGGGTGGAACGCCGCGCGCCGCGCGAACGCCGAGCGGTATGCCGCCGCGTTCGCCGCGGAGGGGCTCCTGGAATTTCTGACGCCGCCGGCCACCCCGTTTGCGGGGCGCGTGGCCGAGCACCACATCTTCCACCAATACGTCCTGCGCGCCGCGCGTCGCGACGACCTCGTCCGCCACCTCGCGGCCCGCAGCATCGGTCACGGCATCTATTACCCCGTGCCCCTGCACCTGCAGGATTGCTTTGCCTACCTCGGCTACCGCGCGGGGGATCTGCCCGAGTCCGAGCGGGCGTCGGCCGAGACGATCGCGCTGCCGATTTTCCCGGAGCTCACGACCGCCGAGCAGGACGAGGTCGTGGCCGCGATCGCGGAGTTTTACCGCGCCTGATCCCGCGCCGGGCTCAGCGCGTGATCGCGTCCGCCGCGTGCCGGCGGGCCCAGGCGTCCGCCGCGAGCAGGGATTCGAGGTCGGGATGCGCCGTGACGGCGTGGGCCTGCATTACGGCTCCGACGGTTTCCCAGATGCGCGGGAAGGGGATGCGTCCGGCGAGGAAGGCCTCGACGGCGATTTCGTTCGCGGCATTGAGCACGGCGGGCAGCGTGCCGCCAATGGTGCCGGCCTCCCGCGCCAGGCGCAGCGCGGGGAAGACGTCTTCGCGCGGGGCCTCGAATTCCAGCCGCCCCAGCGCGGCGAGATCGAGCGGTTGGAGCGAGCCGGCGACGCGGTCGGGGTAGGTGACCGCGTATTGAATCGGGAAGCCCATGTCCGAACGGCTGAGCTGCGCGAGCTGGGAGCCGTCCACGAATTCCACGATCGAGTGAATGATGCTCTGCGGGTGGATGATGACCTCCACCCGGTCCATGCCGACGTCGAACAACCAGCGGGCTTCGATCATTTCCAGCGCCTTGTTGAAGAGCGTGGCCGAGTCGATCGTGATCTTCCGGCCCATGCTCCACGTCGGGTGGCGCAGGGCCATCTCGGGCGTCACCGCGGCAAGCTCCCCGGCCGGCGTGCGGCGGAACGGCCCGCCCGAGCACGTGAGAATGAGCCGGCGCACATGCGCGGGGTCGCGCCCCTCTAGGCATTGAAAGATCGCGTTGTGCTCGCTGTCGATGGGCAGGACGCGCACGCCCTTGCGCCGGGCGGCGGACATGACGATTTCCCCGGCCAGGACGAGGATTTCCTTGCTCGCCACGGCGATGTCCTTGCCCGCTTCAATCGCGGCCAGGGCCGGGGCCAGGCCCGCCGTGCCGACGATCGAGACAAGCACGAGATCGGCCTCGGGCAGGGTCGCGAGTTCGATCAGGCGGTCGGCGCCGTCCGGTCCATTCGACTGCCAGGCCCGGGCCCGCGGGAATTCGCGGCTGGCCTCGGCGAGGCCGGCGGAGTTCGCGTGGGCGGAGAGACCGACGATCTCCATGCGCCCGGGAATGCTGCGCGCCACGCGGCGGGCGCTCTGGCCGATTGAGCCCGTGGCTCCTAGGACGACAACGCGGCGCGGGCTCATGTGATGCCGAGAACGAGCCGCATGTAGAAATACAGGATCGGCGCGGTGAAGAGCAGGCTGTCGATGAGGTCGAGCGTGCCGCCGATGCCGGGCAGGATGGCGCCGGAGTCCTTGCTGTGGGCGCTGCGTTTGACGATGGACTCGGCCAGGTCGCCAATCACCGCGGCAAAGCCGAGAAGCAGCCCCAGCACAATCACGTCGACCAGCCGGAAGGCCGAGAGCTTCTCGGGGATGAGCGCGTAGAGCCCCCAGGCGGCGGCCACCGACGAGAACAGGGCTCCGGCAAAACCCTCCCACGTTTTCTTCGGGCTGATGTGGGGCACAAACGGGTGCCGTCCCAGCACGCTGCCAAAAACATAGGCCCCCATGTCGCTGAACTTCGTCACCGCCACGAGGAAGAGCACGTAGAACTGCCCGGTGGGATCGCCCTCCGGTCCGCGCGGCGCGAGGAACAGAATCTTCGTCGTGAAGTTGAACATCCACGGAATCCAGAGCAGGCCGAAGATCGAGTAGGCCATCGTCTGGAGCGGCTTGCGGTCCTGGATGCCGGCAAACATCTGCCGCGCAAACATCACGACCAGAAACAGCACGAGAATCGCGAGTTCGAAATCCAGCCCGCGCGCCGCGCCGTTCGAGCGGAAATACAGGAAACTCCCTCCCAGGAAGACCGCCGCCGTGATCAGCGCGGTGAGCTTGAAGTTCGGGATGCCGTCATTGTCGAGCATCCGGAAATACTCCCCGAGCGCCACCAGGGCCATCACCGCGATCACGCCGAAAAAGGCGACCTCGTTCCCGGAGAAGACCGCCGCGAGGATGATGGCCCACAATCCCACCGTGCTGCTCAGGCGCAGGAAAAAGGTAAGGCGGCGGGAGGACATGGAGACGAGCCGACAAGGTGGAAAATGCCGGCCCCGCTAGGCAAGAGCGTTTCCGCGAAAAGCGGGGGTGTTTTTTGGTTTCGCGCGCCGGGGCGACGCCCTACGCTCCCCGCATACCTGCACCGACCATGGCAAAAACCGACCTCGCACCGACCGAAGACAAGGCGCAAGCCGCCCGCGCCCGCAACCTCGACCTCGCCATCCAGCAGATCGCCAAAGACTACGGCGACGAGGCCATCCGTCGCCTTGGCGATGCCACGCATTCGCAGGTGGAGGTCATCCCGACCGGCAACATCCTCATCGACCGCGCGCTGGGCGTGGGCGGATTCCCCCGCGGCCGCATCATCGAAATCTACGGCCCGGAGTCCTCGGGTAAAACGACCCTCACGCTCACCGTCATCGCGCAGGCGCAGAAACGCGGCGGCCTCGCCGGCTTCATCGACGTCGAGCACGCCCTCGACCCCGGCTACGCGAAGAAGCTCGGCGTGAAGCTCGACGATCTGCTCGTTTCCCAGCCGAACTCCGGCGAGGAGGCGCTGCGCATTTGCGAGACGCTCGTGCGGTCGAACGCCCTCGATGTCATCGTGCTCGACTCGGTCGCCGCGCTCGTGACGAAGTCCGAACTCGAGGGCGAAATCGGCGACGCCGTCGTCGGGGCCCAGGCCCGCCTCATGAGCAACGCCCTGCGCAAGCTCACCGCCTTCATCTCGAAGGCGAACACGGTCGTCATTTTCACGAACCAGATCCGCGAGAAGATCGGCGTGATGTTCGGCAACCCCGAAACGACCCCCGGCGGCAAGGCGCTCAAGTTCTACTCGTCGGTGCGCGTGGACATCCGCCGCATCGGCGCGATCAAGTCGAGCGACGGCACCGTCACCGGTAACCGCACCCGCGTGAAGCTCGTGAAAAACAAGGTCGCCGCCCCCTTCACCGAGGCCGAGTTCGACATCATGTATAACGAAGGCATCTCCAGCTCCGGCTCGCTGCTCGACCTCGCCATCGAGAAAAACATCCTCGAAAAACGCGGCTCCTGGCTCAGCTATAAGGGCAACCAGATCGCCCAGGGCCGCGACGCCGCGAAGGAAATCCTCAAGTCGGACGCCGCCCTTTCCGCCGAAATCGAGGAGGCCGTGAAAGCCGCGCTCGACGCCGAGAAAAAATAATCCGCGCCGGTCGGGCACGATTTTTTCCGAATATTTCGCCGCTGGTTCGTTATGTTGGGTGCCATGCCCTCCCGACTGACCTGCCTCCGGATCGTCGTCGCGCTTGCCCTCGCCGTCGGCGCCGGGCTCCGGGCCCAGCCGGCGGAGGATTACCCCGCGCTCCAGCGGCAGGCCGCGCAATTCTATTCCGAGCGTTCCTACGCCCTGGCCCACGCCGCGTGGCGAAAGGCGGCCGCGCTGGACGTGCCTGCGACCGACCGCCGTCCGCTCGAATTCTACCTCGCCGACTCGCTCTGGCGTTCGCGCCCCGGCCCCGACGAGGTGGCCCGCGCCCGCGCCGAACTCGCCCGCCTCGCGGAGGGCGACGACACCTTCGCCGCTGAGGCCGCCGAGTCGCTGGGCGATTCCTGGCTGGCGCTGGAGAATGACTGGCCGCGCGCCTGGGAGCATTACGCCGCCGCGCTCCGCCATTGGGCGGCCTCGACGGACATCCCGTCGGCCCGGGGCCGGTATCTCGCCATCGTCTGGAAGGCGACCGGGCCGCCGACGCTTGATTTCACGGACCGCCGCGTGCCCCTGGAGATCCTCGCGAACGCCCGGCAGATTGCCGCCGATCCGGACGCCCGGGCCCGGGCGGCATTTTTTCTCGCGCGGTGGTATCAGGCCGCGGGCGATCCCTTTTCCCAGCAGCGCGCGGGGCGCGAGCTTCGAGTCGCCGTCGAGGCCGGTCCCGCCACGGCGGTTTACGAGGCCTCCCTGTTCGGCCTGGCGGAATGGACCGCCAGTTTCGGTCTCGCGACCTGGGAAAGCGACGGCCGGCTGCAGCTTGCGCCGGACTACGACGCGGCGCTGGAGGAGTATCGCCGGTTTCTGCGCGAGTTCCCCAAGGGACGCTCGCCCTACAGCGAGCAGGCGCAGCGGCGCATCGAGGAACTCACGGCGGCGAGCCTCGAACTCGAGGTGCGCGAGCAGTTTCTGCCGGGCGACCGTCCGCGCGTGCAGGCCCGCTGGCGCAATGTGGGCGAGCTTCGCCTCACGCTCACCCGGGTGAACCTCGCCGACGCTTTCCGCCCGACCGCAAAAACCGCGCCCGAGAACTGGCTCGACGCCGTGCGGGTGGACGCCGCGCAGATGGTTCGGCAGTGGAGCGAGGTCGCGGTGGCCGGCTCGCGTCGCGCGCCGCGCGAAAAGCAGCTCACGCTCGAACCGGTCACGGAACCCGGCACCTACCTGGTCGAGGCGGAGGCCGGCGGCCGACGCGCCCGCGCGCTGCTGGTCGTCACCGAGGGGGCGATGACCGTCCAGCCCGTCGGCCGGCAGGCGGTCGTGTTTTTCGCCGACGCCCGCACGGGCGCGCGGGCCGCGGCCGGTGCGGTGACGCTCTGGCGGGCGGCGCAGCGGGAGGGCGAATGGGTCTGGCGGAAGCAGGAGGTCGCCGGAGTGAAGGAAGGTCTGGCGACGCTTGCGTGGCCCGATGCCGAGGCCGGCTCCCTTGCCGTGCTCGCCTTCGGGCTGGCGGGGACGCAGCCGGCGGTGGTGCGCACCGAGGCCTTTGCGCCGGCGGGCGAGGCGGCGTGGCGCGTGCAGGTGTTCACCGACCGGGCGGCCTACCGACCGGGCGAGACGGTGCGCTGGAAGGTGATGGCCCGCGAGCGCCGCGCCGGGGCCTGGGTGACGCCGGCGGGTGCGGTGCTCGGGTTTGCGATTCGCGATGGCCGCGGCGAGACGGTGCGCAAGGGCGAGGTGAAGCTCACGGAGTTCGGCGGGGCCTGGGGCGAGCTGGCGCTGCCCGCGGAGTTTGCGCTCGGCGAGTATGCGATCGCGTTCTCGCGCGGGAACGAAACGGTGGGCGACGCCGCGTTCTTCCGCCTCGAGGAATACCGCCTCCCGGAATTCAAGGTGGATGTGCGCGTTGCCGGGGGAGGGGAGGGCGTGCGGCTGGGCGATGAGCTCACCGTCCGGATCGCGGGAGAATACTACTTCGGCGGGCCGGTGGCGGATGCCCGCGTGCTGGTCGAGGTGCGGCGGAGCGAGGAGTTTCGCCCGTGGCCGCGTCCGCTCGCGGGGCGGGATCGGGCGATTCCCCGCCCGGTCGGGCCGGACGTCGTCGTGCAGCGCGAAACGCTGCGCACCGGTCCCGACGGCACCGCGGAGCTGCGCGTGCCCACGGCGCTCGATGCGGGGGCGGACCAGCGTTACACCGTGACAGCCCGACTCGTGGACGCCTCCGGCCGCGAGGTTGTTGGCGAGGCGGCGCTGGTCGTCGGCCGGCAGTCGTATTTTGTCGAAGTCTCGCCGTCGCGCCGCGTGACCCAGCCCGGCGGCCCGGTGGAGGTTTCGGTCGCGACCCGCGACGGCAACGATCGCAAGGTGTCCGCCAACGGTCTGCTCACGGTTGCCCGCCAGCGCTGGACCGAGGTTTGGCTCGACCCGCAGGGGCGGGAGGTCACCGGCGAGGCGCTTGACCGCTTACGCCGCGGGGTGTTCCCGCCGCCGGGGGAGGCCGGCTGGCGCTTGATCCGCCAGGAATACGCCAGCGAGGAAGTTGCCCGCGCGGAGGTCGCCACCGATGCGAATGGGCGGGCCTCGTATGCCTTCACGCCCGCGGAGTCAGGTTTTTACCGCGTGAGCTGGTCCGGGCGGGATGGGGATGGCCCACCTGTCGTCGGCGAGGCGAACGTTTGGGTCAGCACGGCCGCCGGGGGCGTGATCGCCTATCGCTCCGGCGGGGTGAATGTGATCGTCGATCCCGCCGCGCCCGCCCGACCGGGCAAGGTGCCGGTGATGCTCACGACCGACACGACCAGCCGGGACGTCTGCCTGCTCGTGCACGCAGGCGACGATGTCTTCCGTGCCGAGGTCGTCCACCTCGACGGCGACGCCAAGCTCATCGAACTCGATCGCGACGAGCGCTTCGTGCCGAACGTCTTCGTCACCGCGACGAGCGTGCGCGGACTCGAGTCTTTTCAGGACACGCAGGAGATCGCGTTCCCGCCGACCGCCCACGCGCTCACGCTCGAGCTGCGCCCGAACGCCTCGCCCGTCGGTCCCGGCACCGAGGCTTCGCTGCAGCTCCGCGTGCGCAACGCCGAGGGCCGGCCGGTGCGGGGAGAATTTGCCGTTGCGGTCACCGACGAGGCGGTTTCCGCGATTCAACAGGATTACGCGGGCGATCCGCTCGAGGTCTTTTTCGGGGAACCGCGTTCGGGTGGCCCCGCACCGGCCAGCTCGATTTCCGGGCAGCCCTTCGCGCGCGCGGCCGGGAATGAGCCGGAGGCCGGGGCGGTAAACGTCCTCGCGGAGGCGGCCATGGCGCCGTTTGCCCTCGCCGCCGCCCCGGGGCCGATTGCCGTGCGGGCGCTGGCGAAAGCGGTTTCCGCCGACGCCGCCCCGATCGTGGTGCGCACCAATTTCGCCTCGACCGCCTTCTG
Source organism: Verrucomicrobiaceae bacterium (assembly GCA_027488755.1). GTDB lineage: Bacteria > Verrucomicrobiota > Verrucomicrobiia > Chthoniobacterales > JAATET01 > JAATET01. Next base: position 60,539 of record JAIYAZ010000075.1, on the reverse strand, counting down.
GCAGCCGGGGGTGCTCACAAACGCCGAGGGCGAGGCGACCGTGAAATTCCGCTACCCCGATTCGCTCACGACCTGGCGCATCGTGGCGCGCGGCTCCAGCGCGGGAGCGCAATTCGGGCTCGCCGAAACGACGACGCAGACCACGCGCCCGCTCATCGCGCGACTGGCGGCCCCGCGGTTCCTCGTCGCGGGCGACCGGTTTGACCTTCCGGCCATTCTCAACAACCACACCCCCAAGGCGCTCGACGCCCGCGCGAGTCTGCAGGTCGAAGGGTTGGTCGGCGCGGCGAAGGCCCGGAACGTGAACGTCCCCGCCGGCGGGGATGCCCGGATCGACTGGACGCTCAACGCCACCGAGCCCGGGTCCGCCCGGCTCACGTTCACCGCGGCGGCCGGCGATCTGCATGATGGTGTGCGCGCCGAGTTGCCCGTGGAACCGGACGGCCTCGAGAAATCCGTCTTCGTGGCGGGACGGGCCGTGGCCGCCGAGACCAGCTGGACGTTCACCCTCCCCGCGGCGAGGCGCGCGGGCTCCGAGTCACTCACCATCGGCGCGACCCCGAGCCTCGCGGCCGCCGCCCTCGATGCGCTGCCCTCTCTCGTGACCGCGCCCGACAACTCCTCCGAACAAACCATGAGCCGGTTTCTCCCCGTGGTCGTGACTGCCCGCACGCTCACGTCGCTGGGCCTCGACCGCGCCGCCCTTGCCAACCGGATCTACGGCGGCATCGCGCCGGAGTTTCTCGCCAAAACGCAGCCCGCCGATGCCCGCGGCGCCGGCCTCGCGCAGCTTGATGCCGCCGTGCAGAGCGGGCTTGCGCGCCTTTACGAACAGCAGCGCGCGGACGGCGCCTGGGGCTGGTTGCCCGGGCAGGAGGGCGACGCGTTCATGACCGCCTACGTCCTCTGGGGCCTGCGCCTCGCCCAGCAGGCCGGCGTGTCCGTCCGCTCCGACGTGCTTACCCGGGCCGCCGACTGGCTGCGCGTTCAGCTCGTGAACGCCTCCGCCGACCCCGACCTCGAAGCCTGGCTCCTGCACGCCCTCGCGGCCGTGCACCGCTCCGGCCAAAAGCCGGCCTCCGAGGAGCGGGCCTCCCTCGGCCGCCTGTGGGAAAAACGCTCCGCGCTCACGGCCTTTGGCCGCGCCCTCTTGGCGCTGGCTGCGCAGTCCTTCGGCGACAAGGACAAGGCCGCCGTGCTCGCGCGCAATCTCCGCGACGGCGTCGTGGTCGACCCGCAGCCGGGCGTTTCCCCCGCGACGGGCGTGGGCACGCCCAGCCCCTCCGCGTTGGCCACCGCGCACTGGGGCCGGGACGGCGGCTTCCGCCGGTGGCAGGAGGGCGGCGTTGAGTCGACGGCCTTCGCGCTCCAGGCCCTGCTCGCGATCGACCCCGGCAGCGACCTCATCGGGCCGGCGGTAAACTGGCTCGTCCAAAACCGCCGGGGCGCCCAGTGGTCGAACACTCGCGACACCGCAATCGCCCTGCTCGCGCTCAGCCGCTACCTCGCGGCCGGCGGGGAGTTGAGGGCCCCGGCTTCGTTCGAGATCGCGGTCAACGGCGAGGTCGTCGGCTCGGTGAAGGACGCGACCGCCCTTGCCGGGCAGAGCCGCTTCGCCGTGGATCGCGCCCGTCTTCGCGACGGCGAAAACAACCTCACGCTGCGTCGCACGTCCGGCACGGGCCCAATCTACCTCTCGGCCCAGGCCGTCTATTTCACCCAGGAGCCCCGCATCCCTGCGGCCGGGCACGAAATCTTCGTGAAGCGCGAGTTCTTCCGCTTCGATCCCCAGCGCACGTTGCTCGACGGCTACCGCTTTGACCGCCTGCCGTGGGCTGACACCGAGGCCTCCGCCCGCGATCAGCGCGTGGAGTCCGTGCTCACGGTTGAGGCCAAAAACGATCTCGAATACGTCGTCGTGGAGGACGCCAAAGCTGCCGGCCTGGAAACGCCCGGCGCCCGCAGCGGGGAGTTCGCGGAGGCGGTTGCCGCCGACGGGCAACGACTTCCCGTCTATGTCGAATGGCGCGACCGCACGGTCGCCTTCTTCCTTCGCCGGCTGCCGGCCGGCGTGTGGACCCTGCGCTACGATCTGCGCACCGGAACGGTGGGCGATTTTTCCGCCCGGCCGCCGCAGGCCCGCGCGATGTATGCGCCGGAAATCCGCGCCAACGGCGAAAACCGGCGTCTCCTCATCAAGTAACCGCCGCGAGTCACCGCGGCGGTGGACGTTACTTCGACTTGGCTTTGCGCTTGGCCTCGGCCTTGAGCTGGCGCTCGGCTTCGACCCAGTCGCTCGTGGAGTCGCCCGGCCAGCCCATGGCCTGGCGGCGTTCCGCGATGAAGTAGGCGCGCAGAGCAATGTCGTCGCCGGTGATGACAATCTCCGCCGCCGGCGCGGGAGCGGGCTTCGCGACCTTGGGCGCGGCCGGCTTCTTTGCCGCCTTCACCGGCTTGGGTTCGGCGGCCGCAACAACGACGGGCGCCTTTTCCTTCTTCTTGGCTTTCTTTTCCTTCTCGGGTTTGGCGGCCTTGGTTTTCAGTTCCTTGGTCTTGGCCGATTTTTCCGAATCCGATTTTTTGGTTTTAGGCATTGGTTTTTTCCCCTCCGCACGGAATAGGAACCCGCCCGCCCGATGGCAAAATAAATTTTCAAAAACCCTGCCCCGGGACTATCCTCCAACCATGCAAGCGTTCCTTATCCGCTGGTTGATCACAACGCTTGCCGTCATGGCCGCCGCCTGGGTGGTGCCGGGCATCTCTTACAGCACGACCGGCGCGCTTCTCGGCGCCTCGCTGCTGCTTGGCATCATAAACGCGCTCGTGCGCCCCGTTCTGCTCCTGCTGAGCCTGCCGTTCATCATCGTGACGATGGGGCTGTTCATCTTCGTCGTGAATGCGCTGCTCCTAATGCTGGTGTCGGCCGTGGTGCCGCCGTTCCACGTTGAGGGCTTCTGGCCGGCCTTTTTCGGGGCCATCCTCATCAGCCTCGTGAGCTGGATTCTGAGCTCGCTCTTTCGCACGAGCGACGGCCGCGTGCGGCTCATCACCCACCACGAAAGCCCGCACGGCATCAAGCGCGCGAACGCCCGCGTGGTTGAATAACCGCGCCGCCCCGCGTATCGCATCGGCATGACGTATTGCCTGAGCCTGCTCTGCCGCGAGGGGATCGTGTTCCTCTCGGACTCCCGGACGAGCGCCGGCGTGGACAACATTACGATCCACCCGAAGATGCGCATCTACCGCCGCGACGGCGACCGCGTGCTCTGCCTGCTCAGCTCGGGCAACCTCTCGCTCACGCAGTCCGTCGCCGAGTTGATCGAGGGCGACATGGCGGAATCCGGCCCCGAGGGCGCGCTCCCCTGCCTGCTGAACCAGCCGAGCCTCTACGACACCGTGCGCTACATCGGCGAAAAGGTCCGCGCCGTGCGGGCCCTCGACGGTCCCGCGATGCGCGAGGCCGGGCTCGAGTTCAACATCAACCTCATCCTCGGCGGGCAGATCGGCTGCCAGCCGCCGCAGATCTACCGCATCTACTCGCCCGGCAACGCCATCCACGCCAGCCGCGAATCGCCCTTCCTCCAGATCGGCGAATCGAAATACGGCAAGCCCCTGCTCGACCGCGCCTTCACCTTCGAGACCCCGCTGGACGAAGCCGTCCGCTGCGGCATCCTCTCGCTCGACGCCACCGCGAAAAGCAACGTCTCCGTCGGCACGCCCTTCGAGGTCTTCTGCTACGAAACCGGCAGCCTGGAGGTGCGCCGCCGCGCCCTGCTGGAGGAAAACGATCCCTGGCTCCGCCAGGTGCGCGACGGCTGGCAGGCCGGCGTCGTCCAACTGCTGCGGGAAATGCCGCCGCCGCCCTTTTGACCATGAACGGTGCGTTTTTCGAACCCCGCCCGCCGCGCGTGAAAATCTGCGGCGTCACCGAGCCCGCGGATGGCGCCCTCGTCGTGGATGCCGGAGCCGACGCCATCGGCATCAACCTCTACCCCGGCTCCAAGCGCTTCGCGGAGCTCGACGCCGTCGTGCCGTGGGTGCGCGAACTCCCGCTCACCCGCGTGGCCGTCGTGGTCAACGCCGACCCCGCGCTCATCGCCCGCATCACGGCGGCCGGCTGCTTCGACGCGATCCAGTTCCACGGCGACGAAACGCCTGCCCTCTGCGCCACCGCGCCGCGGCCGTGGATTCGCGCCGTGCGCGTGTCCGGAGCGGCCGCGCTTTCCGCCGCCCTCGCCTACGATACGCCCCACCTCCTGCTCGATGCCTTCGCCGCCCAGGGTTACGGCGGCACCGGCAGCCGGCTGGATCTCGGGCTCGCCGCGGATTTCGTGCGCCGCCATCCGGCCCGCCTCGTCACCCTCGCCGGCGGGCTGCGCCCCGACACGGTCGCGGCGGCCGTGCAGGCCGTCCAGCCCCACGGCGTCGACGTCGCCAGCGGGGTCGAGACCACGGCGGACCCCCGGCGCAAGGACCCCGCGCGGGTGCGGGATTTCGTCGCCGCGGCGCGCGCCGGCCGGGGCTGAATTGCGGTTCGGGCTTCCCGCCGCGCTTCGCTCCCGCTTAAATGCGCCGCGCATGAGTGAGACTTATCAGGTAGCAGTTCTGGCCGGCGATGGCATCGGCCCCGAGGTGATGGCGGAGGCGCGGCGCGTGCTCGACGCGGTCACCCGGAAATTTTCCCTTTCGATCAACTACACCGAGTGCCGCGTGGGCGGCATCGCCATCGATGTCGACGGACGCGCCCTGCCGGAAGCCACGCTGAAGGCCTGCGAAGCGGCCGACGCCATTTTGTTCGGCTCCGTCGGCGGGCCAAAATGGGAAAGCCTCCCGGCCAATGAACAGCCGGAGCGCGCCGCCCTGCTGCCGCTGCGCAAACACTTCGCGCTCTTCGCGAACCTGCGCCCCGGCGTGTGCCTGCCCGAGCTCGTCCACGCCTCGCCCCTGCATCCCGCGACCGTCGCGGGCGGCTTCGACGTGCTCTGCGTCCGCGAACTCACCGGCGGCCTTTACTTCGGCGAGCCGAAATACACGAAGCAGGAGGGCGGCGAATATTTTGCCGTCGACACGATGATCTATTGGGAGAGCGAGATTCGCCGGATTGCGCGCGTGGCCTTCGAGGCCGCCCGCCAGCGCAGCGGCCGGCTCACCTCCATCGACAAGGCCAACGTCCTCCAAAACGGCCTGCTCTGGCGTCGCATCGTCACCGAGACCGCCGCCGACTATCCCGACATCACGCTCAACCATCTCTACGTCGACAACGCCGCGATGCAGCTCGTGAAAAACCCGAAGCAGTTCGACGTGATCCTCGCCGAAAACATGTTCGGCGACATCCTTAGCGACGAACTCGCCATGCTCACCGGCTCGCTGGGCATGCTTCCCAGCGCGAGCCTGGGTGAGGCCACCGGCACCGGCGCCGTCGCCGGCGCCCGCCGCTTCGGCATGTATGAACCCAGCGGCGGCACCGCGCCCGACATCGCCGGCAAGGGCATCGCCAACCCCATCGCCCAGATCCTCTCCGCCGGCATGCTCCTGCGTTACTCCTTGGGGCAGGACGCGGCCGCCGACGCAATCGACGCGGCCGTCCGCAAGGTCATCGCCGACGGTCTCCGCACCGCCGACATCTGGACCGAGGGCACGACCCGCGCGGACACCGCCACGATGGGCTCGGCCATCGCCGCCGCGATCTGATTTCGCCGGCCCTTTGACCCGAAATCGGGATTCCCGGGCCTCCGCCGGGGATTACCCTTGACGCCGGGAAAGCCCGGTTCCTAAGGTGGCGCGATTTTTAACCGAACGCGGCGCGCGCCGGGTGACTGAGTGCGCGTCGTCGCGTCACTCCTAACTCTCTTATTTTCAGGCAGATGTTCGATAAATTACTGGGCTTTCTCTCGCACGACATTGGGATCGATCTTGGCACCGCCAATACGCTCGTCTTCGTCAAGGATCACGGCATCGTTCTTCGGGAGCCCTCCGTGGTTGCCGTCCATGCCGGCACCAACAAGGTTCTCGCCGTCGGCGACGAAGCCAAACGCATGCTCGGCCGCACCCCGGGAAACATCGTCGCCATCCGCCCGCTTAAGGACGGCGTGATCGCCGACTTTGAGGTCACCGAGGCCATGCTGCGCCACTTCATCAGCAAGGTTCACAGCCGCAGCCGCATGCGCCGCCCGCGCGTCGTCATCGCGGTCCCGAGCGGCATCACCGAAGTCGAAAAACGCGCCGTGCGCGAGAGCGCCACGCACGCCGGTGCCCGCGAAGTCCATCTCATCGAGGAGCCCATGGCCGCCGCCATTGGCGTGGGCCTGCCCGTGCAGGATGCCGCCGGCAACATGATCATCGACATCGGCGGCGGCACGACCGAAGTCGCCCTCATCTCGCTTTCCGGCATCGTCTTCAGCCGCAGCGTCCGCGTGGCCGGCGATGAACTCGACGAAGCCATCGCTCAATACATGAAGCGCGCCTACAACCTCATGATCGGTGAGCGCACCGCCGAGGAGATCAAGATCAAGATCGGCTCCGCCTACAAGCTTGAGAAGGAAGTGAGCATGGAGGTGAAGGGCCGCGATCTCGTCGCCGGCCTGCCCAAGACGATCACCATCACCTCGCAGGAAGTCCGCGAGGCCCTCATGGAGCCGATCTCCACGATCGTCGACTCCGTGCGCATCACGCTCGAACGTTGTCCGCCCGAACTCTCCGCCGACCTCGTCGACCGCGGCCTTGTGCTCGCCGGCGGCGGGGCTTTGCTCCGCGGCCTCGACCGGCTGCTCGCCGAAGAAACCGGCCTGCCCGTCCACGTCGCCGAGGATCCCCTCAGCGCCGTCGCCGAAGGCACCGGCAAGGCGCTGCAGGAGATCAATCTTTTGCGCCGCGTCTCCTCGATGGACCGTCCGCATCAAGCCCCCACGGCCTGATGCCCGTCCGGCTGGAGTGCCCCGCCCCCGCGGAGCTGGCCGGCCGGTAACCGCCCATGAAGAAGGTCAACATCCTCCTCGCCACCCTGGTGGTGTTGCTGGGCGTCGGCCTCATGCTGCTCAACACGGATTCCGCCCAGCAGGTGCAGCGCGTGGTCATGGGCGTGCTCTCGCCGTTTCTGCGCACCGGCTCGGCCGTTCAGCAGGGCATCGGCGCCATGGGCCAGGGGCTCAAATCGCTCGACGAACTCGAGGCTGACAACCGCCGCCTCGAGCGCGAGAACAAGGAACTCCGCGCCACCAACGCGATCCTGCGCGACATGGAGGCCGAGAACAACAAGCTCCGCGCCGCGATGGATTACCGCGAGCGCTCGATCTTCCGGCTCGTCCCCGCGCAGGTCATCTCGCGCGACGCGACGTCTTGGTGGAACAACGTGCTCGTCAACCGCGGCTTCGAGGATGGCGTCGACGACGGGCTCCAGGGCGGCGTGCCCATGACGGTCATCACCGACCAGGGGCTCGTTGGCAAGGTCATGACCGCCGGAAAAAACGACGCGAAGGTCATGCTCATCACCGACGAAAACTGCAAGGTCGGGGCCTACATCGAGGGCACGCAGGAAAAGGGAATCGTGAGCGGCCTGCGCGTGCAGGAAGGCGGGTCGCCCGCCCTGCAGATGAATTTTCTCACCAAGAACGCCAACCTCCAACCCGGACAGAAGGTCTACTCCCAGGGAGTGGGAGCCGTGTTTCCGTCCGGGTTGCTCATCGGCACGGTGAAGAGTTTCAAACCCCGGGAATTGGATGGTCAGGCCATCCTTGAGCCCGCGGTTGACTTTTCGACCCTCGCCGATGTGTTCGTCATCGCGGGCACGAAATGAGGGACGTCCTGCTCGCCTTCGGCCTCGCGGCCGCGATTTTCCTGAGCTTCCTTGCGCAGGAGTTCATCCCGCCCATCGCCCTCGCGGCCGGGGCCCGCGTGCTGCTCGTGCCCGTGTTTTTCTGCTACGGAGCCTGCGTCCTGCCTTTCCCGGCCATGCTGGGTCTCGCGCTCTTTGCCGGCTTTCTCAGCGACTTCACCGCCCTGCAGGTCGTCACCAACGCCCCGGAAATGACGGATCTCGACGTCATCCGCACCTTCACGGGCTCGGTTGAATTGTCGGCGGGCTGGTCTATCCTCCTGTTCGTGGCATCGGGAATGATCTGTCAGGGCCTGCGCCCGCTCGTCCTGCGCGGGCAATGGTGGCTGCCCCCGCTCATGACCGCCGGCACCACCCTCGCTTACCTGGCCTTCCAGTTCCTCGGCATCACGCTCCGCCGCTTCGAGACCGGCGGTCTGTATTGGAGCGAAACCGTGGCCTGGCGGATCGTCGCCCCCAGCCTGCTGGCCGCCGCGCTCGCGCTGCTGGTCGTGCTGATCGCCGAGTTCCTGCCCGGGGCCCACGAGCGGCGCAAACGGAGGGAATTCTAGCCGTGAAAAAGGGCGTCCCCACCTTCCGCATCCTCTTTCTCGCGGGCCTCATCCTCGTCGGGCTCGGCGTGCTCGTGGCCCGTCTCTGGTGGCTGCAGGTCGTCCGCGGGGACTTCTACACGAGCAAGGTGCGCGGCGGCTCCCAGGTCACCGTCCGTCTCCCGGCCGTGCGCGGCGAAATCAAGGACCGCAACGGCATTCCGCTCGTGCAGAACCGCGCGAGCTTCGAGGTCGATTTCTACCTGCCCGACATCGTCCGCGCCTACGAAAAGGAGCACGGCAAGGCCCCGCTCCGCGCCGTCAAATACCGCCGCACCGATCCCCGCACCGGCATGCTGAGCGAGGTCTCCGAAAAGGACATCCCCGCCATCGTCAACGAGACCATCATCCCCCGTCTCCAAAAGCTCCAGCTTGAGCAGGACTACAACGCCGAAAAGCTCCAGACGCATTACCGCAACGAGCAGCTCATCCCCTACACCTACCGGCAGGATCTCGACTTCGAGACCATGGCCCGCCTGCTTGAGAACAACCTCGGTCTCCCCGGACTCAAGGCCGAGGTCAAACCCGTGCGCTCCTACCCCTTCGGCTCTCTCGCCGCGCACATCCTCGGCTACGTCGGCGCCCCGCGCGACATCAACAAACAGCGCGCCGAGGAGTCCGCGCAAAACAAGGACTACAACTTTTTCCAGCCCGACATGGAGGGCAAGGCCCAGATCGAAAAGGCCATGGACCGCTACCTGCGCGGCGAGCCCGGCGTGCGCATCCTCCAGCGCAACGCGAAGAACCAGATCCTCGAGGAGGACGTCCAGCTCGTCCCGCCCAAGCAGGGCGCCGACGTCTACCTCACCATCGACGCCCGGCTCCAGTTCATCGTCGAGGACACCCTGCGCGTCGCCGGCCGCGCCGCCGCCGTGGTCGTCGACGTGAACAACGGCGACGTTCTTGCGATGGCCTCCGTCCCCTCGTTCGACCCGAACAAATTCGTTCCCGCCATCGAGGCCAAGGACTGGGCCGCCCTCACCGGCGACGAAACCTCCCCGCTCCTCAACCGCTCCATCAACGCCTACGTCCCCGGGTCCACCTACAAAATCCTCACCGCCCTCGCCATTGAGCGCGCCGGCCTCGGCGACCGCCACTACAACTGCGGCGGCGGCGTCAGCTACGGCAACACCTTCATGAAGTGTTGGATCTTCGGCAAGGGCCAGCACGGCAGCCTCGACCTCGAGGGCGGCATCAAGAATTCCTGCAACGGCTACTTCTTCCAGGCCGGCAATGCCGCGGGCATCAAAAACATCGAGGAAATCGGCCACCTCCTCGGCCTTGGCCAGCTCACCGGCATCCCGCTCTCCGGCGAAAACCCCGGCATTCTCGACGGCCCCACCCACCTCGCCCAGGTCAACCCCCGCGACCGCTGGCGCCCCGGCCTCACCGCCAACGTCGCCATCGGCCAGGGCAGCGTGCTCGCCTCCCCGCTCCAGCTCGCGCTCATGACCGCCGCCGTCGCCAATGGCGGCACCTGCTTTTTCCCCCGCATCGTCGACCGCGTCGTCGCCCCCGACGGCACCGTCGTCGAACAGGAACCCGCCCGGGTGCGCTCCAGCCTCATCACCGACGCCGGCATGACCCCCGAGCAGATCGAGCACGTCCGCCATGGCATGTGGAAGGTCGTCAACGAAGCCGGGGGCACCGCGTCCAAGGCCCGCATCAAGGGCATCGAGGTCAGCGGCAAAACCGGCACCGCCCAAAACTGGCGCGTGAACTCCGCCGGCCAGAAAACCCAGGACAATAACGTCCTCTTCATCGCCTTCGCTCCCTACGACAAACCGAAATACGCCATCTGCGTCCTCATCCAGGGCGGCAAATCCGGCGGTGGCGTCGCCGCGCCCGTCGCGGCCAAAATCCTCGAGGAGGCCTTCGCCCTCGACAAGGGCGAGCTCGAAGTGAAGCTCGCCTCCCTGGAGCCCACCATCGGCAACTTCAAGTTCATCGAATCCATCGACTTCAACCGCGACATCCCGGCGGCCGCCACCGCCGACCAGGAGACCGTGGAAACCGTCGCCGCCGCCACCACCGCGGTGAGCGACGTTGCCCAGGGCACCGAGGCCCCCAGCATCCGCGAGGAGCCCGACGCCCAGGGCCGCGTGGAACAGGCCCCGAAAAAGAAGCGCGGCCTCTTTGACTTTTTCAACTTTGGCGGCGGAAACAAAAAACCCAAACCGGAGCGCAACAACGCCCCCCCGGGTCATATCCGCCGCTGACGATGAAACCCTCCGTTAACTCAACTTTGTCCGGCCCCCGAAAGGCCGGGCGCCAACTCGAATGATCGAAACCTTCAAACGTATACTGGGACTGGGCCGCAAGCCCACGGGAACTAAACTGATCGTGAGCTGCGAAAAGCTCGAAAAGCGCGTCGCGCTGCTTGAGAACAATCGCCTCGAGGAATACACGATCGAGCGCGAGACCGACCGCAACATCGTCGGCGGCATCTACAAGGGCAAGGTCCGCAACATCGAGCACGGCCTCAAGGCCATGTTCGTCGACATCGGCTTTGAAAAGAACGCGTTCCTCCATTTCTGGGACGCCATCCCCGCCGCGCTCGACAGCGGCATCGAGGCCGTCGCCCGCGAGGGCAAGGGCGGCGCGAAAAAGCCCCAGAAAAAGATCACCGCAAAGGACATCCCGAGCATCTACCCCGTCGGCGCCGACGTCATCGTCCAGGTCAGCAAGGGCCCCATCAGCAACAAGGGCCCCCGCATCACCACGAACCTCAGCCTCCCCGGCCGCTACCTCGTGCTCATGCCCTTCAACGACCAGTGCGGCATCTCCCGCAAAATCGACGACCCGAAGGAGCGCGACCGCCTGCGCAAGATCCTCCGCGACCTCGACATCCCCGATGGTATGGGCGTCATCCTGCGCACCGCCGGCCAGGGCCAGCGCGCCCGCTACTTCGTGCGCGACCTCGGCATGCTCCTCGACCAGTGGGCCGAGATCGAAAAAGGCCTCGAGGAAAAGAAGGCCCCCGCCGAACTCTTCCGCGAGCCTGACCTCATCGCCCGCTCCGTCCGTGACTTCCTCACCGACGAAGTCGACGAAGTCCTCGTCGACGACCTTAACGCCTTCGAGCAGATGCAGGAGCTCGTCTCGACCATCTCCAAGCGCGCGAAAAAACGCGTCCATCACTACGGCGGCGCCCAGCCCATTTTCGACTTCTTCGGCGTCCAGCCCCAGATCGAGAGCGCCTTCCACCGCCAGGTCTGGCTGCCCTGCGGCGGTTACATCGTCATTGATGAGACCGAAGCCATGATCGCCATCGACGTGAACACCGGCCGGAACAAGGGCGCGAAGGACATGGAGAAAACCATCCTCACGACCAACCTCGAAGCCGCCGACGAAATCTCCCGCCAGCTCCGCCTGCGCAACATCGGCGGCCTCATCGTCGCCGACTTCATCGACATGAAGAGCCGCAAGGACCAGCAGGCCGTCTTCCAGCGCGTGAAGGACCGGCTCAAACGCGACAAGGCCCGCACCCACGTGCTGCCGATCTCCGCCCTCGGGTTGATGGAAATGACCCGCCAGCGCGCCCAGGAAAGCCTCGCCAGCTCGCAATACGTCACCTGCCCGCACTGCAACGGCCGCGGCCTCATCAAGAGCCCGATGACCATGAGCGTCGAGCTCCAGCGGGCCCTGCACTCCGTCATGAAAAAGCACGCCGCCGACGTGCATGAGGTCAAGATCGTCGTCCATCCCGACCTGCTCGCCCGCCTGCGCGAGGAGGACGAGGAACTCCTCATCGACATCGAACGCCGCTACGCCGGCCGGCTCAGCTTCCGCTCCGACCCGACCTTCCACCAGGAGAAGTTCGTGATCCTGAACGCGCTCACCAACGTCGAGCTGAAGCCCTAGCGGCCGGGCGGCCCGCCGGGCCGCGTTGATGGTTGAGGGTTGTTTGTTGTTGGGGTCGGCGGACGCATCGCCGCCCAACCTTCAACCTGCAACGGACAACTACCTTCCCGCGGGCGCGGTCGGCAGGCCGCGCACGACGGTGCCGGGGAGAATGCCGTTGCGGAGGAACCACCCCTGCGGCACCTCGATGGCGTAGCTGATCGTGTCGAAGTTGCTTTCGACCGGCGTTTCGTCCTTCGGCTTGAGGTCGTGGATTTCGAGAATGAGCCCGGAGGCGTTCACGTAGGCGATGGAAAGCGGGATGAGGGTGTTTTGCATCCAGAAGCTCGCCTTTTGGGGGCTGCCGAGCACGAAGACCATGCCCTCGCCGTCGGCCATCTTGGTCCGCATCATCATGCCCGTCTCCATCTCGGCCGGATCATCGGCAACCTCCGCGGCGAGCGTCTTGTCCCCGATCGTGAGCGTCACGGTCGGCAGCTTCGCCTGGGGCGCCGGGGCCTCCGCCCAGCCCGCCATGGGCGCGGCGAGGACGAGGGAGAAAATGAAGGCAAGGAGGGCCGGGAGTCGCATGGCGAAATCGTGGAGTCTGGGAGATTGCGAAAACAAGCCCGGACTTTGCCGCCGTTTTTTACCCCGCTACGGCACGGGAGCCGGCGTAGGAGTCGGGCTGGGGGAGGCCGCGGCGATTTCGGCCGCCGCCAGGGGATCCTCCGTCGGCAGGGTGTTGTCGGCGTAAGTTTGGATGCGGGGGCGTTTGATGCCGCGTTGCGAGATGAACGCGGTGTAACTTTCGGCGGCCTTGTAATCGGTCGGGAAGTTCAGCGTGATGATCTGGTCGTATTTGTCGACGAAGACGACCTGAATGATTTCCGGCGGCGTGCCTTCGATGGGCTGGTCCACCAGCAGAGCGGAGTTGTTGGCCACCCATTCGCCGACGCCCTTCGCGACGACTTTGATGGGGAAGTCATAGCCGCCGGCGAAAACGCGGAGACGCGGTTTCGGCGGTTCGGGAGGTTGGTCCGCCGATTCGCTCTTGGGTTTTTCGAGGGCGTCATCCTTGAGCAGGACCGTCGCCCCTTTGCCCGGTTCCTGATAGATGATGAGCGTGTAGAATTGATTGCCCGGGCGCTGCGGGATCGAAAAGCTGTCGAGGACGGCGTCTCCCTGTTTGACCGTGAATCGATTGCTGCCACCATCGGGGACTGGCAGATAGCTTTGAAAAAAGCCCGCCTTCATGCCGAGCAGGTAGCGTTCGCCGCCACGGTAGAGGTCCACCTTGGGGGTGAGGACGGGAAGAAGGTTGGCGATGCGGAGATAGGCCTGAGAGCCTCCGCTGCGCGATTGGGCGAAGCCCGACGTAAGCGGGATGGCGGCGGCGAGAACGGCCCAGATGGGTAACCAGCGGAGACGGGCGATATGCGGCATGGCGGCTGTTCCTAGTAGAAGATGGTGTTGAGCACGCGCGCCTGGGTTTTTCCGGCCTGCGGGGTGTTGTTGGTGATGAGGGCGGCGGCGGCTGTGCTGGCGAGCGAAGAGGCGGGGTATTGGCGTTCGAGTTTCACGGTCTGGACCATGCGAACCGTGGAGGTGGGGTCAAACGCCGAATTCACGGTGCGCCCGCTCTGCGCCACGACGTAGACGGTGTAAACCGTGCCCTTCAGCGTCAGGAGCTGGAAGGAGTTGCGGAGGATTTCCTCCTGCCCCCGGTTGTAGAGCGCGGTATTGCGGGTGGAATCGGGGGTAATGGACTGTTCGAGCAGTTTGAGCGTGTTGCCGCCTTCGTCTTGTGCGCCGTCTTTGTTGAAAAGCGTGAGTTCACCCAATTGCCCTAAACTGACAAAGGGGCCGGCTTTATCCGGAATTGTAGGGGTCGTCCCTAGAGCGGCTTTCTTTAAGGCCTTGAGGATGTCTTCGACCTTAACTTGCTTCGAGGGCGTCAGCTTTGGATCGGCGGGGCCGGCAAACTCGCCATCGGGCAGGGTCTTGTCGGCTGTGTTGCTCTGCGTGAGGAGGTTGTAAAAAACGGCCCGGAGCGGAATGTTGCGGGGGTCGCGCAGGACGGAGTTGAGGAGGATGCGACCTTTGCGGTTGTTCGAGGCGTCGAACACGTCCATCAGGCGGTAAGCGCGACGTCCCATGTTGGTAGGGCCGGTGGCCTGGGGGAGCGAGAGATTCGGGTTGCTGGTGCTGAATGCCTCCGTTTCGCCGTAGCGGCTTCCAATTGCGAGGGTGCGGAAGCCGCCGCGGTTCCAGGTTCCGTTCGTGAGGCTTCCGGCGGGCAGGGCCGGGTCATAAACCATTCCGAGTTCGCCGATGGAACTCATGTTGCCATCGCGGATGACCGAAACGGTTCGGGCGTTTCCGGTGCCAAAAAAGGGCTCGGGAACGTAAGCGGTCGCGTCGCCGCCGGAGTTATCCGGGATGAATCCGAACGTGCCTCCGTTGGAGTCCTGCCCGAGGAGGGTGGCGGTCTGGCTGTTGGCCGTGTTTCGGCGCCACGCGATCGAACTCGGGTTGCCGCTGGCCTCGGAGTAGGCGGGAAAGACGTCGGTCATCGACCTTGGGTCGCCGCTGTCGAGCGGATACTTGCGGTGAACGTTGTTTCCGCTCGATGAGCCGTCGTTACCGAAGGGCTGGGTGCCGATCAGTCGGGTCGAATTCGCGGTGAAGGTGATCGGTCCCTGCTGGGCGATCCGGGGCTGGATGTCCAGATAACCAAACTCGTTGGCGAGGACGATTTCGGTTGTGGCATCGGCGGCGGTGGCCAGCACGTCCCCTTCCATGCGAAGTCCGTTGTTTCCGAATGCAAAAGTGCCTTCCGTGCGGGCCAGGCTGATCCAGTTGAGAGGGGTCCAAAGCGGCCCGGCGGCGATCCATTGATTGCGGAAGGAGGAGTTGGCCGGCAGGGTGGTCAGAAGCGAGTAGCGGCCGGCGGGGAAGACGGTGTCTGGTGGCAGGGTGAGCACCAGGGGGTCGTCGAGGTCGGGGGAGACGGCGTTGGACCCGGTGTTTGGGGTGATGGCGTTGCGCTCGGCCATAAAGAGGCGCACGGTGCCCCAGCGAGCCGGACTGAGGGTGATGTCCTTGGTGTAGATGTTGAGAACCTCAAAGGTGTGGTCGACTCTCAGGGCACCCCCGTCGTTGTAGTAGTAGCCCAGATACTCGGTTACGCTGGGGACCGCTTCTTTGCCAAAGGCGGCCGGGGGTTGGGTGGGGGCGCCTTCGCCGATGCCGGTGGGGTCGGGCGGTTCTTCCCACTGGGGGGTGTCCAGATTCTGGCGAATGACCGTGGGCTGGCTGTCACCATCAATGAAGTCGTGGATGTTCGCGGCGATCTGCACGCAGTAACGGCGTTCGGGATCGGTGGTGGACGCGGCGGGCTTGGTAATCGAGTTAGCGGCGCGTTTGCCGAACTCGGGCAGCACGGCGCGGAGGAAGTCGCCCAAGCCGACCACGGAGACGGCGATTGCTTGTCGTCCGGCGAAGCTCCGGTAGTCGCTCGCGGCGTTGACCCAGTCATTCAGGTTGATCCGCCTGATGCCGGTGACCGTGGCATTGCCGGTCGGACCGCGTTCGTCACCCTCGCCGGTGGTAGTGAGAAAGGCCCGTCGCTCGGACCAAAGCGAGTCCCCTTCCAGGGCGGAACTGAGATACCGGAAGGTGGCCGGAGGAAACGGCTGCGCGGCATCGCGGATGGCGGGCAGGGCGTCACGCTGCGTCAGGAAACTGGCGACGTCGGGGCTCGGGCCGATCGTGGTGGGATCGGTTTGAAGCACCGGGTGCATGGCAACCTCGCTGAGCCTGCCTCCGGCCTGGCGTTTGTGCGCGCCGGCGGAGTCGACGACGCCTCCGGCGGTGGTGACATTGATTTTTGCGCTCTCGTCATCGACCCAATACGCGAACCGGCCAACGACGGGATTGTAGCTGCTCGAGTTGCGGTTGTCGTCCCGCGGCTTGCTTGGGTCGGCGAGTAACTCCCGCCAGGGCACGGGGATGACGCGGCGATCGCCAACGCTATCCACCAAACCGATGAATCCCTCGGGAAACGCGCTGATGGAGGCGTTGATATCGGTGGTTCCGGTGGCGGTTGCGACGGACGGTTTTCTCCAGAAGGAAGTGCCGGTCGCGGTGGGGTCGATGCTGGAACAAAGGTAGCGGGTTTCCTGAACGCTGCCGCCGTTGGCGGAGAGTTTGAGCGTCGCGAGGTAGGGGGCAATCTGCGCGGAGCCGTCGTGGTTCACGGAGTCCTCCAAGTAGGCGTTGACGAGGCATTCCGGATCACTCTGGAGGAGGAGACCCACGGCTTCGGTGGCGCCGCTGCGGGCAAGCAACTCGGCCTGGAAGCGGTTTTTGTAGCTGCGGGCGGTTTCGCGCTCGATCGCCATGCTTTGGAGGAAGGCGACGACGATGATCGTGAGCACCAGCAGGACGAGTAGCGTCGAAATCAACGCGGAACCCTGCTCGGGCCGGCGAAAAAGAAGGGAATGCGGGCGGCGCGCAATCATGGGGTGGGGGATGGGGTGGGCGAGGGACTGACTTTGACCGCGGCGGCTCCCGGGATGCGGACGCGCACAACAAAGGTGCGCTCCTCCTGCTTGGTAAGGGGGTTGTTGGCGGTTTTCCATGCGCTCTCGTTGCCCTTGAGGCGGCGGGCGGTGTCGTTGTTGAGGGCCTTGAGCCGGATTTCCACGACGTCGGGCACGGGGGTCGTGGCGGATTTCGTAAAGGGGGTGAGGCCGGTGGCGGTCGAGTTGCTCGTCGAGTAGGCGTTGATCTCGAAGCCGGTGATGTTTTTGGCGAGGACCTCGGAAGAGGTTCCGGCTCCTTTATTGGCGACCCAAAGTGTTCCCGATGGAATCTTTCGGATGGGATCGCCACCTATCATTGCGAGATAAGTGCTGTTATCAATTTTGGTTCCCGAATCGGATGTGTCGCCGCCACTGCTTCGGAAGTAGCGATACAAGTTTAATGAGGGGTCGTCTTTTCCATTGCTCAGCAAAGAGGTGCGGGCAAAGCCTAAAAAGTATCCGACCGTGCAGAGGTCACTTTTGTTTTTTCCCTCCTCCTGTGCTTCGGTAGGCAGGCTGGTGAGAAAGAAAAGACGGCCGTCCATTCCCGGCTCCGTGGCCGTGCCGGGAATGGTAAAGTCGGTGTCCTTTTGCGTAAAAAACAGGTTCGGATCGTTGGAGGCGTAGGCGCTGGCAAGGTCGTTCGCGATCATGTTGATCGCGGCGCGGGCTTCGCGGTAGGCGTCGACGCGGTTCTCGTTCGTGCGCCAGAGTTTGGTGGCGGTGTCGACCATCGAGAGCAGGATGACGAGCAGTAGGGTGAGGACGGTGATCGACACCAGCAGCTCGAGCAGGGTGAAGCCGTGCCGGCCGATCCGGGCGGGGGCGGGCACGGGTTTACTCATAAGAGACAAGGGTGGTGAACGGGTAGCTGCGGGTCGGCGTCTTGATGGTGAACGTGACCTGCGCGAGCTTGGTGGCGGGGTTGGCCGTCGCTGGGGCGATGGTGGCGGTGACCTTGTAGCGGGCGTTTTGGGCGTCGGTTTGTTCGGTGTCGCTGTTGAATCCGCCGAGCTCAATGGGTTGGGGCGGTGGGCTGGAGAGATTCAGTGTCTTGCTCACATTGGCTTGGTCGAGCGGGCCAATGGTGATCTTCCGGGTGGCGCCGGTCTGGGTCGCGATCTGCTCAAACAGGCCGCGGGCGATGAGTGCGGCCTGGGTTTCTTCCTGGCTCTCGGTGGCCGCCCGCACCGCGACGGGAAACATGCCGAGAATCGCGACGATGGCGAAGGAGATGACCCCCAGCGCGAGGATGATTTCCACCAACGAGAAGGCGGCCTGCGCCCGAGCCTTGAAAGCCTGTTTGAAGCACGACATCGCGGTGGCCTAGAGGGTGCTGACTTCGAGGGAAGCCCGGCCGGTGAAGCGGCGCAGGGTGATGATTTCGAAGCCGGTGGATTGCTCCTTGCGCTGGCTGAAGACGGCCTCGCTGCCATTGTCGCCGCGCACGCCTTCGCTGACGATGAGCATGAGCTTGCCCGCGCTGGGGAAGGCGACGCCGCCGTAGGGGTTGAAGGTGAGGACGTTGAGCTTTTCGGCCGCCTTGAGCGTGGGCTGGATGGGCAGTTTGGTTTGGTCGAAGGCGGTGCCGGTGTTCGGCTCGGCGAGAATGTCGAGGTCCTTGACCGAATGGAGCAGCACGCCCTTCGGGAGTTTGATCCACCGGGTAAGCTGCTCGTAGGTCGGTCGGGTATCGTCGGGCTCGCGCTCGCGCACGACCATGATCGCGTCCTGCTCGGGGAACGTGCGGCGGTAGAAGACCACGTGCACCTTGCGGCCGCTCTCGATGGCGGCCACGCGGGCCTGTTCCATCGTGTTCATCAGGGTGTTTACGGCGCCCTTCCGCCCCGCCGTGCTGCTCATGTTGCCCACGGCCGGGGCGAGCAGGGCGAGCAGGATGGCAATAATGGCGATCACAGCCAACATTTCCACCAAGGTAAAAGCCCGGAGAGCGGCGGGCGAAGTCGAAGAAGACCGCATCACACTACCCCTCGTCGCACGTCGCGGGACGGGGCAAAAGGCGAAATGTGACAAAGTTGCCACCTCGAAGCCCGCTTTGCGCTCCCGCGGACCAAGCCCGCGGGCCGGGCGGCGGTGTGGCGGAGTCGGGGCGGAGAGCATGGTTGGGTGAGGCGGCGCGGGAACCGGAACAGGGATAGCACCGGATCCTTTGATTTGGCGCAGCTTTTATGCCAGTCGGCCGGTCGTTTGGGCCCCTTGGGCCATGCCCGGGCTGGCGCTGGTCGCATGCGCCTGCTAGAGAAAACCCTGCATGTCATCCCCGGTTCCCTACGATCCCGCCATTCACCGTCTCGAATCCGACAGCATGGGCCAGATCCCCGTGCCCCGCGACCGCTACTACGGCGCCCAGACCGCCCGTTCGCTCATCCATTTCAACATCGGGTCGGACGTCAAACCCCCGGAGCTCATTCGCTCGCTGGGCATCCTGAAAAAAGCCTGCGCCCTCGCGAACCGCGACCTCGGCAAGCTCCCGGCCGAAAAGTGCGCCCTCATCGTCCAGGCCGCCGACGAAGTCATCGCTGGCAAGCTCGACGACCACTTCCCGCTCCGCATCTGGCAGACCGGCAGCGGCACCCAGAGCAACATGAACGCCAACGAGGTCATCTCGAACCGCGCCATCGAAATCGCCGGCGGTGAACTCGGCTCCAAGAAACCCATTCACCCGAACGACGACGTGAACATGTCCCAGTCGTCGAACGACACCTTCCCCACCGCTATGGGCATCGCCGCCGCGACCGAGGTCGTGCGCACGCTTTTCCCCGCCGTGCGCGAGCTGCGCGACACGCTGGACGCGAAGGCGAAGGCCTTTGCCGACATCGTGAAAATCGGCCGCACCCACCTCCAGGACGCCACGCCGCTCACCCTCGGGCAGGAATTCTCCGGCTACGTCCAGCTCCTCGACGACGACCTGCGTCGCATCGAGCTCGCGCTGCCCGGGCTTTACGCCCTCGCCGTCGGCGGCACCGCCGTGGGCACGGGCTTGAATTCCCACCCCGAGTTCGGCACCCGCGCCGCCGGCCACATCGCCGAAATCACTGGGCTGCCCTTCACCTCCGCGCCGAACAAATTCGCCGCGCTCTCCTCGCACAACGAATTCGTCTTCGCCAGCGGCGCGATCAAGTCCCTCGCCTGCTCGCTCATGAAGATCGCCAACGACGTCCGCTGGCTCGCGAGCGGCCCCCGTTGCGGCCTCGGCGAGCTCACCATCCCCGAAAACGAACCCGGCTCCTCCATCATGCCCGGCAAGGTGAACCCCACCCAATGCGAGGCCATCACCATGATCGCCGTCGAGGTCATGGGCGCCGACACCGCCATCGGCATCGCCAGCTCCCAGGGCAACTTCGAACTCAACGTCTTCAAGCCCGTCATCGTGTTCAACTTCCTGAACTCCGTCCGCCTCCTCGCAGACGGCTGCCGGTCCTTCAACGAGCATTGCGCCGTTGGCATCGAGCCGAACCTCGACCGCATCGCGCACTACGTGAGCGACTCGCTCATGCTCGTCACCGCGCTCAATCCCCACATCGGCTACGACAAATCCGCGCAGATCGCGAAAAAGGCCCACAAGGACCACTCCAGCCTGAAGGAAGCCGCCGTCGCGCTGGGCTTCCTCACGCCCGAGCAGTTCGACCAATGGGTGGACCCCGTCGAGATGACGCACCCGTAGGTCCCCCGCGTCGCGCGGCGGGAAAAATGGCACGCCCGGCTGGAATCGAACCAGCGACCATCGGTTTAGAAGACCGGTGCTCTATCCCCTGAGCTACGGGCGCCCGAAGCCGCAGACATACGCCGCTTTGCGCCCGGAAACAAGCCAAGCCGCGCGCCGGGGCGTTGACGCTCCGGGGGCGTTCGGTATGATTTCGGGCCGATGCGAATCAAAAAGGCGGTCATCACCGCAGCCGGCAAAAACCAGCGCACGCTCCCCCTGCAATCCCTCGTGGACCGCGACGGGGTCAGCAAAACCGCGCTTGCCATCATCATCGAGGAAATCCTGCGCGCCGGCATTGAGAGCATCGCCGTCGTGATCACGCCCGGCGACGCCGAGGCCTATCGCGCCGCCGCCGGCGAGCACGCGCCGCGCCTCACTTTCATCGAGCAGGCCCAGCCGCTCGGTTACGCCCACGCCGTTCACTGCGCGGCCGATTTCTGCGGCGGGCAGCCGTTTCTGCTGCTTGTCGGCGACCACCTCTACCTCAGCCGCACCGAAAAGGGCTGCGCGCAGCAGTTGGTCGAGATCGCGGTGGCCCAGGCCTGTGCCGTCTCCGCCGTGCAGTCCACCCACGAGAGCAAGCTGCCCTACTACGGGGCCGTGGGCGGACGACTCGTCAGCGCCGCACCGAACCTTTACCAGATCGAGGCCGTGCTCGAAAAACCCACGCCCACCGAGGCCGAGCAAAAGCTCGACGTGCCCGGCCTGCGCGCCGGCTACTACCTGTGCTTCTTCGGCATGCACGTCCTCACCCCCGCCGTGCAGGCCCTGCTTGGCGAGCAGTTGGCCGCCGCCCGCGGCCGGGAGGGCACCGTCACCCTGCGCGCCGCTCTCGCCGAACTTGCGCGGCGCGAGCGCTACCTCGCCGCGGAACTCCAGGGCACCCGCTATGACTTCGGCGTGAAATACGGCCTGCTCAATTCCCAGCTCGCGCTTGCCCTCTCCGGCGTCGACCGCGACGAGGTGCTCGGCGGCATCGTGGAACTCCTCGCCGCCAAACTCCGCTAGCCGCGCCCCATGCCGCTCGGACTTGTCGAAATCATCACCTCGGGCGACGAGGCCATTCGCAACCGCCCGCTCGACGCCCTCTGCCAGGCCGCCACCACGGCGGAGCTGCTCGCCGAGGCCGATGCGCTGGAGGCCTTCCGCGCCGGCAGCGAAAATCTCTACGAGCGCGTGCGGGCCCTGTTTTTCCTCGCCGCCATCCACCGGTTTCACCTCCCGGCCCGGGACGACCTTCCCCGCGGCGGCACGATTCCCTTCCACGGTTACGAACTGCTCCTCCAGCGTCGCTTCGACGAAGCCATCGACAGCTTCTCGCGCGCCCAGCGGGCGGACGGGCCCAGTGACGCCCTCAGCAGCGCGCTGGCGGTCGCCTACCACCGGCTTGCCTTCCAGACCCTGGCCGACCAGGTGCGCCGCAGCGTGCGGCAGGTGCGGGGGAACCAGTGGATGTTCCGCATGGGGCACCCGAAGGATCAGCCGCTCCGCATCCGCCCCGAGCTGCTCGCCACGTCGCCGCACGACGGCACCTACTCGATCCTGCGCGAGCTCACGCCCGTGCGCATGGACCTCACGCACTCCGCGTGGAGCGACATCTTTTTCCTCGGCATGGATTACCCGGCCGGCGCCCGCGTGCTGAACGTCTCCGTGGACCTCGGCGTCCACGGGCGCGACGCCGCGCCGCGCCCGCCCGTGAGTGCGTGGTTGCGCGTGATCGACCGGCCCGTTCTCCGGCTCGTGAGCGTGGATCTCGGCGCGCAGGCCGATATTTCCAGCCTCGCCGAGGTGTTTGATTTCGCGAAGGACTACCTCGGTCTGCTCAAGGCCGCCGTGATCGCCGCGGGTCTCGTCCCCCCCGGCATCGAGGGATCCGGCCAGTCGCTCGCCGACCTTCTCGCCGAAATGCTCGGGCCCGGCCGCGGCCTGGAGCTGGTCTCCAGCGTCAACGACATCCCGAAGGGCTCACGCCTCGCCGTCTCCACGAACCTCCTGGCCGCGCTCATCAGCGTCTGCATGCGGGCGACCGGGCAGGCGGAGTCGCTCACCGGTCCGCTCCAGGAGTCCGAGCGCCGCCTCATCCTCGCCCGCGCGTTGCTCGGGGAATGGATCGGCGGCTCCGGCGGCGGCTGGCAGGACTCGGGCGGCGTCTGGCCCGGCATCAAGCTCATCGAGGGCACGCCCGCGCAGCCCGGTGATCCCGAGCACGGCATTTCCCGCGGCCGGCTGATGCCCACGCACAAGGTCCTTTCGCGCGACGAGGTCCCGCCCGAGGCCCGCCAGCGCCTGCAGGATTCGCTTGTGCTGGTCCACGGCGGCATGGCGCAGAACGTCGGCCCCATCCTCGAGATGGTCACCGAGAAATACCTCCTCCGCTCGCCGGTGGAATGGGCGGCCCGGCAGGACGCGCTCGGCATTCTCGACGAAATCCTCGCCGCCCTGCACACGGGCGACATCGCCCGCGTCGGCGCAGCGACCACGCGCAACTTCGAGCAGCCCATCCAGGCCATCGTCCCGTGGGCGTCCACGCATTACACCGAGCGGCTCATCGCGGAAATGCGCGCGGAGTTTGGCGCGGATTTCTGGGGCTTCTGGATGTTGGGCGGCATGTCCGGCGGCGGCATGGGGTTCATCGTCGCGCCGGAGCGCAAGGCCGAGGCGCAGGAGAAGCTGCTGGGCATCATGACGCGGGCGAAGCGCGACCTGGAGAACGCGCTGCCCTTCGCGATGGAGCCGGTGGTCTACGACTTTGCGATCAACGAAAACGGCAGCTTCGCCGATCGGCTCGAGGGCCCCGACGCGCTCATGCCCGCCGGCTACTACGCGCTCACGATGCCCGGCCTGCTCCAGCAGGACCGCCGCATGCTGCCCGCGCTCACCCGCGCCGAGCTCGATAAATTCGGCGAGGCCTGCCGCACAAAGCCGGAGCTGGCCGGCATGGTGCCGACGCTTTTCGACGCGATGTTCCCGCGGGGTAAATCCCGCGCCGGCAACGACCGCGCGCTGGAGGAATTGCTGGCCGCCAACGGCTTTGACGCCGAGCAGCACGAGCACATTCGCGCCCAGCTCCGTGACGGCCGCATCGGCCTGCGGCAAAACCGCCTGCCGCCCACCGCGAAGATCGAGGACGTGCGTCCCGACGACGTGGCGGATTTCACCGTCCCGCGCGAGCGGCACCGTCCGCTGCGCGAAGTCGGCCTCGCCGCGCTTGCCCACGGGGAGATCGCCGTTGTCACGCTCGCGGCCGGCGCCGGCTCGCGCTGGACGCAGGGGGCCGGCGTGGTGAAGGCGCTGCATCCCTTCGCGAAGTTCGCCGGGCGGCACCGCACCTTTCTCGAGACGCACCTGGCGAAATCCCGCCGCGCGTCGCGCGAGGCGGGGGCCACCGTGCCGCACGTGTTCACGACCAGCTACCTCACGCACGAGCCCACGGCCCGCTTCCTCGAGCGCCACGACCACTACGGCTACGAGGGCCCGCTGCTGCTTTCGCCGGGGCGCAACGTCGGCCTGCGGCTCGTGCCGACCGAGGCCGACCTGCGGTTTGCGTGGGAGGAGATGCCCCAGCAGATGCTCGACGAGCAGCAGCAGAAGGTGCGGGAGAGCCTGCGCGCGGCGCTGATGGGCTGGGCGCGGTCGGCGGGTCCCGCCAGCGACTACCGCGACAACCTGCCGCTGCAGTGCCTGCACCCGGTCGGCCACTGGTTCGAACTGCCGAACCTACTGCGCAACGGCACGCTGGCCCGCCTCCTCGGCGAGCGCCCGCAGCTCAAGTATCTCCTGCTGCACAACATCGACACCCTCGGCGCGGACCTTGATCCCACGCTGCTCGGGCGGCACATCACCTCCGGCGACACGCTGAGCTTCGAGGTCATTACGCGCCGGATCGAGGACCGCGGCGGCGGCCTTGCGATGGTGGACGGCCGCCCGCGTCTGGTCGAGGGGCTGGCGATGCCTGACGAGGAGTCGGAGTTTCGCCTCACCTACTACAACACGCTCACGACGTGGATCAGCCTCGATCCGCTGCTGGCGGCTTTCGGGTTGAGTCGCGCGGATTTCGCGAACGGCCAGCCCGACGAGGAGATGGTCGCGGCGGCCGTGCGGCGGGTCGCGGCGAAGATGCCGACCTACGTCACGCTGAAGGACGTGAAGAAGCGCTGGGGTCACGGGCAGGAGGACATCTTCCCGGTCGCGCAGTTCGAGAAGCTCTGGGGCGACATGACGACGCTGCCCGAGTTGCGGACGGGCTTTGTGGCGGTGCCGCGTTCGCGCGGCCAGCAACTCAAGGATCAGGCGCAGCTCGACGGCTGGCTGCGGGACGGATCTGCGGCGCACGTGGATGCGCTCTGCGCCTGGGAGTAGGCGGCGGCTCCGCTAGCGGAAGGTCGCGGGCTGGCCGGTGGTCTCGAGCACGGAGAGCCAGACGTCCCCCGTGGTGTCGACCTGGCGGCGGGCGGAGGTGGCGACCGCCACGGGCACGTGCACGTAGCTGCTGTGCCAGCGGCCGACGATGATGCCGCTCTTGCCCGCGAGGCCGGCGTGCACGGCATTCTGCCCGAGGCGCATGCAGTAGATGCGGTCCTGCTCGTTGGCGGGCACGCTGCGGATCATGTAGCTCGGGTCGATGTATTTGAGCGTGAGATCGGTTCGGCAGCTGCGGAAGTAGTCGGTGATGCGGTCGCGGAGGAAGGGGCCGATGTCGCTGAGCTTTTTGTTGCCGGAGGCGTCGGTGCCCACGGCGGCTTCGAGGTGCTCCTGCCCGGCGCCCTCGGCGACGACGACGACGGCGTGGCCGCGGTTGACGACGCGCTGGCGGAGGACTTCGAGGAAGCCCTTGTCGCCCTCGAGGGCGAAGGGCACCTCGGGGATGAGGACGAAGTTGACCTCGCCGCTGGCGATGGCGGCGGCGGAGGCGATGAAGCCGGAGTGGCGGCCCATGAGTTTGACGAGGCCGATGCCGTTGCGGGCGCTGCGGGCCTCGGTATGGGCGGCGCGGATCGGTTCGACGGCCGCGGCGCAGGCGGTGTCGTAGCCGAAGCTTTTGTCCATGTAGACCATGTCGTTGTCGATCGTCTTGGGCACGCCGACGACGGCGAGTTTGAGCCCGCGTCGGTGGGCTTCGGCTTCGATGGCGAGGCCGCCGCGCTGGGTGCCGTCGCCGCCGATGACGAAGAGGATGTTCACGCCGAGTTCCTCGAGGCGGTCGACCATGCGCTCGGGACTCTGCGGTCCGCGGGAGGAGCCGAGCATCGTGCCGCCGAAGCGGTGGATGTTGCTGACGAAGCCGGGCGTCATGTTGAACACGTGGTGGCCGTATTCCGGCACGAGGCCCTCAAAGCCGAAGGGGATGCCGAGGATGCGGGCGACGCCGTAGCGGTGGTGGGCCTGGATGACGATGGAGCGGATGACGTCGTTGAGGCCGGGGCAGAGGCCGCCGCAGGTGACGACGGCGCAGACGGTCTCCTCGGGGCGGAAGAAGAGGCGGCGGCGGGGGCCGGCGAGTTCGAAGCAGGGGAGGTCGCCGCCGGCCTCGATGGCGGCGCGGAGGCTGGTGAGGTTGTGGTCGACGAGGATGCGCTGGTCGTCGGAGTAGAAGGCGTGGTCGTTGCCGAGTTCGTGGAAGTGGCGATTGAGCGGGGATTCAATCGTGCGGGGGCCCAGGGATCGAATGGCGAGGTCGGATGGCCGGAGCGGGTTCATGAAGGATTGGCGAAAGTGTAGGCAGCACGGCTCATACCAGCGCGTGTCCGATTCGACCAGCGGGGCTGTGGGGAAATTTCGTTAACCGTTAACGTGGGCTAGTTTTCCGCGGGGAAGTCCGGGGCCCAGCGCAGCCATTCGCGCCGGGCGGCGGGGTGGAGCGGGAAGGCGTGGCCGCGTTTGACGGCGGGGCCCATGGCGTCGTTGTCGGGCGTGGCGAAGGCGATGCCGCCGGTGGTGAGCGTGTCGAGCGGGACGGACTGGACCTTGAGGGAGAGGAAGCCGAGGGAGACCTTGACGCCGCTGGCGTCCCAGAACTGGGTGTTCGCGCGGATGAGGCGGGAGTAGGGTTCGTCGATGACGACGCGGAGGCCGACGCTGCGGCCGTCGGGCGAGAGTTCCTTGCGGAGGACGCGGCCGACGGCGAGGCCGCGGTAGGAAACGGGGGCGTTGACGGCGATGGTCGTCTGCGCGGTGGTGACGACGATTTCGAAGCCGGTTTCCTCCTCTTCCTCGGCGGTCGCGCGGGCGAGGGAGACGCCGGTGAACTGGTCGCGGAGGGCGGAGCCTTCGCCGGGCACGCACTCGACGTAGACGCCGCTGACGACGGTCTCGAGGCCGGTGACGCCGTTGAGCGAGACGTTGAGGCGCACGATGGAGAAGGCGGAGCCTTCGCGGCGGAGGAAGTCGTAGCCGGGCTGGAGGCGGGCGGTGGCTTCGACGCGGCCGTTGGTGGCGCGCACGGTTTCGACGATGCCGACGGGCAGGCCGAGGTAGCGGAGCTGGGTCTGGCCGGCGAGGAGGCCCTGGCCGTTGTCGAAGGTGAGCCGGAGCGGGGCGGAGGTCGCGCGGGCGGCGGGCTCGGAGGCCAGGAGCGGGAAGGTGTCGCCGTCGGCGGCGGGCGCGGCGGGTCCGGCAAAGGCGTCGAAGGCGATGCCGCCCTTCAGAAGGGTTTCGAGGCCGGAGACGTTGAGGTCGAAGACGCCGGGGCCGGCCTGGAGGCTCGCGCCGGGCAGGGCCCAGAAGCGGGCGTTGCGGGTGACGGTGGCGGCGAATTCGCGGCGGATGAGGATGTCGAGCTGCGGCGTGCCGTTGGCGGCGAGGACGCTGCGTTTCACGCGGCCTACGGGGATGCCGCGATGGAGGACGGGGGCGCCGTCGGCGACGGGCGGCAGGGTGGCGGCCTGGAGGGTGAGGTGGAGGCCGTCGCGCTCGGCCTGGGCGGCGAGCATTTCGCCGTCGCTGAGGGAGCGGCCCTGGAAGTCGTCGGCAAGGGTTTTGGCGGTGCCGGGTTCGCAGTCGATGTAGGGGCCGCCGACGATGGTTTCGAGGCCGGTGACGCCGTCGAGCGAGATGCGCGGGCGGACGAGGGTGAAGATGGCGTCGGCGGTGCGCAGGTGGTCGTAGGCGGGCTGGAGGCGCACGGTGGCGGTGACGGCCTGGCTGCCCGGGTCGAGGGCGGAGGTTTCGACGTAGCCGATGGTCTGGCCGAGGCGGCGGACTTCGGTCTGGCCGGCGAGGAGGCCCTGGCCGTCGCGGAAGGCGATGCGGAAGGGCTCGCCGGTGGCGCGGGCAGAGGTCTGGTCGGGGAAGAGGGTGAACTCGGTTTCGTCCTTCGCGGGTTCGCCGGGGGTGCCGAAGACGTCGAACTCGACGCCGCCGAGGAGGATGGATTTGAGCCCGAGGGTGTCGAGCTTGACGCCGGACGGGCTGAGCTTGAGCGAGGTGGCGGCGACGGGCCAGAAGCGGGCGTTGGCGCGGACGGTGTGGACGAATTCCTTTTCGATGACGGCGCGCAGGTAGGGGCCGTTTTCGTCGAGTTGTTTGTCCTCAACAAAACCGACGGCAAGGCCGCGGTAGTAGAGCGGGGAGCCGCGGTCGAGGAAGGGGATGCGGGGGGCGCGGAGCTTGAGCACGAGGGCGGGTTCCTCGACGGGGAGGAGGGGCACGCGGTCGTGGCCGGTGAAGGTGCGGGCGGGCGGGCCGTCGCCCATGCGGGCCTGGAGGGTGTTGCCCTGGATGAGGGCGTCGAGGCCGGAGGTCTCGCCAATGCCGACGACGGGCTGGTCGATCCAGAAGGTGGTGCCTTCGCGGGCGAGTTCGGCGGCGAAGGCCTTGAGCCGGACGGAGAGGACGACCTTGTCGAGGGCGGAGTCGAGGTGGACGCCGGTGACGAGGCCGGCGGGGACGCCGCGGTAGATGAGCGGGGTTTTCCCGGGTTGGATGCCGGGCGCGGTGTGGAAGCTGACGGTGATTTCGGGGCCGTTGGATTTCCAGTTGGACCAGAAGAGCCAGGTGGTGGCGGCGGCGGCGAGGACGGGGAAGAGCCAGGCCCAGGAAAGCCGGATGGGGGGGCGGTGGGCGATCTCGCCGTGGTCGGTGGGGTCGGTCGGGGGTTGGGCGTTGGTGGTCATGTGGCGGGCGTTGGCTTGGTTTCCCAGATGAGGCGGGAGTGGTAGCACTCGGAGGCGAAGAGGGTGCAGACGAGCACGGCGGCGAAGAAGAGGCCGCCGGGTTCGGCCTGGACGCTGGCGAGGGCACCGAGCTGGCCGACGGCGGCGAGGATCGAGAGCAGGAAGACGTCGACCATGGACCAGCTGCCGATGAGGTGGACGACGCGGCGGAGGTTGCCGCGCTGGCGCTGCCACCGGGGCTGGCCGTGCATGAGGAGGAGCCAGCTGAGGGCGGCGAGTTTGCAGAAGGGGACGACGATGCTGGCGAGAAAGACCACGCCGGCGATGGGGGCGAGGCCGGAGTCGTAGAGCTCCTGCACGCCGCCGAGGACGGTGAGCGGCTCGACGTCGCCGACGACGGTCATGGTCATGACGGGCATGATGTTGGCGGGCACGTAGAGGATGATGCCGGTGACGACGAGGGCTTGGGCCATCTGGAGGCGACGGTCGCTGGCGGGGGCGGCGGTCATGCGAGGTCCTCCAGGCGTTCCTCGACGAGCTCGCGGTCGAAGAATTGGACGGTGAGCAGCGAGCAGAGGGAGAGGGCGAGGATCCAGAGGGCGCCGGGCTGCCAGTTCACGGTGCCGAGCATGTCGAGTTTGACGACGGCGACGACGGTGGCGATGGCGTAGACGGGCACGAGGTTCCAGGATTCGAGGACTTCGGCGGCGTGGGCGGCGCGGGGCAGGCCGGGCCAGCGCCGGCCGAGGGAGCAGGCGGCGGAGACATACCAGACGGACACGAGGTAGAGGGCGGGGCCGGCGATGCCGGCGAAAAATACCAGGCTCGCGACGGGCCAGTAGCCCTGGTCGAAGAGGTTGAAGACGCCGGTGACGATGAGGTTGGACTGGGTGTTGCCGGCGACGTCGAAGGTGAGCACGGGCTCGATGTTGGCGAGCACGACGAGCAACAGGCCGGTGGTCGCGAGGGCCCAGGCGGGCTGGAGCGAGCGGATGCCGGTGGCGCGGCGGACGGGCATGCCGCAGCGGCGGCAGCGCAGCATCGCCCGGGGGGGGAGCGGGCGATCCTGGCAGGAGGCGCCGCATTCCGCGCAGGAAAGCCAGCGGTCGGTGCTCAAGCGGTCAGTAGGTCTTTTGGGGTTCGATGCGAGTGAGGGATTCAACCTTCGGGTGGGTGCGGATGATCTCGGCGTAGCGGTTGGCGCTGGGTTTGAAGACGCGGTCGCGGGTGGCGGGGTCCATGGTGGAGAGGCCGAAGGTGGCCTTGTAGCCGTAGTGCCACTCGTAGTTGTCGGCGAGGGACCAGTGGAAGTAACCGCGGACGTCGTAGCCGTCGTTGATGAGGCGGCCGACGGCGGCGAGGTGGTTCTGGAGATACCAGACGCGTTTGGCGTCGTTTTTGGTGGCGATGCCGTTTTCGGTGATCATCACGGGTTTGCCGTAACGGCGGGCGACGCGGCGGACTTCCTTGTAGAGGCCGTTCGGGTCGACGCGCCAGCCCATCATGGTGAAGTTGTGGCCGTGGCGGTAGGACTCGGAGAGGAGGGCGAGGGGGCCGGTGGCCTGGGTGTAGTAGTAGTTCACGCCGAGGATGTCGCAGACGTCGTAGATGCGGTCGAGGTGGTCGACGTTGCCGTGGACCATCGTGTTGTAGATGAGGCCGCCGGGGTCGAGCGGGCCGCGGTCCCACCAGGGAAGGGCTTCGACGCTCATAACCTTGGCGGTGGGTTTGATGGCCTTGATGCGGGCGGCGGCGTCGCGGAACATGCCGGTGCTGGCGTCGATGGCCTGCCAGTAGTGACCGAAGGCGAGGGACATGCCGGGGGGCCATTGGCCGACGATGTAGGCCGTGGTGATCTGGCCGTTAGGCTCGTTTTGCGGCGCGTAGTAGCTCGTGTAGGGGGCGGTGCGGCGGACGATTTTTTCGACGTAGGCGTTCCAGCGTTCGCGGGCGAGGGGGTGGAGCCAGTTGGATTTGGCGGGGGTCTTGTGGTCGTAGAGCCAGTCGGGGAAGGTGAAGTGCCAGAGGCAGATGACGGGTTCGATGCCGGCGGCCTTGAGGCGGCGGGCCATTTCGACGTAACGGCGGATGGCTTCCTCGTTGTATTTGCCGGGCTGGGGCTCGACGCGGGCCCACTCGATGCTGAAGCGGTAGTGGGTGATGCCGAGTTTTTTGATGGCGGCGACGTCCTTGTCGAAGTCGCTCCAGGAGTAGAGGGCGTTGCCTTTTTCCGGGGCTTTTTTCTGCGAGACGAGGATGTCCCAGTCGGTCTGGAAGTAGGCTTTTTCGCCGGGTTTGACGGCGGGGTCTTCGTATTGGTAGCTGGCGGTGGAAATGCCCCAGGCGAATTTGTCGGTGGGGTGGACCTTCGAGGGGGCCGGGCGGGGTTCCGGGCCCTTGCCGACGCGGCCGAGGGGATCGATGGGATTTACGCAGCCGGTAAGCAGGGCGGTCAGGCTAAGGCCGAGGAGGAAAAGACGGGAAGGGGATTCCATAAACAAAGTCGCCCCTTTTCAAAACCGCGATGCCCCTCCTTACGAGCAAAAAGCGATGCTACCAAGGTAGGGGGTGGCCGCGGCGGCGGGGGGAGGCGGCGTTTCGTTTTCCCGGCGTTCGGAAGGGTGGCGCCAAGAAAAAGCCCCGCAACTCGGAGAGCTGCAGGGCTTGAAAGTGGTTGCGGGAGTTGGATTTGAACCAACGACCTTCAGGTTATGAGCCTGACGAGCTACCAGACTGCTCCATCCCGCGATTGGATAGAAGAAAGTAACGGGTAATTGGGTCCGCGCAAGGAGATTTTTCCGCCGGGGTTTCCCGCTGGTGTTTTCGGGCGGGGTTGCCGAATGTTCGAGTTCCCCCCATGAAAATCCCCCTCCTGCGGTTTGCGGGCACGCTGGTGCTCGGTTTCCTCCTGTTGCCTGGTCCCGCGGTCGCGGCGCCCGAACTCTTCGGGGAGGCGGGAAAACTGGCGGGGTATCGGCTGGTCTGGGCGGACGAGTTTGAGGGCGCGAGCCTGGATCAGCAGAAGTGGATTTACCGCACCGACCGCAAGCATTGGAGCGCGCAGGAGCCGGGGAACGTGAGCGTGCGCGACGGGCGGTTGATCATCGCGCTGCGGAAGGAGCCGGTGGATGGCATGGCCTACACGGGCGGAGGGGTGATCAGCCGGGAGGCGTTCCGTTATGGCTACTACGAGGCGCGGATGAAGGTGCCGCCGGGTGCGGGCTGGCACACGTCGTTCTGGATGATGGCGCATGGCGGGCTGGGCGGGACCAAGCCGGATGGGGCGCGGCAGGAGATCGATGTGATTGAAAATGACTCGGTGCATCCGCGGTCCTACGGCGTGAACATTCACAAGTGGCGCGACGGGCATGTGGCGTTCGGCGGGCGCACCGTGAAGGTGCCGGGGGGAGAGCCGTCGTTGAGCGAGGCGTTCCATGTCTTTGGCTGTGAGTTCACGCCGAAGACGGTGACGTTTTATCTTGATGGTCGCGTGGTGCAGACGGTGGACGTGACGAATGCCCGGCGCAAGGATGGGACGACGGTCCCGTTTCCGCATGGCGACCAGCATGTGTGGCTGACGGCGATTGCCTCCCACCTGGGCGGAACGAAGGCGGTGGACGATGCGCGGCTGCCGGCGACGGCGGAGTTCGATTACGTGCGGGTTTTTGCGCCGGCGGCGGAGTCGGGCGACGCGGGGCGGTAGCGCCGGAGGTCGCGCCTACGCGGTGCGGGCGGCGCGGGTGAAGTCGGGCACGTCGCCGCGGTAGCCGTGGAAATCGGGCGGGACGCGGGCGAATTCCTCGAGCAGGGCGCGGTTGAGGGCGATGCCGGCCTCGAAGTTGCCGAGCGGGAAGTTTTCGTTGGGCGAATGGGCGGCGCAGTCGGGGGATGCGAGCGCGGGCAGGAGGGCGCTCGCGCCGAGGATTTCGCGGAACGCGGTGAGGATCGGGATGCTGCCGCCCTCGCGGTAGAGAGCGGCGGGAGCGCCGAAGACGCGTTCGAGCGCGCGCTGGGCGGCGAGGCCGTCGGGTGAGGTGGGGTCGCTGAAATAAGGCGCGCCGGCGTGGCCGGGGGTGAGCTCGAGCGTGACGCCGGGCGGGCAGTGGGCGCGGAGGTGGGCCTCGGCGGCGGCGAGGATTTTTGCGGGGTCCATCGCGGGCACGAGGCGGAAGGTGAGCTTGAAGAAGGCCTGGGCGGGCAGGACGGTTTTCGAGCCTTCGCCCTGGTAGCCGCCGCCGAGGCCGTTGACCTCGGCGGTGGGGCGGGCGCCGATGCGTTCGACGGCGGAGTAGCCGGCCTCGCCGAAGAGGGCGGGCGCGCCGGTTTGCGCGAGGAGGTCGGCGTCGGTGATCGGGTTGGCGGCCGCGGCGGCGCGTTCCCAATCAGCCAGCGGCTGCACGTCGTCGTAAAAACCGGGGATGAGCACGCGGCCGTCAGCGTCGTGGAGACTGGCGACGAGGCGGGCGGCGGCGGTGGCGGGGTTCATGACCGCACCGCCGTAAACGCCGGAGTGGAGGTCCACGGCGGGGCCGCGCACGACGCCTTCGAGGGCGGCGATGCCGCGCATGGCGTAGGAGAGCGTGGGGTGGAAGTCGGCGACCATGCCGTTGTCGGAGATGCAGATGACGTCGCAGGCGAGTTCGTCGCGGTGGGCCAGCAGGAAGGGCGCAAGGTTTTCGCTGCCGACCTCCTCTTCGCCCTCGATGAGGAAGATGACGTTGACGGGCGTGGTGCCGGTTTCCGCGAGCGTGTCGCGCACGCCGAGGATGTGGGCGAGGATCTGCCCCTTGTTGTCGGACGCGCCGCGGGCGTAGATACGGCCGTCGCGCACGGCGGGCTCGAAGGGCGGCGTTTCCCAGAGTTCCAGCGGGTCGGGCGGCTGCACGTCATAGTGGCCGTAGAAAAGGATGGTGCGTTTCGCGGGATCGGGCGGGGTGCGGGCCACGACGATCGGGTGGCCGGCGGTGGGGTGGACCTCGGCGTGGAGACCGCAGGATTGAAGCAGCGTGCCGAGCCAGCCCGCGCAGTGGCGCAGATCCCCGGCGTGGGCGGATTGCGCGGAGATCGACGGGAAGCGGAGAAACTTCAGGAGCAGGCCGAGGGCGTCGTCGTTCATTGCGGCTGACACCTTACGGGGAGTCGTCCGTGGGGGCAATCCACAATATATTGTGGTATCACCCCACTAAAATTACCGCCGATTGTGTTTTTGGGGTTGATCCCCCGCAAGTTCCGGCCCTAGCCTCGACGGAAATTTAGAGGTCGCACCATGTATCTTCAATCGCTGGAAATGATCGGGTTCAAGTCTTTTGCCCCGAAGACGACGTTGCACTTCAACGAGGGCGTCACCGCCGTCGTGGGACCCAACGGCTGCGGCAAGTCGAACGTCCTCGACGCCCTGCGCTGGGTGCTCGGCGAGCAGTCCGCGAAGGCCCTGCGCGGCGGCGAGATGGCGGACGTGATTTTCAGCGGCACGGACAGCCGCGCCGCGCTCGGCATGGCCGAGGTCTCGCTGACCTTCTCCGACTGCGAGAAGGAACTCGGCGTCGAGTGGAACGAGGTGCGCATCACGCGCCGCGTCTTCCGCGACGGCAAGAGCGAGTATCTGCTGAACAAAGCGCCCTGCCGGCTCAAGGACATCCACCAGCTCTTCATGGACACCGGCATCGGCCGCTCGGCCTACTCCATCATGGAGCAGGGCAAGATCGCCGACATTCTCTCCAGCCGCCCGGAGGATCGTCGCGCCATCTTCGAGGAGGCCGCCGGCATTACCAAATACAAGGCGCAGAAAAAGGAGGCCCTGCGGAAACTCGAATACACCGAGGCGAACCTCGTCCGCGTCGGCGACATCATCAAAGAGGTCAAGCGCCAGATCGGCTCGCTCCAGCGCCAGGCCGCGAAGGCCCGCCGCTACCAGGCGCTCATGGAGGATCTGCGCACCTTCGATCTCCACCTTTCCCACCGCAACCACCGCAACCTACACGCCGAACTGACCGACGTGACCGCCCGCCTCGATGGCCTCGAGGACGCCCGCTCCGCGCATGAGGCCGAGATCGAGGGGCAGGAGGCCGAAATGGCCGGCCTGCGCGCGCAGCTCGCCGAGCTCGAAGAACAGGTCAACGCCACCCGCGACGGCATCCAGACCCAGCGCAACCGCATTTACTCCGCGGAGACCCGCATCGCCGCGAACGCCGAGCGCTGCGACGAAGCCCGCGCCATGATCGAGCGCAACCGACTCGAAATCGCCGCCTGCGAGGAAAAACGCCGCGAGCAGGAAAACCAGATCGCCCGCACCGACGCGATGATCGCCGAGATGCTCGAACTCCTCCGCTCCGGCGAGCAGCAGCTTGCCGAGGCCAACGAACGCGTGCGCCTCAGCCGCGAAGACCGCGCCGCCGAGGAACGCGCCGCCCAGGCGCTCAACGCCGAGATCGCCCAGATCGAGTCGCGCCTGAGCAATCTGCGCCGCGACGTCTCGCTCGCCGCGAACAAGCGCGAGGCCGGCGAGGCCCGCCTGCAGGTGCTCCGCGCCGAGGAGGCCGCCGCCCATGAAGCGCTCGCGGCCGCAGAGGGCCGCGCCAGCGAGGCCCAGAGCCGGGCCGAGGCCGCCGCCGCCGAGCTCACCGCCGCGCAGGCCGAGGCCGAGGAGGCGCAGTTCGCCCACGACGAGGCCCAGCGCGCCCGACAGCAGACCGAGGCGGAACTCGCCGCGGCCACCCGCGCGCTCGCCGAGCAGGAGTCCCGCCTCGACGTGCTCCGCCAGCTCGCCGAGGCCGGCGAGGGCTTCGGCGAAGGCGCTCAGGCCGTGCTGCGCGGTCTGGACAATCCCGATTTCTTCCGCCCCGCCATCCACGGCGCGCTGGCGTCGTTCATTCAGGTCGAGGCCCCCTACATCCCGGCGGTGGAAGCCGCGCTGGGCGCGAACCTCTCCGCGATTGTGTTCAAGGACCCCGCCGTCGCCGAGGCCGCCGCTCTCACGCTGGGCGGTCAGAAGCTCGGCCGCGCGGCGGTGGTGCCGCGCGACTGGTTTGCCGGCGCGGCCGGGGCGGGGTTTGAGCCGCTGCCCGAGGGCGCGCTGGGGTGGGTGGCTGACCAGGTGCGCGTGACGGATCCCGCCGGCGAACTCGCCCGGCAGCTGCTTGCGCGGGTGGTGCTCGTCGAGCGCATCGACACCGCGTTTGCGCTCAAGGCGCAGCATCGCGCGCTGGGATTTGTCACGATGGCCGGGGACTTCATTTCCGCCGAGGGCATCGTTCACGCCGGCCGGAACGGCGAGGGTTCCACGCAGTCCGCGCTGGCCCGGAAAAACCAGATTCTTGCGTTGGAGCGGGACGTGGCGGCGGGTCAGGCCGTGGTCGCCGAGGCTGGCGAGCGTCGCAACGCTGCGACCGAGACCCTTGAGCTCGCGCAGGACCGTCTGCGTTCCGCCCGCGAGAGCGTGCAGGCCGCGCAGGTGGCCCATTCCACGGCGCAGAGCGAGGTCGGCATGCTGGCGCGCCAGCGCACCGAGGCCGCGGCGCGGCTGGAGAACTTCACCCGCGAGGCCGCGGGCCTGGAGCAGATTGTCGGCCAGGCGGCGGCCCAGAGCGCCGAACTCGAGGGCAACGTCGGCGGACTCGAGGTCGCGCTGATGGAGGCGCGGCAGCGTCAGGGCGAGGTGGCGGCCCGCATTGACACGGCCCGTGACCGCGAGCGGCTCGTCACCGACGAACTCAACGAACTCCGCGTGCGCGTGGCGACTGAGCGTCAGCAGCAGGAGACGCTCGCCCGGCAGCGCGGACCGCTCACCGCCCGCGTGCAGGAACTCAACGAGCTGCTCGTGCAGCGCGAGCGCGACATCGCCGAATACGAGGGCCGCATTGCCAGCCTCGAGGCGGAGGCCGAGGAATTCCGCGGCAGCATCGAAAACTGGAAGCTTCTCCTCGAGACCGGGGAGCAGGAAATCGCGGGGCTCATCGCCCAGCGCGCCGGCTCGCAGGAAAACGTCGAGACGCTCGAGCAGAGCCTGCGCACGGCCCGCCGCGCGCTCGCCGAGTTGCAGGAGTCCCGCGGCCGCTTCGAGGTGCGCAGCACGCAGCTCCAGATGCGCCTTGAGCACATCGCCGAGCACGTGGCGCAGCGTTACCAGCTCGCGCTCGATGAGTTCCAGCCCGACACCTACTCGCTACTTGTTGCGCTGCGGGACCGGGAGAAGAAGGCCCGCGGTGACGCGGAGGAGGCGGCCGATGCGCCGGTCGCCCCGGAGGCGGAGGCCGTCGCGCCGGTCGAGGAGGAGAATCGCGAGACGATTCCGTGGGGCACGATTGAGGAACTCGTCGCCGAGCTCACCGGGAAGCTGGATTCCATGGGGCCGGTCAACCTCGACGCGATCCAGGAGTATGATGAGCTTGAGCAGCGCCACAACTTCCTCGAGCAGCAGAACACCGACCTCGTGAACTCCAAGGCGGAACTGCTGGAGGTGATCTCGAAGATCAACCGCACGACCAAGGAACTCTTTGCGGAGACGTTCGAGAAGATCCGCGTGAACTTTCAGGAAATGTTCACCGAGCTCTTCGGCGGCGGAAAGGCGAACCTGCTGCTCACCGACGAGAGCGACCCGCTGGAGAGCGGCATCGAGATCATCGCCAAGCCGCCCGGCAAGCAGCTCCAGAGCATTACGCTGCTTTCCGGCGGCGAGAAAACGATGACGGCGGTCGCGCTGCTGTTCTCGATCTACATGGTGAAGCCGAGTCCGTTCTGCGTTCTCGACGAAATGGACGCCCCGCTGGACGAGTCGAACATCAACCGCTTCATCAAGATCCTCGACCGCTTCGTTGCGCAGAGCCAGTTCGTGGTCATCACGCACAACAAGCGCACCATCGCCCGGGCGGACACCGTCTTCGGCGTGACGATGGAGGAGCACGGCGTGAGCAAGATCGTGGGCGTGAAGTTCGCCGCCGATATCGAGCCGGAGGAACGGCCGCGCAGCGTGGCCGAGAGCTTTGGCAAGCATGGCGATCTGCACTCCGAGCGCGAGGCCGCGGCGGCGGAGTCCGGCGTGGTGCTGCCGGGCTAGGAGCGATCCGCCGCGAGGGCGTCGACGAAGGCTTCGAGTCCGGGGCTGGTTGCCGTCGTTTTCCAGACCGCGTGGCTGGGGATGGTGACCTCGGGCTCAACGAGCGGGACGAGGCGGAAGCCGCAGCGCGGGAGGATGCCGAGGTGGTCGGGCACGAGCGCGAGGCCGGCGCCGGCCCCGACGTGCGTGAGCAGCGCGGTGAGGGAGTCCGCGCGTTGGACGATGCGCGGGGGGAACCCGGCCTGCTGGCAAAGGGTTTCCAGCATGGCGCCGCGGCCGGGGTAGCTGCTTTCGTCGAGGGAGAGAAAATCTGCGTCGCGCAGGTCGAGCAGGCGGAGCTTGCGGCGGCGGGAGCGGGGGTCGCCGGCGGGCACGGCGACGGCGAGGCGGTGCGTGGCGACGACGCGGTTGGTCATTCCCGGGGGGAGGGGCGCGTAGACGTTGCCGGGCAGGGCGAGGTCGATGCGGCCGGCCTGGAGGTCGGCGAACTGGGAGGCCGGAGGCAGTTCGGAAAGCGCGACGTCGGTCCCGGGGTGGGACTGGCGGAAGGCGCGGATGACCGCGGGAAGGTCCGACGCGCCGGCCGAGGGGAGGTAGGCCACGCGCAGGGTGATGAGGGATTCGCGGTGGCGCACGCATTTCACGGCGCGGTCCGATTTCGCGAGAATCTCGCGGGCGTCGTCGAGAAAGCGGAGTC
Organism: Verrucomicrobiaceae bacterium; assembly: GCA_027488755.1. Lineage (GTDB taxonomy): Bacteria > Verrucomicrobiota > Verrucomicrobiia > Chthoniobacterales > JAATET01 > JAATET01. The sequence continues at coordinate 22,099 of JAIYAZ010000075.1, read as the reverse complement.
CGGTGGGAGTGAGGGAGATACGGCCTTTTTCCCGCAGGAAGAGCGGGGAGCCGAGGTCGTCCTCCAGGTCGCGAATCTGGCGGCTGAGCGCGGGCTGGGTGACATGGAGCCGCTCGGCGGCGCGCGAGAAATTCAGCTCCTCCGCAACCGCGACGAAGTAGCGAAGGTGGCGCAATTCCATGGCCCGGCGAGGCTATGCCTAAAAAGCATCGCCGACCAAGGAAAGAAGCATTGGAACGCGGGAGGAAGCGCGTGCATGTTCGGCGCGGATCAAACCAAATACCCCAAATCGTTATGCCGAAAATTCTGGTCGTTTATTACTCGATGTATGGTCACGTGGAAACCCTCGCCCGGTCCGTGGCGGAGGGGGCGGCCGAGGTGCCCGGTGCCGAGGTGGTCGTGAAGCGGGTGGCGGACATCATTCCCGAGGACAAGGCCCGCGCGGTGGGGGCGAAGGTGGATCAGGCCGCGCCGATCGCCGATCCGAAGGAGCTTGGCGAATACGACGCGATCGTTTTCGGCACGCCGACGCGGTTCGGCAACATGGCGGCGCAGATGCGCAACTTTCTCGACCAGACCGGCAAGCTGTGGATGCAGGGTGCGCTGGTCGGCAAGGTCGGCAGCGTCTTCACCAGCACGGGCACGGGCGGGGGCAATGAGTCGACGATCCTCACGTTTCTCCCGACGTTGCTGCACCATGGCATGGTGGTGGTGGGGCTGCCGTATTCCTGCCCCGAACTCACCGATCTGAGCGTGGTGAAGGGTGGTTCGCCCTACGGCGCGGCGACGATTGCCGGCCCGGATGGCAGCCGCAGTCCGCTGCCGCAGGAACTCGCGCAGGCCCGCTTCCAGGGGCGGCACGTGGCCACGATTGCGGCCAAGCTCGCCGCTTAAGCCCATGAGAGCGGTCATTCGCGCCGCGGCGCTGGTTTTGTTTCTCGCGACGGTCGGCCTTTGGGCCGGCCTGGGCGGCACACTGGGCTGGACCAAAAACCAGGTGCCCGAGAAGCGGACGGACCCGGTGACCGGGATCGAGTTTGTCGAGTATCGCAAAGCCTTCGTGCCGGGCGTCGAGTTTCTCGCGCTGGGCGTGGGCGGCGCGGTCGTCATTTTTGCCGCCACCCTTTTTGTTCGAATCACTCCCAAAAACCCAACCTCATGAAAACCACCCACCTCCTCACCGCCATTGCCCTGGGCCTTGTTGCGCCGGCGTTTGCCGCCACGTTTGACTTCAAGGATGCCAAGGGCGTGAACAACGCCCAGTTCCACCTCGACGCGCCGCTGGAATCCATCGCGGGCACGGCCAACGGGGTCGCGGGCACGGTCACGGTTGATCCCGCGGACCTCGCCTCCGCGAAGGGAAAGATCGTCGTTGCGACGGCCTCCACGCAGACGCCGAACGCGATGATGAACGAGCACATGCACGGCGAAAAGTGGCTCGACGCGAAGCAGTTTCCGGAGATTTCCTTCGAGCTGAAAAGCGTGGCGAACGTGAAGCAGGACGGCACCACGGCCACGGCTGATGCCACGGGCACCTTTACGCTGCGCGGCGTGAGCAAGGAGATCACCGTGCCGGTGAAGGTCACGTATCTGCCCGGGCGGTTGAAGGATCGCCAGCCGGGCGTGGAGGGCGATCTGCTCGTCATTCGCGCGGAATTCACGATCAAGCGCAGTGACTACGGCATCATGGCCGGGCAGGCGCAGGACAAGGTGGCCGAGGACGTGAAGATCACGCTCGCGCTCGCCGGGGCCGCGCCGAAGTCGTAGCGCGCGAAGGCCGGGATTTTTTCCGCCGCGCCGCCCCGCGAAAACCGGGGCGGCGTTTTTTTTGGCGTTGGGTGATGCCCGGCGGGCATGGGCCGATGCCAACAAAGCAATGGTGCGGCGCGGAATTCGGCGCATGCTGGGACCCATGATCACCATTCGAAAATCCGAGGACCGCGGCCAGGCGGACCATGGCTGGCTGCAGGCGAAGCATTCGTTTTCCTTCGCCGAGTATTACGATCCCGCGCACATGCATTTTCGCTCTTTGCGCGTGATCAACGAGGACCGCGTGGCCGCCGGGCACGGCTTCCCGCCGCATCCGCACCGCGACATGGAGATTCTGACCTACGTGATTTCGGGCCGGCTCGCGCACCGAGACAGCATGGGCAACGGGCGCGTGATCGAGCCCGGGCAACTTCAATACATGAGCGCGGGTTCGGGCGTGCAGCACAGCGAGATGAACCCCTCGAAAACCGACCCGGTGCACCTGCTGCAAATCTGGATTGTGCCGAATGAGCGCGGGGCGGAGCCGCGGTATGCGGAGTGGGGGCCGGTGGGCTCCGCGGCGCCGCTGACGCTGGTGGCGAGTCCCGACGGCCAGGAGGGTTCGATGAGCATCCGCGCGGACATGCGGGTCTCCGTGCTGCGGCTCGAGCCGGGCGGGACGCTCACGGTGCCGATTGCGGCCGGGCGCCACGCGTGGGTGCAGGTGTTTGCCGGCGAGGGGCGGGTGAACGGCCAGGCGCTTGTCGCGGGCGACGCGGCGGGGATTTCCGGCGAGGCGGCGGTGGAATTCGGCACCGCCGGGGGGCTGGAGGCGCTGGTTTTTGACCTGGCCTGAGGCCGGGCCGGCGGGGTGGGGGCGGGGCGCGAAAATGCGCCTTGCCCTTGTCCGGGCGGCGGGCGAAAGATGGCGGCATGGTCGAGGTCGAAGTCTATGCCGCGGGGGTCCGGAGCCCGGAGAAAATCATGGCTCTGGGCCTGGAGCTCGATGCCCTGCCGGGCATCCGCTACAAGGTCGATACGAACCACGACATTGTTTACATGGAGTTCGACCGGGAGGCGCCGACGCTCACGGAGCTGAAGTCGGCCTTTGTGCGCGCGGGGCTGCTGGCCCGCTTCGTCGGCGCGTTGCCGCCGGAGGTGAACGCCGACAAGAAAAAGACCCAGCGTCTCTCCGCGTGACCAGACCGCGGCGGCCGGCGAGTGATCTGAACCTGCGCCCATGAATCTGCTGCTCGCACTCGGGGCTGCGTTTCAGGCCTTTTGCACGTATCTGGGGCAGTTGGGTGAGCTTGCGTCCGAGACGGTGCGGTCGGTGTTCGCCGGGCGGGTGCGCCTGGGGCTCACGCTCCAGCAGATCAGCCACATTGGCTTTGGTTCGCAGATGGTGGTGATTGTGACCGGGATGTTCACGGGGGCGGTGTTTACGGCGCAGACGTTTTTTCAGTTCGCGCGGTTGAACATGGAGTCCGCCGTGGGTCCGGTGATCTCCGTGGCAATGTGCCGGGAGCTCGGGCCGGTGCTGACCGGCCTGATGGTGGCGGGGCGCGTGGGGGCGGCGATGAGCGCGGAGCTCGGGACGATGAAGGTCACGCAGCAGATTGACGCGCTGCGGGCTCTGGCGGTTCATCCGGTGGATTACCTGGTCGTGCCGCGCGCCCTGGCGATGCTCGTGTCGGTGCCGTTGCTGGTGGGCGAGTGCATTTTCTTCGGCATCCTGGCGAGTTACCTCGTGGCGACGCAGGTGCTGGGGGTTGGCTCGTCCTATTTCCTGATGAACATGTATAAGTTCACGGAGGCGGAGGATATTTTCATGGGGGTGATCAAGGGCTTTATCTTTGCCGTGATCATCGTCCTCATCAGTTGCCGCGAGGGGCTGCACGCGCGCGACGGGGCGGTGGGCGTGGGCCGCGCGACCACGGAGGCCGTCGTGATCTGCTCGCTGGCGGTGCTCATCTCGAATTTCTTCCTCACCATGTTCCTGAACATTTTCTTCCCCGCGGGGGTGTAGGCATGGCGGCGGAACCCATGATCGACGTGCGTGACCTCGTGCAGCGCATCGGGGGGCAGGAGATTCTGCGCGGCTTTTCGCTGCCGGTGATGCGCGGCGAGACGCTGGTGCTGCTCGGGCGCAGCGGCGGGGGCAAGAGCGTGTTTCTGCGGCATTTGATCGGATTGATGAAACCGATCTCGGGCCGGATCCTGGTCGAGGGGGAGGACATCACCGGATACTCGGAGCGGCAGCTCGAGGCGGTGCGGCGCAAGGTGGGCATGGTGTTTCAGGACGGCGCGCTGTTTGACTCCATGACGGTCGCCGAGAATGTCGCCTTCCCGCTGCGGGAACGGGGCGAGCGCGATGGAGCCGTCGTGGCGCGGAAGGTGAACGAAACGCTCGCGCTGGTGAACATGACGGGCCACGAGCACAAGATGCCGGTGAACCTGAGCGGGGGCATGCGCAAGCGCGTGGCCCTGGCGCGGGCGATCGTTTCGCCGCCGGAGGTGATCCTTTACGACGAGCCGACCGCGGGGCTGGATCCGATTGTCTCGGACAGCATCAACCGGCTGATCCGCCGCATGCAGCGGCAGTTGCACGTGACCTCGATCGTGGTCACGCACGACATGGTGAGCTGCTATCACGTGGCGGATCGCGTGGCGTTGCTGAACGCGGGGCGGGTGTATTTTTACGGGACGGTGGAGGAATTGAAGCAGAGCCGCGATCCGGTGATCCGGGATTTTGTGGATGGACGCTCGGACGAAGCCGATTAAAGGAAGGACACAACCAAGATGAGTTCGGAAAAAGTGACGCAGGCCCGGGTGGGCTTTTTTATTCTGATCGGCCTGGTCGCGATCGGCGCGATGGTCGTTTATTTCGGCCGCTTCGGCGACGGGTTGAAGAAGTTCTACGAAATCCGCGTGGAGTATCCGAACGCGAGCGGGCTGTTTGTCGGCGCGGATGTGCTGCTGGCGGGCGCGAAGGTGGGCTCGGTGCAGCAGGGGCCGTTTGTGTTGCCGAACATGCGCGGGGTCTACGTGATCCTGAAGATTTACGAGGGCGTTTCGATTCCGGAGGGATCGGCGTTCACGATTGGCAGCTCCGGCCTGCTGGGCGACAGCTTCGTGGACATCACGATGCCGTCGAACCTGAACGTGGAGAGCTACACGCCGATCGCGCCGGGCAGCGTCGTCGTGGGCAAGAAGGACTCCGGAGGCATTGCCGAGCTGGCGGGATCGGGCGGCGAGCTGCTTGAAGACGTGCGCAAGGCGGTGAAGAACATTGATACCGTGGTCCAGCGGCTCAACACGGAGGTGCTGAGCCCCGAGAGCGTGAAGGCGGTGAACGAGACGCTGCAGAACTTCAAGACGACGAGCGGGGAGATCGACACGGCGGCGAAGAAGCTCGATGGCGTCGTGACCGAGGCCACCTCGGCGATGTCGAAGCTCGGGGAGGCGGTCGGTCAAGTCACGACCACGGCCAACAAGACGACGGACACGCTCGTGGCCACGAAGGCGGCGGCGCAGTCGTTCGAGAAGACGATGGACGAGATTCGCGGGCTGGTGCGCGATGCGCGCAACGGCAAGGGGGCGCTGGGCGCGTTGATCGGGGACCGCGCGATGGCGGAAAACCTGAAGGCCTTCATCGCGAATCTCCGCTCGCGCGGCATCCTCTGGTATCGGGACAAGGATGCGCCGGCGCCAAACGCGACGCGCTGACGGGCGGCGGGCTCAGGACACGAGCTCGTCGTAGCGGGAGCGGGCGAGATCCACGCAGAGCTGGAGGATCTCGGAGGAGGTGTGCGTTTGCAGGGCCTTCTCGGCGAGGGCCTGGCATTCCTTGAGGCTGACGCTCTGGATCGCCTTTTTCACGCGCGGCACGACGGCGGGGCTGGTGCTGAGCTCGTCGATGCCGAGGCCGAGCAGGAGGGGCGTGAGGACGACGTCGCCGGCCATTTCGCCGCAGACGCCGGTCCAGATGCCGTTGGCGCGGGCGGCGTCCACCACCATGCGGATGAGGCGGAGGATCGCGGGATGCGTGGGCTTGTAGAGGTGGGCGATGCGTTCGTTCACGCGATCGACGGCGATGGAGTATTGGATGAGATCGTTCGTGCCGATGCTGAAGAATTTCACCTCGCGGGCGAGGAGGTCGGCGGCGAGGGCGGCGCTGGGCACTTCGATCATGACGCCGACCTCGAGGGCTTCGTTGAAGACGCGGCCTTCGGCGCGGAGCTCGGCCTTGCACTCCTCGAGCACGGCGTTGGCCTGGCGGTATTCGCTGAGGCCCGAGATCATGGGATACATCATGCGGACGCTGCCGTGGGCGGAGGCCCGGAGGATGGCGCGGAGCTGGGGCTTGAAGATTTCGGGGTGCTCGAGGCAGAGGCGGATGGCGCGGCAGCCGAGGAAGGGGTTGTCCTCGGGCGGAAGGTCGAGGCCGGCGGCATTCTTGTCCCCGCCGATGTCGAGCGTGCGGATGATGACGGAGTGGGGCGCGCATCGCTCGGCGACGATGCGGTAATGTTCGTATTGCTCGTCCTCGGTGGGGGGCTCGTCGCGGTTGAGGAAGAGGAATTCGCTGCGGTAGAGGCCGACGCCCTCGGCTCCCTGCTCGATGACGTCGTCCATCTCGGCGGGGAGTTCGATGTTGGCCGAGAGGGTGATGTTGATGCCGTCGGCGGTGGTGCTGGTCGTGTCGCGGATGAGCTCGAGGCGTTCCTCGACGAGATCCTTCTGGCGTTCGTAGACCTCGTATTCCCGGAGGGTTTCGGCGGAGGGCCGGGCGATGAGGATGCCGCGGTAGCCGTCGATGAGGAGGGGATCGCCGGGGGCGATGTGGGCGGTGATTTCGTGGAGCCCGACGATGGCGGGGATGTCGAGCGACCGCGCCATGATGGCGGTGTGCGACGTTTTGCTGCCGACCTCGGTGCCGAATCCGAGCACGAGCGCGCGGTTGAGCAGCGCGGTGTCGGAGGGGGTGAGGTTGTGGGCGATGATGATGTGCGGCTCGTCGTGGTCGTGGAGTCGGCTGCCGTTGCGGCCGAGGAGGTGGCCGATCACCCGCCGGCTGACGTCCTCGATGTCGACGACGCGCTCGCGGAGGTAGGGATCGTCAATTTCGCTGAGAGATTTGCAGTAACGCTCGGCGATTAGATTGAAAGCGAACTCGACGTTGTGGTGCTCGGTTTCGACGCTGCGGAGGACCTCGTCGATGAGGGTGCGGTCCTCGACGACGAGGAGGTGGGCGTCGAAGATGCTGGCGTCGCTGGTGCCGATGGCCTCGGCAATTTTCTGCTGCATTTCGAGCAGCTCGGCGCGGGTGGCGATGAGGGCGGCCTCGAAGCGGGCGATCTCGGCGGGGATCGCCTCGGGGGCGATTTTGCGGCAGGGGATTTCCTCCTCCTCGACGTGGTGGACGAGGGCGGAGGCGCGGGCGATTCCGGGCGCGACGGCGATGCCTTCGAAGCGAAGTTCACCGGTCCCGTCTGCGTCTCCCATAATCAAGGGGAAGCGCTAACAGGATTTTCCCGGGGGGTCAAAGCACTTGCGTGCCGGGACTTGCGCCGGGGAGTGATCGCGAGCGGCGGTGCGCTATTCTTCGCCGAACCGGCTGTCGATGAGGCCGTTGAGCTCCTCAAGGGCGCGGTCGGCGTCGGCTCCCTCGGCGATGAGGGTGAGCTTGGAGCCCTTGCCGGCGGCGAGCATCATGAGGCCCATGATGCTTTTGCCGTTGACGCGTTCGCCGTCCTTTTCGATCCAGATTTCGGCGCGGAAGCGGCTGGAAACTTTCACCAGCATAGCCGCTGGGCGCGCGTGGAGGCCATTGCGATTCTGAATGACCACCTCGCGCGCGCATCGGCTCGCATCGTCCGTCGTTTTTTTGCGGGAGAGCAGACCCATGATTTGTTTAGCGCTCGGGATTTTGCTGCATGCGGGAGAGCAGGCGTTGGTTGAATTCGAGGGCCGTGTTGTGGCCCATGCTTTTGAGTTTCTGGTCGAGCGCCGCGACTTCCACGAGTCGCCCGAGGTCGCGGCCGGTGCGCACGGGCAGGGTGACGTGCGGCACGCGGATGCCTAGGACTTCGTAGTAATCCTGGTCAATGCCCAGTCTATCCACGTCCTCGACCTCGTGCCAATCCATAAGTGACACGACGAGGTCGAGGCGTTTTTCCGGGCGGACGCTGCCGACGCCGAAGATGGAGGCGACGTTGATGATGCCGATGCCGCGGACCTCCATGTGGAAGCGGGTGAGCTCGGAGGACATGCCGACGAGTTCGCGGCCTTCGATGGCCTTGATTTTGGTGATGTCGTCGCTGACGAGGCTGTAGCCGCGTTCGATGAGGCCGAGGACGCATTCGCTTTTGCCGATGCCGCTTGCGCCGCGGATGAGGGTGCCGATGCCCTGGATGTCGACCATGCTGCCGTATTCGGAGGCGGTGGGGGCGAATTCGAATTCGAGGGCGATGGTGGCCGCGTTGATGAACTTCATCGTGATCATCGGCGTGCTGAAGATCGGGGTCTCGAATTCGGCGGCCTGCTCGATGAGCGCGGGGGGGATGTTGGCGCCGCGGGCGACGACGAGGCAGGGGATTTTGCGGGAGAAGAGCTCGCGGCAGCGCTCCTGGAGGACGGGGCCGCGGAGGGAGCGGAGGTAGCTGAGTTCGGAGTTCCCGATGACCTGGACGCGGCGGCTGGGGAAGTAGCTGTAGAAGCCGGCGAGGGCGAGGCCGGGGCGGTTGATGGTGGGCTCGCGGATGAGCCGGTTCATGCCGAGGGAGAGGCCCTCCAGGCGCAGGCCGAGGTGCTCGGCGTGGTTCGCGTAGAACTGGCCGACCGTGAGTTGCAGGGGGCGGGGCGTGGGGCGGTCGGGCATGCGGTTGGTCGGGCGCGGCCGGTTACATCTGGAAGCTTTCGCCGAGGTAGAGCTTGCGGCTGATGGGGTCGTTGAGGAGGAATTCCTTGTTGCCCTGGCTTTCCACGCGGCCTTCGTAGATGAGGTAGGCGCGGTCGACGATGTTGAGGGTCTCGCGGACGTTGTGGTCGGTGATGATGATGGCGAGGCCGCTTTTGCGCAGGTCGGTGATGATTTGCTGGACGTCGAAGACGGCGATGGGGTCGACGCCGCTGAACGGTTCGTCGAGCATGAGGAGCGAGGGGTTCGTGACGAGCGAGCGGGCGATGGTGAGGCGGCGCTTTTCGCCGCCGGAGAGGGTGAGGGCGTATTGCTTGGCGACGTGCTCGATGCCGAACTGGGAGAGGAGTTCCTCGCAGCGGGCCTTGCGTTCCTTGCGGGTGGCCTTGGTGGTCTCGAGGATGGCGAGAATGTTTTCCTCGACGGTGAGTTTGCGGAAGATGGATTCCTCCTGGGGGAGGTAGCCCATGCCGTGGCGGGCGCGGACATACATGGGCTGGGTGGTGACGTCCTCGCCGTGGAAGAAGACGCGGCCGCCGTTGGGCTTCACGAGGCCGACGATCATGTAAAACGACGTGGTTTTGCCCGCGCCGTTCGGGCCGAGGAGGCCGACGATTTCGCCCTTTTTGACGTTGATGTCGACGCCGTTGACGACGGCGCGGCCGCCGTAGACCTTGACGAGTTTGTCGGTCTCGAGGAGCGGCTTGGCGTCGGCCGGGACGGGGGTGGGGGCCTCGCTCATTATTGGGAGAGGCCGGCCTTGTCGGCGTCCACGAGGGTGACGCGGCTGCCGCCGATGGTTTTGAGGCGGCCGGCGCGGTTGAGGATCATGACGGTGCCCTGGTCGGTGGCGACCTGGTTGTTGATGCCCTGCTGGAGCTGGGGCCAGATGGAGAGGGTGACGTCGCCGGTGGAGGGCACGAAGACGGCCTTGCCGGCGCGGCCGATGGATTTCACGATCTCGCCCTTGTCGTTTTTGTTTTCCTGAACGATGACGACCTTGCCCTCGGCTTCGGCGCGGTCGATGCCCTTGCGGTCGGCGCGGAGGTAAACGACGAGCTTTTCGCAGTAGAGGGTGAACTGGGGGTCCTTGACGACGACCTTGCCGACGAAAGTGGCGACGCTGGTGGCGTTGTCGAAGGTGGCCTCGGTCTGGGAGGTGATCTCGGTTTTGGCGCCCTTGGGGCGGTCCTTCTGGATGAAGCCGACGTCGGAGGCGGCGGTCTTTTTGGCGGCGGGGGCGGGGGTCTGGGCGACGGCGAGGGTGGCGGTCGCGCCAAGAAGGACGAGGAGGCCGGAGAGGCTGCGGGTGGTCATTGAGCGTTTTCGGATTTAATCACCATCGTGGTCGGCCCGAGCATGCGGCCGAAACGGGTTTTTGTGTGGAACTCGGCGCGTGCGCCCTCGATCGTGAAATCGTCGCGGCTGATCTTCGTAGGCGTGTCGCTGGTGAGGATGCGGGTGTCAAGATTGAACACGGAGTGGGCCATCTGGACGCGGAAGGAGGTGCCGTCGTCGTTGTTGATCTCGATGTTGAGGTCGGTCATTTCGATTTCGCGGTCGCCGGCGCGGCGGGCGGATTTCGCGGCGAAGAGCATGAGCAGCTTGCCGGTGGGGCTGAAGTTCGGGATGCGGAGCCCGGTGTAGGTCTCGCCGGCGGGGAGGCTTTCGAGCACGGCGTTTTCGCGTTCCTCGTCGCGGGCGGCCTTTTCGGCGTCGGTGAGCTCGGGCTTGGGCTTTTTGGCGGGCTTTTCCTTCTGCTCGGGGGTGGGCGAGGCGGCGGGCGCGGGTTGGGCGCCGGCGGAGGGGGCAAGCAGCAGGGCCGCGGCCGCGAGCAGACTAAACCACGATCTCACGAATCGACCGGAGTTGGCGCAGGAGCGCGGAAAGTTTGCGGAGCGGGATCTGGTTGGGGCCATCGGAAAGGGCGCGGGACGGATTTTCGTGGGTTTCAATAAAGACGGCGTCGCAGCCGGCGGCAACCGCGGCGCGGGCGAGGACGGGGGCAAGGGCTCCGTCGCCGCTGGTGCGGTCGCCGGCTCCGCCGGGGCGTTGGACGGAGTGGGTGGCGTCGAAGATGACGGCATAGCCGAGTTCCTGCATCCAGGGGATGGAGCGCATGTCGGCGACGAGGTTGTTGTAGCCGAAGGTGGTGCCGCGTTCAGTGAAGCAGAAGTCGCGGCAGCCGGCGGCGGTGAGCTTGTCGGCGATGTTTTTCACGTCGCCCGGGGCGAGGAACTGGCCCTTTTTGACGTTCACGGCGCGGCCGGTGTGGGCGGCTGCGACGATGAGGTCGGTCTGGCGGCAGAGGAAGGCGGGAATCTGGAGGAGGTCGATGTAGGGGGCGGCGAGCTCGGCCTGCTCGGGGGAGTGGATGTCGGTGGTGACGGGGACGCCGAGGTCGGCGCCGATCTCGGCGAGGAGCTTGCAGCCGTCCTCGATGCCGGGGCCGCGGAAGGAGGCGCCGGAGCTGCGGTTGGCCTTGTCGAAGGAGGCTTTGAAGAGGTAGGAGGCGCCGAGGTCGCGGCAGATGGCGTCGATTTTTTTGGCCATTCGGCGGGTGAAGGCCGGGCTTTCCATGACGCAGGGACCGAGGATGAATGGCAGATCCTTCCCTCCGAGCTTGATGTTTCCGATCCCGACGCGATTACGACCCATTCCGGCCGAAGATAGCCACTCGCACCGTGAGCGCCACTATTTTTGCCGGCGCGGGGGCGCGAGCGCGCTTGTCGGGCGGGGAGCGGCGTGGTTAGGTTCGCGGGCGATGACCCGGTGCCTGTTCCTTGCCGCCTGCCTGCTGGGCGGGATGCTGCCCGCGTTGCAGGCGCAGAGGATCACGCCGACGAAGAACAAGGAGCAGATTTTCGAGACGCCGGAGGATCGCATTCGCGTGAAGTTGCGGCGGACGAGCATGAGCCAGGAGGAGCACTATGGGCACATGTGGACGCTGCGCCGTGACACCGACGCGGACGATGCGGCGATCCGCCGGAACGTGCTGGAGTCGGCGGAGGGGCCTTTTCGCTCGCGGTATTCGGTGTGGGCCTCGCAGACGATGACGCGGCGGGCGGCGGAGTTCGGCGGCGGCGAGCTTTCCTACGAGGCGCGGGCCACGCTGACGCCAGCGGATCGGGCCATCGCGCTGGAGCAGCCGGAGCCGCAGTATTTTGACAAGGCGGAGCAGCAGGCGATGCTGGCGGCGGTTTACCGGTATCTTTTCACCTACCGGAGCCGGGGGTTTGCGCCGGATACGACGGTGTATTTTGTGGGTTTTGGTCCGCATCTGGCCGACGCGCCGCCGAGCCTGTTGGCCGCCCTGGAATCCGACGCCACGCTGGAGCGCGACAAGGTGCGCATCCGCCCGCTGTCGAAGCTGCTTGAGGTCACGAATGAGGCGATCCGCGACCGGGACACGGGCGCGTATGGCGCGGCCTTCCGCGTGGACGCCGTGAGCGCGCCGGACGCGCAGGGCGACGTGACGGTGTTGGTGGCGTTTAACGAGCGGGACGGGCTGTGGTTTTCGCGCGATCTGACGTTGCGTCCGGGGCCGCAGGGATGGACGGTGGTGGCGGACAACGATCACGTGATCCCATGACCGGCCCGGCCGAAACGCGCTCCATCAAATCCCTCACCCTCGACGAGTTGTCCGCCCGCTTTGGCGGCCTCGGGGAGAAACCCTACCGCGCGCGGCAGGTGATTGAATGGCTTTACCGCAAGCGCGTCGGCCGCTTTGCGGAGATGACGAACCTCCCGGCGCCGCTGCGCGAGCGGCTCGGGGCGGAATTCGACGAGCGGCCGCTGGAGGTGGTGCGCCGCACCGGCTCGCACGACACGACGCAGAAGTTCCTTTTTCGCCTGCGGGACGGGCAGATGGTCGAGACGGTGCTCATCCCGGCCTCGCCCTCGCTCTACGGGGACACCGCGGACCGCCGCACGATCTGTATCTCCTCGCAGGTCGGCTGCGCGTATGGCTGCCGGTTTTGCGCGAGCGGGCTGGATGGCTGGAAGCGCAATCTCGACGCGGGGGAGATCGTCGATCAGCTGCTGCGCGTGGAGGGCGAATCCGGCGAGCGGGTGAACAACATTGTTTTCATGGGCATGGGCGAGCCGCTGGCCAATTACGACAATCTCCTGCGGGCCATCGGCATCATCAACGCGCCGTGGGGTCCGGCGATCGGCGCCCGGCACATCACCGTCTCGACGAGCGGGCTGGTGCCGCGGATTCGCGACCTCGCGGACCAGCCGCTGCAAATCCGCCTGGCGATTTCGCTGCACGGGGCGACGGACGCCGTGCGCGATCAGATCATGCCGGTGAACCGGAAGTATCCCCTCGCCGAGCTGCTGGAGGCGTGCGCGTATTTCCGGGCCCGCAAGAAGCAGAAGCTGACGTTTGAGTTTATTCTCATCGAGGGCGTGAATGATTCGCCCGAGCAGGCGGCGGAGCTGGCGAAATTGACGAAGCGGCTCGACGCGAAGGTGAACGTGATCCCCTACAATACGGTGGAGGGCCTGCCTTGGGTGCGGCCGACCGAGCGGGTGCAGGATGCCTTTATGGAGGTGCTGCGGCGCGGGGGAGCGGTGGCCACGCTGCGGCGGGAAAAGGGCCACGACATCGCGGCCGCCTGCGGGCAGCTGCGGCTGCAAACGACCCGCGCGCAGGCGGGGGATGAAAATCCCGTTGCAGCCCCGGGAAGCGTGCACTAAGGAGGAATTGATGGCCGAAGAAAATTCCGGAGTGCCCGAGCTGTGGGACGAATACCAGTGGGAACGATTCCTTCAGCAGCAGGACCGCAAGACCGAGCAATACTTCGAGCTTTTCGAGAAGTATCAGGACCATCCTGATCGCGACGAAATCATTGCGCGCGAAATGGGCTGGAGCGCCTCGGAGGACGAGGACGAAGAGGAGGAGGAAGGCGAGTCCGACTGGATCGAGGTGGTCGATGAGGACGACGACGCGAGCGAGGAGGAGGACGAGGACGCCGCCGAGTTTGAGGAGCTGCAGCACTCCGAGGTCTACATGCAGAGCATGGAGCTGAACCGCCGCGTCTTCACGCTGGTCGAGGACCGCGACACCCTCAAGGACCACCCGGTGGCCGTGGAGCTCGCCACCCGCGTGGCCATTTGCGGGGCGAAGCTGGCTGCCGCGCTCTGCGGGGACGACCTTTCCGAGGTGGGCATGACGATTGCCTACCTCAAGCGCGGGCTGAAGGCCGCCAACGACGCGCTCGGAGCCGCGTTTCGCCTCCACGAGGCCGGCATGATCGACGCGGACGATCTGGAATCCATCACGAGCCTGCTGTTCCCGATCCGCGAATGCATCGTGGACATGATGGGTGAATACCGCGCGGAACTCCGCCGCCGCCGGGGCGAGGGCTGATGGCCGTCGTTTTTTTCCGTTTTCTTGAATAAACGCCGCCCGCTGCGCGTTTCTCACCATGGGCAGGGTTGAATGGGTCGACGAACCCGAACTTCTGGCGCAAAGCCGCCAGGGGGACACGCGGGCCTTCGACCTGCTCGTGACCCGGCACCGGGACCGCGTATTCATGGTGGCAAATTCCATTCTCCGCAACGAGGACGAGGCGCTCGACGTCGCGCAGGAAACCTTCCTGCGGGCGTGGCGCAACCTCGCGCGCTTTGACGGCGCGGCGAGTCTGGCGAGTTGGCTGGCGCGCATCGCCACGAACGCCGCGATCGACGTCGTGCGGCGGCGGCAGGCCCATCCGCAGGAGGAGTTTGAGAGCGGACCGCAGGCGATTGACGCGGCCTCGCGCACGACGCCGAGCCAGCCGCCGGCGCCGGGGGAGGGGCTGGATGCCGCGACGCTGCGCGCGCGATTCGACGCCGCCCTCGCGACGCTCAGCCCCGAGCATCGGGCGGTGATCGTGCTCAAGGAAATCGAGGATCTCTCCTACCACGAAATCGCCGACGCCGTCGGGTGCTCGATGGGCACGGTGATGTCCCGCCTTTTCTACGCCCGCCGAAAACTGCAAACTCAACTCCGCGACGTCTATGAGCAACTTTGAGCAACGCTACATGGAGTGGCTGGACGGCCGCCCGGGCGAAAAACCGGCGGGGGCGTCCCGCGAGCCCGGGGAGGATCCCGCCGCGGTCGAGGCCGCGGAGTGGGACCGCCTGCGCGGGCTCCTGCGCGGGGCGATGCAGCCCGCGGCGATGCCGCACGGCGAGTTTCTCAACCACCAGGTTCTGGCCGCGATCGCGCGGGAGCAGCCGGCGGCGGGAGCCGGGCGCGGCGCGTGGCGGCCGCTGCGGCGGCTGGTGTTTGCGGGGGCGATGCTCATTTTCGCCGCCGCGGTGCTGGGCGTTTTCACGCTCGCCGAGGAGCGGGCGCATGCGGGCGGGGAGCGATTCATTTCGCAGGTGATCGAGGCCCGCTCGGCGGATCCGAAGCTGGGGGCCTATGCGTTCACGGCGCCGGGCGGCAAGGGCACGGTGCTGTGGATCCAGGATGCCGGCTACATTCCGGCGAACGAGAAGATCAAATGAGGCGGGTTGTGCGGGCGGGAATTCTGGCGGTGCTCACGCTGCTCTGCGCCGCGACGCTGCGGGCGGAGGATCGCATCTGGGCCGCGCTCGTGCTCGGCACGAACGAGCAGCCGCCGAAGGCCGTGCCGAAGGAGCTCGCGGCGTATGCGGCGGGGTTGAAGGCGGTGTTTGGGGCCAACACGTTTTACGTGCTCGGGGTGCGGGCGCAGAAGATTCGCGAGGGCACGGAGGAATGGATCGTCCCGTCGCGCGAGGTGTTTTTGAAGATGCGGGTGCTGGACCGCGAACCGGCCGCCTACACGATCCAGCTCGAGCTTTACGTGAAGAAGCGGCTGGTGGTGACGACGGAGGTGCGGCTGGCGCGCGGGGCGCCGCTTTACATTCGCGGACCGGCGTGGGGCCGGGGACGCCTGATTTTCATTCTGGAGGTGAAATGAACCTCGACGAAGGCCAGCGCGCCGCGCAGGCGCAGTTTGACCGGCAGAGCGCGCGCTACGGGCGCAGCCACATTCTGGCGGATGTTTCGGACCTTGAGGCCACGGTGGCGGGGATTCCGCTGCCGGCCGGGGGCGCGGCGCTGGACGTGGCGACGGGCGGTGGGCACACGGCGCTGTGGCTGGCGCGGCGCGGGTATCGGGTGGTCGTGACGGATGTGTCGCAGGCCATGCTGCGGCAGGCCTCGGCGCTGCTGGAGGAGGAGGGGTTTCTCGCGGATGCGCGCCAGCATCCGGCGGAGGAGTTGCCCTACGCGGCGCGGAGTTTTGAGGTGGTGACGTGCCGGGTGGCGGCGCACCACTTCAGCGATCCCGCGGCGTTCATGCAGGAGGTGGCGCGGGTGTTGAAGCCGGGCGGCGTGTTGATTGTCGTGGACGGCACGGCGCCCGACGATCTCTGGGAGGCCGAGGACTGGCTTCACCAGGTGGAAAAGGCGCGCGATCCGAGCCACGGGCGGTTTCTGCGGCCCGGGAAGTGGCGCAAACTCTGCTCGGCCGCGGGGCTGCGCATCGAGCGCTGCGACCTGGCGCGTAAGCGGCAGCCGGACCTGGAGTGGTATTTCGAGACGGCGGCGACGTCGCCCGAGAATCGCGAGCTGGTGCGGCGGTTGATCGCGGCGGCGACGCCGGTGGTGCGGGACTACTTTTCGCTCGCGGAGGAGAATGGGCGGGTGAGCTGGCAGTGGCCAATCATCCACCTGGTCGCCCGCCGGCCGGAGTGACGCGCGCTAGTTTTGGACGGCGGCGGCGAAGCCGACGGAGCCGATGCCGGCGGCGTTGCAGGCGTCGAGCACGCGGAGGATGAGGTCGTATTGCGAGCGGCGGTCGCCGCGGATGACGACGGTCTGGTCGGGATTGAGCTCGGCGAGCTTTTTGACGAGGGACTCAAACTCGGCGAACGACACGTTGCGGTTGTTGACGTTGAGGGTGCCGTTGGAGCGGATGTTCACGATCATCGGCGCGGGCGGGGCCTGCGGGGCTTCCTTCTGGGAGGATTGCGGGAGCGCGATGGTGAGGTCGGTTTCCTTGGTGCGGTTCGACCAGGTGAGCAGGAAAAAGAAGCAGAGCACCAGCAGGACGTCCACGAACGCCGTGACGTTGAACACGATCGGCGTGGGTGAGACGGCGGTGCGGCGGAAGTTCATGCGGGCGTGGCATGCTTCGCACAGCCGTCCGGTGAAAACAAGGCGGCGCTTTACGCGAGGGGATGGTCCGCGAGCCAGGCGCGGAAACCGGCGAGGGCGCGGGACCGGTGGCTGATCGCGTTTTTCACGTCGGCGGAAAGTTCGCCAAAGGTGCGGTCGTGTCCGTCGGGCACGAAGAGCGGGTCGTAGCCGAAGCCGCCGGGGCCGTGGAGGGCGTTCACCACGCGGCCTTCGACGGTGCCGTCGAAGGTGGCGACGACCTCGCCCCGGCGGGCGAGGGCGAGGACGCAGCGGAAGCGGGCGGTGCGGGGGGCGTCCGCGGGGAGGGCGGCGAGATTGGCGAGGAGGAGGGCGTTGTTGGCGGCGTCGGTGGCGGTGGGGCCGGCGTAGCGGGCGGAGTGGACGCCGGGCGCGCCGCCGAGGGCGTCCACCTCAAGGCCGGAGTCGTCGGCGAGCGCCCAGCCGTCGGTGAAGGCGGAGATGGCGACGGCCTTGAGGGCGGCGTTCGCGGCGAAGGTGAGGCCGGTTTCCTCAATCTCGGGGGCGTCGGGCAGGGCGTGGAGGTCCTGCACGGTGAAGAAGCCGGCGAGCATGGCGCTGATTTCGGCGGTTTTGTGGGCGTTGCGGGTGGCGAGGATGAGGGGCGTCATGCCCACAAGCAGTAGATGGCCGCGACGGAACAGAAAAGGCGTGAGTCCCGCTCGAAGGCTGCCGTGTTAAGTCTTCGCCACATCGACGCGGAGACGTGCCTTCCGCCTCGGAGGAATTATCATCACCGCACTCCCGCAGTCCTGCATCGAACGGAGCGAATCCCGGGGGTGGGGGAAAATCCCCGATCCGCGGAATCGCCTCCGGTTGGGGGGAGAAGCCTTACCCGTATGAGATTTCCCGCATTCACCCGGCGAACCCAGTTGCGCAAGCGGAATCGTTTTCCGAAACGGCACGACTGGATTTTGCTGTTCGTGGTGGCGGTGGTGATGGGGGCGGTCCTTTTCGGCTTGAAGCGCGGATGGTTTGACCGGGCCCCGGCGCGGCCCCCGCATTCGGTCGCTTCGGCGGTCGATGCCAGGACGCCGAAAAAGGAGACGACGAGGGCCGGCCGGCCCGCTCCCGGAAAGACGCCGGACTATCCCCCTTACATCAAGGCGCTCTTCCCGCCGGGGAGCAACCCGTAGGGCCCGGAGCTGGATCGCGGCGGGCAGGTCGGGGATTGGCATTGACTGGTCCGATGCGGGGCGGACAATGCGCGGCTCCGCCTTTTTCCGATGTCCACGCGCAAGCCCTTTCCGTTCCCCGAATTCGAAGCCCGCTGGCAGCAACACTGGCTCGAGACGGGCGCCTTTCGCGCGCCGAATCCCGGCGAGCCCGGTTTCGACGCGTCGCGGCCGAAGTTCTACGTGCTCGACATGTTTCCCTACCCGAGCGGCGAGGGGCTGCACGTCGGGCACGTCGAGGGCTACACGGCGACGGACATTCTGGCGCGGGCCAAGCGCATGCAGGGGCACAATGTGCTGCACCCGATGGGGTGGGACGCCTTCGGGCTGCCGGCGGAGCAGTTTGCGATCAAGACTGGGCAGCACCCGCGGGTGACGACGGAGCGGAACGTCGCGCGGTTTCGCGAGCAATTGCAGGGCATCGGGTTCAGCTACGACTGGTCGCGCGAGATCAGCACGACGGACCCGGGTTACGTGCGGTGGACGCAGTGGATTTTTCTGCGGCTTTACGGCGCGTGGTTCAACCCCGCGACGAACCGCGCCGAGCCCATCGAGACGTATTCGGGGGAGGATCCGGACAGCGTGCGGCTTGCCTACATCGCGGATCGTCCGGTGAACTGGTGTCCGGCCCTCGGCACGGTGCTGGCGAACGAGGAAATCGTGGACGGCAAAAGCGAGGTGGGGGGATTCCCCGTCGAGCGCCGCCCGATGCGGCAGTGGATGCTGCGCATCACCGCCTACGCCGAGCGGCTCATTGATGAGCTCGACCTCGTGAACTGGCCCGAGTCGATCAAGCTCCTCCAGCGCAACTGGATTGGTCGCAGCGAAGGGGCGAGGGTGGAGTTTTCGGTTTTGGATGTTGGGTCTTCGATTGAGGTCTTCACGACGCGGCCGGACACGCTGTTTGGCGCGACGTATCTCGTGCTGGCGCCGGAGCATCCGCTTGTGGATTCGATCACCGCGCCGGAACAAGCGGCGGCGGTGGCGGAGTATCGGGCGAAGATTGCGTCGAAGTCCGACCTGGAGCGCACCGAACTCGCGAAGGAGAAATCCGGCGTCTTCACGGGGGCCTTCGCGGTGAATCCCGTGAGCGGAGAGAAGCTGCCCATCTGGATCGCGGACTACGTGCTGATGGGCTACGGCACGGGGGCGATCATGGCCGTGCCGGCGCATGATGAGCGGGACTTCGAGTTTGCGCAGGTCTTTGGGCTCCCGGTCACGCAGGTCGTGCAGGCCCCCGAGGGCGTGGATTGGCGCGGCTTCACCGGCGACGGCGTCGCGGTGAACAGTGGATTCCTCGACGGGCTTTCGACGCCGGAAGCGAAGCGGCGGATGATTGCCTGGCTCGAGGAGCAGGGCGTGGGCGCGGGCCGGGTGAACTACAAGCTGCGCGACTGGCTGTTTTCGCGGCAGCGTTACTGGGGCGAGCCGTTTCCGATCGTGTGGGAAGACGGCCAACACCGCGCGATTCCCGAAAGCGAGCTGCCGCTCGTGCAGCCGCCGCTGGAAGACTTCAAGCCCACCGGCACGGGCGAGCCGCCGCTGGCGAAGGCCGTGGACTGGATTCGTTACAGCGAAACCGCGCGCCGCGAGACGAACACGATGCCGCAATGGGCGGGCTCGTGCTGGTATTACCTGCGCTTTTGCGACCCGGAGAACGCCGGGCGATTCGTCGGCGATGCCGCCGAGCGTTACTGGATGGGCGGCGAGCGCGGGGGCGTCGATCTTTACGTTGGCGGGACCGAGCACGCCGTGCTGCACCTGCTCTACGCGCGGTTCTGGCACAAGGTGCTGTTCGACCTCGGGCAGGTTTCCACGCCCGAGCCGTTTCAGCGGCTGGTGAATCAGGGCCTCATTCTCGGCGGCGACGGCGTGAAGATGTCGAAGAGCCGCGGCAACGTGGTGAATCCCGACGAGGTGATCGCGGAATACGGCGCGGACGCGCTGCGGCTTTACGAAATGTTCATGGGCCCGCTCGAGCAGATGAAGCCGTGGAGCATGAAGGGCGTGGAGGGCGTGTTCCGCTTCCTCGCGCGCGTGTGGCGGCTCGGGTTTGAGGAAAACCAGGAGGGCGAATGGACGCGCTCCGGCGCGCTGGCCGAGGCGGAGTTCACCCCGGCGCAGGCGCGGGTGGTTCACGCGACGATCAAGAAGGTCACCGAGGACATCGAGGCCCTGTCGTTTAACACGGCCATCGCGCAGATGATGATTTTTGTAAATGAGTTCACCGGCGCGGAGCCGCGGCCGCTCGAGGCCGTGCGCGTGCTGCTGCGGCTGCTCAGTCCGTTTGCGCCGCACCTCGCGGAGGAAATGTGGACGCGCCTCGGTTTTGCCGGGCTGGCGTCGCAGCAGGATTGGCCCGGCTACGACGAGAGCTTGCTTGTCGAGACCGAGGTCGAGGTGCTGTTCCAGGTCAACGGCAAGCCGCGTGAGCGGGTGATGGTGGCCAAGACGGCGACGAACGCCGAGCTGGAGGCCGTCGCGCTGGCGCACCCAAAGGTGACCGAGGTCACCGCGGGCAAGACGGTGGTGAAGGTGATCGTCGTGCCGGGCAAGCTCGTGAACGTCGTCGTGCGCTGAGCGCGCCGGAATGAACGAAAAAAGGCGCGGGGAAAATCCCCGCGCCCTTTCGGAATTGCTCGTGGGTCTGACCTAGTTCCGGGAGCGGACGATGTTGCCGTTGGCGGTCTCGGTCTTCTGCTTGGTTTCGGAATTGACGCCGTAGAAGCGCACGAAGTTGTTGCCGGGTTTGAGGCCGGTGATGCGGACAGACCAGGAGTCGCCCTTGACGGGGAAGGAACGGAATTTGGTTTCGCCGAGGAAGCGCCAGAAGACGACGTTAACGTTGTTGCTGGTGCCCGGGAGGACGTAGGAGGAGTCGTTCGTGGTGAACTTGCCGTCGATCACGCCGCGCTTGCCGAGCTGGAGGGTGGGCTTGCGGATCGGGGTGGGTGAGGCGCTGGGCGACGGGGACGGGCTCGGGGACTCAACCGGCGTCGGGCTCGGGAACGGGGTCGGGCTCGGGATAGGAGTGGGCGACGGGCTCGGGCTTGCGGTCGGCGAGGGGCTCGGGGAAGGACTCGGACTCGGGGACGGGCTCGGCGTGGGCGACGGCGAAGGGCTCGCGGTCGGAGAGGGGCTCGGCGACGGAGTCGTGGCGGGCGGAATCGAGAGGGTCGCCGAATTCGAGATGGCTCCGGTGCCCACCGGCGACTGGGTGAAGGAAATCAAGAAGCTGGCGGGCGTGGTTCCGATGGGCTCGGTGAAGCCTCCGCCGGTGTATTGGCCGAGCACGTAAAAGCTCCGGGTTCCGGGCGTGTTTTGGGTTTCGACGATCGACGTGGCCGTGAAGTTGCCAAAGGCGCCGTTATTGAAGGAAAGGCTTCCGGGGGTCGACACGGTGAAGACCACCGTTCCGAAGATCTGCGTGTTAAGCCCGGTAAAATACCCCGCTTGGGAGCCGCAGGAGACCAGATTTCCGAGGGTGATTTGCGTGGCCGTATTGATGTTGCCGGTGTCTCCAGACCCAGTGGTGGAGGGCGCACCGATGTCGGCAAAGGCTTGCGAACCAGTGACGCCATTGGCACGTCCGATTGAACAAAAAGCGAGCGAAACGAGTAGCGAACAGGCACTCCCAATAAGGAGACGGCGAATAGTCATGTGATTCGGAAGACGAAGGTTAGTGATGATACGAGTTGGCAACCTCGTCGAGTTCTGGGCCGGCGTCAATGGGGTTAGAAAGAGATCGGGTTTCGCGACGAGACTCCAAGGCGCGGAGAGCGGATTTTCCTGCCTTTTGGGCTGCCTGGTTTCTTCGGGAGAGCATGGGCGGATTTCCTGGGCGGTGTGGAGGGAAGGGAAACGGGTTGCGGCCAATCACCGCGCCCATGGGCAGGATTGTGCTTCTCCGCGATCCCCAAAAAAAAGGGCGCGGGGATGAACCCGCGCCCTTTTTGAAGGGAGGTAGACCGGCCGGGTTAGCGGCGGGAGCGGACGATGTTGCCGTTGGCGGTTTCAGTCTTCTGCTTGGTTTCGGAGTTGACCCCGTAGAAACGCAGGAAGTTGTTGCCGGGT
>JAIYAZ010000140.1 GCA_027488755.1 Verrucomicrobiaceae bacterium | reverse complement strand
CCGTGACCTTCCTCGACCAAATCCTCGCCGACGTCCGCCACGAGCTTTCCGTCACGAAAGCCCGCCGCCCGCTCGCCGACATCCGCGCCCGCCTCGCCGACGCCCCGCCCGTCCGCGACCTCCCCGCCGCGCTCGCCGCCGGCTTCGGCCTCATCGCCGAAATCAAGGAACGCTCCCCCAGCGTCGGCCCCATGCGCCCGGAGAACGTCGCCGCCGCCCCCGCCGCCTACGAGGCCTCCCCGCTCGTCCGCGGACTCTCCGTCCTCACGAACGCCCAGCACTTCGGCATGGACATCGAGCGCCTCGCCGCCATCCGCGCGCAGGTCACCAAGCCCGTCCTCCGCAAGGACTTCATCGTCGACGAATACCAGATCCGCGAAGCCCGCGCCTTCGGGGCCGATGCCATTCTCCTCATGGCCAACGTCCTCGACGCCCCCCGCCTCCACGGTTTTTACGCCCTCGCCCGCGAGCTCGGCATGCAGGCCCTCTTCGAGGTCCACGTCGCCGAGGAAATCGCCCTCCTCCCCGCCGACGCCGCCGTCGTCGGCATCAACAGCCGCAAGTTCAAATCCACCACCGGCTTCGTCGGCGCCACCGGCCGCAGCGAGCAGGACTTCACCCTCGCCTACGACGCCTTCAACCTCGTCGACCAGCTCCCCGCCCAGGCCCTCCACGTCGCCGAAAGCGGCATCAGCCCCGACAACCTCGCCACCGTCCGCGAACGCTTCGACGCCGCCCTCATCGGCACCTCCCTCCTCCGCGACGAAGCCGGCCTCCCCGCCTGCCTCGCCCGCTTCGAAGCCGCCGTCCCCCTCCCCGCCTAGCCCGCCATGGACCTGCCGAACCCGAAAGCCGACCTCGCCGACGCGCCCGACTCGCCGTTCGACATCTCCCTGCGCCCGCCGCTCTTCGAGGAATTCGCCGGCCAGGAAAAAACCGTCGAACGCCTCCAGCTCATGGTCGACGCCGCCAAAATGCGCGACGACGTCCTCCAGCACATCCTCCTCAGCGGCCCGCCCGGCCTCGGCAAAACCACCCTCGCCTACATCATCGGCAACGCCGTCGGCGCCGAGGTCAAAACCACCAGCGGCCCCATGATCGAGAAAGCCGGCGACCTCGCCGGCCTCCTCACGAACCTCCAGCGCGGCGACGTCCTCTTCATCGACGAAATCCACCGCCTCTCCCCCGCCATCGAGGAATACCTCTACCCCGCCATGGAGGACTACAAGGTCGACATCCTCATCGACCAGGGCCCCAGCGCCCGCAGCATCCAGCTCCACCTCGCGAAGTTCACCCTCGTCGGCGCCACCACCCGCAGCGGCATGATCAGCGCCCCCCTCCGCTCCCGCTTCGGCATGAACTGCCGGCTCGACTACTACGCCGCCGAGGCCCTCCAGCAAATCGTCACCCGCAGCGCCGGCCTCATCGGCATCGAAATCGACCCCGCCGGCGCGCTCGAAATCGCCCGCCGCTCCCGCGGCACCCCCCGCATCGCGAACAACTACCTCCGCTGGGTCCGCGACTACGCCCAGGTCCGCGCGAAGGGCGCCATCAACGGCGACGTCGCCGCCGCCGCCCTCACCATGCTCGACGTCGACGAGGACGGCTTCGACGAAATGGACAAACGCATCATCGAATCCCTCATCATGAAATTCGACGGCGGCCCCGTCGGCGTGAACGCCCTCGCCGTCGCCGCCGGCGAGGAACCCGGCACCCTCGAAGAAGTCCACGAGCCCTACCTCATCATGCAGGGCTACCTCAAACGCACCCCCCAGGGCCGCGTCGCCCTCACCCGCGCCTACCGCAAACTCGGCCTCGAAGCCCCCGCCAGCGCCGCCAAGGGCACCGGCGACCTCTTCGAATAATCCTCCATCCCACGGCCGCCTGAGCGCGTAACTTCGGGCATGCTCACCCGCTCACTCGGCTCGAACGGCCCCGCCGTCTCCACACTCGGCCTCGGCTGCATGGCGCTCTCCTCAGACCTCTACGGTCCTGCCGACGAATCCGAAAGCCTCGCCACCCTCCACGCCGCCCTCGACGCCGGCATCACGCTCTTCGACACCGCCGACTTCTACGGCAGCGGCCACAACGAAATGCTCCTCCGCGAAGCCCTGCGCGCCGTGCCCCGCGAGCAGGTCATCCTCAGCGGCAAATTCGGCGCGCTCCGCGACCCCGCCGGCGGCTGGGCCGGCATCGACAACCGCCCCGCCTCGATCAAAAACTACCTCGCCCAAACCCTCCGCCGGCTCGGCACCGATCACCTCGACATCTACCGCCCCGCCCGGCTCGACCCCAAGGTGCCCATCGAGGACGTCATGACCACCCTCGCCGGCCTCGTCAAAGCCGGCTACGTCCGCCACATCGGCCTCTCCGAGGTCGGCGCGGACACCCTCCGCACCGCTCACGCCATCCACCCCGTCTGCGACGTGCAGATCGAATACTCGCTCTTCTCCCGCTCGGTCGAACGCGCCGTGCTCCCCGCCTGCCGTGAACTCGGCGTCGGCCTCACCGCCTACGGCGTCCTCTCCCGCGGCCTGCTCAGCGGGCACTGGACCCCCGGCCACGCCACCGGCCGCGACGTCCGCGGCTTCAAGCCCCGCTTCCGCGGCGAAAACCTCGCTTGCAACCTCGCCCTCGTCGAAGCCCTCCGCGCCGTCGCCGCCGCCCGCGGCCTCACCGTCGCGCAGGCCGCCATCGCGTGGGTCCTCCAGCAGGGCGACGACATTGTCCCCCTCATCGGCGCGCGCCGCCGCGACCAACTCACCGAATCCCTCGCCGCGCTCGACGTCACCCTCGACCTCGCCGACCTCGGCGCCATCGAATCCGCCGTCCCCGCCGAAGCCGTCGCCGGCACCCGCTACGACGCCGTCCAAATGCGCCTCCTCGACAGCGAAAAGGCGTAACGCGGCGTCGACCGGTTGATCTTTCGCTGGCACGCGTGCGGCTTTTCTCAAGGTCCCGAGATGATTCACGCCAACTGTCGGGCTCGGTTTACGGCGGACGATTTTGAGTTCATCGTCCGCTCCCCCGCCGACTCCATCGCCGCCATGCTCGACGCCTTCACGCACACGGCCCGCGCCCACCGCCCGCACCCCACCCGCGCCTACCGCAAACTCGACCTCGACGCGCCCCAAAACGCGCAGCCCGACCTGCTCCCTTAACTCAAAGCGGCGGCTCGTCGCCGGGCGGACCCGTCACGTCGTCGTCGGTAAACATGCGTCCGTCGGGCCCGGCCGACCGGACGTCGAGGCGCTGCCCCGAGAGCTTGTGGAAAAAATACGGACGTCCCCAGCGATCCAGCAGCTCGCCATCCGCGTTGAACCGGCCTCGCCCGTCGGGCAGGAACCGAATGCGCTTCGGATTGTCGCCGCGCAACGCCGCCGTGATCTCGACGTTCAGGCCACCGAGCGGATTCTCGCGGTAGACCGCGCGATAGTCGGCCACCACCGCCTCGATCGCCGCGACGTCCTCTGCCGCCGTCTGCGCCGGATCGTTGAGCGCTTGCAGCGCCTCGACCGACGCGGGCCACTCGACGACGCCCTCCGCCGTGCGGGTGAGCGCCGTGACGCGGGCGGGATCCGGCAGAGCGTCCGCACCATTCGATGGCGCAACGGGCGGGCTCGTTGCGCCGGCAGCCGCGGGTCGCGGATTCTGTCCCGGGCTCAAGCGCTGTTCGGTCGGAGCCAGCCACGACCAGCCCACGACCGCCGCCAGAAAAACAACGGCCCCGGCCGCGAAGGAGCGCCGACGCATCGCGGTCAGACCGGGTTCACGAACCCCAGGTTCGCGCTCGCGCCAAACGGATCGTCGAAGCGGCTCAGGTTCGGAAAAATCGTGCCGAGCGAACCCGCATCCACGCCCAGCCAACGCGCGGCCGCGGCGGCATATTGGTCGACGGACGTGGTCGGGATCCAGCGGCCGCGGCTGGCGTCAACGTCCTGATCCGCGCCCACGCGCAGGCTCGGAAACGTGCCGTAAACCTGGCCGCCATTCACCGGCCCGCCCATGACGATGTGATGCCCGCCCCAGCCGTGGTCGGAGCCCGCCGTGGCGTCGTTGCCGTTCGGCGTAAACGTGCGCGTGAAGTCGGAATGCGTGAGCGTGAGCACCCGGTCGTTTTGCCCGAGAGCAATCATGGCGTCGGAGAACGCCTTGAGCGAACGGTCGAGCTCGGTCATGAGCCCGGTCTGCGCCGACAACTGGTCCGCGTGGGTGTCATAACCGCCGACGCTGCAGAAAAAGATCTGCCGCCGATTCCCGATGGCCTCACGGCCGGCGATGAGTTTGGCGATGGTTTTGAGCTGACCGCCGAGCGAGGTCGTGGCTCCCGCGAAGATCGTGTCGAGGTTTACGCTACCGGCGGCCGCGGCCGTGAAGGCGCTGGAAACAACCGCCTCGTTCGCGCGGGCGCGACGCACGACGCCGGCAAATCCCTCCTCAAGCAGATTCTGGTGCACGTATCGTTCGATGTCGTCGAAGGCCTTCAGACGCACGCCCTGGTTCGTAGTGCGGTAGGTGCCGTTCGCGTTCATCGCGATCGAGTAGGGCGTCGAGCCGCTGCCGTATCCGGAGAGCGCGACGGAGCCGTTCGGCGAGACGGTGTATTGCACGACGTCGTTTCCGACCTGGAAGCTGTTGATGCCGGAGATCGTGACCGACATCGAAACCTTGTCGCCCGAATAGCCGCGCGACCGCAGGAGGTCCGCCACGCGACCGCCCCAACCGGTCTGGAACGGTTTATCGGGCACGGAACTTTGCCACTCCACCTGCTGGTCCGAGTGGGAAAAGAGCTGCGTTGGGATGGGCACCGAGCGAGCGAGATATTGCGTGCGCGTGATGGGGAAGGCGAGCGTGCCGACGTTCGCCACGAACGCCAGTTCGCCCGCGTTGTAGAGGCTGGCCAGGCCGCCGAGCGAGGGATGCACGCCGTAGCTTCCGCCCGCGAGCGGCAAGGAGGCGGGCCGTCCGGCGACATAGTCGGGATCGGCGGCGTCGAGGATGCGCAGCGCGCCGCGGTAGGTCTTGTAGTTGTCGTAGGCCGGATGCCCGAGCCGCGGCAGCAGCATGTTGTTCGAGTCGTTGCCGCCGTAGAGGAACAGAACCACGAGCGCGCGGTAATCCGTGAAGTCGGTGACCTGCGCCAGCGCGGCGCGCGTGAGCGAGAGTTGGGCGATCGTGTTGACGAGGCCGGTGAGCCCGAGGGTCGCGCAGGCGGACTGGCGGAGAAACGAGCGGCGGGTGACGAAGAGTTCGCGGTCGGCGGATTTTTTCATGGGGCGCTATTGTTGGTGGGCGAACTCGGGGGACGTGGCGACGAGGTAGAAGATCGCCTTCACGCGGTCGTTGCTGGTCGCACCCTCGGTCGTGGCGGTGGCCGCGTCGATGATGAGCGAGCGGGGGTTCGGCGAGGCGGCAGTTTCGTAGCGCTGGCGGAGACGACCGGCGGTGAGCAACAGATCGACGTCGTCGAGCACGGCGGTAACGGCGGCCCGCACGGTGCTGCCGCCGGCGATGAGCGCCTTGTAGCGGTTCACCGCCGGGCTGCGGTCGAAGCGCACGTCGTCCAGCGTGGTGTCCGTCGCACCGAAGAGCGCGTCCACGCTTTGTCCGCTGTCACTGTCGGTCGTGGTGCGGGCGTAGTTCAGGGCCTGCACGACCTGTGTCTCCGTGGTCAGCTGCATCTCCGGGGCCTTGAGTCCGGCCTCGGCGATCGCGCCGCCCGGGGCGTAGTTCGGGAGAAACCAGTTGAACACGGTGGGCGCGCGCTGCGGAGTCTGCGCGAGCGGGGAATCGGTGTTCGGGTAAC
Source organism: Verrucomicrobiaceae bacterium (assembly GCA_027488755.1). Lineage (GTDB taxonomy): Bacteria > Verrucomicrobiota > Verrucomicrobiia > Chthoniobacterales > JAATET01 > JAATET01. Next base: position 811 of record JAIYAZ010000140.1, on the reverse strand, counting down.
GCAGCCGGGTGGCGCCGGCGGCGAAATTGTCGAGCTGCGTGGCGGGATAACCGTAGGCGCTGAGGTCCGCGAGTGGCAGCCGTGACGACGCCTTCGTTGCCCGGAGCAACTGCGTGTAGCGGAGGATCGGCTCCTTCTGTTTGCCAAAACTCACGTCGGCGTTCGCGGTGGCGTTCTGCGCCTCGGGGTCGAGTAGGATCGCTTTCACGACGGCCTTGAAGTCGCCGCGCTGACCCGCCCCGTTGTTCACGAAGACCTGGGCCACACGGTGGATGTAACCGGCGCTTGGGGTCGAGGTGACGAGCCGCTGGATGAGCAATCGCGAGAGGAAGGGCGCGGCGTTGGCGTGGTTCGCGAGGATGTCGAGCGCGGCATCCAGATCCTGCTCGCCGGTGAGGCCGGCGGGAATGGTCGTTCCCAGCACCACCTTCGCGCCGGTGTCGTGATACGTCGCGAAGTTCTTCATCGGGTTCAGCCACGAGGCCTGGAAATAAAGCGGACCGTTACTGCTGCCGAAGTTCGTGTTGTCCTGCACGGGATAACCCGACGCCTTCGCCCCGTGAACTTTACTGAAACTCCAGCCGGTGAAGACTCGCGCGAGTTCGGTGATGTCCGTATTGGTGTAGGTCACCGCGGGGCGGCCCGCGCCGTCGAGTTGTAAGCTGCCATCGAGGTTGAGTCGCAGCAGGCCGATGGAAAACAGCTGCATGACTTCGCGGGCGTAGTTTTCGTCAGGGCTGACCAGCACCGCGCCGGTCGTCGCGTTGATAACCGCCTTCTGGTTCTTCAGGCTGCTGAGGTATTTGCCCAT
>JAIYAZ010000002.1 GCA_027488755.1 Verrucomicrobiaceae bacterium | reverse complement strand
CCCGGCTCCGCCGACGGGCTCGACACCCGCCGGCGCATGCTCGAGAACGAACGCCGCCGCGAAGACCGCGACCGCCTGCTCGGACTCCGCGCCTGGTGGCTCGGCCGCATGCGCGACGGTCGCCGCCCCCTGCAGGAAAAAATGACGCTTTTCTGGCACGGCCACTTCGCCACCAGCATCAACAAGGTCAAGGACCCCCGCGCCATGTGGCGCCAGAACGAAACGCTCCGCCGCCACGCCCTCGGCGACTTTGGCGAACTCGTCCGCGCCATGGCCCGCGACCCCGCCATGATCCGCTGGCTCGACCTCAGCCAGAACCGCCGCGACGCCCCCAACGAAAACTTCGCCCGCGAGCTCATGGAGCTCTTCACCCTCGGCGTCGGCAACTACACCGAAGCTGACATCAAGGCCTCCGCCCGCGCCTTCACCGGCTGGCACATCGATCCCGCCACGGGCGACGCCGTCTTCAACCCCCGCAAGCACGACCCCGATTTCAAACGCTTCCTCGGCCACGGCGGCCGCTACGACGGCGACGACATCGTCGGCGTCATCCTCACCCAGCCCGAGTGCGCCCGCTTTGTCGGCCGGCGCATCTGGGAATTCTTCGCCTACGAAAACCCCGAACCCGCCGTGCTGGAATCCTTCGCGCAGACCTTCCGCGACGCCAAATACCAGGTCGCCCCCGTCCTCCGCGACATGTTCCGCTCCCGCGTTTTCTATTCCCAACGCGCCGCACGCACGCACATCAAAAGCCCCGTTGAATGGCTCGTGCAGCTCTGCATCGCCCTGGAGTGCGATCCCCCCGCCATGCCCGCCGCCGACCGCCTGCTCGACCAACTCGGCCAATCCCTCTTCGCCCCGCCGAACGTCCGCGGCTGGGAGGGCGGCAAAGCCTGGATCAGCAGCTCCACGCTCATGACCCGCTACAATGCCGCCACCGCCTTTGTCGCCGGCGGCCGTGGCTCGAAGCGCGAACGCGGCGGCATCCGCGTCGACGTCGACCCGATCGTCCCCGGGCAGGAAATGTCCGCCGCGCTCCTCGCTGAACTCACTCTCCGCTTTTTCGGCTCCAGCCAACCCCTGCCCGCCGTCACCCGCGCCGCCGGCGAGATCGCCCCGGCCGGAACCCGCCTCGACCCCGCCACCAAACGCGCCCTGCTCCAGCGCCTCCTCAGCACCCCCGATTTCCAGCTCGCGTAACCCCCGCCCCCCACCGCCATGAACCCGTCCACCTTCCACACCCGCCGCGCCTTCCTCCGCACCACCCTGCTCGGCGGCGCCCTCGCCGGCACCCTCCCCGCTTTCATCGACCGCACGTTCGCCGCACTCAACACCGCCGCGCAGGGCTCCGCCCTCCAGGTCGCCACCGGCCGCGACCAGCCCATCCTCGTCATCCTCCAGCTCTCCGGCGGCAACGACGGCCTCAACACTGTCATCCCCTACACTGACGACGCCTACTACCGCGCCCGCCCCCGCCTCGCGATCCCCGCCGGCTCCGTGCTGCGCCTCGACGAACAAACCGGCCTGCACCCCGCCCTCCCCGAGCTCGCCCGGGCCTACGGCGAAGGCGAAGCCTGCCTCCTCCAGGGCGTCGGCTACCCGAACCCCAACCGCTCCCACTTCCGCTCCATGGAAATCTGGCAGACCGCCAGCGACGCCGAACGCACCGAACGCCACGGCTGGCTCGGCCGCTACTTCGACAATTGCTGCCCCGGCGCCGACCCTGCCGTCGGCGTGAACGTCGGCGACCAGACGCCCCAGGCCTTCTCCGCCGCCCGACCCGTCGGCGTCTCGTTCCGCAACGCCGAACGCTTCCGCTTCGCCGACGGGGCCGAGGTCATGACCGAAGCCGAAGCGAGCGAAGACGGCGGCGGCGGTTCCGTCGGCGCCCTCGCGGGCGGCACCCACTCCGACCTCGATCCCCTGCACTACATCGAGCGCGTCGCCCTCGATGCGCAGGTCGCCTCCGACCGCGTCAACGAAATCGCCGGCCGCACCCGTTCCGCCATCGAGTATCCCGCCAACCGCCTCGGCAATGACCTCAAACTCATCGCCCAACTCATCGCCGGCGGCATGCCCACCCGCGTCTACTACGCCAGCCAGGGCGGCTTCGACACCCATGCCCGCCAGCTCGACACCCACGCCCAGCTCCTTGGCCAGCTCGACGCCGCGTTGGCCGCCTTCACCCGTGACCTCAAGGCCCAGGGCAACTTCGACCGCGTGGTCATCATGACCTTCAGCGAATTCGGCCGCCGCGTCGCACAGAACGGCAGCGAAGGCACCGACCACGGCACCGCCGCCCCCATGTTTCTCCTCGGCGGCGCGCTGCGCCCCGGCTTCGTCGGCACCGCCCCGAGCCTCACCGATCTCGACGACGGCGACCTGCGGCACACCGTCGATTTCCGCAGCGTCTACGCGACCGTTCTCGAAAAATGGCTCCGCGCGCCCAGCAAGGAAGTGCTCGGCCGGTCATTCCCCACGCTGGGATTTCTGTGATTCCACCGGCATCAGTGCCAGCAGCGGGAGCAGCGGCGTGAAGGCGAAGGGAATCACCAGGTTCCACTGCGCCTGCAACCCGATCACGCCCAGCACCCACCCGCTCGCCACCGCGGTCGCCACGAGAAACCGGTTCAACCCGCCCACCCGCCACCACGGCAGCGAGGCCACCAGCAGCGCGCCCAGCCAGCCCGGCCAGCCCACGTGACGCGACGGGATCACCCGCGTCGCCACGCGCGGCGTCAGCGTGCCGCCCTCGGTTTCCACGTAAACCGGCCGGCCGCGGAACAACGCATCCAGCTCGGCGTCGGGCAGGCCCTGCTCGGTGCGTTCCACGCGGAGGAGCAGCTGATCCAGCGCGAGCCGGGAAATCGGCGGCGGCTTGGGGGCACCCTCGACGGCATCGGGCGGCTCCGGCCGGAACGTCACCGGCACCGCCGCCTCCGCCAGCTTCGCCCGCAGCAGCGGCTCGCCGTCGCCCCCCGCGAGCGGGTCAATAAACGTCACGCTGCGCGGCTCGTAACGCATCACGGCGCGGAGAATGAGCGCCGCCTCCATCGGCGTCGGCGCGGCGGGCGTCTCGATCACCGTCACGGGACCGCGGCCCTCCACGGCAAACGCGAGGGGCAACCGCTGGCCGAGCATCATCGCCCCGAGCGCCAACAGGGCATACACGACCGCGGTGACGATCCGCGGGGTCATGCGCCCAGAAGTTCGCGGGCGTGGGCCAGCGCCGCGCCCCCCGAGCGACTGCCCAGCATGCGGGCGATCTCGGCCTCGCGCGCCGCGCCGCCCACCGCCGTCAGCCGCGAAACCGTCCGCCCGCCGACGACCTCCTTGCTCACCACAAAATGGCTGCCGGCCGTCGAGGCCACCTGCGGCAGGTGCGTGATGCACAGCACCTGTCGGCAGCCACCAATCTCCCGCATCTTCGCGCCCACGGCGTGGGACACCTCACCGCCCACGTTGGCGTCGATTTCGTCGAACACCAGCACGGGCACATCGTCCTGCGCGGCCAGGGCGGTCTTCAGCGCGAGCATCACGCGGGAGATTTCCCCGCTGGAAGCGATGGAGCGCAGCGGCTGGGCGGGCTCGCCCGGGTTCGGCGCAAAGACAAACTCCACGGTCTCCAGCCCCTCGGGTCCGGGCTCACCGGCCTCAAGCCGGATCTCAAACCCCGCCTTGAGAAACCCAAGGTCGACCAAGTGGCGGCGCACCGTCGCGGCCAGCTTCGGCGCGGCCGCCGTGCGCGCCTTCGTGATGCGGGCCCCGCGCTCCAGCGTGAGGCGGCGGGCCGCGTCGATGTCGGCGGCAAGGTGCGCGCGCCGCTCCACGCGGGCCTGCAGCTCCGCCAGCCGAACCGCGCTTTCCGCCCCGTGGGCGATCACCTCGGCCAGCGTGCGGCCGTATTTGCGCTTCAGGCTTTGCACGAGATCGAGCCGGGCCTCCAGGTCAGCCAGCGTCTGCGGATCCGCATCAATGCGGTCGCCGTAGGCGGTGACGGCCCGCGCAAGGTCGGCGACCTCCTCGGCCAGGGCCGCGTGGCGATCGGCCAGCGCGGATTGCGTGGGATCGAGCCGGGCCAGCTCGCGGAACAGGCGACCCACTTCAACAAGCCGGCTTTCCGCCGAGTCCTCCGCCTCGCTCAGCCCGCCCGCAAGGGCGGCCGCGAGCTCCTGCAGCCGGCGGGCGTTGGCGGCCGTCTGTTGGCGCGCGAGCAGGGTTTCCTCCTCGTCGGACAAAAGCGCGGCGGCCTCGATCTCGGCGACCTGATGCTGGAGCAGGTCGATCTCGCGTTCCCTCGCCTCGCCCGCAGCGTCCGTCTCCGCCTGCTCGCGCTCGAGGGCCAGCCACCCGGCGCGGGACTCCCGGTAGCCGGCCAGCGCCGCCTCGCAGCCGGCAAAGGCATCGAGCAATCGCGTCTGCGCCTCGCGCGAAAAGAGCGACTGGTGGTCGTGCGGGCCGTGGAGATCAATCAGCCGGTCCCCGATCTGGCGGAGCAGCGCGAGCGTGGCCGGCGAACCGTTCACGAACTGCTTGCCCGCGCCGGAGGCGGAAATCACGCGCTTGAGCAGCAACTGCCCGTCCTCGCAGGGCTCGGCCCCCGCCTCGGCCAGCAACTCCGGCAGCGACGAGCCTTCCGGAAGCTGCGCGATGGCCTCGATCACGCACTCGGACTCACCGGCGCGGATGGCCGATTTGTCGGCCCGTTCGCCGAGCAGCAGCTTCAGTCCGCCGATCAGGATCGACTTGCCCGCGCCCGTCTCACCCGTGATCGCGACGAACCCGGCGGGAATCTCCCACTCGAGGGCTTCCACCAGGGCGAAATTGCGGATGCGGAGCGAGGCGAGCATTGCGACAGCGGCCGGGAATATGACAGCTTCACCGCCGGAATGAAAGCCGCGCCGGCCCTCGAAATCACCTTCCTCGGGACGGGAACCTCCCAGGGCGTGCCGATGATCGGCTGCGATTGCGCGGTTTGCCGCTCGACCGACCCGCGCGACCACCGGCTGCGCACCGCCGCGCGCATCCGCACCCCCGAAATCGAGTTCGTCATCGACACCCCGCCGGACTTTCGCACCCAGGCCCTGCGGGCCAACCTGCGCCGCGTGGACGCCGTGCTCTTCACCCACACGCACACCGACCACATCATGGGCTTCGACGACCTGCGCCGCTTCTGCGAGCTGCAGGATGCCCCGCTGCCCATCCACGGCACGCCCCACGTGCTGGAGGACCTCGCGCGCATTTTCCCCTTCGCCTTCGACGGCAGCGCCGCCGCGTTTCGCAATTACATGCGCGCCGACCCGCGCCCCATCACCGGTCCCTTCGAGCTTGGCGACCTGCACGTCGCCGTCACCCCCCTCCCCCACGGCCGCTTCACCACCACCGGCTTCATCTTCTCCCGCGCCGGCCGCCGGCTGCTGGCCTACTACACCGACTGCAACGCCCTTCCGCCCGAGGCCATCGACCTCGCGCGCGGCGTCGAGGTGCTCGTGATCGACGCCCTTCGCCCGGCCCATCACCCCACGCACCTGAGCCACGACGAGGCACTCACCGCCGCCCGCGCCGTGGCCGCCCGGCGCACCCTCTTCATCCACAAGGGTGACCAGACCAGCCACGCCGAAACCGAGGCCGCCCTGCCGCCCGACGTGCGCGTGGCCTACGACGGCCAGACGGTCACCGTGCCATGAAATCCCTCCTCGCCGCCGTGGCCTTCGGTTGCGCGCTGGCGCTTACTGCGCGGGCGGCGGAGCTGTCACCCGAGGCCGCGGCCACCGTCGTCCTCTACAACCGCGAGGACCCCGAGTCCCGCGCGCTGGCGGAATACTACGCGCAGCGCCGCGGCATCCCCGAGGACCGCCTGCTGGGCCTGCCCTGCCCGGCCACGGAGGAAATCAGCCGCGCCGACTACACCCTCACCATCGAAGCCCCGCTGCGCGCGGCCTTCACCCGCTTCGGCTGGTGGGAACGCGAACGCGCCCCCACGGGCGAATGGGTCGTGCGGACGGCCGCCATCCGCTTCATCGCCGTCATGCGCGGCGTGCCGCTGAAGATCGGGCCCGACCCCCAACTCGCGGCGGAACCCTTCGCCGTCACCGGCCCCCTGCCTCCCGCTCTCGCGACCCGCAACGAGGCCGCGGTTGACTCCGAACTCGCCAGCCTCTTCGCCCCCACGCGGTTTTTTTCCGGCGTGATGGGCAATCCCTACTACCGCCGCTTCGCCCCGGCGCTTTCGCTCACCCCGGCGGAAACCCCCCTGTTCGTCGCCCGCCTCGACGGACCCAGCGCCGCGACCGTGCGGCGCATGATCGACGATTCCCTCGCCGCCGAGCTCGACGGCCTCTGGGGCTGGGCCTATCTCGATGCCCGCGGCATCGACGCCGGCCCCTACGCCATCGGGGACGAATGGATCGCCGCCGCCGGCAAACTCATGCGCACCCGCGGCATCCCCGTCATCGACGACGGCCTGCCCACCACGTTTGACCCGGGCTTCCCGATTCGCGTCGCCGCCATCTACTACGGCTGGTATGACGCCGACGTGAGCGGCCCCTTTGCGCGGGAACGCCGGCTGTTCGTTCCCGGCGCCGTCGCGGTGCACCTCCACTCGTTCAACGCCCGCACCGTGCGTGATCCGAAGTTCGCCTGGGCTGCCCCGTTGCTCGCGCGCGGCGCCGCCGCCACGCTCGGCAACGTCTACGAACCCTACCTCGAACTCACCGTCCACTTCGACGTGCTCCAGGACCGCCTGCTCAGCGGGTTCACGCTCGCCGAGGCGGCCTACGCCGGCATGCGCGGCCTGTCGTGGATGGGCGTCGTCGTGGGCGATCCGCTCTACCGCCCCTACGCCCGCTGGAACGACCTCCGCCCGATCAAAACCGGCGGCATCTGGGCCCGATACCGCGCCGCCGTGCTCGCCGCGGGCGGCCCCGAGGCGGCGGCGGACTCCCTCCGCGCCCTGGCCCGGCGCATCCCCAGCTCCATGCCGCTCGAGGCGCTCGGGCAGGCGCAGGCCGCCTCCGGCTTTGTCGGCGCGGCCCTCAACACCCTCAAGGCCGCGTCGGACATGCCAAATCCCGCCGAGGTCAAACTCCGACTCGCGCTGGAACGCATCGAAATCCTCCGCCGCTGGGGACGCCGGGACGAGGCGCGGCTGATTCTCGTCCGCGCCCTCGAGGACTTTCCCGGCGAAGAGGCCCAGCTCGTGCTCGGCCGCATCGCCCTCGCCATCGATCCCCCACCCCCGCCCCCGCCGAGCCCGACGCCCTTCAAACCGACCCCGTGAGCGCGCCCGCCACCGCCGCCTATCGCCGGGCGCTCGTCGCCGGCGGCAACCGCCTGCACGAGGACGCCCCCGTTGACGCCCCCGAGGGCGAACTCGCCGTGCAGGCGCGCTGGTTTGCCGGCGCGTATGGCAACACCGGCACCACCACCGACGGGCGGCCGTTTGTCGTGGAGAATTTCGGCCGCTGGAACCGCGAAGCCGGCCCGGATTTCGTGGACGCCCGCGTGCGGATCGCCGGGCAGGAACTCCGCGGTGCCATCGAACTCGACCTCGACGCCCGCGACTGGGAACGCCACGGCCACGCGGTCAACCCCGGTTTTCGCGACACCGTGCTGCACCTGTTTCTCGACACCCCCTCCGCCCGTTTCTTCACGCGCACCAGCGATCACCGCGAAGTCGCCCAATGCCTGCTTCCCGCCGCCCTGTCGGGCCGTTCGCGCGCACCGGCGGCCCGCCTCGTGACGACCGACGCCGCCCACGCCCGCGCGATCCTCCACGCCGCGGCCCGGCACCGGCTTGACCTGAAGTTTGCCGCCTGGCAACGCGCTGCCGCGGTGCGCGGGGAGGCCGAGGCCGCCCTGGCCGCGCTCGCCGTCGCCCTTGGTTACAAGCGCAACCAGACGCCGTTCCTGCTGCTGGCCCAACGCGTGGGGGCCACCGCCGCCGCCCGGCCCACCGGCGAGGCCCTGCTTTTCGGCGTGGCGGGATTTCTGGAAGCACCCGAGCCGCACGCCGCGGATGCCGCGGTGCGCGGTTATCTCCGCGGCCTGTGGGAGCAGTGGTGGACGGAACGCGCGCGCTGCGCCCGCTGGATCCTTCCCGCGTCGGCGTGGACGTTTGCCGGACTGCGGCCGGCGAATCACCCCCATCGCCGCGTGGCCGCCCTCGCCCGGCTCGCCGCCGAGACCGACGGCTGGCGACCGGCCCTGCTTGCGGGGCGGCGCGACGAATTCCTCGCCGCCCTGCGCGCGGTGGATCACCCCTTCTGGCGCGAGCGGTTCACGCTCGCGGCCGCCCGCCTGCCGCGGCCCCGCGCCCTGCTCGGGGCCGAGCGGGCCACGGACATTCTGCTCAACGTGTTTTATCCCCTCGCGGTCGGGCGCGACGAGGCGGCGTGGACGCCCTACGCCCGCGAGCGCGGCCCCACCGCCCCGGCCCTGCTCCGCGCGGCGTCCGCACGCTTTTTTGGCGGCGCCGTCGATCTGCGCCCGGCCATCATGCAGCAGGGCCTGCTTCAATTCCTGCGCGACCACCGCGAATCCGCCGACCCTGCCGCCTTCATCCGCGCGCTCGACCCGGCCCGCTTTGCGGCCTAGAAGGGTGCTCGCCCACGTGAACATCACCCTCGATCAGCTTTGTGAAACCGCCGTGCAGGCGGGGGCGTCGGACCTTCTCCTGCATGAGGGGGAACCTCCGGCCCTGCGGGTGGGCGGCGGCATCGCCCGGACGGAAACCACCCCCGCGCCGTCCGACCTCTTCGACGCTCTGTGGGCCGCCGCCGGCGTGCAACCGTCAGCCACGGAGGCCGACACCGCCTTCGTCTCCGCGGCGGGGGAACGCTTCCGCGTGAATCTTTTCCGCTGCCTGGGCCGGCGCGGCGCCGTCCTGCGGCACATTCGCTCGGCGATTCCGGACCTCGATCAACTCGGCGTGCCCGCCGCCCTGCTCCGCAGCTGGCTCGCGCGACGCAGCGGGATCATTCTCGTGACGGGTCCGGCGGGCGCGGGAAAATCCACGACGCTCGCGGCCGGCCTCGAGCACATCAACGAAACCTCGGCCCGCCACGTCGTCACGATCGAGGATCCAATTGAGTTCGTTTTTCACGACCGCCGCAGCGTGTTCACGCAGCGGGAGGTCGGCATCGACACGGCGTCCTTCGCGGAGGGGCTTCGGCAGGCCCTGCGGCAGGCACCGGACGTGATTTTTATCGGCGAGCTGCGCGACGCGGACTCCGCCGTGGCGGCCATTCACGCGGCGGAAACCGGCCACCTCGTGCTCGCGACCGTGCACGGCGCCGACACGGTCGACGCCCTCGAACGCACCCACCAGCTCCTGCCCGCGGACGAGCGCCGGATGATGGGGCGCGTGTTTGCGGGCCAGTTGATCGGCGTGCTTGCCCAGCGCCTGCTCCCCACGGTCGAGGGCGGGCTCACCGTCGCCACCGAGTTTTTTGAAAGCGTCGGCGCCATCCGAACCTTTGTCGAAGAGGATCGCGCGGGCGACCTGCGGGATTACCTCGAGCGGGCCACCGACGCCACGGTGATGAGCCTCATGCGGAGCGTGGCCGCGCTCTGCCGCGAGGGCCGCGTGAGCGAGGCGGTCGCCCTTGCGGTGGTCGACAAGCCGGGCGAGCTTTCCCGCGTCCTCCGGGGCATCACCAGCCAAACCTCCCGCCGCTGATTTTTTTCCCATGCGTGATCTGGTTTCCCTTCTCTCCACGGCCGTCGAACGCCGGGCCTCGGACCTGCACATGGTCGCCGGCGTGCCGCCGATGCTGCGCATCCACGGCGAGCTGATCCCCATTGAGGTGCCGCCGATCTCCGCCGAGGAGGCGCGCAACCTCCTGCTCGCGGTGCTGAGCGACAATCAGCGGGCGCGGCTGGAGGAGGACTGGGAGCTCGATTTCGCGCTCCAGATCGACGGCCTCGGTCGCTTCCGCGCCAACGCCCACTACAACCGCGGCGCGCTGGAGGCCGCCTTCCGCTTTATTCCCGAGGTGATCCCCGACCTGGCTTCGCTCGGGCACCGTCCCTCCATCGAGCGGGCATGTGAACTTGAGCGCGGGCTCGTGCTGGTCACCGGCATCACGGGCTCGGGCAAAACGACCACCCTCGCCTCGCTCGTCAAACGCATCAGCGAACGCCGCGCGGGAGTGATCGTCACCATCGAGGACCCGATTGAATTTGTCTTTCCGCACGCGCGCAGCGTCGTGAAACAGCGGGAGGTGGGCGCGGATACCCATTCCTTCCCGGCCGCGCTGCGCCATGTGCTGCGGCAGGATCCGGATGTGATCCTCGTTGGCGAGATGCGCGATCTGGAAACCATGCGCGCCGCGATCACCGCCGCCGAGACGGGCCACCTCGTGCTCGGCACGCTCCACACCATTGACGCACCAAAGGCCGTGGATCGCATCGTGGACGCCTTCCCCGGCGACCAGCAGCCGCAGATCATCGCCCAGCTCGCCAACGCGCTGGAGATGGTGATCTCCCAGCGGCTGCTGCCGCGCGAGGACGGCACGGGCCGCGTGCTCGCGAGCGAAACGCTCGTGGCGAACAACGCCGTGCGCGCTTGCATTCGCGACCGCCGCTACGAGCAGCTCGTCGGGCTGATTGAAATCGGCACGCGCGAGGGGATGAACACGATCGACGAATCCCTCGCCGAGCTTTACGCGCAGCGGTTCATCAGCAAGGAGGAGGCCCTGCGCAACGCCCGCGACCTCGTTCGCATGGAGGCGCTGGCGCGCGAACCGGAGCGGAAACGCGGGTTGTTTGGCTGACGCCCCCGGCGGGAGGACACGATGAAACGCGCGGCGGTTCGGCTGCTGGTGATCGGGGGAGCGATGGGCGCGCTCACCGCGGCGCCGTTGCGTCAGCCGCCGGGAGCGGCGGATTTTGCGCGCGTGGCGCAGCTCGGGCCGAAGCCGGCGGCGGCGGAGCTGGCGGATTTACTCGCCGCGGGCTACCAGCCAGGGCGGGGCGGCAGCGCGGGGAGCACCGGGAGCGCGGGCTTCGCCGCGTGGCTGCGGCTGCAGCAATGGTGCGCCCTGCTCGACCGGGCCGGCGCGGGGCTTTCGCCGGAGTTTGCCGCGGCGGTAACGGCCGACGATGCGTTTCGCGCGGCGCTGCTGGCGGCGCTGGCCCCGGGGGATGACGCGCCGGCGGTGCTCGCGGCGCTGGACCAGATGTGGCGCGCGGAGCCGGCGCGGTGGCGGGATTACCGGGAGCTGGCCCTCGCGATTGCGGTGGTGCGCGACCAGCCCGCTCCGGAGGGTTGGCCCCACCACCAGGTGCATCCGGCGGCGGTGCCGCGCGCGCAAACGAACGTGGTGGACGACTTCCGGTTCTGGATTGAGTCCAACGAGTCGGGTCGGCTGGACGGCGACCTGCGCCGGCTCGACGCGGAGGAGTTGAAGTTCGTCGTGGATGCGCCGGTGGATCCGGAGGAACTGCGCTGGGCGCAGAAGAACGCGCGGTATCCGCGGAGTGATTTCGGGCGGGCGTTTTTTGCGGTGGCGTATCGGTTCGACCGCGTGGCGCGTCAGCAATACGGCTGGGCCGAGGGCCCCTACACGCTGGCGGCGATCCGGGAGCGGGGCGGGATTTGCGTGGACCAGGCCTACTTCGCGATGCTGGCGGGAAAGGCGCGGGGGTTGCCGACGCTGTTTTTCACGGGTCAGGGCACGGACGGCGGGCACGCGTGGTTCGGCTACCTGCGCGGGGAGGGCCGCTGGGAGCTGGATTGCGGACGTTACGCGAACCAGGGTTACGCCGTCGGCGAGGCGATCGATCCGCAGACATGGCAGCCCATCAACGACCATGAGCTGGCCTCGCTGGCGGAAAGCTTCCGGCGGACGCCGGGTTACGCGGCCTCGCGGGCGGACCTGGTGATGGCGGGCATTTTCCGGGCCACGGGCGACGTCGCGCGGGAGCGGGCCGCGCTGGACAGCGCGATCGCGACGAGCCCGCGCAACGATGCGGCGTGGGAGGCGAAGGAGGCGTTTCTCACGCGGGTCGGCGCCGCGCCGGCGGAACGGCGGGCGTTTCACGAGGCGGCGATCCGGCAGTTTGCGAACCAGGAGGATCTCAAGGTCCGCCACCAGCAGGCGCTCGCCGAGGTCGTGCGGACGGGCGGCGACGAGGCCGCGGCCCGGGCGTTGGAAACCCAGATGATCTCGCAGAACCGGCGCGACCGCACCGACCTGAGCGTGGCGGCGGCGGCCGGGCAGTTGCGGACGCTGGTGGAGGCGGACCGCATCGACGACGCGCTGCGCGAGTATCGTTCGCTGCTGCGCCGGCTTGGGCGCACGGGCGGCGGGAACTTTTTTTACGACGTGGTGCGCCCCTTCGCGGGGGCGCTGGCCGGTAAGGGCCGGGCGGAGGATGCGGAGCGGGTGGTCGAGCAGGCGCGGGCGGCCTTGCGCCCGGATGCGGGGAGCATTCTCGACCAGGACCTGGCGGAGCTGGCCCAGTCGCTGGCCGGCGGGAAGGCGGAGCGCTAGCGGGCGGCGAGCCCGAGGGCGTCCATCACGCGCAGGGCGGCAAACGCATCGTTTGCCGCGTAAAGCAGCTGCCGGGGGGTGAGGTTCGGGGAGGCCCAGTTGCTGGTCGTGATGCTTTTCGACTTCGCGAAGCTTTGCCGGAGCACGACGCCGACGGCAGCGCGCACGCCGATCTGACCGGCGTATCCCTGGCGGCGGAAAATCTGGTCGAGGTCGACCACGGCGCGCGGGGGCACGCCGAACTTTGAGCGGATGAGGCCGCGGTCGTTCTGGAGGCCGAAGCCGACCTTGGTGACGCGGTCCGACTCCAGCAGCATGGCGGCCACCTCGCGACCGGAGGGGCGGTGAAGCTGGAAGATGTAAGCCCGGTCGCGGAGGGCAAACTGGACGACGTGCGGGCCGTGATTTTTCTCGCCGACGGAGAACGTGGGCTTCGACTCGGTGTCAAAACCGGCCACGCCGGCCTCGATGATGCGCTGCGCGGCGTCGGCAAAATCCTGGTGCGCCGTGGGGACGTGGATGTCCGACAGGTCGAGTCCGCGAAAAGGCTCCAGCCGGGCGGTTTCGGCCTTGGTCGGGGCAATGGGTCTCATGGATCAGAATGAAAGCTTGGCGGCGAAACGGGAAATTCGGCGGCGCCGGGAAAAAAACTTCCCCCCGAGGGGAGGGAAGTGGAGCGGGTGACGAGACTCGAACTCGCGACATCAACCTTGGCAAGGTTGCACTCTACCAACTGAGTTACACCCGCATGAGTGGACGGAAAGGAATACCAATTTTCCCGGGGTCGTCAACCGTTTTTCCGCATGGGTTCAGGTGAGCAGCAGGAGGACGAGCACCTGCGCGACGACGATGCGCAGGAGCATGGTGAGCGGGTAGACGGTGGCGTAGGCCACGGCGGGGCCGTCGGATTTTGCCATGGTGTTGGCAAAGGCGAGGGCAGGGGGATCGGTCATGCTGCCGGCGATGATGCCGCAGAGGCTGAGGTAGTTCAGCTTGAAGAGCAGGCGACCGACGATGCCGACGACAAGCAGCGGGACCACGCAAATGAGGAGGCCGACGGTCATCCACGCGGCGCCGTTCGCGCTGAACGCGGCGGCGAAGAAGCTGGCGCCGGCCTTGAGGCCGACGCAGGCGAGGAAGAGGGTGATGCCGAGCTCGCGGAGCGCGAGGTTCGCGTTGAGCGGAATGTGCCAGAGCAGCGGGCCGACGCGGCCGAGTCGGCTGAGCAGGATGGCCACGACGAGCGGGCCGCCGGCGATGCCCAGCCGGAGCGGAACGGGGACGCCGGGGATCGGGATCGGGATGCTGCCCACGAGCACACCGAGGGCGATGCCGAGAAACAGGGGGATGAACTGCGTCTCGTTGAGGGCCTTGACGGAGTTGCCGACGGTTTTCGCGGTGGCGGCGAGATCCTCCTTCGCGCCAACGACGTTGAGCCGGTCGCCGAACTGGAGGCGCAGCTCGGGCACGGCGGTCATTTCCACGTCGCCGCGCATGATGCGGGTGACGGTGACGTTGTGGAGCTGTTCGAGGCCGAGCTCGCGGAGGTTTTTGCCGAGCACGGTGCGGCGGGTGACGATGATTTTTTCGAAGTTGATGCCGCCCGGGGCCTTCATGAGGTTGGTCTCGGCGACACGGCCGACCACGCGCTGGAAGTGCTCGAGGTGGGCGTGGGTGCCGACGGCGAGGATGGTGTCGCCCCGGTGGACGACGGTGTCGGCGAGGGCGTTCTGCACCGCGGACTGGCCGGCGGGCAGGATGCGCGCGATGCGGAGGCCCATTTCCTTCACGCCGGGAAGATTCTGGATGGTGAGACCGTCGAGGTGGGCGTTTTCGACGAGGAGGTTCATGCGCTCGAGCGGCTCGTAACCCTCGCGCTGGGCGGCCTGGAACTGGGTGCGTTCGTGGTCCACGTCGACGCGGAAGATTCCCCGGAAGATCACAAGCGAGCCGATGATGCCGGCGACGCCGATGGGGTAGGTGACCGCGTAACCGAGGGCGATGAGGCTGGCGCGGGCCTCTTCGGGGGCGATGGCCTTGAGCATTTGCTGGGCGGCGCCGAGCGAGGGGGTGTTGGTCGTGGAGCCGGAGAAGAGCCCGGGCACGGCGAAGAAGTCGACCTTAAGCAGCCAGGCGGCGCCGACGGCGATGGCCCCGCCGCCGATCACGATGGTGGCGGCCATGAGGTTCATGCGCAGGCCCTCTTTTTTGAAGGAGGCGAAGAACGATGGCCCGAGCTGCATGCCGATCGTGTAGACGAAGAGGATGAGGCCGAACTCGCGGACGAAATCGAGGATCGAGTGGTCGATTTTCACCCCGAAATGCCCGAACAAAATGCCGGCAAAGAGCACGCCGGTGACGCCGAGGCCGATTTTGCGCACCTTGAGCCCGCCGAGACAGAGCCCGAGGACGGAAATGCTGAAGAGGACCAACACCGCATAAGCCACCGGCTGGGTGGATTCGAGTTGCGCGAACCATTGCATAGGGGCGTCACGCTATCGGGTGCGGGGCGGGAACACGCGCGCGGAATCCGGCAAATTTGACCGGCGACAAATCCGGCCCGCGAATCGCGGTCAGCCCGCCCGTTCGCGCCGGCAGTGCACGGCGACGTATTCGGTGTTGGGCAGGATGAATTTGCGCACGGTCACGTCGACGCGGCGGAGGGCAAATTCGCGGAGCACGAAGGTCGCGATTTCCTCGGCGAGGGTCTCAATGAGCTGGCGCGGGCGGGCGGCGGCGAGATCGACCACGCGCTGGCTGAGGGCGAAGTAATCCACGGTCGCGGTGATTTCGTCGGTCATCGCGGCGAAGCTGCGGCGGGGCGTGAGCC
Organism: Verrucomicrobiaceae bacterium; assembly: GCA_027488755.1. Taxonomy (GTDB): domain Bacteria; phylum Verrucomicrobiota; class Verrucomicrobiia; order Chthoniobacterales; family JAATET01; genus JAATET01. The sequence goes on along the minus strand of JAIYAZ010000002.1, from coordinate 11,165 downwards.
GCAGGTCGATGAGGAGCCGCTGGGGTTCGGCGCGTTCCTCGGCGGGCACGCCGATGAGGGGGAAGACCTCCAGGCCGCGGATCTCGATTTCGTCGTCGAAGGCACTCATGAGGAAATGACGGTCATGCCGCCGAGCAGCTTTTGGAGGGCGGGCAACCCGGTCAGGATGGCATCGGGCCGGGCGGGCGCGAGCTTTTCCAGGCGGTCAAACCCGGTGAGCAGCGCGATGCTCATCACGCCGCCGTGGCGGGCGGTCTCGATGTCGTGGACCATGTCGCCAACGAAGGCAGTCTCGGTCGGGTCGAGGTCGTGGGTGGCGAGGATTTCGCGAATCTTCTCCCGCTTGTCCATGATGCCGACGTAGGGATGCTCGAAGGCGTCCTGCACGCCGAGCCGGCCGGCCTGGGCGGCGAAATGGTCGGGCTTGATCGTGCTGAGCAGGAAGGTGCGGCGCCCGGAGTGCTGGCAGAAGGTGAGGATCTCCCGCGCGCCCGGCAGCAGCTCGACCTCGTCGTGCAGGCCGGCGAAGAATTTTTCGTAAAGCGGTTCGAGCCCTTCGAGGGTAGCTTCGGGCAGGAGCTCGGCGTAGAAGCCGGAAAATGGGAGCCGGAAGTGGGTGCGGAATTCCTCCAGCGTGAGGTCGCGGCGGCCGTATTCGCGAAAGATGAGATTCGTCGCCTTGAGCACGGGCCCGAGGTCGTCCGCGAGCGTGCCGGACCAGTCGAAGAGCAGATTACGAATCACTCCGCGGATTTAACCACCGCCCGCGCCGAGCGCACGGCGGAAATCACAGCCGGATCTCGCGGACGGCGTTTTTCCCGAAGCGGTCCTGGAGCTTTTGGAGAATCACCGGGCGCCAGGTGCGGTCGAGCTCGTAGCGCACGCTGGACTGCATGACCTCGACGTGAAGCACGCCGTTGACGAGGCGCGCGGGGCGGGAATGCTGGGCCAGGAAATCCCCGACGACCTCGCGCCAGGCGGCAAGGATGTCGGCCTCGTTGATGCGTTCGCGGAGGCCCAGCTTGGAGACAAGTCCCTGGATCGCCTCGGAAACAGCGACGAGCGGACGCCCTTCGCGGGGCTCGGGCAGACCGCGCCACTCCTCGACGACATGGCGGCGGAGTGACTTCGAGAGCATGGGATCGCCCGGTGCGGGCGGCGCGGACTAGGCGCCGTCGCTGCCGATCGCTTCGACCGGGCAGCCTTCCATGGCTTCCTTGCAGAGAGCCTCCTCCTCGGGAGTCTCGGGCTGCTTGAAGACGTAGGAATGGCCACCATCGTCGTTGCGGGTGAAATTCGCCGGAGCGGTCTCGCGGCAAAGGTCGCAATCGATGCACTGGTCGTCGCAATAAAATGCGCCGACCACGTTTTCCGGATATTTGTTTGCTACGTCAGCCATGGGATTCTCTGACGAGCGAAAGTAGGAACCCCCGCCGGGATTGCAATTGTTTTTTTCCCGGAAGGGGCGGAAATTTGCCGTTCCGATGGAACCCATCCTGCCCACCGAGGGACGCCACGTCCTGCACCTCTTTTTCCGCCTCGAGCACGCCCAATGGGATTTGCTCTCCCCGAAGGAACGCCTGGAGGCCAAAACCCGCCTCGCCAACCTCGTGAAGGACGTCCGCGCCGAGGAGGGCACGCAGCTCCTCACGCTGAGCATGGTCTCCGCGAAGGCCGACCTCGGCTTCATGCTCGTCGCGCCCGACCTCCACGCCATTGACCGCATCGGCAAGCAGCTCGCCCTCTCGCTTGGGCCCGGCATGCTGCTGCCGGAGTTTTCGTGGCTGTCGATGACCGAGCGCAGCGAATACACGACGACCGAGGAGGAATTCGCCGGCTCGCTCGCGGACGAGGGCCTCGCCGAGAGCTCGGAGGATTTCCAGAAGCGCCTGGCCGACTTTCGCGTGCGGATGGACAAATACGCGAAGGACCGCCTCGAGCCGAACCTCGCCGACTGGCCGGTCGTTTGCTTCTACCCGATGTCGAAGCGCCGCTCGCGGGGTCAGAACTGGTATGCGCTCGACTTTGACGCCCGCAAAAAGCTCATGGCCGGCCACGCCCGCGTCGGCCGCACCTACGCCGGTCGCGTGCGCCAGCTCATCACCGGCTCCACCGGCCTCGACGACGGCGAATGGTTCGTCACGCTGTTTGCCCAGACCACGAGCGACATCAAGGCCATCGTCTACGAGATGCGCTTCGACGAGGTGAGCGCGCAATACGCGGAGTTCGGCGAGTTTTTCATCGGTCTGCAGCTCCCGCTCGACGCGCTGTTTGCGCGGCTCGGTCTGTGAGCGAAAGTGGGGTGACCATGGACCGCCGCGCCGCCCTGGAAGCCCTCCTCCGCGCCCACGCCCCGCTTGTCGTCGCCTACTCCGGCGGCGTGGACAGCGCGTGCCTGCTGGCCGTCGCCCACGCCACGCTCGGGAACCGCGCGCTCGGCGTGATCGCCGACAGCCCCAGCCTGCCCCGGGCCGCGCTCGCCGAGGCGCTCGCGACCGCCCGCGGCTTTGGCGCCACGGTGGAAGTCGTGGCCACCGAGGAGCTGGAGGACCCCCGCTACGCCGCGAATCCCCTCAACCGCTGCTACTTCTGCAAGGCCGAGCTTTTCCAGCGGCTCGACGCCCTCGCCCGCGCGCGCGGTTTTGCCGCCATTGCCTACGGAGAAAACGCCGACGACCCCGCCCACCTCCGCCCCGGCTCGCAGGCCGCCGCCGAGTTCGCCGTGCTCGCCCCGCTCAAGCAGGCCGGCCTCACCAAGGCCGACGTGCGCGCCCTCTCGCGGGAACTCGGTCTGCCCACCGCCGACGCGCCGGCCCAGCCCTGCCTGAGCTCGCGCATTCCGCACGGCACGCCGGTCACCCGCGACGCCCTCGCGCTCGTGGAGGCCGGGGAAGCCTACGTGCGCTCGCTCGGTTTTCGCGTCTTTCGCGTGCGCTACCTTCCCGGCGACGCCCCCGGCGCGCGGGTGCAGATTGCCCCCGAGGAAATGCCGCGCCTCGCCGGCCTCGACCTTGCCCCGGGCCTGCGCGCGGCGGGATTTGCCGCCGTGGAAATCGACCCCGCGGGCTACCGCCCCGCGGCATGATCGACCCCGGCCCGGCCGCGCTCCGCCGCGAAATGCGGGCCCACAACCGCCACGCCCTCCTGCTCGCCGCGATCTCCGCCCTAGCCGCCGCCCTCGCCTGGGCGCTCGCGTGGTTCCTCTTCGTCCTCATTCTCCTCGGACTCGTGACCTCCGCCCGCGGGGACTTCTGCGCCGAGATGCCGCGCTGGATTCCCGCCACCGCCACCGGCCTCGCCGCCGCGCTGCTCGGCTGGGGTTTCGCCGACGCCTGGCACCGCCGCCACGCCCCCCCGCCGGAACGGCCCATCATCGGCTGGCACCTCTTCGCCGACTTTCTCCTGCTGCCCGCGCGCCTCACGATGTCCATCGGCGGCAACCTCGCGGCCATCCGCCCCGTGCGCGAGGACGACCCCGCCCGCGCCTGGAACCTGCTCGCCGGCATCCACGATCTCGGCCGCGCCCCGCTGCCCGGCCTGGCCCAGATTGAGCCCGACGCCGCCCGGCGAGATCACCTGCTCGGCCTCCTCCAACTCCTGGGCTACATCGATCTGCACCGGGGCGAGGAAGGCTGGTTTCACGCCGTCTGCTCCGCGCGGGAACCGGCCGTGCGCGACCTCCTCCGCGCAGAATCCTCCGCAAAATAGGTTGCCCGCCCCGGCTGCTCCGCGCATTTTTCGGGGCTCCATGCCCGCTGATTTGTCCGTGCCGTTCCGCCTGTGGGCCGAGGTTTCCCCGACCGCAATGCGGCACAACGCCGCCTTCGCCCGGGAGCGGGCCGGGGTGCCCCTCGCCGCGGTGGTCAAAGCCAACGCCTACGGCCATGGCGTGGCCGTCGCCGTGGAGGCCCTGCGCGACGCCGTGGAAATCTTTGCCGTCGCCAACGCCGACGAAGCCGCCGAGGTCGATGCGCTCGGCACCGGCCGCGATCTCCTGATCCTCGGCCCATGCCTGCCCGCCGAGCGGGCCACCGTGGAGAGCGCGGGTTGGATCGCCTCGGTCTCCAGCGCGGACGAGGCGCTGGCCTTCGCCCCCGGGGCCCGGCTCTGCCTCAAGGTCGACACCGGCATGGGCCGCATCGGCATCTGGCACGAGCAGGCCCTCGACGCCCTGGAGAAAATCCTCGCCCGGCCCGACCTCAGCCTGCACAGCATCGCGACCCACCTCCCCTCCCCCGACGAGGAGGCCGACTACACCCGCGATCAACTCGCGCTCTTCGCCGCCTTCGTCACGCAGGCCCGCCGCCTCGCCCCCACCGCCCGCATCCACGCCCAGAACAGCGCGGGCCTGCTCGGCTACCCCGACTTCCGCTTCGACCTCGCCCGCGCCGGGCTCATGCTTTACGGCAGCTCGCCGCTGCCCGAGTTCCAGCGCCACCTCCAGCCTGCGCTCACGTGGAAAACGCGCATTGTCCTTGTGCGCGACCTGCCCGCCGGCCGCAGCCTCAGCTACGGCCGCACGTTCGTGACCCCGCACGCCATGCGCGTCGCGACGCTCGCCGTGGGTTACGCCGACGGCTATCCGCGCCAGGCCTCGAACCGCGGCGCGCAGGTCGTCATCGCCGGCCGACGGTGCTCCGTGCTCGGCCGCATCACGATGGACCAGATTCTCGTCGACGTCTCCGCGCTGCCGGAGGTCGCGGTGGGCGACGTGGCCGAGCTTGTCGGTCCGCAACTGCCCGCCGCCGAGCTGGCCGCCTGGGCCGGCACGATTGCGTGGGATATTTTCACCGCCATCGGCGGGCGCACGCGCCGCGTCGTGGTTTAACGCCGCGGCTTGCGGGGGCTGCGGTTGAAGACGCGGAACCAGTTCCCGAAGTGCTTTTTGAAGCCCTCGAGGCGGGTGAGATACGTCTCGTCCAATTCCCCGCCGCCGGCGGGAATCGCCCGCACCAACCCCGCGACCGAAAACTCGTCCAGCGCATACGCGGTGCTCGCCGTGCCGACGGCGCTCGCGTGGTGCGCGTCGCTGCCGGCGGTCATGTGCCAGCCGCGGCGCTCGGCGTAGGCGCGCGCCTGCTGGTTGAAGGCGCGGGAGGTGACCGCGGCGTTGAACACCTCGACCACGGTCGTGCGCATCCGGTCGAGCACGTCCTCGGCGATGCCGGCGCGCCAGCGGTCGTAGGGATGCGCGGGAATGGCCACGCCGCCCCGCTCCGTGATCGCGGCCTCCACCTCCAGCGCGGGCCGGCCCATCAGGTCGGGCAGCGTGGTGCCGATGCAGAGCAGATGGCCGTCGGCCGTGGAAACCTCCACGCCCGGAACGATGAGAAACCCCTCGACCGGCGTGCCCTCGGCGTTGGCCAGCCCGTGCCGGCGGCAGTAATCATGAGCCTCGCAGGTGTTGTGGTCCGTGATGACGATGCCGGAAAGCCCGCGCCGCCGGGCCGCGGCCACCAGCGCCTCCGGCGAACTCGACGCGTCCCCCGAGAAGAACGAATGAACGTGCAGGTCGAAACGATGGCGCATTCCCCCATTCTTCGCTTTGCGGAGGCGCGGGCTCCAATTATTTTTTCGTCACGAACCCATGACAGTCGCATTCAAGGAATGGGCGCTCATCTGCGAAGCGCTCGGCAGCGGTAAGCAGAGCCTCATCCTCCGCAAGGGGGGCATTGCCGAAGGCCGCGCCGGCTTCAACTTCAAGCACGGCGAGTTTTTCCTGTTCCCGACGTGGTTCCACGAGCAGCTCGCGCGCACGACGCTGCCAGCCGACACGCCGGTGCCCGCCCCGCTCGAGGAGGAAATCGAAATCACCTACGCCGCGGCGGTGGAGTGGACGCGCCTCGTCACCGACCTCGCCGTGGTCCGGAGCCTGCGGGCGCACCACGTGTGGTGCGACGAGATCGTGGAGGAGCGTTTTCGCTACGACGAGACGCCCGGGCTGCACGTCGCCTTCGTGCGGATCTTCCGGCTCGAACCGTCGCGCCGCCTGCGCATGGAGCCCCGCTTCGGCGGCTGCCGTTCGTGGGTGGACATGCCCGAGCTGGACGGCAGCGCGCTCGTCTCCGTGCTCAGCGACGAGGAGCACGAACGCCGCCGCGCCGAGCTTGCGGGGATTCTTGGGCACTCCGGAACCTAGCGGGCCGGCACGTCAGACCCGCCCTTGACGACGGGCCGGGGCCGGGGCGACAGTTCCCTTGTGCGAGCCGCGATCCGTTTCTGGTTCCTGCGCTCCGCGACCTTCGTCGCGCTGTTCGGTGGCACCCTGACGGCCCGGGGGGGGCTTTCGGTGCTGCATGAATTCACCGGGGCGGGACTGGAGGGCGCGACCCCTCAGGGCGACCTGATCGCGATCGACGGGACGCTGTATGGAATGACCGTCGAGGGCGGTCTCAACGCCGGCGGCACGATCTACAGGCTGGGCACGGGCGGCGGGAACTTTGCCACGCTCACAAGCTTCGCCCCCAACAGCTTCCCCTCCGGCGCTCTCGCGGCAACGGGAGGTGCGCTCCTGGGCATGACCAACGGCGGGGGCACCGGGAATCTCGGCACGGTCTTCCAGGTGGGCACCGATGGCGGCGGCTACAACGTGCTGCGCAGCTTTGCGGGCGGCATCAACGACGGGAAGAGCCCGCTGGGGACGCTGCTGGTGTCGGGATCCACCGTCTATGGCCTCACGCAGCGGGGCGGCGGCGGCGCGGATGCGGGGGTGGTGTTCCGCATGAATCTGGATGGCTCGGGGTTCTCCGTGCTGCATCGATTTACCGGCGGGGCGACCGACGGCAGCTTCCCGTTGGGTTCGCTGACGCTGAGCGGCGGGACGTTGTTTGGAACGACCTCCAACGGCGGCGCGCTTGGCGGCGGCACGGTGTTTCGCCTCGACGCGGATGGCGGGAACTTCGGCCTGCTGCACAGTTTTTCCGCGAGCAACCCGCAATCCTCGCTGCTGGCGGTGGGGAGCGTTTTATATGGCACGACGTTCAGCGGGGGCACGGCGGGGGTGGGCACGGTTTTTCGCATCGGCACGGATGGGACGGGGTTTGGGGTGTTGCACGATTTCAGCGGGGGCTCCAATGACGGGAGTCTGCCCTCGGGTTCGTTGACGCTGGTCGGGACGACGCTTTACGGAACCACTCAGACCGGAGGCGACGCCGACATTGGGACCATTTTTCGGCTCAACCTCGATGGGTCGGATTTTTCGCTGGAGCATCGGTTTAGCGGGAGCGACGGGGCCAGTCCTCAGGGCACGCTCATCGCCGTTGGGGGGTCCCTTTACGGCACGACCGCCGGGGGCGGGGCCTCGGGGGCGGGCACGGTTTTCAGTCTCGCGGCCGTGCCGGAGCCCTCGACGGTGGCGCTGGTGGTGCTGGGCCTCGGCGCGGGGCTGGCGCGGGGATTCCGGCCCCGGAACCCGGCGACGCGCAAACGTGCGGGTTACAGGCCTGAGGTGTAGCTGAGCGGGCTGATTTCCTCGAGCGAGGTGTAGCCGCCGAGGACCTGGCTGAGACCCTCCTGGTAGAGGGAAAGCACGCCGTGGCGGAAGGCGACCTCGCGGAGCTTGCTCTGCGGGGCGTTCGCGCCGATGAGGTCTGCGAGGTCGGGCGTGATCGGGCACATTTCCATGAGGGCGATGCGCCCGGAGTAGCCCGTGTGGCCGCATTCGCTGCAGCCGGTGCGGACGTAGATCGAGCTGATGTCGGTGGGGACGACCACCTGGTGGCGGTGGAAGGTCTGGCGCAGCTCGTCGGTGAGGGGGGTGGGGCGTTTGCAGTAGGTGCAAAGCCGGCGAACGAGCCGCTGGGCCTGGCTGAGGGCGAGGGCGTCGGCGAGGAGGTAGGGCGGGAGGCCCATGGAGATGAGCCGGCTGACGGCGCGGAGGCTGTCGTTGGCGTGCAGGGTGGTGAGCACGAGGTGGCCGGTGAGGGCGGCGTTCACCGCGGCGTTGGCGGTCTCCTCGTCGCGGGATTCGCCAATGAGGATGACGTCGGGATCGGCGCGGAGGAGGCGGCGGAGGCCCTGCGGGAAGTCGATGCCGTTGATCGGGTCGGTCTGGGTTTGGTTGATGCCCTCGATCTCGTATTCGATGGGGTCCTCGATCGTGTGGATGTTGATGTTGTCGCGGTTGATGCTGTTGATGAAGGCGTAGAGCGAGGTGGTCTTGCCGCTGCCGGTGGGGCCGGTGACGAGGACGAGGCCCTGGTCGCGGTTCATCGTGTCGGAGATGATCTGGGACTGCCGGGGCGAGAGGTGGAGGTCGGTGAGCCGCTTGACGCCGTCCTGCTTGTCGAGGAAGCGGATGGTGAGTTTCTGGAGGTCGCGGCGGCAGGGAATGGCGGAGACGCGGCAGTCGATGCGGCGTTTGCCGATGCTCATGGCGAACCGGGCGTCCTGCGCGTCCTGCCGCTGGTGGCCCATGTTGGAGTAGTTTTTGATGAGGCTGATGAAGCGCGGGAGACCTTCCTCGGGGCAGGAGTGGATGACCTGAAGCTCGCCGTCGATGCGGGCGCGGAAGCGGGCGGTGTTGTAGTATTTTTCGACGTGGAGGTCGCTCGCGCGGCCGGAGATGGCGCGGTAGAGGACCCAGTGGATGATCTGCTCGGGGGTGGTGTGGATGCTGGCGGGGTTGAGCCGCTGCATTTCCCCGGCGTCGATTTCGACGAGGTTGGTGTTGTCGGAGTAGCTGAGTTCGCCGGCGATGGCTTCGTCGCCGGAGGCGGCGGCGGGGAGGCCGCGGCCGCGGTTGCGGGTGATCGCTTCCGCGATGGCGTCGCGATCGGCGAGGAGTTTGAGGAAGTGGAACTCGGCCGAGCCGGTGGAGAGCCATTCGTCCTCGAAGGCGAAGTTGTTGCGCTCCGAGGTGAGCAGGTAGACGTCCTTCGGCCCGCAGAAGAGCGGGTAGACGCCGTGCTTCTCGAGGAGGGTGTCGGGGAAGACGGACTGCGCGGGGGCGTAGTCGGGATTGAAGGCGGGCTCGGTGCGGGCGATGTGGGTGAAGGCGACACCGTAGTGTTTCGGCAGGAGCTTGAAGTCGGAGATGCGGCGGTAGTCGCTGCCGTTGAAGGCGCGCTCGCACTCGGTGAGTTCTTCGCGTTCCTTGTCGGTCACGGGATAGACGCGCAGGAACCACTGGAGCATGGAGAGCAGGCCCGGCCCGTCACCCGGCGGCGGCTCGAACTCGCTGCGCGGGCCGGCGGGCGGGAGGGGGTTGAAGGCGAGCCGGCTGGTGAGGTCGTCGCGGAGCTCGTGATACTGGGCCTCGGTGACGAGGGCGCGGATGACGAACGGGGTCGGGATACCCCAGAAGTCGTCGGCCACGGGGTTGTAGTGCGCGCAGAGCAGGAGGGGGCCGAGGGTGCCGAAGGGCATCCAGGGTTCCTCACTTGCCTTGGCGCGGGCGAGGCGCCGGAAGACCTCCTCGGCGCGGGTGGAACACGCGGCCCGGGCGAGGCGCAGCGGGATGATTTCGAACTCGCCGGCGAGCCATTCGAGGGCGCTTTCGCCGTCGGCGGGGTGCTGGTTGATGCGGGCGATGGCGGCCTGGGGATCGGTGTCGGGGCGGGTAGCCGGCACGGCGAGGCCGCGGGCGCTGAGGTTATCGGTCAGAAGCGACCAGGAGGTGTCATTCATACTGAAGGGGGCCAAGGGGTTCGTAACCCTCAGGATACGAGTAGGACGCGCGGGCGGATGGCAGCGCAACGCCGACGAGCAGGCCCGCGCCGGGTTCGCCGGGCAGGAGGAGTTCGTAGGTGCGGCCGTTCCATTGGAGGCGGTAGTCCTCGGAGTCGGAGGACATGGTGTCCGGCAGGTCGGGGGGGGCGTAGGGGGAGCCGGGGGTGGCCTGGGCGGGGTTGGGGTTCCGCCACTGGAGGGTGCGGAGCACGGCGAGCTCGTCGGAGGTGGCGTTGGGGACCGGGCTGAGCACGAGGTCCCAGTTGGTTTGGTTGAAGTGGAGAACCGCGCGGTTGAGGAGCGCGAGGGTGTCGCGGGCCGAGGCTTCCCGGGCGCTGGCGCGGAGGCCGCTGTAGCTTTGGACGCAGACACCCGCGAGGATGCCGATCACAACGACGGTGGTGAGCAGCTCGGTCAGGCTGAATCCGGCCCAGGGACGGCGGCGCGGGGACATGGTGGCGGGGGGGTTCGGGCTAATAGGCGACGCTTCCATCCGGGCCGGAGAGCGCGGCCTTGGTGAGGGGGAGGAGGGTCGCGGGGAGGGCGACCGAGTAACCACCGGGCATGTAATCGGCCACGGTGGCGGGGGCGTAGGCGAGGTAGGGCGCGAGCAGGGCGTAGCGTTCGGCGGCATCGTCGGCTCCGGCCCAGCCGGTGGCGGCGGCGGTTTGGCCCTGGGCCTGCACGTAGGAGGCCATGGCGAGGTTGAGGGCCTCGGCGCGGGCGATGGCGAGGTGTTCCTCGCTGTCCTGCTTGATGCGGACGATGTTGGGCAGGGCGAGGAAGGTGATGATGCCGATGAGGGCGACGGCCGCGAGGACCTCGACGAGGGAGAAGCCGACGGCTTTCCCCGCGAGGCGGAGCGGAGCGCGGAGGCGGGGGGCGTTCATGGGGAGGTGACGAGGTTAACCTTGGGGTAGGAGCCGTCGGCCCAGGCGGTGATGGCGAGGTGTTGGGAGGTTTTCGCCATGGCGTCCGAGCGAACCTCGTCCGGATCGCTGGTGTTGGCAACCAGGTGGGTGTAGGTGGAGGTGTCGAGGTAGTCCTGCACGAGGGCGAGGCGGCCGAGGCCGGTGGTGGCGGCGTTGTATTCCGTCTTGGCGGCGGCGAGGGAGCGGGGCGGGGCGCTGCGGCGGGCGATCCAGCTGTTGATGGCTTCCTGGACGACGGCCTGTTGCTGGCGCACGAGCACTTCGCGGGAGTCGGCCGAGGCGTTGGAAAAGGCGCTGATGACCAGCGAGGCCATGATGGCGATGAGGGCGATGACGAAGAGCAGCTCGACGAGGGTGAAGGCCGCCCGGGGCCGGCCGGAGTGACGACGAGGACGGGGGTTCATGGCGGTCAAAAAAAACAAGCTCCGGTGGATTGGCCACCGGAGCTTGTTTGCTGCATCTGGAGCGTGCCGGGCAGGTCGCTGTTAGGTTCCGCGCGGCACTCCTCCGGTGAAAGGCTCGGGCGCGAGCGGGGGATTAGGGATTCGGATTGTAGATGAGCTG
>JAIYAZ010000131.1 GCA_027488755.1 Verrucomicrobiaceae bacterium | reverse complement strand
CGGCGTTCCGGTTGAGGCTGCCGAAGGAAATGTCGCGCGAGGTTTCGTAGTTGGCGTAGCCGCCGGTGAGGATGCCGCTGGCGTAGAATCCGGTGCCGGTTTCGTAGGTGGCGTAGGTGCCGAAGGTGACGCCGTTCATGCGGGCGGAGTCGCCGCCGGCGTAGTTGGCAAGGGCGGTCTGGTAGCCGGCGAAGAGGCCGGCGGAGAAGTGCGCGTTGAACTGGAGGTCGGCGCCGGCGAGGAACTGGCCGCTGCTGAAGCGGTAGTTGGGAACTTCGGCGAGCGAGTAGCTGCGGCCGAAGAGGCCGTTGGCCATGGTCCAGGCGCCCCAGCGGGTGTCGGGCGCGAGCAGGGGAAGCGTGCTCTTGAGGTCCGGGAGGATGCCCTTGCCCGTGACCACGCTTTTGCCGTCGTTTTTGTCGCTGTAGACAGGGGCATTCGGTCCGGTGCCCTGGGCCTGGAAGCCGCCGGGGCTGCCGAGGCGGACGCTGTCGAGGCGTTGGTCGATGAGCAGGCTTTGCGAGGTGTTGAGGTTGAAGCCGATGCTGGGGATGGTCTGGTAGAAGGCGGGCGAGACGGCGTCGAAGGCGGCGGGGTAGGCGTCCGCGGTGAGTTCGTCGAGCGCGGTGCTGACGGTGACCTTGTCGCCGGTCTTGGTGGGGATGAAGGAATCGAGCGCGCTGGCGGTGGATTGCTGGTTCGGCGTGGTGGCGACGCTCGTGTAGCTTTCCGGGGCGACGAGAACGGAGACGGTGCCGCCGTCCACGATCGGGCGGCCGCGGAAGTCCTCCGGGAGATCGACGGCGGCGAAGATGCCGGTGATTTCCTTCGCGGTGACGATGTCGGGGATCGTCTGCCCGTAGGCGAGGGGGGTGCCGGAGGACGGCGTGACGACCACGGTGCCGCCGAGTGAGGCCGTGCCGCTGACGGCCAGTTGGGACGGGGTTCCGCCCGGGCTGATGGGGATGCCGAGGGTGCCGGTGGGGCCCTGCTCGTAGTTGCCGTTGATGTGGAGGGTGCCGGGCGTGTTGGTGGAGGGATCGCCGGGGGTGATGTCGCCGTGGTTTTCGACGTTGCCGGTGATGGTGCCGGTGCCGGCGACGCCGCCGCCGGGAGCGATGGTGGTCGAGCCGCCGGGGGTGTCGAGGCCGCCGTCGACGAGAAGCACGGCGGTGGGGTCCACCTGCACGCCGCCGCCGGTGAGGGTGCCCGTCGGTTCGATGAAGACGACGGAGCCGGGATCGAGGTTGATGGGATCCTTGACCGTGACGTCGCCGAGGACATCGACCACGCCACCGGTGACGTTGAGGCCGCCGCCGGCGTCGACCTTGCCGCCGGGCTCAACGACGAGGACGGACGGGCCGTCAACGTTGACGTCGGTGCCGGTGGAAATCGTTCCCCCGGGCTGCACGACGACGGAGCCGCCGGGCTGCACGTTGAGGCTCTGGCCGGCTTCCACGGAGCCGGTGGGGTCGACTACGAGGGTGGCGGTAGGGGTGACGTTCACGTCCTTGCTGGCGGTGACGGAATTTTCGGTGATGAGCGTGCCGCCGGCGATGGTGGCGTTGCCGCCCGCGGAAAGGGGCGTGTCGGAGACCAGCGTGCCGTTTTCGCCGCCAGGGTTGAGGGTGAGATCCTCGGGGGTCGTCAGCGTGCCGTCGCTGATTTTCGCCTCGCCGGTGGGCACGGTGATGTTGCCGGAGGTGACCACGAGGCCGTTCGAAATGGGGACGTCGGCGGCGTCGGGCAGGATGAGCGAGGGGACCTCGATCTTGAGGGCTTCGGCCTCGAAGACGACGCCCGTGTAGGCGAGGAGATCGATGCCGCCCGCGCCGGTGGTGGCCGAAGAGTTCAGCGGGAAGGTGGAGGGGTTGAGGAGGTTTTGCCCGCCGGTGCCGGTGACGTCGCCGCCGAAGAGAGAGTAACCGAAGATGACGGTGCCGGGAGTGACGCCGAGGCTGCCGGCGGCGGAGGATTCCGACACGGCGATGGTGACGCCGCCGAGGGTTTGGTTGGTGACGAGGGCGGAGGGATTGTTGGCAAGGCCGCCCTGGTTGGTGACCTGGTTGCGGGTGACGAGCCAGTTTGTGCTGGTGGGAACGAGGGCGGTGGTGCCGTAGCTGCCGAAGGGGGTGCCGGCGCCGAAGCGGACGAGGGGGCCGTAGGCGGTGGGGCGGCCCTGCGCGTCGACCGCGGTGACGGCGGCGATGCCGAAGGGATCGTGCGCGCTGGTGACGCCGCGTTCGAACACGGCGAAGGCGAGGGCGGAGGTGGCGAGGAGGCCGCGGCGGAAGACGACGTCGAGGCGTTCGATGTTGTTGTTGTTGCCGTTGCCGTCGCCCGTGTTGCCGAAGAGGTTATCCGTGCCGTAGTTGAGGTTGTTGGCGTTAAAGGCCTCCTGCTCGTTGCCGAGGTAGGGCGGCTTGAGGTTGTAGGTCGTTCCGGCGTTGGAGGTCAGGCGGGAGTAGATGATGTTGTTGTTGTTCGCCTGGCTGCCGGTGAACGCGGGGTTCGGCACGCGCACGAGGGTGGTGATGATGTTGTCCTTGTATTCGAGGGGATTGTAGAGGGTCGCGCCGGCCTTGTAGGAGAGGATGCGCTCGACGGCCCCGCCGTAGTTCAGCGTGTAGGAGGTGCCGCCGGGGAAACCGCCCGAGCCGCCGCCGGGTTGGGTCTGGCTGGTCGCGGCTCCGGTCGTGATCGCGGTGTCGAGCAGCGTGATGTTGCTGGTGATGGCGGGGCCGGCCTGGAGGGAGAATGCGCCGCATCCGGCGAGGAGGAGCGCGAGGGGACGAAGAAGGCGTTTCGCAACGCAGGGGTCGGGGGACATGGCGTTCGTTTTCTGAGCCGGATTCTCTTCTGTCAATCGCGATGTCGCCGGGAGAGGCGGGGATCGCGATTTTGACGAAAGGGGGCGTCCACGCAGGGTTGGAGGGCGTAAGATGCGTCGTGGCGCGCACGATCTGGATTTTTGGGGATCAGCTTTCGTTGGATCATCCGGGGTTGCGGGCGGGGCCGCGGACGGGCGATCGGTTGCTGTTCATCGAGTCGCGGAAGCGCGGCGCGCGCCTCCGGTATCACCGGCACAAGCTGGTGTTGATTTACGCGGCGATGCGGCATTTTGCGGCGGTGCGACGCGCGGAGGGGTGGGCGGTGGATTACCACGAGCTGGCGGAGACGGAGGATTTCGAGGGCGGCTGGCGGCGGCACCTGGCGGCGGGGCGGCCGGAGGAAATCGTGATGTGCGCGCCGAACAATCGCTTCGAGCATGCGGCCGTGGAGGCGCTGGCGCGCAAACTCGGGCTGCCGGTGCGGTTTTTGCCGGCGGTGAATTTTTTGGTTCCGCGCGAGGAGTTTGCCGCGTGGGCGAAGGGCTCGAAGCGGCTGCTGATGGAAAATCATTACCGGCGCGTGCGGCGGGAACTCGGCGTGCTGGTGGATGATCGGGGCGAGCCGGAGGGCGGGGCGTGGAATTTTGACGCGGAGAACCGCAAGCCGTTCAAGGACTTTGCGGCCGGGGCGACTCCGCCCGCGCCACCGCGGGGGTCGACGGACGCGGTGACGCGGGCGGTGATCGCGGACGTGACCCGATTTTTTCCCGACGCGCCGGGGGATGCGGAGACGTTCTGGCTGCCGGTGACGCGGGCGGAGGCGCTCGGTTGGCTGGAGGATTTTGTGGGGCGGCGGCTGGGGAACTTCGGGGATTTCCAGGACGTGATGGCGGCCGGGGAGCGCACGATGTTTCACTCGCTGCTTTCGCCGATGATGAATATCGGCCTGCTGCAGCCGCGGGAGTGCGTGGACGCGGCGGTGGAGGCGTATCGCGCGGGGCGGGCTCCGCTGGCGGCTACCGAGGGATTTGTGCGGCAGATTCTGGGGTGGCGGGAATTTGTGAACGGCGTGTATTGGCTGAAGGGCGAGGATTACCTCGCGAGCAACGGGCTGGGGGCGGAGCGGGCGTTGCCGGCGTTTTTTTACGATGGGCGCACGGACATGAACTGCGTGCGGGAGTGCGTGGAGCAGGTGCGGGCGACGAGTTACAATCACCACATCCAGCGGTTGATGGTGCTGGGGAATTTCCTGCTGCTGGCGGGCGTGCGACCGCAGGAGGCGCTGCGGTGGTTCACGGAAATGTATGTGGACGCGCACGAGTGGGTGATGGCGGCGAACGTGCTGGGCATGGCGCTGCACGCGGACGGGGGGTTCATGGCGACGAAGCCGTATGCGGGCGGCGGGGCCTACATTTCGCGGATGAGCGATTACTGCCGCGGGTGCCGGTTTGATCCGGCGAAAAAATCTGGGCCGGGGGCGTGTCCGTTCAACCTGCTTTACTGGAATTTCTACGACCGGCACGGCGACCGGTTTGCGCGGAATCCGCGGACGGCGATGATGGTGCGGAGCTGGCGTTCGCGGCCGGAGGCGGAGCGGGCGCGGATCGTGGCGGAGGCGGAGGGGTTTCTCGGGGAGCTAGGAGATGGGAGATAGGAGTTGGTAGCGGCCGGCGTGGCGGCGGACACGCAGGGGGGCGTCGAAGGCGGCGGAGAGCAGCGGGGTGGTGATGACTTCGCGGATGGGGCCGGCGGCGAGGGTGCGGCCGGCGCGGAGGAGGAGGGCGTGCGTGAAGCAGGGGGGAATTTCCTCGACGTGGTGGGTGACGAGGACGAGAGGCGGCGCGGAGGGGCGGGTGCCCAGCTTTTCGAGGAAGCGGAGAAAGCGTTCGCGGGCGACAGGGTCGAGGCCGGCGCAGGGTTCGTCGAGCAGGAGGAGGCGCGGGCGGGCGATGAGGGCGCGGGCGATGAGGAGGCGCTGGCGTTCGCCCTGGGAGAGGATTTGCCAGGGCTTCGGCGCGAGTTCGATGGCTTCGACGGCCCGGAGTTCCCGGCGCGCGGCGGTGCGGTCCGCGGGGCTGAGGCGGCCCCAGAATCCGGCCATGGCGCGGCGGCCACCGGCGACGATTTCGAGGCCGGTGTCTTCGTCGTGGAGGAGCTGGGCGACGCTGGCGCTGACGAAGCCGAGGCGGGTGCGGAGTTCGCGCCAGTCGGCTTCGCCGAAGGTTTCGCCGAGCAGGTGGACCTCGCCTTCGCTGGGGGTGAGGTAGCCGCCGAGGGCGCGGAGGAGGGAGGTTTTGCCGGAGCCGTTGGCGCCGAGGATGACCCAGTGCTGGCCGGGGTGGACGCTCCAGTTCACCTCGTGGACGAGCGTGGCGGGTCCGCGGCGGATGGTGAGGCGGGAGACGGCGAGCAGGGGGCTCATGGCAGCGGGAAGCGGCGGGGGGAGGGCGGGGCGTTGAGGAAGGGGGTGACGGTGAAGTGGTCGGGGGCGACGACGAGGGTGACGGCGCCGGTTTCATCCTGCCGGAGAACGTCGATGCCGAGGGCGGCGGTGCGGGCGGGCCAGTCCGCGGGGGGGCGTTCGTTCGCGGGGAAGAAGGCGGCGGTGGTGATGAGCACGCGGGGCCGGACGGCGCGGAGGAAGTCGGGGTCGCCGCTGGGGCTGGAGACGTGGCGGCCCATGATCACGACGTCGGCGGGGAGCTGGTCGCGGGCGTGGGCGAGGAGCCATTGCTCGGTGGTGGCGCCGGCGTCGGACATGAGCAGGGCGGTGAAGCGGCCGAAGCGGAGGCGGAGGACGAGGGCCTTGTCGTCCGCGTAGACGCCCTCGGTGCCGGCGGGCGGGTAGAGCACGTCGATCTGTCCGCCGACGGGGACGGGGACGTGGAGGCCGGCGAGGGCGGCGGTGGGCGGGGTGCCGCGGGCGGCGAGTTCGCGGAGGATCTGGCGGCGGTTGGGGGAGCGGTCGCGCAGGCCGGAGTCGAGGATTTCGCGGGGGTTGAAGGCGGCGAGGATGCGGTCGGCTCCGCCGAGGTGGCGGCCGTCGCCGTGGGTGAGCGCGAGGCCGGTGAGTTGGTTCACGCCGCGGGAGCGGAGGAAGGGGACGGTGACGGTCTCGGCGAAGAAGTCGTTCCCGGTGTCCACGAGCCAGGCGGCGGCGGGGGTTTGGATGGCGGTGGCGGCGCCGGGGCTGGCGTCGAGGGCGACGATGGTGGCGAGCGAGCCGGCGGGTTGGGGCGGGCCGACGTAGACGGCGGAGCCGGGCAGGGCGGCGAAGGATTGGACGACGAAGAGGAGGAATTTCGCGAGGGCGTAGTTGGCGGAGTTGAAAACGCCGGCGAGCCAGGGCGAGAAGATTCCGGCGAGGAGGGAGACGGCGGCGAGGGCGAGGAGGAGGGTGGAGAGCGGGACGGCGATGAGGTTGGCGGGCAGGGCGGTGAGGGAGATGAAGTGGAAGTAGGCGATGTTGAGCGGGAGGGTGGCAATCCACGCGGCGGCGGAGACGGCGAGCACGGCGGTGCCGCCGCTGGTGAAGCGGAGGCCGATGCGGCGGATGGGGGAGAGGAGTGCCTCGGGGAGGAAGGGATCGGGGGCGAGGCGGGCCGCGAGGAAGCGCTGGAGCGGGACGGCGAGGAGGATGATGGCGGTGACGGCGCCGAAGGAGAGCTGGAAGCCGGGGTTGAAGAGCTGGCTGGAATCGAAGGCGAGGATGACGAGGCCGGCGGCGCCGATGCTGTTGAGGGCGGTGGCGGGGCGGTTGATAAGCAGGCCGCCGGCGAGGATGGAGAGCATGACGGCGGCGCGCACGCTGGCGGCGCTGAGGCCGGTGAGGAGGGCGTAGAAAAAGAGCGCCGGGATGATGACGAGGACGGAGTGGCGCTGGCTGAGGCCGAAGAAGCCGAGGAAGGTCCAGAGGAGGACGGCGACGATGCCGACGTGAAGGCCGCTGACGGAGAAGAGGTGGAAGGTGCCGGTGACGCGGAAGGCGTCCTTCATCGCGTCGGAGGCTTCGCGGGTGTCGCCGACGGTCATGGCGCGGATGAGGGCGGCCTCGGGGGTGCCGGCGATGGCGAGGTCGAGGGTGCGTTCGATCCAACGGCGGGAGGTGAGGGCGAGGACGTAGACGGGGTTGCGCGCGGTGCCGACGAGGCGGGCTTCGGCGGGGTGAGGGACGACGAGTTCGGAGCGGATGCCGGCGTTGGCGAGCCAGGCGGAGTAGTCGAACGCCCCGGGGTTGCGGGCGGGCGGGGCGTTGGCGAGGGAGCCGCGGACTTCGAGTTGGTCGCCGTAGGCGGGGGGCGGGCCCTGCCAGCGCACGAGGACGCGGCAGCCGGGTTCGAGGGGGCCGGAGGGGAGCTCGACGCGGTCGAGGCGGGCGGGGAAGCGGCAGGTGTCGGCGGTGGCGGTGGCGAGGACGGGGTCGTCGAGGACGGTGAGGGTCGCGGTGACGGGGACGGGGGCGGCGGTGAGGCGGGCCGCGAGCTGGACGGCGGGGGATTCGCGGAATTGCCAGGCCTGGGCGGCGGCGAAGGTGAGGGCGAGGCCGACGGGGAGGGCGGCGCGGAAGCGGACGGCGACGAGGAGGGCGGGGACGGCGAGCAGGGCGAAGGTGAGGCCGGACGCGGGCAGGTGGCGGCCGGCGAGCACGCCGACGATGGCGGCGAAGAGGAGGCCGACGCAGGGAAGGCGCTGGCGGAGGAGGGAGGCGTGAGGGCTCACGGCGCGGGCATTGTTGGCGACGCGGGGGGCGAACTAAACAGGATTATGCAGGATTTTGGGGATGAACGGGATTTTGAAGGCGGG
>JAIYAZ010000086.1 GCA_027488755.1 Verrucomicrobiaceae bacterium | reverse complement strand
TTGGTGGTGCGCAGCTCGGTGGCGTCGACGTAGTTGTAGATGATCTTCTCAAGGTCCACGCCGGTGAGGTGGATGCCGACGTTCTCGATGGTGACCGAGGGGCCGTGGACGTTGATGAGCACGGTGGCGCCGGCGGGGGCGGAGATGTTGATGGAGCTGGAGGAGCGGCTCCATTCCGTGGAGGAGACGTTAAAGACGTTGAACTCCGGATCGTTGCCCACGAGGTCAGCCTGGTAGGGGAGCGAGAGATTCTTGGTGACCACGCCGCGGTCGGCGAGGGTGCCGAGGGCGTTGGCGCGGGCGGTGAGGCGGGCCTGCAGGGTGGCGAAGGACGTGCCGGTCGGCAGCGAGGGGACGTTGGCGTTTTCGTCGAAGGTGATCGGATTCACCCAGCGGAGGAGGTTGCCGTTGGTGAGCCAGCGGTAGGGGCCGAAGCGGGTGCCGCCGACGACAATGTTGCCGTTGACGCCCCAGTCGCCGTCGCGGAAGTCGCCGCCGACGATCAGGCGGTCGACGGTGCCGCCGGAGGCGACGGGGATCGGGTGGCCCTTGACCGGGGTGCCGACGCCGTAACCGCCGAGGACGGTGAGGTTGCCGGCCACGCCGAGGCGGCCGTCGGTGTCGCCGTTTTCGTGGGTGAGGTCACCGAAGATGAGGGCGTTGAACTTGTGGGCGAGGCCGAAGACGTTGCTCGGGACGACGGCGCCATCGGAACCGGGGACGTAGACGCCGGTCTTCACCAGGCTGAGGCCGGGGGTCGGGACGGGCGTGGGGGTCGGCACCGGAGTCGGGGTGGGCGTGGCCACCGGCGTGGGCGTCGGGGTCGGATCCGGCGTCGGGGTCGGAGTCGGCGTGGGGGTAGGGGTCGGAGTGGGCGTCGGGGTCGGGACGACCGAGTGGCAGGCGTCGAAGCCGCGGATGCCCTTGATTTGGAAGCCGAGGCGGGAGCCGGCGGGGATGGAGCCGGAGGTCCAGTTCAGGACTGTTTCGCCGGTGAGGGTGAAGTCGCCGACGAGGCTGGAGACGACGGTGAGGGCGGCGCTGTTGCCGCTGGCGAGGAGGTCCGTGCCGGCGAGGGGCAGGCCGTTGACGGTGAGGTTGCGGAGGGCGGTGGAGCCGGAGACGCCGGTGGAGGAGTTCAGGTCGCCGCGCACGCGGAAGCCGAGGGCGTTCAGTTCGGCGACACCGGCCGAGGTGTAGCTGGCCGTGTAGTTGCCCATCGTGAAGCTGACGGTCGAGCCGGACCGGGTGAGAGTGAACGGCACCCAGGCGTTCGCGCCGCCGGCGGTGCCCCAATCAAATTCGCGGTTGCCGGAGACGGGGCCGGCGTTGGTGAAATCCGGGGGAACGTGGAGACCGAGTTCGTAGTCGGCGGCCCCGGGGCGGCCGCTGCGGGCCTGGGCGACGAAGACCTCGTTATCCGGCAGGGTGACGCAATGGTCGTCGAGGTAGTTCAGAAAATCGGAGTCCGAGGTGAAATTAGGGGCCGGGCTGGGGGTGACGTCCTGGAAGAGGACGCCGGTGTAGGCGATGAGGTCGATGCCGCCGGCGCCGGTGGTGGCGGGGGTGTCGAGCGGGAACGTGCTGGGGTCGGTGAGGACCTGGCCGCCGTCGCCGGTCACGTCGCCGCCGAAGAGAGAGTAACCGTAGATCGTGGTGCCGGCGGCGATGCCGAGGGCGTGGTTGGCGGTGTCGCCGACGACGGCGACCGTGACGCCGCCGATGGCCTGGTTCGTGACGGAGGCGGAGGGGTGGCGGGCGTAATCACCCTGGTTGGCGGCGAGGTTGCGGAGAACGAGCCAGTCGGTGGTGGAGGGGATGAGGTCCGTGGTGCCGTAGCTGCCGAAGCCGGTGCCGGCGCCGAAGCGGATGAGGGGGCCGTAGGCGGTGGGGCGGCCGCTGGCGTCGATGGCGGTGATGGCGGCGATGCCGATGGGGTCGTGGGCGTTGGTGACGCCGCGCTCGAAGATGGCGAAGGCGAGGGAGGTGGTGGCCACGACACCCTGGCGATAAACCACGTCGAGGCGTTCGATGTTGTTGTTGTTGCCGTTGCCGTCGCCGATGTTGCCGAAGAGGTTATCGGTGCCGGAGTTGATGTTGTTTGAGTTAAACATCTCCTGCTCGTCACCGAGGTAGGGGGCGTGGAGGTCCCAGGTGGAGCCGGTCTGTGCGCTGACGCGCGAGTAGATGATGTTGTTGTTGTTCGTGTAGGGCCCGGGCACACGGACCAGCGTCGTGGAGATGTCACCGGGGTAGGCGAGGGGCACGTAGATCGAGGTGCCGGACTGGTAGCCCTGGATTTGCTCGCTGGTGCCGCCGTAGTTGATCGAGAAGGTCGAGTTGGTCGAAAAACCCGAGGAACCGCCGCCGGCGACCGAGTCTGCGCTCAGGTTTCCGCTGGCGGTGGCCAGGGTGAGGCCGGTCACGTTGGCGGTGACGGCGTTGCCTGCGAAGACGGTAACGGGAAGAGAAATGGCCGCGACGATCGGCAAAAGGGCGCTGCGGAAGAAGGAAAACGGAGATGGGACCATGGTGTGTCTAGGCGCTGAAAAAAAACAGACAGGCGTGAAATTTCAACAAAAACGGCCTCCTGTCGATATTTTTTCTGCGCGCAGACAGTTTTTTTCCGGGCCGTTACGCGACGGAGAGAATCCGGGCCTTGCCGGGCAGAATTTCCCCGGCGTGGCGGTCGAGTAATTGGCCGCCCAAAGGGGAATCAGGGGTGATCACGGTGATGGTGCGGTCGTGGACGCGGACCTCGATGCCGCCGGCGGCGGGAGCGAGGAAGAAGTGTTCGCGGCCGTCGGGGAATTCCAGTTCCACGAGGGCCCCGAGGTCAATGGGCTCGTCGGGGGCAAAGTCGTGGAGCGAGAGCTTTTCGAGGGCCTTGGCGGCGGCGAGGGCGGTGGCGGCCTGGCGGGCGAGGCCGTCGGCGAGGTAGTTCTCCTCGATGGAGAGGGTGTCGTATTTGTTCTCGGCCTTGCTTTCGGCGTCGTTGCCGGCGGCGCGGGTCTCGCGGGAGGCGCGGGTGCGCTGGTCGAATTCGTCGCGCAGGACTTCGAGGATGGCCTGGACGATTTTGGGTTTCATGCCGGCGGCAGGGCGGGAACGACCGGAGCGGTCGGGGTGACGAGGTTGAGGGCACGGGCGATGCGGGTGGCGAGGGGGCCGTCGACGCGCACGCGGCGGCTGATGACCTTGCGGTCCTGGCTGCGGAGGGCGGGCAGGGGGATGAGCTCGTTGTCCAGGCGCACGGCGACGGGGCGCATCGTATTGATAGGGAGAAGGGCGGTGGCGAGCAGCGAGCTGGCGACCTCCGTGGGGGCGGGGGTGTAGATGATGTCCTCGCAGGCGATGAATTCGCCGCCCTGGACCAGGATCAATTGACTCATGCCCGAGCATCGGATGCCGGCCCGCGCTCGGCAAGGGTGATGCCGGGATTTTCGCGCGGGCGGCTAGCGATTTGACGCCGCGGCGGGAGAGGGGGAAGCTGGCGGGAGCGGTGCTTTTGGCGCGGGCGGGCGGGCCAGCATGAGCACGCTGATGACGGTGCCGATCCCGATCAAGGCGGAGGCCCCGGCGGCAAAGAGGGCGGCCTGGCGTTTCCAGGCCTGGTCTTCGCGGCGGGGGGAGGAAGGGGGCACGGTGGGATTATGGGCCCCGGCATTGCGCGGGGGCAAGGCGCGGGGAATCGGGCTTGTGCCGGCGGGAGGGGTGCGGAAGCATCGCCGCGTGCATGGCGCGAACCCGACAAACCGATTTCCGACCGGATGAACGGCGAGGTTGATCCCTACGAAACTCTGGGGCTGGGGCGTGATTGCACGGCGGCGCAGATTCGCTCCGCCTACCGCCGGCTGGCCAAGCGCTGGCATCCGGACGTGAACGGCGATTCGCCCGAGGCCACGGCGCGCGCGCAGGCTTTGAACGCCGCCTACGAGGAGCTCAGCGATCCGGTGCGGCGGGCGCGGTATGACGAGGCGCATCCCGCGGTTGTGACCGCGCCGCCGCCGGTGGCCGCGCGGCGCATTGAGCGAAACGTGGCCCGCGAGGCGCGGCTGCGGGTCGAGGAGTTTCTGCGCGGCACGAGTCTCGAGGTGCGGGTGAAGGACCCCGCGAATCCCGACGGCGAGGAAATCTACGCGCTGGAGGTGCCGGCGGGCACCGCGCCGGGCGCGCGGCTGCGGGTCCCGCGCGAGGGGGCGATGGCGGGCGGCTGGGTCGTGGTGCGGCTGCGGCTCGCGCCGGGGCGGTTCACGGCGCGGGGCGCGGATCTGCGCACCGATCTGCGCATCACGGCGGCGCGGGCGGCGAGCGGCGGCGGCGAATGGTTGTCCGGGCCGGCGGGTGGCCGGGTGCGCGTGGACATTCCGGCCGGGGTTGCGCGGAACGCGGTGGTGCGTGTGCCCGGCGAGGGGTTGCCGCGGGCGCGGGGCGGGCGCGGGGATTTGCTGGTGCGGATCACCTACCAGCCGGAGGTGGACATTCGCCGGGGCGCGCCTGCGCGCGTGGTCGGGCTGCGGCGGTTGCGCTAGGGGCGCAGGGCGTTGAGGAATTCCGGCCCGCGGCGTTCGAGCCAGGAACCGCGGGCGTCGAGGAAGCCGAGGTGGCCGCCCGAGGCCGGCGTTTCGAGGGAGAGCGCGGGGTGGGACTCCGCGACGGCGAAGGGGAAGCAGGCGGGCGGAAGAAAGGGGTCGTTCCGCGCCTGGAGGAGCAGCGTGGGGACGGTGAGGCGCGGGAGCAGGGGGAGGGCGCTGGATTGCCGCCAGTAATCCGCGGCGTCGCGGAAGCCGTGGATGCGCGCGGTGAAGCGGTCGTCGAATTCGGCGAAGGTCCGCACGCGCCGCAGGCCGGCGAGGTCGAACGCGCCCGGGAAGCGGATGGCCTTGGCGGCGACCTTGGCGGTGAGGCGGCGCATGAAGCGGGCGAGGTAGAGGCGGTTGGCGGGGTGGCGGTCGAGTTCGCGGGCGCTGGCGGCGAGGTCAATCGGCGCGGAGACGGCGATGGCCGCGCGCACGGCGGGGTGGGGCGGCGCTTCGGCGAGATACTTGAGGAGCATGTTTCCACCGAGGCTGAAGCCGACGAGGGCGAGGTGGTCGTAGCGGGGGGCGGCGTGGGCGATGACGGCGGCGAGGTCGCCGGTCTCCCCGCTGTGGTAGAAGCGGGGGAGGCGGTTGAGTTCGCCGCTACAGCCACGGAAGTTCCAGGCGAGGGCGTCCCAGCCGGCGGCGTTCAGCGCGGCGGCGAGACCGCGCGTTGAGGGATCGCGAGAGCTGCCTTCGAGTCCGTGGGAGAGGATGACCGCGCGGGGGTGGCCGGCGCGGTGCCAGTCGAGATCGAGGAAGTCACCGTCGGGGAGTTCAAGGCGCTGGCGCGTGCCCGGCGGGGCCTCCGGCCGGTGGCGCAGGGCGGCGAGGATGGTCTGCACGTGCCCGTTGCGCAGGGCCCAGGGCGGGCGGAAGGCGGAGGCGACGAGGGGCACTTTGGAAAAGCTGAAATTGGGAAAGCGGAAATGCGGAAAATGGGGGCGGGCTTGTTTCCGCTTTCAGCCTTTCCGCTTTCCAGGTTTTCCTTCGCCCTCAGTCCGCGGTGAGGGCGGCGCGTTCGTTGGCGAAGCCGCCGGTTTTTTCGAGGAAGTAGTCGTAACCGCCGGGGTAGCCGGTGACGGTGCCGGCGTTCACGTGGAGGACCTTCGTGGCGAGCTTTCTGATGAAGTGGACGTCGTGGGAGATGAAGACGAGGGTGCCCTCGTATTTCTCGAGCGCGAGGATGAGGGACTCGACGGTGAGGATGTCGAGGTGGGTCGTCGGCTCGTCCATGAGGAGGAGGTTCGGCGGGTCGACGAGGAACTTGATGAGGTTGAGGCGGGTTTTTTCGCCGCCGCTGAGGACGCCGGTTTTTTTGTAGATCTCGTCCTTGCGGAAGAGGAAGGAGCCGAGGATCGCGCGGGCGTCGTTTTCGGTGAGTTCGCCGTTGCTGGCCATGACTTCCTCGAGGACGGTTTTGTTCGCGTCGAGGGTGGCTGCGCGGTGCTGGCTGAAGTAGCCGAGCTTGAGCTGGTGGCCTTCGTTGCGTTTGCCCTGCTGGAATTCGAGGACGCCGGCGAGGATTTTGAGGAGGGTGGATTTGCCGGCGCCGTTCGGGCCGACGAGGACGGTGCGTTCGCCGCGTTCGACGGTGAGGTCGAGGCCGCGGTAGACGACGCGGTCGCCGTAGGCCATGTGGATGCCTTCGAGGGAGATCACGCGCTGGCCGCCGCGGGGCGGCTGGGGAATCTGGAAGCGGAAGGGTTTGCGGGGCGGAGTGGGTTTTTCCACGAGCTCCATGCGCTCGATTTCCTTGAGCTTGCTCTGGGCCTGGGCGGCCTTGGAGGTGACGTTGCGGAAGCGGTCGACGAATTCCTGGAGGTGGGCGATCTGCTTCTGCTGGTTTTTGTAGGCGGCGTTCTGCTGCTCGTAGCGCTGCTCGCGCTGCTCGAGGAAGGCGGTGTAGTTGCCGGTGTATTGGATGAGTTTCTGGTCGGCGATTTCGTAGACCGTCTCGATGATTTCATCCATGAACTCGCGGTCGTGCGAGATGAGGAGCACGGCGCCGGAGTAGGTCTTGAGGTAGGTCTGGAGCCAGAGGAGCGAGACGAGGTCGAGGTGGTTCGTCGGTTCGTCGAGCAGGAGGAGGTCGGGCTCCATGACGAGGAGGCGGGCGAGGTGGGCGCGCATGACCCAACCGCCGGAGAGTTCCTTCGCCTTGCGGAGGTAGTCCTCCTCCTTGTAACCGAGGCCGGTGAGGATTTTTTTCGCGCGGGCCTCGACCTTGGGATCGGAGAGGGCGGTGTGTTTGTTGGTGGCTTCCTGGTATTCCGCGCTGGCGACGTCGCCGGCGGCTTCGAGTTCCGCGAGGCGTTTTTCGAGGGACTCCAAATCCCCGGCGCGGCCGGTGGCGACGTCGAGCACGGTCTCCTCGCCGGTGGCTTCGCCCTCCTGCGCGAGGTGGCCGACCATGGTCCATTCGTCGCGGTCGATGGAGCCGGCGTCGGGTTCGTCGCGCTTGAGGATGAGGCCGAAGAGGGTGGACTTGCCGGCGCCGTTCGGGCCGACGAGGGCGACGCGTTCGCCGTAGTTCACCTGGAGGTCGGCGTTTTCAAACAGCGTGCGACCGCCGAGGGTCTTTTTGAGTTTGCGGATCGTGAGCATGGAAAAGGTGATCGGAGATTACGCAGATTTGCGCAGATTCAAATCAATCCCTGCGGTGCGGAGGGAATGCCGTTGTCAAGCGGGCGCGGGAGCGCGAGGCTCGCGGAGTGAGAAATCCGATCTCCCGGCGCGGGCTTGAAGGGGCGCTGCTCGCGATTGTGTTCGGTCTGGCCGGGCTATCCCTGGCGGTGCGGATCTGGCTCGTGCTGCCATGAACCGCGCGGCCTCGTGGTTTGGCTGGGCGGCGGTGGTCGCGGCGGCGGGTTACTGGCTGCTTTACGTGTTGGTGGCGCCGGTGACGACGGCGGACTGCCAGATTTACAACCTCGCGCGGCTGCTGGTGGCGGAGCGGGGCGGGTTGTTTGGGGACGCGGCGTGGACGAACCTGCATCAGATCGTGTTTCCGTGGAGCTTCGACGCTGTGCATGGGCCGTTCCTCAAGCTCGGGCTGGCGACGAGTCTGCCGAGCTATTTGTGCCTCGTGGGAATCGGGCTGATCGCCACGCTGCTGGCGCGCGAGCAGGGCACGCCGGCGTCGACTCCGGTGATCCTGCTGGGGCTGCTGGCGAGTCCGCTCGTGGTTTTTCAGGCCTCGACGAGCAAGAACGATCTGGCCGTGGCGTTTTTTGCGCTGGCGGCGTTTTACGCGCTGCGGCGCTGGGCGCGGGAGCCGGGGGCGGGGCGGTGGTTGCTGGCGTTTGGCGTGGCGGTGGGGATGACGGCCGGCGCGAAAAGCACGGGGCTCGTGCTGGCGGCGGTGCTGCTGGCGGCGGGCGGCGTGGTCGCGTGGCGGCAGGGCGGGCGGGCGCGGTGGCAGTTTGCGGGCGTGGCGGTGCTCGGGATGGCGCTGTGGGGCAGCGGGGAGATTTATACGAACAATCAGCGCCTGTTCGGGCATCCGCTCGGGCCGCCGGATTTCGTGCGGGCGCATGCGAATCCCGACGGTCTGCGGGGCGGCGCGGCGAACCTTGTGCGGCATGGGTTCAACACGCTTTCCACGGGTCTGGAGAGCGAGGCGGGCGTGCGGGGTTACCGGAACGCGCTGAGCGCGACGTGCGCGGAGGCGCTGGCCCGGGTCGGGCTGGGGGGCGCGGGATTTGCGCCGATTACGGCGAGTGACACGCGGTTTCTGCTCGGCGCGCATGAGGTGGCGAGCAGTTATGGGGTGGTGGCGTGGCTGGCGCTGCCGTTGGCGCTGCCGTTGGCGCTGCTGGGGCTCGTGCGGAGGCGGCCGGGGGACGCGGTGGTTGGGTTGACGGTGCTGGGTCTGGTTGCGCTTGCTGCGCTTAGTCTGGGGGCGGGCTGGCAGCGGTTCGGGATGCGGTTGCTGCTGCCGGCGGCGGTGCCGCTGCTGGTGGCGGGGGGATTGGTTGCGGCGCGCGGACTGGAGGCGCGGCCGGGCTGGCGGCTGGGGGTTTCGGCGGTTTTGCTAGCGCTGGCGCTGGCGGTGCCGGTGGCGTCGTGGAACCGCGGGCCGGCGTCGCTGGTGGCGGCGGTGCGGGATCGGGAGGCGGCTTCGCTGCGGGAGCGGCTGCCGTTGCTTGAGGAATGGCGCGGGGTGCAGCGGGTGGCGGCGGAGACGCGGCCGGCGGGTTGCGCGGTGATTCTCGGGCGGGACGACTGGGCGTTGCCGTATTTGCAGGACGCGCGGCGGACGTGGGCGCTGGTGCCAAACTGGCAGGGGCGCGCGGGGTTTTCGCGGGCGGAGCTGGCGGCGTGGCTTCCGCCGGGGGCGCGGGGGCGCTGGCTGGTGGTGGCGAGTCAGGGCTGCGCGGCGGTGAGCTTGCCGGCGGGCGCGGAGGGCGTGGCGGAGTTCCCCGGGGCGGGCCGGGCGTATCTGATTGATCTTTGAGCGCGGGGCGCGAAGGAATGGCGGGCGCGGTTTTTTGTTTTCATGGAAGCTTATCCCGACCCCCGTTCGCCCTGGCTGGCGGTGATTGGCGCCGGGCCGGCGGGTCTGCGGGCGGCGGAGGTGGCCGTGGCGGCGGGCGTGCGGGTGACCGTGTTTGACGCGCAGCCTTCGGTCGGACGGAAGTTTCTCGTCGCGGGCAGCGGTGGGTTGAATTTGACCAAGTCGGTGCCGGGGGAACGGTTTGCGGCGCAATACCTGGGCGGGCCGGCGGGGTTCTGGGCGGAGCGGATTGCGGAGTTCGGGCCGGAGGATTTGCGGGCGTGGGCGGCGGATTTGGGCGTGGAGACCTTTGCCGCGACGACGGGGCGGGTGTATCCGCGCTCGATGAAGGGTGCGCCGCTCCTGCGGGCGTGGGTGCGGCGGCTGCGCGAGCGGGGCGTGACGTTTGCGGTGCGTCATCGCTGGTCGGGTTTCGCGGCGGAGGGGCTGCGGTTTGCGACTCCCTCGGGCGAGCGGTTGGTGACGCCGACGGCGACCGTGCTCGCGCTGGGCGGGGGCTCGTGGCCGGAGACGGGCTCGGATGCGGCGTGGATCGCGCCGCTGGCGGCGGTGGGGGTGCGCGTGGAACCGCTCGCGGCGGCGAATTGCGGCTGGGAGGCGGACTGGCCTGAGGCGGTTCGGGCGTGGGCGGGCACGCCGTTGAAGAATCTCGCGGTGACGGCCGGGGCGCAGCGGGCGGCGGGGGAGTTGTTGCTGACAGATTACGGGCTGGAGGGCGGGGTGATTTACGCGGTGGGCGCGGCGCTGCGCGCGATGGCCGAGCCGGAGATGCGGGTGGATTTCAAGCCGGCGGTGGAGGCGGCGACGTTGGTGCGGCGGTTCGGCGCGGTGCCGCGGGGGCGCGTGGAGGCGGAGTTGGCCGTGGAGGCGGCGCGGCGCTGGCGGCTCGGGCCGGCGGTGGCGGCGCTGCTGGCGGCGTCGGGGGGCGGCGACGTGGCCGGGCTCGCGGTGCGGGTGAAGAATTTTCCCGTGCGGCTGCGGGGTCCGCGGCCGCTGGCGGAGGCGATTTCCTCGGCGGGCGGCGTGGCCTGGGATGAGGTGGACGCGGGGACGCTGATGCTGCGGCGTCAGCCCGGGGTTTTTCTCGCGGGCGAGATGCTGGATTGGGAGGCGCCGACGGGCGGCTATTTGCTGCACGGGTGCTTTGTCACGGGCGCGCTGGCGGGAGCGGCGGCGGCCCGCTATGTCCTGGGATCATGAGCGGGATCGGCTGGTCGGAACTTTGGGCGCAGCCCGGCCCGGTGCTCGCTTTGGCGCCGATGCAGGACGTGACGGACTGGGCGTTCTGGAATCTGATGACGCGCTACGGCGGCGCGGATCTTTACGTGACGGAGTATTTCCGGGTGACGGAGACGTCGCGGCTGGACCGGCACATTCTGCGGTCCATCGACGAAAATCCGACCGGACGGCCGGCGAGCGGGCAGTTGATTGGCAATGATCCCGTGGCGCTGGCGCGGGCGGCGCGGGAGCTGCAGCGGCATCCGGTGGTGGCGGTGGATTTGAATCTCGGCTGTCCGGCGCCGGTGGTTTACCGCAAGTGCGCGGGCGGCGGGCTGCTGCGCGATCTGGCGCGGGTGGACCGCATCCTCGGTGCGTTGCGCGAGGCGGTGACGATTCCGTTTACCGTGAAGACGCGAATCGGGTTCGACTCGGGGCGGGATTTTGACGCGCTGCTCGGGCTGTTCACGAAGCATGCGGTGGATCTTGTAACGGTGCATGCGCGCACGGTGCTGGAGATGTATCGGCCCGGGGTGCATTTGGAATTTGTGGCGCGCGCGGCGGAGGTGCTGCGGTGTCCGGTGATTGCGAATGGCGACGTTGACGACGCGGCGCGGGCGCTGGAGGTGACGCGTTCCCGCGGCGCGCGGGGCGTGATGATCGGGCGCGGGGCGATTCGGAATCCGTGGATTTTCGCGCAGACGCGGGAGCTGGCGGCGGGGCTGGAGCCGGTGCTGCCGACGGGGCGGGAGGTGCTGGCCTACGTGCACGCGCTTTACGCGGCGACGTTTCCGCCGGACGGAGAGGAGCGGCTGCAGGTGCAGAAGATCAAAAAATACCTGAACTTCCTCGGGGCCGGCGTGGGGCCGGAGTTTCTCCACGCGATGCGGCGGGTGACGGAGCGGGAGGCGTTGTTTGCGGTGTGCGCGGTGCATCTTGATCACGATGCGCCGATGGCGTTGCGCGATGCGGGCCTCGCGGCGGGCGGCTAGGCGCGGCGGATTTCCGACGTGCCGCAGAGGCGGCGGGAGAGGTCAATGGGGTCGCCGAGGCGGACTTCGGCGGGGTTGATCTGGTAGGTCCAGACCTCAAAGTGCGTGAGCGTCGCGGCGCCGTAGATCGTGGCAAACGCGCTGCCAACGGCGTCGCAGCCGGCGGAGATGCGGATGCGGCCGACGCGGGGGGTGAGGAAGCGGGCGTCGAAGACCTGCCAGCGGCCGGCGAGGTAGACCTCGGCGTAGGCGTGGAAATCCTGCGGCGTGCCGGGGTCGGGCCAGCCGATGTCGGGCACGAATCCGCTGACGTAGCGGGCGGGGAGATTGAAGGTGCGGCAGAGGGCGACGAGGCCGTGCGCGAGGTCGCGGCAGACGCCGTAGCGGCGCTGGAGGATGTCATGCGCGGAGAGGTTCGGGCTGCCGGAGCCGGTGCGGTAGGCGATGTGGCGGTGGAGCCAGTCGCGGATGCCGAGCACGCGGGGCAGGCCGTGGGGGAGGTGGCCGAACTCCCGCCAGGCGAAGTCGAGGAGTTTGTCGGAGTCGCAATACCGCGAGGGGAGCGTGTAGCGGAGGAGCGAGGGGGGCAGGTCGAGGAGGGAGGCGGTCCCGTCGGCGTGGGTGACGTCTTCGCGGCGGGAGGGCACGTGGACGATGGCGTCGTAGTGCAGGGTGTTCGCGCCGGCGCGGAAGCAGGTGCGGGAAACCACGTTGCCGTGGTCGTCGGTGAACGGCGCGGAGGACAGGCCGGGGCCGAGGGTGAGCTGCTGGGCGATGACGCGTTGCGTGTCGGTGGAAGCCGGTTGCAGCGTGATGAGGGCCGGCGTGGCGGCGGCACATTCGTAGGTGATCGAGCAGCCGACGCGCACGGTGAGGTCGAGCGGGGCGGGGGTGGGGGGAGCTTCCTGCATGGGAGGGTTGCCGGAAGGTCGCGGTGGTCCTACCGTCGACGCGAAGACCCGTTATGGAAAGCGAAACCTTGCCGGAGGCGATCGAAAGGCGGCGGCCCGAGGCGCTGGGGCTGCTGCGCGAGCTGGTGGCGTTGAACAGCTTTTCGGCGAACGCGGCGGGAGTGAACGCGAACGCGCGGCGGGTGGCGGAGGCGTTTGCGCCGCTGGGGTTCGCGCCGGAGTTCGTGCCCTCGGCCGCGCCGGGGGCGGGGAGCCATTTGTTTCTGCGCGGACCGCAGCCGCCCGGCCGGCGGGCGGTGGCGCTGCTTTCGCATCTCGACACGGTGTATCCGCCGGAGGAGGAGCGGGCGAACGGCTTTGCGTGGCGGGAGGAGGGGGCGCGGATTTATGGGCCGGGCACGAGTGACATCAAGGGCGGCACGGTGGCGATCTGGCTGCTGCTGGCGGCGTTGCGCGACGCGGCGCCGGGGGTGTTTGCGGCGGCGAACTGGATCGTCGCGTTGAACGCACGGGAGGAGGTGGATTCCCGGGAATTCGGCGCTCGGTGCGTGGAGCGGTTTCCCGCCGACACGCGGGCGGTGCTGATTTTTGAGGCGGACGGCACGTTGGACCAAGGTTGGGGGCTGGTCGCGGCGCGCAAGGGTCGGGCGACGTTCACCGTGCGGGTCGAAGGCCGGGGCGCGCACGCGGGCGGGCGGCATGCGTTCGGCGCGAACGCGATCGTGCAACTGGCGCGGGTGCTGCCGCGCGTGGCGGCGCTGACGGATTACGCGGCGGGGGTGACGGTGAATGTGGGCACGATTCGCGGCGGCACGGTGAACAACCGGGTGCCGCATGCGGCCGAGGCGACGCTGGAGCTGCGGGCGTTTGATCCGGGGCGGTTTGCCGCGGCGCGGGCGGCCATTCTCGCGCTGGCGGGCGAGGGCGAGGAGCGGAGCGCGGCGGATGGGCACGCGTGCCGCGTGGTCATCACCGAGGACGACGCTTGCGGGCCGTGGCCGCGCAACGCGGGAACGGAGGCGTTGGTGGCGGTGTGGCGCGCGGCGGCGGAGACGGGCGCGGCGGTGGTGGCGCAGGAGCGCGGCGGGTTGAGCGACGGGAACGTGCTGTGGGAGCGTTTTCCGACGCTGGACGGGCTGGGGCCGCGGGGCGGGGACGAGCACTGCTCCGAGCGGAGCGCGGACGGCTCGAAGGTGCCGGAGTGGGTGGACGCGGCCTCGCTGGGGCCGAAGACGCTGCTCAACGCGCGGGCCCTGGCGCGGTTGCTGGCGGGGAATTGAAGCGGGCGGCGCTCTACGCGGCGGCGCGGCTCGGGTGGAGCAGGGCGGCGGCGTAGCGGTTTTCCACGCCGAGCTTTTGGAAGATGTGGTCGACGTGGTTTTTGATCGTGTGTGGGCTGACCTCGAGGATGCGGGAGATGTCGTCGTTCGACTTGCCCTGGCAGATCCAGTAGTGGACCTCGCGTTCGCGCCGGGTGAGGCGCTGGAGGCCGGCGGAGCCGTTGGTCGCGGCGATGGGGCGGACCGAGAGCGGCGCGCGGCGGAGGGGCACGGGGGGATTCGCGGGCGGGGCGAGTCGGTCGGTGCCGACGACGCCGAGCACGCGGCCGGCGAGGAGGATGGGCGCGATTTCGCGGCTGACGCGGACGTCCTGACCGCCGATGCGGACGACGCCGGCCTCCATGACGCAGAGTTCCCCGGTTTTGCGCGGCACGTGATACCAGTCGTCACGGCCGGGGCGGTCGTAGTCTTCGACGGAGTGGCGGGTGATCTGGCGGCCGGCGCGGTGCCAGGAAGTGACGAAGCGGCCGGTGGCGTCGTGGTGGGGTTTGTCGCGGTGCTCGGCGTCGCGGGCGTCAAGGGCATCGGGCTCCCAGACCGTCCAGACGCAGTAGTAATCGTCGTTGGCCGCGAGGGTTTGGCGGAGGATTTCGGCGTAGAGGGTGCGTTCGGTCACCCCCGAGCGGTGGAGGCCGGAGAGCGAGGAGGCGAGGCGTTCGACGAGGGTGGGCATGGCGGTGACTTACCGCGAGTTACGAATCCCGCCGCCGGATGGTTGGCGGGATTTTCAATAGAGCCGGGCGTAGCGGTCGATCTCCCACTGGCTGATGGACTGGTGGTATTGGCGCCATTCCTCGGCTTTGTAGGTGATGAACTCCTGGCGAAGCTCGGGGCCGAGCACGCGTTCGACGAAGGAATCGGCGGCAAAGGCGTCCACGGCCTCGGCGAGGGTGCGGGGCAGTTCCTGGATGCCGCGTTCGGCGAGTTGCGGGGGGGTGAATTCGTAGAGGTTTTCCTCGTTGCTGGCGCCGGGGTCGAGGCCTTCGCGGATGCCCTCGAGGCCGGCGGCGAGGGCGAGGGTGGCGGCGAGGTAGGGGTTGCAGGAGCCGTCGGCGTTGCGGGATTCCACGCGGCCGCCGCCCATGGGGACGCGGACGGAGTTCGTGCGGTTGTTGCGGCCGTAGCTGTTGAAGACGGGGGCCCAGGAGTAGTAGGCCATGAGGCCGCGGCGGACGAGGCGCTTGTAGCTGTTCACGGTGGGGGCGAAGGTGGCGCAGAGGGCGGGGCCGTGGCGGAGGATCCCGGCGATGAACTGGTAGCCGAGGTCGGTGAGGCCGAGGCCGCGGGGGTCGTCCTGCGGGTCACGGGCGAAGAGGTTCGCGCCGGTTTTCGCGTCGGCGAGGGACATGTTGAAGTGCGCGCCGGTGCCGGTTTTGTCCGCAAACGGCTTAGGCATGAACGTGGCGAGCAGGCCCTCCTCGGCGGCGTAGTGCTTCGCCATGAAGCGGAAGAACGTGTAGCGGTCGCACATGGTGAGGCCGTCGGCGTATTTGAAGTCGAATTCGAACTGTGAGTTCGCGTCCTCGTGGTCAAAGGAGTAGAGCTCCCAGCCGAGGGTGTCGATGGCGGTGGCGACCTTGTCGAGCCAGGGGTAGCGGTCGAGGAAGCGTTTGACGTCGTAGCAGGATTTGACGAGGTCGTCGTCGGGGTTCGGGATTTCCAGGCGGCCGTCGGGCGTCTGACGCACGACGAAGACCTCGCACTCGATGCCGAGGTTGAACGCAAAGCCCATCTTCGCGGCCTCGGCGAGCTGCTTTTTGAGGGCGACGCGGGCGTTGATCTCGTAGGGCTGGCCGTGGAATTCGTTGTCGGCGGGGAACCAGGCGATCTCAGGGTTCCAGGGCAGCGGGAAGCCGCGGTCGAGGTCGGGCACGGAGCTGATTTCGTCGTCGTTCGGGCTCTGGCCGAGGCCGTCGAGGGCGTAGCCGGTGTAAAGTTCGCTCCCGTGCGCGAAATGCGCGAAGTGGGAGAGGGGGACGACCTTGCCCTTCGGCACGCCGTGCAGGTCGACGTAGGCGCCGATGCAGTATTTTACGCCCTTGGCGGCGAGGTCGGTCTGGAGTTGCAAGATTTCCGCGTCAGATTTCATGGGTGGGTATTACGGGATGTGGTTTTGTTAATACTGGTGCGCGCAAAATTTTTTTACGCGCTTGGGCGGGGTGGGGGGCTTATTCGGCGTCGTCGCCGGCCGTGGTCATGCGGCCGAGGGGGAGTTTGTCCTCCTCATCGGGCGGTTCGTCGCCGTGGATGAGGTGGTCGAGGCGGGCCTTGAGCGCGAGGAACTCGGGGGAGAGGAACTGCTCAAGCGTGCGGGGGCGGGGGACGGGGTTTTCGATGATCTCGCGGACGCCGCCGGGGTTGGTGCCGAGGACGAGGATGCGGTCGGAGAGGAAAATGGCCTCGTCCAGATCGTGGGTGATGAAGAGAATGGTGACGTCGACCTTTTTCCAGATTTGCAGTAAATACTTCTGCATCTTCCAGCGGGTCTGAGCATCAAGCGCACCAAAAGGTTCATCCATGAGGAGGATGCGGGGCTCGTTGGCGAGGGCGCGGGCGATGGCGACGCGCTGCTTCATGCCGCCGGAGAGCTCGTGCGGGTAGGAGTTCTCAAACTTCGCGAGCCCGACCATATCGATCCATTGGCGGGCTTCGGTTTCGGCGGTGGAGCGGGCGCGGCCGCGCATTTCGAGGCCGAACATGACGTTGCGTTTGACGGTGAGCCAGGGGAAGAGCGTATAGCCCTGGAAGACCATGCCGCGGTCGGGTCCGGGTTCGCTCACCGGGTGGTTGTCGAGGAGGATCTGGCCGGAGGTGGCTTCGTCGAGGCCGGCGACGATGCGGACGAAGGTGGATTTGCCGCAACCGGATGGTCCGATGACGGTGATGAATTCGCGGCGGTGGATGTCGAGGGTGACGTGGTCGAAGACGACGTGGCGGCTGGGGCCGGCGCCGTAGGCCTTTTCCAGGTCGCGCACCTGGAGGATGACGGGGCGTTCGCGGATGCGTTGGAAGCGGGCGGCGACCTCGGGCGATTGCTGGCGGTAGTCGGGCAGGGCGACGGTGGTCATGGCGCGGCGGTGGGCGGTGGTTTAGGTGGCGGGCGCGGAGGAGCGGCGGCGTTTCCAGGGGAAGAGGTGGACGCCGAGCCAGGCGAGGAAGCGGTCGGTGGTGAAGCCGAGGATGCCGATGATGATGATGGCGGCGAAGACGTTGTCGTAGATGCGGTATTTGGCCTGCTGGTTGATGAAGAAGGTGATGCCGGAGCTGGCGCCGATGTATTCCGCGACGATGAGGTAGGTCCAGGCCCAGCCGAGGAGGATGCGCATGTCGTTGTAGAGGTCGAAGGCGCAGCCGGGGACGATGACGCGGAAGAGGAGCTGGGGGCGACGGGCGCCGAGGGTTTGCGCGGCCTCGATGAGGGCGGGATCGAGCTTGCGGGTGGTGTTCGCGATCACGAGCACCTGCTGGAAGAAGGTGCCGAGGAAGATGATGGCGATCTTGGGCGGGTCGTAGATGCCGAGCACGGCGACGGCGAGGGCGCCGAAGGCGGGGGCGGGCATGTAGCGGGTGAAGTCGACGAAGGGCTCGGTGAGCTTCGCGATGGGCTGGAAGGTGCCGCAGAGGATGCCGAGGGGGACGCCGATGAGCGAGCTGATGGTGAAGCCCCAGAAGATGACCTGGATACTCTGCCAGAGGCTTTCGTGGAGCCATTTCTCGCCCTTGCGGCGGGGCGGGGTGGTGAAGCTTTTGTGGAAGGCCTGGGCGACTTCGTGGGGGGCGGGGAGGAAAACGGGGTTGGCGGGCGTGCCGGTGGCGAGGGGCTTGCCGGCGGCAGCGAGTTTGGCGTTTTCGGCGCGGAAAACGGATCGTTCGACGAGGGTGTCGGGACGGAAGTAGCTGACGCTGGCGGGGTCCTGAATCTTAACGAGCGGGTGCCAGAGGAAGGGCACGTAGCTGACGGCGGCCCAGACGACGAGCGGGAGGAGGAAGGAGAGCCAGACGAAGAGAGCCTGGCCGGGGACGGATTGGTCGGAAAACGGTTTGAGCCAGACCCGGCGACGGGTGGGGGCGGCAGCGGCGGCGGCGGGCTCGGCCATGCGGGTTTTTGCGATGGGCGGGGGCGGTGGTTTTGGGTGGCGGCGGGGAGCGGCGTCCGCGGGGGACGCCGCTCCGGGCCGGCGAAGGGTTAGAGCGAGTTGGTGATGGCGGGGTCGATGTAATCCGCCGTGGGCTGGGCCTTTTCGTAGACCTTGTTGGCGACATTGAAGTCGTCGACCACCTTGTTGGAGCCGAAGACGGAGTCGAGGCCGGGGCCGACCTTGAAGGCGGCCTTGGCTTCTTCGAGGGTGAGGATTTTGGTGCCTTCGACGAAGCTGGCGTATTCCTCGGGGCTGAGGTTT
Organism: Verrucomicrobiaceae bacterium; assembly: GCA_027488755.1. Classification (GTDB taxonomy): domain Bacteria; phylum Verrucomicrobiota; class Verrucomicrobiia; order Chthoniobacterales; family JAATET01; genus JAATET01. The sequence continues at coordinate 16,272 of JAIYAZ010000086.1, read as the reverse complement.
ACGCGGGCGGCCATGATCTTGATGGCTTCGGGGCGGGTCTTCGGGTCGTTGAAGTAATCGACAACCTTATACCAGACCTGGGCGACCTTTTTCCAATCGTCGGGGCGGGCGGAGAGGCTGGCGGGGTTGACCGCGAGCACGTCGTAGATGAGGCCGGGAACGTCCTTGCTGGTATAGATGGCCTTGGAGCCGGGGACGGCCTTGAGGGCCTGGCCGGAGCTGGGCTGCCAGGCGCCGATGGCGTCCACGTCGCCGGAGGCGAGGGCCTTCGGGGTTTCGTTGGTCGGGACGTTGACGAGTTCGACGTCGCTTTCCTTCATGCCGACGGACTCGAGGCCCTTGAGCAGGAGGAGGTGGTCGACGAAGCCGACTTCGACGCCGATTTTTTTGCCCTTGAGGTCCTTGAGGGACTCGATGCCGGGCTTGGCGACGATCATGTCGTTGCCGTTGGAGTAGTCGTTGAGGATGATGGTTTTGCTCGGGGCGCCGGTGGCTCCGGTGACGAGGGCGTCGCCATTGGTCATGCAGACGGCGTCGAGTTTGCCGGCGGCGAAGGCTTCCATGGACGGGACGTATTCGAACCATTCGAACTCGACGTCGACGCCGGCTTCCTTGAACCAGCCTTTTTGGACGGCGACCTCCCAGGCGACCCAGCCGGGCCAGTCGGAGTAACCGATTTTGAGCGGCTCGGCCGCCTGGATCGGCAGGAGCGCGCTCGCGAGGGCCGCAACGGGGGCGGCGAGGAATTTCATGCGATGGGTGAGTTTCATGAGGCGAGTGTTGGGTATTACGAGTTTGTGAACTCGTAATACTTATTAAGCAACGCACGTGCCAGTCACCGCGCGGGGCGGGGGTTTTGGCGCAAAGGGGAAAGAAAAAGCCCCGGAGGGAAATCTCCGGGGCGGTGGGGGCGGGGCGTTGGGCGCGGGCGGCTAGTAGCTGTGCTTGGTGAGCGTGGTTTTGCCGCGGAAGATGTAGTAGATGCAGGCCGTGTAGGTGAGCACGAGGGGGACGCCGATGACGGCGATGATGAGCATGATGCCGAGGGTTTTCGGGGAGGAGGCGGCGTTCCAGATGGTGAGGCTGTTTTCCGGGGCGGGGCTGGAGAGCACCATGTTCGGAAAATAGGTGAGGCCGAAGGCGGCCATCATGAGGGCCATGCCGGCGCAGGAGGAGGCGAAGGCGGCGAAGTCGCGGCCCTTGGAGAATTCGCGCGGGATGTTGAGGATGGTGAGGACGGCGGCGGCGATGACGAGGAGGATCCACGGCCGGGTGCGCACGGTGACGTAGATGTGGGGGAGGTCGATGAGGGTGTAGAAATTGAAGAGGATGTAAGCGGCGAGGAAGAGGCCAATGAGGCGGGGCACCCAGCCGCGGACGAGGTCGTGGAGTTCGCCCTCGGTTTTCATGACGAGGTAGATGGCGCCGTGCATGGCGAAGAGGAGGACGACGGTGATGCCCATGAGGAGGGCGTAGGGGTTGAGCAGGCCTAGGAGGGTGCCGGCGAATTCGTGGTGGGCGTCGAGCGGGATGCCGCGGACGATGTTGCCCATGGCGACGCCGATGAGCAGGGCGGAGACGAAGCTGCCGAGGCAGAAGGCCCAGTCCCACATGGCGCGCCACCAGGGCCAGGGTTCCTTGCTGCGGAATTCGATGGCGACGGCGCGGAAGATGAGCGCGCAGAGCAGGAGCATGAAGGGCAGGTAGAAGCCGGAGAAGACGGTGGCGTAGGCCTCGGGGAAGGCGGCGAAGAGCGCGCCGCCGCCGGTGACGAGCCAGACTTCGTTGCCGTCCCACACCGGGCCGATGGCATTGAGGAACAGCCGGCGGTGTTCATCCTTGCGCACGAAGGGTTGAAGAATGCCCACGCCGAGATCAAAGCCGTCGAGCACGGCGTAGCCGGTGAGCAGCACACCGACGAGAACGAACCAGATGAGGTTGAGATCCATGGTGGGAGATGGGAGTTGGAAGATGGGAGATGGGGGGGGCTAGGCGCGGGAGGATTGGTCGTCGAGGCGGAGGATGGCTTTCCAGCTGTCGGGGAGTTCCTCGGATTCCTCCTCGGTGTCGGGGCCGTGCTGGATTTTGCGGGTGAGCAGGAAGATGAACATCACGAAGAGCAGCGCGTAGACGGCGGTGAACATGAGCATGGAGGCGAGGATCTGGTGGGCGGTGACGACCTTGGAGAGGGCCTGCGAGGTTTTGAGGAGCTCCCAGACGATCCAGGGCTGGCGGCCCATTTCCGCGGCGAACCAGCCGGCCTGGTTGGCGATCTGCGGGCCGAGCACGGAGAGCACGAGCGCGCCCAGCAGGAGGCGGGTGGGCCTCCAATCGGTGCGCCAGAGCCAGCCGCGCCACCAGAAGAAGGCCGATACGAGGACGAGCCCAAGGAGGAGCACGCCGACGGTGATCATGAGGTGGTAGAACTGGAAGACGGCGGGGACGTTTGGCCAGTAGTTGCGGCGGACGGTGGCGAGCTGCTCGGGCGTGGTGGCCTCGGGGTGAAAACGGCGGAGGAAGTCGTCGGGCGGGAGCTGGCGCAGGCCGGCGACGGGTTTCGCGGCGTCGTGCCAGGTGAGGAAGCTGAGCAGGCCGGGGATGGCGGGGCCGTGGGTTTGTTCGGCTTTCGCGTCCACCCAGCCCGCGAGGGTGAGGGGGGCGTAGGGTTGGGTGTCCCAGAGGCCCTCCATGGCGGCGAGCTTCACGGGTTGGTTGCGGGAGACGCCGACGGCGGTGAGGTCGCCGCTGACCATTTGGAGGAGGGTGGCGACGATGGCGAAGCCGAGGCCGACCTTGAGCGAGGCGCGGGCGAATTCCTCGTGGCGGCGGCGCAGAAGGTAGAAGGCGCTGATGCTGACGACGAGAAACGCGCCGGCCAACCACGCGCCGAGGACGACGTGGGTGAGGCGGTCGATGGTCGATGGATTGAGCACCATGGCCCAGAAGTCGTCGACGACCGCGCGCACCGAGCCGAGGTCGGCGGGGGTGACGGCGTGGTCGAGCGGGAGGCGCACGGGTTTGCCATCCACCATGCGCTCGAGGTGGTATCCGGCGGGCGTCTGCATCCAGGAATTCGCCACGACGATCCACACCGCGCTGAAGTGCGCGCCGAGCGCGACCATGCAGGTCGAAAAGAAGTGCACGCGCGGCCCGACCTTGTTCCAGCCGAAGAGGAGCACGGCGAGGAAGCCGCTTTCGAGGAAGAAGGCGAAGATGCCCTCCGCGGCGAGGGCGCTGCCGAAGATGTCGCCGACGAAGCGGGAGTAGGTGGCCCAGTTGGTGCCGAATTCGAATTCCATCACGATGCCCGTGGCAACGCCGATGGCGAAGGTGAGGGCGAAGATGCGCGTCCAGAAGCGCGCCATGTTGTGGAAGAGGATGTTTCCGGTTTTCAGCCAGATGCCCTCCATGAGCACGAGGGCGATGCCCAGCCCGATGGAGAGGGGCGGGTAGATGTAATGAAACATCACGGTAAAGGCGAACTGCACCCGGGCAAGAATCTCGGCATCCACGGCGGGCACTGCACCAGAAGGACGGCCCCCACGCTTTGACGGGGGTCAAAGCGTGGGGGTGTTCCTGGTTCTTTGTTCCTGGTTCCTGGTGCGTTTGTGGCGGCGTTTTGATGTGGGGGGCGAAGTGGGGCTTGCCTTGGGGCGGGGGGCGCGGCAGGTTGACGGCGTTTCCTCACTCTCCACTCGCTGACGGTTATGACCAACGTCCTCGCGCTCACGCAGTTTGCGTTTCTTTCGCTGGGGATCGTGGCGCTGAAGATTATGATTCAGGCCAATGGGCGCGAGCTCGCCTCGCCGTGGCTGCAACGGCTCGATGGCGTGGCGCTGTGGCTCTTCCTGCTGCCGCTGGCGTGGATCGCGTTTGCGAGCGTGTGCTTTCACCTCAATCGCGGGCCGCTGCGGCCCAAGGTGGCGAAGGTGGTGGGCGTGGCGCTGGCGGTGCTTTGCTTTTTATTCCTCGCGACGGTGACGTTTTTGCCGACGGCGGGATAGGGGTGGGGAAGAGTTGTTGGTTGAGAGTTGATGGTTGATGGGGCCCGTGGGGTTTGACCGGGGGCAAGGGTTTTCGCGGCTGGGGCTTGGCGGGGTGCGGGTGGGGGCGGAGGCTTCGGGGGATGAAAACGCGAACCTGCTCCTCGGATGTGTGCGCGAAATGTGACGCGCGGAACTGGAAATCGAATCACCGCTGCGCGCCGGCCGATGCGGAGCGGCGACGGTATGAGCAGGTGCGGTGGGTGCTCGTGGCTTTTTGCGCGGTGACGCTGGCGCTGGCGATGTGGGTGCCGCGGCCGGGGGTGCTCGTGTTTCCGTGGACGGCGGTGGTCGCCCTGCTGGCGGTGTCGTTCTGGCATGAGCAGCGGCAGGCGCGGCTGCGGATGTGCCGGCACCTCAAAGCGTGGGCGGGCCGCTGGCACGAGGAGCATGGCGCAGCGGCGCGGTGAAGCGTTCTGGGTTGTTGGTTGATGGTTGATGGGGGGTTTCTGCGGTTGGCGGGGGCGGGGGCTCTGGCCTAGGCTGCGGGGCAATGAGTGCGCGGGCGGAGAAGACGGGACCGGGGGTGACGGTGGTGGTGACGCGGTGGATCCGCCCGGGGAGCGAGGGGGAGTTTGAGCGGTTGTCGCGGGAGTTTGCCGAGGCGTCGCGGGGGCAGGCCGGCTACCGGGGGACGCAGGTGCTGCGTCCGGTGGAGGGCGAGCAGGCGGGCGAATACACGCTGATCGTGCACTTTGATTCGCTGGAGGGGCGGCGGGCGTTCAAGGCTTCGGCGTTCTATGCGGAGTGGATGGCGCGGTTTGCCCTCCATTCGATGGGAGAGCCGGTGGTGCGGGAGTTGCGGCACCTGGAGGGTTGGGAGGTGCTCTCGGGTCAGGCGGGACCGCGCTGGAAGATGGCGCTGGTGGTGTGGGCGGGGGTGTTTGTGACCTCGCAGTTGCTCTATGCGGCCTTGGCTCCGTGGTCGGCGCATTGGCCGCGGCTGCTGCTGGGCGCGCTGGTGAGCGGGGCCGTGGTTGCGATTCTGACCTGGCTGGTGCTGCCGGTGGTGACGCGCTGGCTGCGCGGGTGGCTGCAGCGGTAGCGCGGGGCGTGCGGTCTAGGCGCGATGGTCGTCGCGGCGGCGGAGGCGCTGGTGGAGGACGAAGCCGCCGATGAGGAAGGGGGGGAGGGCGAGGTAGGGCCAGTAGGCGGAGGCGGGCGGCGTGGGCGGGGCGATCTCGACGCGGGCGGTGAGGAGGGTCGGCTCGGCGGCGGGCGCGTTGGCGGGGCGGAGGGCGACGGTGAGTTCGTGCGGGCCGCTGGCGGGGAGGACGAGGTTGGCGGCGGAGAGGAGTTTGTTCTGCGCGGCGGCGTGGGTGGCCTCGGCGGTGGTGACCGATTTTTTCATCGAGCAGCAGGGGGGCACCCAGGCTTCGGCTTTCGGGTCGGTGACGGCGGGGGCGGAGACGGTGATTTCGACGCGTTGGTTCAGGACGGGGGCGAGGGTTTTGGCGTCCTGCACGAGGACGCTGAGGTCGGCGGGGCCGGCGCGGAGGGGGGTGGGGTCCCCGAAGAGGGTGATGCGGTAAGGGCCGACGGTCTGCTGGGCGAGGACGGTGCCGCCGTCCGCAAAGGCGGAGGGGGAAAAGAGGACGAGGAAAAGGAGGAAAAGGGGAAAGGGATGCGGACCGGCGAATCCCGGGAGGCGAGGGGCCGGGTGGAGGATTTCCCCTTTTCTCTTTTTCCGCGGGAAAAACATCATGGCGTGAGGGTTCCGCGCATTTGCATGGGCTGGAAGATAATCCAGATGCCGAAGGCGTAAAGGGCGGTGGCGAGGAGGAGCCAGGGGAGGGCGGCGCGGCCGGGGTGGTGGGCGCGGTTTTTGGCGATGCGCCAGAGGGCGTAGAGGGTGGCGAGGAAGCCGGCGTCGAGGAGGAGGATTTCGAGGGCGACGAGGGCGGGGGAGGCCCAGGAGGCGATGGTCCAGTCGGGCGTGAGGCCGAGGAGGCGCTGGAAGACGGGGATGGGGGTGTGGGAGGCGGTGCCGAGGTGGAAGACGAAGTGGGCGAGCCACATGCCGAAGCCGAGGGGGGCGAGGGCGATGGCGTAGGCGGAGAGGGTGCGGGGGAGCGGGGCGGGGTGGCGTTCGTGGGGGCGGGTGAGGGCGGCGGCGCCGAAGGTGGTGAGGAGCGGGAGGAGGAGGAGGGTGAGGGCGAGGAAGAGGGTGGTGAAGGCGAGGTGGCTGAGGCCGAGGGCGGGGGCGAGGGCCTGGACGGGGGCGATCATGCCGGCGGCGTTGGCGAAGGCGCCGAAGGTGAGGACGAGGACGAGGGCGGCGAGGTCGGGTCGGGATTCCCAGCGGCCGACGGAGGAGTGGGGCGCGGGGTTCCAGAGGTCGTGGCCGGGGATGGCGGGCTGGAGGGCGACGTTGTCCTGCGGGCAGGCGGTGACGCAGTCGAGGCAGAAGGTGCAGTCCATGTTACCGGACTTTTTGGGCTGGAAGAGCTGGAGTTCGCAGCCGCGGTGGGTGGCGTTGCCCTTGATGCAGTCGAAGGTGCGGCAGGTGCGGCAGACGTCGGGTTCGCGAATGCGGATTTCCGCGGGGGAGGCGAGGGATTGGACGAAGTGGAACTGGCCGATGGGGCAGACGTATTTGCAGAAGCTGGCGCCCTTGAAGGTGACGTCGACGAGCACGGCTCCGAGGAAGTAGGCGAGGATGATGAGGGCGGTGGCGGCGGGGCGGTCCCAGAGGCTGAAGCTTTCGTAGGCCCAGAGGTAGGTGACGATGAGGGCGACGGGCAGCCATTTGTTGCGGAGGGCGAGGGGCCAACCGAGGCGGGCGTGGGGGAGGCGCAGGAGGGTGAGGACGCGGCGGGCGGTGTCGCGCACGAGCATGAAGGGGCAGCCGAAGCAGAAGAGGTTGCCGACGAAGAGGAGCGCGAGCACGGAGAGGGCGCGCCAATGGGTCCAGGGCAGGACGCCGGCGGCATTCATGGCGCTGACCTGCGGGCCGGTGAGGCCGTCCCAGATGACGAGGGTGGCAAGCGCAAGAAGGAGAAGCTGCAGGGTGAGGCGGAGGGTGGGGAGGGCGCGGTTGAGTGAGAACCGGGGAGCCGGAGATGCGGGGACAGTGGCGGGCGGCGGGGTTGGGCGCCTGGGGGGCGGGGCGGGGGCGGACTTTTTGCGGGAGAGGAATTCGACGGCGATGAGGCCGCAGGGGAAGAGGAAGGCGATGGAGCCGGGGACCCACATGATGGCGCCGGCGGCGGACTGGTCGGCGAGGGCGCTCAACCCGGAGACGCGCGGGGCGGTGGCGTAGGTGGGGTAGATGACGCGGTCGTAGAAGGAGAAGAACGCGGCGAGGGCGGTGTTTTGGAAGTCGGCGAGGAGGAGGTAGGGGATGACGGTCCAGCGGGGGAACCGGGCGCGGGCGGGGAAGGGGAGGACGACGTTCCACCAGAACAGCAGGGCGGTGCCGAGGAAGCAGGCGTGCTCGACGCGGTGCCAGAACGGCGAGCGGAGGGCGAGTTCGTAGAAGGCGGGGAAGTGCCAGGCGACGTTCGAGAGGCAGAAGAGGCTCCACGCGACGACGGGGTGGGTGAGGAAGCCGCCGAGGGCCTTGAGTGCGGGCCATTTGAGGAAGGGGCCGAGGGCTTCGGACGCGAAGCGGCGGGGGAGGCCGAGGAGGATGGGCAGGTAGGGCGCGCCGAGGAGGAGGAGCGGGGGGGCGACCATGGTGAGCAGGAGGTGCTGCACCATGTGGACGCTGAGGAGGAAACTCGCGAAGGCGTCGAGGGGGGAGGCGAGGGCGAGAAAGAGGGTGGCGAGCCCGGCGAGGAAGCACTGGAGGCGCCAGGCGGGAAAACGGTGGGGCGCGGTGCGCTGGAGGCGGAGCCAGCCGCGGACGTAGAGAATCGCGGAGAGGGCGAGCCCGACGAGGACGAAGGGCTCGAACCGCCAGGAGAGGAAGGCCGCGCTGGCGGCGTCGGCGTTCATGCGTGGGCGGTGCGCGCGGCGCACCGCCCCGGGACGATCCCGGTGAGACCCAGGGCGGGTCTAGCCACGGTCCCCGTGAGCAGGCTCCTTGGCGGCCTGCTTGCGGTTCTCAGCGGGCGGCTCGGCCGGTTTGGCGGAATCGAGCGCCGGCACGTTGCCCGGGGGACGGAGGGAGACCATGTATTGGACGACGGCTTCCACTTCGTGCGGGGTGAGGTTTTTGCCGTAGGCGGGCATGTTGCCGCCGCCCTGGATGACCTGGCGGACGAGCTGGGGATGTGTCATGCGATCGCCGACGTTCCAGAGGTCGGGGCCGCGATGGCCGCCGATGCCGTCGATGGCGTGGCAGTTACGACACTGCTTCTGCTGGAAGACGACGAGGCCCTGGAGCTCAAGCGGGGTGCGGTTGACGACGAAGTCCTTGGGCGTGACGGCGCCGCTCCATGCCAGCATGGGCGGAGACCACGGGCCGGTGATGCCGAACCAGGTGAGGATGCCGAGCGAGAGGTAGATCGCGAAGACGGAGAGCACGGCCACGGGGCGGCGGCTCCAGTGCTTCTCGCCGGTGTTGTTGATGAACGGGAGAAGAATGAGGAAGCCGATGACGATGGGCGGCGCGATGAGGAAGGCAGGAACCTCGGCCCATTCGGGCATGAGCGCGGCGACGGCGAAGATCCACATAAAGGCCCAGTCGGGGCGGGGGTGGACGGCGATTTCGGTGGGGTCCGGCGGGCCGAGCGGGCCTTTCGGGCCGAAGATGAGCGCGCAGCCGAGGATGGCGATGATGACGATGGCGCCGGCGACGAGGTCCTTGCCGATGCCGTGCGGGGTGAAGGGGATGCCTTCGCGGCGGATGATGGCGGCGTAGTGTTTGTCGTAGGTCTCGCGGTTGACGAGGACGCCGGGCTCGGGCCATTCGTTGATGCCCTTCAGCAGCACCATGCGGAGGTGGAGGGCGATGAAGGCGAGGATGGCCCCGGGGAGCACGAACACGTGAAGCGCGAAGAAGCGCGAGAGGGTGTCGGAGTTGATGATCGGTCCGCCGAGGAGCATCTGGACGAGCTCCGCGCCGAAGACGGGCGAGCGGCCGGTGATGGAGGCGCCGATGCCGATGCCCCAGTAGGCGTCCTCGTCGAAGCGCATGACCTGGCCGGTGAAGGCGAGGCCGAGGGTGATGAGGCCGAGGAACACGCCGGAGATCCAGGTGATCTCGCGGGGATACTTGTAGGCGCCGAAGAGGTAAACCTGCGTGATGTGCAGGATCATGATGGCGACCATGAAGTTCGAGCCCCAGTAGTGGATGGCGCGGATGAGCCAGCCGAGCGGTTGCTCGTAGGTCATGTATTCCAGCGTCGTGTAGGCCTCGGCGCCGGAGGGGACGTAGGTGAGGGCCAGCATCGTGCCGGTGACGAGCTGGATGATGAGGCAGAGCAGGGTGGCGCTGCCAAAGACGTAGAACCAGCTGCTGGTGCTCTTCGGGATGTGGTGACCGGCGGTGTGTTCGAAAATCTCCGTGACGTGGAGACGATCGTCGATCCAGCCGTAGACGCCGAGGCCGGCGTCGATGAGCTTCTTTTTCGCGTTGGCGATCATTTAGGCTTCCTTGACCTTTTCGGTGGGGTTTCCGGGGTTCGCGAGGGTGGGCAGGATGCCGCCCTTAATCTCGAGATTACCGTTGAGGACACGGTATTCGTAGGTGAAGAGGCCGCGCGGGGGCGGGCCGGCGGCGTGGTCGCCGTTTTCGTAGAAGGCACCGCCGTGGCAGGGGCACATGAAGAGCTTCGACTCCGCGAACCAGCGGACGGGGCAGCCGAGGTGGGTGCAGTTGATGGCGAAGACCTGGAATTCGGCTTCGTCGATGCGGCGCACCCAGCAGGGAATGTGGGCGGTTTCACCGTCCCAGGTGCGGCGGTAGGGATTGAGATATTGGGCGAGGCGGACCTGGCCGACGGGGAATTTCTCAAGCGAGCCGAGGGAGATCCACTGGAGCGGGAACTTCTGGATGAAGGTGGAGAGGACGAAGCCGATGAGCGGGATGCTGATGAGGGCGCCGGCCAGAAGGTTCAGCGCGATGCCGATCTGGAAGAGGAAGTTGCGGCGGGTGGTGGGGGCGGGGGCCTCGACGGTGACCACGCCGGGGGGGAGGGCGCCGGAGGCGGGGGTGCCGCCCGAGCAGCCGCAACCGCCGTTGGCGGGGGAGCAGGCTTCCTTGTTGGGAGCGTCGGAACTCATTTTCTCAAAAAAATTTACGGATTGCTGTTGGTGGGTGGTTTCCCGTAGTCGGCCGGGCGCTGGGAGGAAAGATAGGCTACGAGGTCGGCGATCTCGGCGTCGGTGAGGGCGCGGCCGGGAAGGACTTCGCGGTAGTTGGGGATGCCGAGTTCCGCGGAGCCGCCGATGACGAGGCTGCGGAGATATTGGTCGGTGACGAGACCGAGGAAGTCGCGGTTGGTGAGGAAGCCGTCGCGGAAGACGCTGGCGGGCAGGGTCTTTTTGAGGCTTTCAACGACGGCGGCGTAGACGGCCTGGCCGGCGGCGGGATTGCCGAGGGGGGCGCTCCACGCGGGGACGGGGCCCTCAACGGGCTGGCGTTTGGCGAGGATGCCGTCGGCGATGATGCCGATCTGGGCGTCGGTGAGGCTGCCGCCGTTGACCTCGGCGAAGGCCGGCATGCGGGAGCCGGGGACGCCGTTGGCGATGACGTTGACGAGGTCTTCGCGGGTGATCGACGCGAGGTAGATCGGGTTGGCCATCGAAAGCGAGGGGCCCGAGGTTTCCCCGAGGCTGTGGCAACCGAGGCAGTTCTGCGAGTAGAGCTTGGTGAAGTCGGTGACTTCCGTGGGGGCCTTCCACTTTTTGGTGATGGGCGGCTTGCCGGGGGGCTCGCAGGCGGTGAGGGCCAGGCTGGCAACCACGCCGGCGGAGGCGACGAGAAACGCGGGACGGATCATGATCATTTCTCTCCGGGGTGCTGGGCTTCCACGCCGAGGCGGGCGGCGACGGACCAGGTGCGTTGGGTGGAGATACGGACGGAGCGGGCGACGTAGAGGCCGCAGACGAGGCCGAAGCCGAGCTGGCTGAGGAGGAAGGGTAGCCACTCGATTTTGGCGTTCATGGCGGGGCTGATGAGGCCGAGGGTCGCCCACATGAGGCCGGTCCAGATGATCGGAATGATGATGCCGCCCCAGATCCACTCACGCTTGGCGGGCAGCATCGGGAGGATGACGGTGTAGAGGAGGCCGACGAGGACGGCGGTCGTGAAGTGGGTGATGACGGCGACCACGAGGCCGACCATGCTGAAGACCTTGAGGGTCTCGACATCGGCGGCGGCGAGGCTGGGCACGCCCACGGCGGCGAGGAGGTTGATGGGATACCAGATGCTCTTGTCCACGAGCACGCCCCAGGCGCAGGCGATGGCGGCCATGACGAGGGCGCCGAGGATGCCGCCGACGAAGCCGGCCGCGTAGGGGTGGGCGGCGGCGGGGTATTGCTCGCGGTGGCCGTGTTCGCCCACGTGGAGGTGGCTGACGCTGCGCCCCTCGGGGGAGATCGGCTGTGGCCATTGATCCTTCGGGCGGATGGGGAAGGGCTCGTGCTTGGGGTGCGGGAAGACGTCGCTGAACCAGCCGATGCCGCCGATCGTGGCGCAGAGGAGGCCGAGCAGGCTGATGACCACGGTGGTCACGAGGCCGAAGAAGAGCAGGAAGATGCCGAAGGCCGTGATGAGCGGCCAGGCGGTGGGCGTGGGCAGCTCGACGGAGTTTTCGTCGGAGTGGGAGTGCGGATCGTGGGCCATGCGATCAGTAGTTCATGCTGAGGACGTAGACGACGAGGAGCACGACGACCCAGATGGCGTCGACGAAGTGCCAATACCAGGAGATCATTTCGACGTGTTCGTGGTGCTCGTGGTCGATTTTTTTCCGGAAGCTGGAGATGAGGATGATCGTGAGCAGGAAGAGGCCGACGATGACGTGGCTGGCGTGGAGGCCGACGAGCGAATAGAACGTTGAACCGAACACGTTCGTGCTGATGGTGAGGCCTTCCTTGTAGATGAGGACATACCACTCGTAGGCGGTGAAGCCGAGGAAGTAGGTGCCGAGGGCGATGGTGATGAACCACCAGAGGTTGAAGAGGCCGTGTTTGCCTTTTTTGAGGTAGTGCTCGGCGATCATGATCGTGCCGGAGCTGCCGAAGAGGGCGGCGCTGGCCCACCAGGGGAAGTGGAGGACCTCGTAGGGGTAGGGGCCGTTGAGGCTCTTCCCGATGTAGAAGAGGTAGGCGACGACGAAGATCGTGAAGAGCGCGGTTTCCGTCGTGATCAGACAGATCATCGCGACCTTGCGGATCGACGGGAGGCGCCAGGGCGTCTCTTCTTCGACCGGAAGGGTCTGGTTGATGGCGTTATCCATGGGTGGTGGCTAAAGGCGGTGGGTGGAGCGGGATCGCGGGTGGGCGGACTATTCGTATTTCCAGTCCGGATCTTTCGGGTGCTTGAGATCCCAGAGCGGGCGGCGGCTGCGCACGACGGGCTCCTTTTCGAAATTGTAATCCGCCGGGGGCGAAGTGGTGGCCCATTCGAGGGTCCACGCATCCCACGGATCGTCGCCAGCGACTTTGCCCTTCTTGAGGGAGTAGAGGAGGTTGACGACGAAGAGGAGGATGCCGATGGCCTGGAAGACGACGCCGACGGAGGAGATGAGGTTCATTTCCTCCCAGCCGCGGCCGGCCTCGTAGGTGTAGATGCGGCGGGGCATGCCCCAGAAGCCGGCGATGTGCTGCGGGAAGAAGGTGAGGTGGAAACCGATGGTGAAGAGCCAGAAGTGCCAGAGTCCGAGTTTTTTATCCATCAGGCGACCGAAGGCCTTCGGATACCAGTGGTAGATGCCGGCGAAGATCGCGTAGAGCAGGCCGCCGATGAGGACGTAGTGGAAGTGGGCGACGACAAAGTAGGAGTCGTGCAGCTGCCAGTCAAACGGGGCGACGGCGAGCATCACGCCGGTGAGGCCGGCGATGAGGAACTGGAAGAGGAAGCCGATGGAGAACATCATCGGCAGCTCGAAGCGGATTTTGCCGCCATACATGGTGCCGATCCAGTTGAAGAGTTTGATGCCGGTGGGCACGGCCACGAGCATCGTGGAGATCGCGAAGAAGGAGTTGCCGAGCGAGGTCATCCCAACGGTGAACATGTGGTGGGCCCACACGCCGAGGGAGATGAAGGCGATCATGACCGTCGCGCCGACCATCACCGGGTAGCCGAAGATCGGCTTCCGCGAGAAGACGGGGATGACTTCGTTCATGATGGCGAAGCCGGGGAGGATGAGGATGTAGACTTCGGGGTGGCCGAAGATCCAGAAGAAGTGCTGCCAGAGGATGGCGGAGCCGCCGGCCTGGGTGTCGAAGAAGGTCGCGCCGAGATACCGGTCGAGCGTGAGCATGATCTGGCAGGCGGAGAGCGGCGGGATGGCGATGACGACGAGGAAGGCGACGACGAGCCAGGTCCAGACGAAAAGCGGCATGCGGCCGAGGGTCATGCCCTTGCAGCGCATGCAGATCGTCGTGACGATGATGTTGATCGAGGTCGCGACCGAACCGATGCCGCCCATGAGGATGCTCAGCGTCCAATAATCGGTGCTGTGGCCGGTGGAGAAGGCCTTGGCGGTGAGGGGGGAGTAGGCGAACCAGCCGACGTCGGGCGCGCTGCCGGCGTTGTAGAGGCTGGGGGCGGTGAAATAGCTCATGTAGAGCAGGATGCCGCTGAAGAAGGTGATCCAGAACCCGAACGCGTTCATGCGCGGGAAGGCCATGTCGCGCGCGCCGATCATGATGGGCACGAGGTAGTTGGCGAACCCGAAGATGATCGGCATGCCCACGAGGAAGACCATCGCGGTGCCGTGCATCGTGAAGAAGCGGTTGTAGACGTCGGGGTGAAGGAAGTCGTTGTTCGGGATGGCGAGCTGGATGCGGATGGCGGCGGCCATGAGGCCGGCGATCACGAAGAAGAACAGCCCGACGGCGATATACATGAGGCCGAGCTTTTTATGGTCGACCGTAAAGAAGAGGTCCTGAATCCAGGACGACCAGGTGCCCTTTTCTTCGCCGGGGCGAACGGGCGTGATGACGAAATCCTCGGAGGGTGCGGTGGTGGTGCCGTGAGCCATGGTGGTTGACTACTTGAGCGTTTGGAGGAAGGCGGTGACCTGCTCGACCTCGGTTTCGGAGAGCTGCATGTTGGGCATGAGCACGCCGGGTTTGAGGACGTGCGGGTCGCGCATCCAGCTGAGAAGGTTTTCGGTGTTGTTGAGCGCGACGCCGGAGCCGAGCCAGCGGCGGGAGGCGAAGTGGGTGAGGTCGGGGCCGAAGATGGCCAGGGGCTCGGGCGATCCGTCGATGCGATGGCAGCTTACGCAGGAGTATTTGTAGAAGACCTCATGGCCGGCGACGGCGATGGGGTCGGTGCTGTCCACGGGCTTTTTGCGCTGGTTGGCGGCCCATTTGTCGAATTCCTCCTGCGTCTGCACCATCACGCGAATGAGCATGTTGGCGTGCTGGGTGCCGCAATACTCGGCGCAGTTGCCGTAGTAGGTGCCGGTGGCGAGGGGCTCGAGCCACATGCGGTTCGTGTGGTTCGGGATGAGGTCGGTTTTGCCGTTGAGCTGGGGCACCCAGTAGCTGTGGATGACGTCGGCGGATTCGAGCTGGAGCGCGGTGGGGCGGGGGTTCTCGCGGGAGCTGACGGGGATGTGGAGTTCGTTCGCGGTGACGAAGTCGGTGACCCATTTGGTCTTGCCGTTGGCGTCGACGCCGTCGGGTTTGAGGTAGTGGATTTCCCACCAGAACTGGTGGCCGATGATGCGGACGTGGACGGTGTCCTCGGGCATTTCGCGGTCCTGGATGTCGATGATCGTGCGGACGGTGACGAGGATGAGGACGACGGTGATGAGGATCGGGATGACGGTCCAGGCGAGCTCGATCTGGGAGCTGCCGTAGATCTGCGGCGGCTCCTTTTTGTCATCCTCGGGGCCCTTGCTGGGGAACTTGAAGATGACGTAGCAGAGCATGAAGACCACCACGAGGAAGATGGCCAGGCAGATGAGCGAGACGACGATCGCGGAGTCGTGGATGATCTCGGCCGGCACCGAGAGCGGGGAAAACATGTCCGTGAATTTCCGCTCGGGCTCGGCGGCGGAGAGCATGCCCGCGGGGAGCAGTGCCGCCAGGAGGGCGAGGGGAAAAGACGACCGGAGCAAACTTCCCGAAAGCGCGGGTCGGGAATTCGGACGGGTTGGAGAAAACAGCCTTCGGATCACTGTGGCAGGGAGTTATCGAGCGCGTTGAGAGAAATCAATATATTAGTTCGTCTTATCGCCCGGGTTGGATGCGACGGAACGCGGAAAGCTGATGCAATGGGCCTCCGCCGGTGGGCGGATGATGCCGGGGTGGGGAGAAATTACCATCGAAAATTTCGGGCGTCCGCGGGTCGTTACGGGGCGCCGGCTTCGAGGAAGCGGACGCGCTGGTCGAGGCGGGGCAGGCGGATGGTGAAGGTGAGGCCTTTGCCGTCGGCGCTTTCGATGGCGACCTCGCCGCCGTGGGCGCGAACGATGCGGCGCACGATGAGGAGTCCGAGGCCGGTGCCGCCGGACTTCGTGGTGAAGTAGGGTTGAAAAATGCGGCTCATGTTTTCCGCGGAAATGCCGCCGCCGTTGTCGGTGAAGGAGATCCAGAAATGGGTCTCGTCGAGTCCGGTGCAGACGCGAAGGATGCCGCCGGCTTTCATGGCCTGGAGGGCGTTGCGGATGACGTTGTAGAAGGCCTGTTTGAGCTGCTCGCGGTCGACCTCGGCGGGCGGCAGGTGTTCGGCGAAGTGACTGTCGACGAGGATGTCGCGGTCGCGCAGTTCGGGCTCGAGGAAGGCGAGGGACTCACCGACGAGGGCGTTGAGATCCTCGCGGCGCGTTTCCAGGGGCTGCGGCCGGATGGCGCGCAGGAACTGCATGATGATGTGGTCGAGCCGGGTGACTTCACCGCGCGTGACGGCGAGGCTTTCCTCGAACTGGGCGCGCTGTTTGGCGGGGAGTTTGCGGGCGCGGCGTTCGAGGAGCTGGAGGTGGATGTTGAGGGAGTTGAGCGGGTTGCCGATTTCGTGGGCGACGCCGGCGGCGAGGAGCGTGAGGGCGGAGAAGCGTTCGCTCTCAATGGTCTCCTCGGTGGAACGGCGGGATTCCGTGGTGTCGCGCAGGATGACGGCCTGGCCGACGACCTCGTCGCCGTCGTCGTCGAGGAGCGGGAC